>NZ_BAGA01000059.1 GCF_000308595.1 Nocardia higoensis NBRC 100133 | reverse complement strand
CGCTGCGCGACCGGCTGGGTCTGCCCCGCCCTGTCAGCCGTTACGCGGCCCTCACGGAAGGAGTGCCGTCGTGACCCGGCAGCGTCCTCGCAAACAGGTTCACCTGGCCGCGCACTTCCCCGGCGTGAACAACACGACGGTGTGGAGCGATCCGGCCTCGGGCAGTCAGATCGATTTCGCCTCGTTCGAGCATCTGGCGCGCACCGCCGAGCGGGGCCTGTTCGACTTCTTCTTCCTCGCCGAGGGGCTGCGCCTGCGCGAGCATCGCGGGCGCATCCACGATCTCGACGTGGTCGGCAGGCCCGACACCTTCACCGTGCTCAACGCGCTGGCCGGGGTGACCGACAAGCTGGGTCTGGCGGGCACCATCAACTCCACCTACAACGAGCCGTTCGAGCTGGCCAGGCAGTTCGCCGGTCTGGACCATCTCTCCGGCGGGCGCGCGGCCTGGAATGTGGTCACCTCCTCGGACGCCTTCACCGGCGAGAACTTCCGTCGCGGAGGCTATCTCGATCATGCGGACCGGTATCGCAGGGCCGCCGAGGTGGTCGAGCTCAGCCGGGCGCTGTGGGACAGCTGGCCTGCCGATTCGCTGGTGGTCGACCGCGAGGCCGGGGTGTTCGCCCGGGAAGTGCCGGTCACCGAGTTCCGGTCCACGCAGTTCGACATCGCGGCGCCGTTCACGCTGCCGCCGAGTCCGCAGGGGCATCCGGTGCTGTTGCAGGCGGGCGATTCCGACGAGGGCCGCGAATTCGGCGCGTCGGCCGCCGATGCCATCTTCACCGTGCACGGCACGCTGGCGGCCGGGCGCGTCTTCTACGCCGATGTGAAGAGCAGGCTGGCGAAGTACGGGCGAGACCCCGATCACCTGAAGATCTTTCCGGCCGCCACCTTCGTGCTGGGCGACACCGCCGAGGAAGCCCGCGACCGCGCCGCGCACATCCGCCGCCAGCAGGTCGGCCCGCAGACCGCGATCGCCTTCCTCGAACAGATCTGGGGCCGCGACCTTTCCGGCTACGACCCCGACGGGCCGCTGCCCGAGGAGGATCCGACCGGCGATCCGGACATCACCAGGGGCCGGGTCCGGCACGCCCGCGATCCGCTCGCGGTCGCGAAGACCTGGCGGGAGAAGGCACGCGCGGAGCACCTGAGCATTCGCGAGCTGGTCATCGAGGTCACGGCGCGTCAGCAGTTCGTCGGCACCCCGGCGCAGGTCGCGGCCGAGATCGACGAATACGTGCAGACCGACGCCGCCGACGGGTTCATCCTCGTCCCGCACCTGACCCCGGCCGGGCTCGACGAGTTCGTCGAGCGGGTCGTGCCGGAACTGCAGGAACGCGGCAGCTTCCGCACCGAGTACCGGGGTGACACCTTG
Source organism: Nocardia higoensis NBRC 100133 (assembly GCF_000308595.1). GTDB lineage: Bacteria > Actinomycetota > Actinomycetes > Mycobacteriales > Mycobacteriaceae > Nocardia > Nocardia higoensis. The sequence goes on along the minus strand of NZ_BAGA01000059.1, from coordinate 53,406 downwards.
CGTGAGCATCTCGGACTGCCTCACCCGCACCACACGCACCAGCACAGCACCGCACACGAAGGAGCCCGAGCGTCATGACGACAAGCACCGTCACCAGTTTCGAAACCGAATGGGCCCGCTGGCACAGCACCCGCGAGGACAACTTGCGCGATCCGCTCGGCTTCCTGAGTCTCACCGGTCTGCACTGGCTCACCGACGAACCGAGTCGCCTGCCCGGCGTCCCCGGCACCTGGTGGGTGACCGACAACAAGGTGTTCATCACCGCCCAGCCGGGCGACCGCCTCGTCGCCGAGGGCAGCGACATCGCCGGCGTGCGGATCCTGGTCCCGGCCGAGGGCGCGCCGGGCGTGCAGGTGCGCCACGAGCGCCGCATCCTCGAGGTCATCCGGCGCACCGGCAGGCACGGGGTGCGGGTGCACGACCCGGACGCGCCGGCCCTGGCCCGCTTCACCGGCATCCCGGCCTACTCGCCCGATCCGCGCTGGGTGGTTCAGGGCCGGTTCACCGCCTACCCCGCGCCCCGCCCGGTCACCACCGGCGCGGTGATCGACGGGCTCGAGCACCGGCACAACGCGATCGGCGAGATCGAATTCGGCATCGGCCCGGCGACCGAGCGGGTCGTGGTGTTCCGCACCGGTGTGGAACTGCGGGTGTTGTTCACCGACGCCACCAGCGGGGTCACCACCTTCCCGACCGCGCGCTCGCTCACCCTGCCCACGCCCGACGCCGAGGGCGCGGTCACCCTCGACTTCAACCGGGCGGTCAACCTGCCCTGCGCTTTCACCGAATTCGCCACCTGCCCGGTCGCGCCCGAGCAGAACCGGCTGCGGGTGGCGATCGAAGCGGGCGAACAGGATCCGCGTCTGGACGGCGGCCTGCGATGAACGTGCCGCTGTCGGTGCTGGACCTGGCCCCGATCAGCGCGGGATCGACGCCGCAGCAGGCGCTGCGTAACACCATCGAGCTGGCCCAGCGCGCCGAACAATGGGGCTACCACCGGTTCTGGCTGGCCGAACACCATTTCGTGAAGGTCGCCAGTTCCAGCTCGATCACCCTGATCGGGCTCGTCGCGGCCGCCACCTCCCGCATCCGGGTGGGGTCGGGGGCGGTACAGGCAGGCCACCACACGGCGGCTTCGGTCGTCGAGGGATTCGGCACGATCGACGCGCTCTATCCGGGCAGGCTCGACCTGGGGCTCGGCCGTTCGGCGCACCGGCGTGCGAAGTTCGGGCAAGCCGCGCCGGGGGCGAACGGGAGCGCGGCGGGCGGGAGCGCAGCCGTTCCGCAGCCGACCACACGGGCAGTCGCCACGGGAGAGCCGACCGCCGGGAACCGCGCAGCGCCCGCGGCCGATGGAGGGGAGCGCGGGCCGAGCGGCGCCGACGCGGGCGGTTCGGCCGGTGCACCGGCTGCCGAAGTGCGGGTGCGCGACGGCGTCGTCGTTCCGCCCCCGTTCGATTTCAGTGCCCTGGCGGTCAAGGAGCGCTATCTCGCCGGGCTGCAGGCCCTGCAGCTGCCCGGAGCGCAGCCGATCGACTTCAGCGAGTACGTCGACCAGGTGCGGGCGCTGCTCGACGGCAGCTACCGCACGCCCGAGGGCGTGGAACTGCACGCGGTACCCGGCGAGCGTGCCCGGGTGCAGCTGTGGTTGTTCGGCACCAGCGCCGGTGAGAGCGCGGAACTGGCGGGCAGGCTCGGATTGCCGTTCGCGGTGGCCTATCACACCGTGCCCGCGACCGCGCTGGACGCGGTGCGGGCCTATCGCGCGGCATTCCGCCCGTCGGTGGAGCTCGCCGAACCGTATGTGGTGGTCTCTGCCGACGTGGTGGTCGCCGAGGACGACGCCACCGCCCGGCATCTGGCCTCCACCTACGGGCACTGGGTGCACAGCATCCGCGCCGAGGGCGGCGCGACCGAGGTGCTCGATCCCGCCACCGCGGCGCCGTTGTCGCCCGAGCAGTACCGCGTCGTGGAGGACCGCCTGCTGACCCAGTTCGTCGGCTCACCCTCGACCGTCGTCGGCCGGCTGGACGCGCTGCAACGCGCGACCGGGGCGAACGAACTGCTGATCACCAGCGTCACCCACGACCACGAGGCGCGGCTGGAATCGCACCGTCTGCTCGCCGAGGCCTGGGGTCTGCTCGAGGCCGCGGCCGCCTGACCCCGGTCACCCGTGGCCGCCCGTCGACCGGTCGGCCCGGATCCCGGCTGCCTGGCGGCGTGGACATCGACGCCGGTGACCGCGCGGCCGCGTGGTTCGGGCAGCACCGAGTTCACCACCTCCCTGGGCAAACTCACCCGACGAAGGGCTTCGAATCGCCCGCGGCCGACACGACGGCTGCGGGCGAGTGTCGAACCTCAGGCGCGGGCGGGCGCGGGGCTCACCCCGTAACCGAGGTTGGTGAGTACCTCGCTCGTCGCCTTGGCGAAGTTCAGCGTGATGAAGTGCAGGCAGGGCGCGCCCTCGTCGATGAGGCGCTGCGCCATCTCGGTGGCGATCTCGATGCCCGCCTCCCGCACGGCGGCCCGGTTCTCCTCCGGTCCGTCGCCCGCCGCCCGGCGCAGCCGCTCCAGCACCCCGGCCGGCAGCGGACGCCCGCACAGCTCCTCGGCGCGGGTGACCGTGCGCAGCGAGGTGATCGGCATCAGCTCGGGGATGATCGGCTTGGCGCCCTCGACGGGATCGAACGCGGCGATCCGGTCGCGCAGGCGCAGATAGTGGTCGACCTCGAAGAACATCTGGGTGATCGAATACTCCGCGCCCGCACGCAGTTTCGCGGCCAGGAAGGCGGTGTCGGAATCCAGGTCCGGCGAACGGTGATGGCCCTGTGGGAAGGAGGCGACGCCGACGTGGAAGTCGCCCAGGTCGCGAACGATGCGCACCAGTTCCTCGGCGTACTCCACGCCCTCGGGGTGGCGGTGCCATTCGCCGAGCGGATCGCCGGGCGGGTCGCCGCGCAGCACCAGGATGTTGCGGATGCCGGAGTCGGCGTAGGCGCCGACCAGCGACCGCAGCTCGGCCACGCTGTGCCCGACGGCGGTCAGGTGGGCCACCGGCAGCAGGGTGGTCTCCTGCGCCAGCTGGCCGGTGACGCGCACCGTCCTGTCCTTGGTCGACCCGCCCGCGCCGTAGGTCATGGACACGAACGCCGGATGCATGCGTTCGAACTCACGCACCGCCCGCCACAGCCGCGCCTCGCCCTCGGCATCGCGGGGCGGGTTGAACTCGACGGAGAACGGCACCGCACGGCCCTCGTGGGCACGCAGGCTCTGCACCACCGACGGCGTGCCGGAGATGGACGCGGGCGCGGGATCGAAAGTCACCGGTCCAGTGTAGTGAGAGCTCGTCGCACCGAGAGCCCGCTCGCGGGTTCCCGGCAGAATCGCAGGTAGAGGGATTTTTCCGAACCACAGGGAGCCCGCCGGACACACCCTGCGTACATGCGAGTATTCTTCGTGACGGCAGCATCGTGAACCCGCACACACGAGCGCGATCACGCCTGCCACGAAAACTCTGCCCTGAATACTGCCCGATACATCCGCGCAGCTACGACACCGTGACCATGGAGGTTCCTCTGTCCGCCGGACCCGGTACTCCGACACGAACCCCTGCCGCCGGGGCCCCCGCGCCGACCCTGGGGTCCGTGGAATTCGTCGCGTCCGTGGAAGCCGCGCTGGTCGCGTTCTTCGCCGACCGCCGTCCCTCGGTCGCCGCGCTCGGCCCGGTCTTCGAAGAAGCCGCCGACACCCTGGAATCGTTCGTCCTGCGCGGCGGCAAGCGCACCAGGCCTGCCTTCGCCTGGCACGGCTGGCTCGGCGCGGGCGGCGACGAGAACTCCGCCGAGGCGGGCCCGGTCCGCACGGCCTGCTCCGCGCTCGAACTCGTCCAGGCCTGTGCACTGGTCCACGACGACATCATCGATTCCTCGCGCACCCGGCGGCGCTTCCCGACCGTGCACGTCGACTTCGAACAGCGCCACCGCGAGCGCGGCTGGTCCGGCGACCCCGCCCACTTCGGCATCGGCGTCGCCATCCTGATCGGGGATCTCGCGCTGGCCTGGGCCGACGACATGGTGCACGCCGCCGGCCTGAGTGAAGCGGCGCTCGCCCGCTTCGCCCCGGTCTGGGCGCTCATGCGCACCGAGGTACTCGGCGGGCAGCTGCTCGACATCAACGGTGAAGCCGGCCGCGACGACTCGGTGGAGGCCGCGCTGCGGATCAACCGGTACAAGACCGCCGCCTACACCGTGGAGCGGCCGCTGCACCTCGGCGCCGCGCTCGCGGGCGCCGACGAGGGCCTGATCGCCGCCTACCGCACCTTCGGCACCGACATCGGCATCGCCTTCCAGCTGCGTGACGATCTGCTCGGCGTGTTCGGCGACCCGGAGGTGACCGGCAAGCCCTCCGGCGACGACCTGCGCGAGGGCAAGCGCACCGTACTGCTGGCCGAGGCGCTGCGCCGGGCCGACAACACAGACCACGCCGCGGCGGCACTGCTGCGGAACAGCATCGGCACCGATCTGGGTGCCGAGGACGTGGAACGCCTACGCGCCGTGCTCGTCGAGCTCGGCGCCGTCGACGATGTGGAACGCCGCATCGCCGATCTCACCGACCGCGGCCTGGCCGCATTGGAAACCAGTTCGGCCACACCCGCCGCGAAGCAGACCCTTCGCGGTATGGCGTTGGCCGCTACCAGGAGGACTGCATGAAAGCCGTTGTGTCGCCCGCCCATCGGGTGATCACCGTCGGGGCCGGGCCCGCCCCGCGCGGCACCGGCAAGCGCCGTGGCAAGGCCTTGGCCGCCCTCACCGAACGCCGGGTGATCCTCGGCGCCTCGCTGCCGACGCGGCGAGACTTCCCGGTTCCCCGGTCGTGTTCCGCGCTTCCCGAAGACGACGACTTCGAAGACGTGGACTTCCTCTAGGCCTGACCCCCGCTCCAGCATCTCCGGCCCGGTCTCGCCGGTTCGGGTGCCGAACGGTGCCCCGGTGCGCTGCGGGTAACCTCCGCACCGGGGTATTCGCATGCCCGGGACGCACGAACAGTCCGCGTCCGGTCAGGACTGCCAGCCAGTGACGAGGGAGTCGGAGATGAAAACCGTTGCGGGACCGGCGGATCGGATCGTCGTGATCGGCGCGGGCCTGTCCGGGCTGGCCGCGGCGCTGTATCTGGCCGGCTCCGGCAGGCAGGTCACCGTGCTCGAGCGCGCGGACCATCCCGGTGGCCGGGTCGGCCACTACACCGGCCCGGACTACCGGATCGACTCCGGCGCCACCGTGCTGACCCTGCCCGAGCTCATCGACGAGGCGCTGGCCGCCGTCGGGCACACCCGTGCCTCCGCACCGGTCCCGCTGGAGGTGCTCGCGCTCACGCCGAGCTATCACGCCCGCTTCGCCGACGGCTCCGACATCCGGGTCTTCGCCGACGCCGACCTGATGGCCGAGGAGGTCGCGCGCGCCTGCGGCCCGGACGAGGCCGTGCGCTACCGGCGACTGCGGGACTGGCTGGCCGCGATCTACCGCGCCGAGTTCACCGAGTTCATGGACACCGACTTCGACTCGCCGCTGGACATGGTGCGTAAACCGGCGAAACGGGCCGCGCTGCTCGACCTGGTCCGGCTCGGCGGCTTCGGCAGGCTCGGCGCCAGGATCGACCGCCTGCTCACCGACCGCCGGCTGTCGCGGCTGTTCACCTTCCAGGCCCTCTACGCGGGCACGGCCCCGGCCGACGCGCTGGCCGTCTACGCCGCGATCCCGCACATGGACACCTCGCTCGGCGTCTACTTCCCGCGCGGGGGCATGAGCGCGGTCGCCGAGACGATGGCCTCGGCACTCACCGACGCGGGCGGTGCGCTGAGACTGAACAGCGAGGTCGTCCGGATCGACTACACCGGCAAGCGCGCCACCCGGGTGCTGCTCGCCGACGGCGAATCCGTGCCGTGCGACGCGGTGGTGCTCACCGCCGACCTCGGGTCGATCGAGCGATTCGGCGGCCAGCGCAGACGCGGGTTGCGCGCCTCCCCCTCGGCCGTCGTCGCGCACGGCACCGTCCCCGCCGAGATCACCGCGCAGTGGCCGGTGCAGGCGCACCACACCATCGACTTCGGCGCGGCCTGGGAACAGACCTTCCGCGAGATCGCCACCCGCCGCGGCAAGGGCAGGCTCATGAGCGATCCCTCGCTGTTGCTGACCCGGCCCGCGCTGACCGATCCCGACCTGATGGTCACCCGCCCCGACGGCCGCCACGAACCGTTCTCGGTGCTGGCGCCCTGCCCGAACCTGGACAGCGCGCCGCTGGACTGGGACCGGCTGGCCCGGCCATACCTCGGTGAACTGCTGACACTGCTGGAAGAGCGCGGCTACCGCGGCATCGCCGAGCACTTCACCGTCGACCACCTCGACACTCCGTACACCTGGCGGGACAAAGGCATGCTGGCGGGCACCCCGTTCGCCGCCGCGCATCTGTTCCGGCAAACCGGGCCGTTCCGTACCCGCAACCTGCCCCGCTTCGCCGACAATGTGGTTCTCGCCGGTTGCGGAACCGTTCCCGGTATCGGGGTGCCGACCGTCCTGCTGTCGGGCAAACTCGCGGCACACCGGATCATCGGCGCCGCCGGACACACCGCGGGCTAACCGGCCCGGACCAGGGCGAGCGATCCCGCGAGCAAGCACTAAACTGACTGCCGACCATATCCACACGCGGTTACGACCGCCGATCTCGCCCGGGGGAACCGACACGACATGCATCCCCCCGACACGAGCACCGCAGCCCCCGCCCAGGCCGTGACCGGCGCCGTTCCCGGCGGAGGCCGCACTCGGATGCAGGCCTGGGCCGACTTCGCGCGCAGCCCGGAAGGCCACGCGGCGCTGCTCGGCTTCGTCGGCGCGGCGCTGATCACTTTCGGTGGATTCGGCGCGGGCAGTGTCCGCACCCGCGACCCACTGCTCGAGGCGCTGCACCTGTCCTGGCTGCGCTTCGGACACGGATACGCGCTGTCGACGATCCTGATCTGGGCAGGCGTGCTGGCCATGATCACCGCCTGGGTGCGCCTGGGCCGCAGCACGCTCGGCCTCGGCGGGCGGCCCGTGCACGTGACCCTGAACGAACTGCGGGCCATCGTCGGCATCTGGATCTTCCCGCTGCTGTTCGCGGTGCCCATGTTCAGCCGCGACGCCTATTCCTATCTCGCCCAGGGCGCGCTGCTGCGCGACGGCTTCGATCCCTACACGGTCGGACCGGTCGCCAATCCCGGTGTGCTGCTGGACAATGTCAGCCCGGTCTGGACCACCACCACCGCCCCATACGGCCCGGTATTCCTGCTGCTCGGTCGCGCCATCACCGCCATCACCGGAGACGACGTCGTCTCCGGGACCATCGCGCTGCGGCTGGTGATGCTGCCCGGCCTGGCGCTGATGATGTGGGCGGTGCCGTACCTGACCAAGCATCTCGGCGGCAGGCCCACCGTGGCGCTGTGGCTGGCGGTGCTCAATCCGCTGGTGCTCATCCACCTGATCGGCGGCGTGCACAACGAGATGCTGATGGTCGGGCTGATGTGCGCGGGCATCGCCCTGGTGCTCGAACGCCATCACGTGGCGGGCATCGTCGTCGTCGCCATCGGCGTGGCCATCAAGGCGACCGCCGGGGTGGCACTGCCGTTCCTGGTGTGGATCTGGATGCTGCACGAACGCGAACGCCGCGCGGCCGAACGCGCCGCTCTCGATCCGGACGCCGAGCGCGATCCCGCCTCGAGTGAGCAGTCCGGGCATCCCGACGCCGCCAAACCCGGCCCCGACATGCCCCACCCCGCGCTCACCTTCGCCAAGATCGCGGGCCTGGGCCTGAGCGTGTTCGCGGTGGTGTTCGTCATCGCCTCGGCCGTCGCCGGTGTCGGAATCGGCTGGCTCACCGCCCTTTCCGGCTCGAAGAAGATCATCAACTGGCTGTCGCTGCCGACCGTCATGGCGCACGCGACCACCTGGATCACCAACCTGCGCCTGGAGTCGGTACTCGGCGTCACCCGCACGCTCTGCGCGGTCGCGCTGGTGGTGGTGCTCGTGGCGACCTGGTGGCGGTTCCGCCACAGCGAGCGCGAAGCCGTGTTCGGCATCCTGATCGCGTTCGTCGCGATCGTGATCCTCTCCCCCGCCGCGCTGCCCTGGTACTACTCGTGGCCGCTGGCGCTGGCCGCAGGCTTCGCGCTCTCGACCACGACCCTGATGGTGCTGGTGGGCATCTGCACCTGGCTGATGCTGGTCTTCCAGCCCGACGGCTCCATCGGCCTGTACAACTTCTGGCACGTGGCCGCGGCGACCTTCGTGGCCGTGGTGGCCGCGTTGTCACTGCGGCACGTGGACCCGTTGCGGTTGAAAGCCTCCTCGTCGGATTCGCGTCGACCCGCGGCGGTCCCGCACCCCGCGGTGGAGCCCGCCACGATCGCCCGGGCGTGAGCGGTCCCGCCGCGGACGCGAACAGCGCGTCCACCCCACCCGATCCGGCCACACCTCGCCCGGCCCGACCAGCCGGCGAGGCGGCTCCGGGCGCCGCCGAGCCGGGTGCGGAGGCATCGGCCACCACGGCTCGGGCCGCAACGAAGTCGGCCACGGCGGGTAGCGCCGCGCCGGACCGAGCCACGCCCGACCCGGCCACGGCGGACCCGGCCACGCCCGACCCGGCCACGGCGGACCCGTCGACGGCCGACCAGGCCATGCCGAACCCGGCCAGGGTGGCCCCGGCGCGGGTGGACTTGGCGCAGGCCTATCGCCGCTGCCGTGACATCTCGGCGGCCCACGGACGGACCTATCACCTGGCGACCCGCTTACTGGGTGCGCACCAGCGCCCGGCGGTCCACGCGCTGTACGCCTTCGCCCGGGTGGTCGACGACATCGTCGATATCGCCGCGCTACCGGAGCCGGGTGCCCGCCCTGGAGGAGCCGGGAACGACGGCGAGGCACAGTCGCATGCCGGAGCGGCATCGCCCCGCCCCGGGGCCGTCGAACTGCTCGATCTCATCGACGCCCAGGTGCGGGCGGCGCTCGGCGAACCGTCCGGACCGCCACGCGACGCCGCGCGCGACGCCGAGGTCGCACAGGCGCTGCCGGAGGCGTGGCCCGCCGCGCTGGCCGCGCTGACCGACACCGTGCGCCGCTTCGACATCGCGCCGGAGCACTTCCGGACCTTCCTGGACTCCATGCGCATGGACGTCCCCGGCTCGCCGCTGTTCCGCGACCGGTACGCCGACCTGGCCGAACTGCGCGAGTACATGCGCGGCTCGGCCGCCGCCATCGGCCTGCAACTGCTGCCGGTGCTCGGCACGGTCGGACCGCGCGCCGAGGCCGAGCCCGCGGCGGCGGCACTGGGCGAGGCGTTCCAGCTCACCAACTTCCTGCGCGACGTGGCCGAGGATCTCGATCGCGGGCGCATCTACCTGCCCGCCGAGGACCTCGAAGCCTTCGGCGTCACCGAGGATCTGCTGGCGCACTGCCGCGCGACCGGGCACACCGACGTCCGGGTGCAGCGCGCGCTGGCCCACCTGATCGCCGTCGATCGCGACTACTACCGCCGCGCCGAACCGGGCATCGACCTGCTCACGCCGCGGGTGCGCCCGGCCATCCGGACCGCGAGCGTGCTGTACGCGGGCATCCTGGAGCGCATCGAGGATTCCGGCTACGCGGTGTTCCGGGAACGCGCCGTGGTGCCCCGGCGACGCAAGCTCGCCGTCGCGGCCGGGCAGCTCGTCAGGGCCGCGCTACCCGGCCGGTGACCGGGACGCGACCGCTGGACAACGATCAGAAGGGCTCGGCGGCGGCCCTGCGCACCACTTCCCGGGCGAGCGGGCCGTGCAGGGCGTCGACCGGCTTGCCGGGCAGGCTCGGGTCGTCGGTGAAGATCCACTCCAGGATCTCCTCGTCGGTGTACTTGGCATCCCGCATGACCGTGATGAGGCCGGGCAGCATCTTGACCACTTGGCCGGAGGCGTCGAAGAAGATCTCCGGAACACCGGGCACACCGTCGCGGCGCACCGCGAGGAGCTGGTGCTCACGCAACATCTGATGCACCCGGGTCACCACGATCCCGAGCCGTTCGGCGACCTCGGGAACCGACAACAGGGACACCGAGTCCGACAGCACGTCCTTGCTGCAGGGGAATGAGCTCACGGCAGACAACCGTAGTCGGTGTGCCCGGTCCACATCCAACGGCATGGTTACGATCAGGGGGTCGCAGAGCGCGGCCGCTGATTTCGGAGGACATCACTGGTGATCGGGCAGATGCTGGACGGCCGCTATCGGATCGACGCGCCGATCGCCCGCGGTGGAATGTCGACGGTCTTCCGTGGTGTGGACACCCGGCTCGACCGTCCGGTCGCCATCAAGGTGATGGACCCGAAATTCGCCGGCGACCCGCAGTTCCTCACCCGCTTCGAATTCGAGGCGCGCACCGTCGCCCGGCTCAATCATCCCGCCCTGGTGGCCGTGTACGACCAGGGCATCGACGGCGAACATCCGTTCCTGATCATGGAATTGGTGCAGGGCGGCACACTGCGCGAACTGCTGCGCGAACGCGGCCCGATGCCCCCGCACGCGGCGCGCGCCGTGGTCGAGCCGGTGCTCGCGGCGATCGGCGTCGCGCACAGCCAGGGCTTGGTGCACCGCGACATCAAGCCGGAGAACGTGCTGATCTCCGACGGCGGCGAAGTCAAGATCGCCGACTTCGGCCTGGTCCGCGCGGTCGCCGCGGCGAACACCACCGCCGCGGGCGTGATCCTCGGCACGGCCGCCTATCTGTCTCCCGAACAGGTCACCACCGGTCAGACCGACGCCCGCAGCGATGTCTACGCCTTCGGCATCCTCATCTTCGAACTGCTCACCGGCCAGGTGCCGTTCACCGGCGACAATTCGCTGGCTATCGCCCTGCAGCGAGTCGACAACGATGTGCCGAGCCCGAGCAGCTATATCGACGGCGTTCCGGTCGAGTTCGACGAGCTGGTCGCCAGGGCCACCGCCCGCGAGCCCGCGCACCGTTTCGCGAACGCCGACGAGATGCTCGCCGAACTGCGCCACATCGCCGCGGTGCTGAACCTGCCGCCCTACCGGGTACCGGCGCCGCAGGACTCCGCCGAGCACCTGAGCGCGCGTTACCGCGCCGCCGATCTCACCCCGGGCGCGTTCGCGCAGCCGCCCGCGCACACCCCGGTCTCGCCGCAGCACGTTCCGCAGCAACACCGGACCCGGGTGGTCACCGGTCCGCAGCCGCACGAGGACGACTACGACAGTCGTATGTACGGCCCCGGCGACTACGCCGGACACGGACAACTCCCCCCGCCGCACCACGAACCCCCGCACCAGGGCAGCCATCGGGCGCCGTACGGCCCCGACCCGTCGAGCGCGCGGCGCACCACGCTCATCTGGGTCGCGGTCGTCGTCGCACTCACCCTGCTGGTCGGCATCGGCGGCTGGTGGCTCGGCGTCGGCCGCTACAACGCGGTCCCGCCGATCGCCGGCCTGACCGCCGAGCAGGCGACCGCGGCCATCACCGAGGCCGGTTTCGTCGCCGCCACCGAGCCCAAGGCCTCCGACACCGTGCCCGTCGGCGGCGTGGTCGGCAGCGATCCGCCCGCCGGTTCCAAGATCACCAAGGGCTCCACCGTCTCGGTGCTGGTATCGAACGGCAAGCCCAAGGTGCCCGCCGTGCAACCCGGCGACGACATCGACTCCGTGATCGCGCGGATCCAGGACGCCGGGCTCACGCCGGTGCGCGCCGGGGAGACCGGCAGCACCGCTCCCGAGGGCACCCTGGCGAAGGTCGAACCCGAGCCCGGCACGATCCTGCCCCTGAACGGGCAGGTCAAGGTCTACACCAGCAACGGCTCGCGGCCGGTCCCGGTGCCCGACGTGCGCGGCAAGACCGTCGAGGAAGCCGAGGCGGCGCTGGCGGCCGTCGGGATCACCGTACGCAGCACCACCGAGAGCTACGACAAGACCATCGAAGCGGGCAGCGTGATCAGCACCGATCCGGCCGAGGGCACCACCATCGACCCCGGCAAGGGGGTGACGCTGGTGGTGTCCAATGCGGTGAAGATCCCCGGCGTGATCGGCAAGAGCATCGCCGACGCCCGCGAGATCCTCGAAGGTCTCGGCCTGCGGGTGCAGGTGCGTCAGCTGACCCCGCGCGACAGTTCGGTGGTCATCTCGCAGAGCCCGGGCATCTCGAACAAGGTGGAACCGGGTTCGACCGTCACTCTCGTCGCGCTGCCCTGAGCCGGACATGCGCCCGGAACATTCCGGGCGCACTCGGCAAGGGCTCAGCCGCGTATCAGCGCAGCATCTCCGCGACCAGGAAGGACAGCTCCAGCGACTGCTGGGTGTTCAGGCGCGGATCACAGGCGGTCTCGTAGCGGCCGCTCAGATCCAGATCCGAGATGTCCTGGGCGCCGCCGAGGCATTCGGTGACGTCCTCACCGGTCAGCTCGATGTGCAGGCCGCCGGGATGGGTGCCCAGCGCGCGGTGCACCTCGAAGAAGCCCTGCACCTCGTCGACGATGCGGTCGAAGTGCCTGGTCTTGAAGCCGGTGGAGGCCTCGTGGGTGTTGCCGTGCATGGGGTCGCACTGCCAGATCACCTGGTGGCCGGTGGCCTGCACCTTCTCGATGATCGGCGGCAGCGCCTCGCGCACCTTGCTGTTGCCCATCCGGGAGACGAGGGTCAGCCTGCCCGGCTCGTTCTTCGGGTCGAGCCGCTCGACGTACTCGACCGCCTGCTCGGGGGTCGTGGTCGGGCCGATCTTCAGGCCGATCGGGTTGGCCAGCAGCTCGGCGAAGGCGATGTGCGCGCCGTCGAGCTGGCGGGTGCGCTCGCCGATCCACAGGAAATGCGCCGACAGGTCGTAGAGCAACGGCTCCCCGGTCACCGGATGCTCGCTCAGGCGCAGCAGCGCGCGCTCGTAGTCGAGCACGAGCGCCTCGTGACTGGCGTAGATGCGCGCCGACTGCAGGCTCGGGTCGTTGACCCGGCAGGCGTTCATGAACTTCAGGCCGCGGTCGATCTCCTCGGCCAGCGCCTCGTAGCGCGCGCCCGCCGGGGACTGTGCCACGAAGTCGCGGTTCCAATCGTGCACCTTGTGCAGATCGGCCATGCCCGCGCTGGTCAGCGCGCGGACCAGGTTCATCGCGGCGCTGGCGTTGGCGTAGGCGCGCACCAGCCGGGAGGGATCGTGCTCACGCAACGCCGGATCGTCGATCAGCGAGTTCACCATGTCGCCGCGATAGGACTTCAAGCCCTTGGCGTCGACGTCCGAGGAGCGCGGCTTGGCGTATTGGCCGGCGATCCGGGCGACCTTGACCACCGGCAGGCTCGCGCCGTAGGTCAGCACCACGGCCATCTGCAGCAGGGTGCGAATGTTGCCGCGGATGTGCGGCTCGGTGTTGTCGGCAAAGGTTTCCGCGCAGTCGCCGCCCTGCATGAGGAAGGCCTCGCCACGGGCCACCTCGGCCAGCCGCTCCTTCAGTTCCTCGACTTCGGTGGGCAGGCAGATCGGCGGCACACTTTCCAGGACGGTGCGCATGTCCGCCGCCAGTTCGGCGTCCCACGACGGCTGCTGCAACGCGGGACGGGCCAGAGCGTCGTCCAGGCGCCTGCGCAACTCCACAGGCAGCGGGGGCAGTTCCGGCAAGCGATCGATGGGTACGTCGACGGTCCAGTTCACAGGTTCAGAATACGTACCGCCGGGTCCGCCGACATCGCGCGGGATGGGTGAAAATCCTCCTCGCGGGGGTGGACAGTTCCACTCCCGCGGGCCCTTGCGGCGGACCCGGGGGCCCGCCACATAGGGTGAGGCGTGCGCGGGCAACCCGGCCGGCACCAGGGGACAATCGAGGAAGGTCGATCGCGCTGCGGTATTTCTATGACTGCGAGTTCATCGAGGACGGTCGGACCATCGACCTGATCTCCATCGGGGTCGTCTGCGAGGACGGGCGCGAATACTACGCGGTGTCAACCGAATTCGATCCCGAGCGGGCCGGGCCGTGGGTGCGCAAGCATGTCCTGCCGCAGTTGCCCGCGCCGTCCTCGCCGCTGTGGCGCAGCCGGGACAGGATCCGCGACGATCTGTTCGCCTTCTTCGTTCCGCGCGCCACCGTGCAGCCGGAACTGTGGGCGTGGACCGGCGCCTACGACCATGTCGCGCTGGTGCAGCTGTGGGGCTCGATGACGGGCCTGCCGACCGCGCTGCCGCGCTACACCAACGAACTGCGCCAGCACTGGGAGGCACACGGTCGTCCTCCGCTGCCGCCGGTACCCCAGGACGCCCACGACGCGCTGGCCGACGCCAGGCACAACTTCGCCAAGTTCGAGGCCATAGAAGCCGCGCGCAGGCGCTAGGGACAGCCGCGCGCAGGCGCTGGGGACAGCCGCGCGCGGGCGCCGACGCACTCGACGCGGACACACGACAGGCCCCGCATCCGATCCGATGCGGGGCCCGTCGTCGATCGCGCGAGGATCAGGGCTGCGGCGGCGGGCTCTGCGGGTTCTGCCGGTCCAGGAAGTCCTTGGCCTGCTGCTGGCCCTTGTCCACGTGGCCGGCGTACTTGCCGCCGGTGCGCTGGTCGAACATGTCACCGGCCTTGTCGATGCCGCCCTTGACCTGATCGGGGTTCTTGCCTACCAACTCCTTGAGCTTATCGATGATCGACATGCGCTCCTCCTCGGTGTTCTCGGCGTGCACGGGCTCAGGGGGAAGTACCCGTGGTGTTCGCGTCGAACACTACGCGGCGCACAACCTGCGGACATGCGGTTCGGCTCCAGGTCTCCGGACAGGCCGAAGGCCCCGAGTCGATGGACTCGGGGCCTTCGTCGTGCGGTCCGCGCGAGGAGCGTCAGTGCGCGTGCGAGGAGCCCTTGGCTTCCTCCTGCACCTTCTCCAGTGCGGTGAGCTGGGCGTGTTCGGCCGCGTGCTCGAGTTCGAAGTTGCGGTCGGACTCTTCCTTCGGGTCCGCGCGCAGGAACGAGCCGGTGCCGGGCTTGCCCGCCAGGCCGAGCTTGTTCATCTTCTTCGGCACCGGGGCGCCCTGGTACTCCAGCGGGAGCGGGTGACCGTGGTCGTCGACCGGGCCGAGCGGCTGGTGCACCTCGATGTACTCACCGTGCGGCAGGCGCTTGATCACGCCGGTCTCGATGCCGTGCTCGAGCACCGCGCGGTCGCTGCGCTGCAGACCCAGGCAGAACCGGTAGGTGATGAAGTACGCCAGCGGCGGCACAACCAGCATGCCGATGCGGCCCATCCAGGTCGTCGCGTTCAGCGAGATGTCGAACTTCAACGCGAGGATGTCGTTGACGCACGACAGCGTCAGCACCACGTAGAACGCGATGGCCATCGCGCCGATCGCGGTGCGGACCGGCACGTCACGCGGACGCTGCAGCAGGTTGTGGTGCACATCGTCGCCGCCGACGAGCCGCTTCTCGATCCACGGGTAGGCCACCAGCACGGTGAACACCAGACCCATGATCAACGCGACCCAGAACGCCGCCGGGATCGTGTACCGGCCCAGGTAGAGCTCCCACGGCGGCATCAGGCGCGCCATGCCGTCGGTCCACATCATGTAGAAGTCGGGCTGCGAACCCGCCGAGACCTGGGAGGGGTTGTACGGGCCCAGATTCCAGATCGGGTTGATCTGCAGCACGCCGCCCATGATGCCGACGATGCCGAGGGTGAAGGCGAAGAACGCGCCCTGGTCGGCGGCGAACACCGGCACGATGCGCGCGCCCACCACGTTGTTCTCGGTGCGGCCGGGGCCGGGGAACTGGGTGTGCTTCTGGTACCAGACCAGCGCCACGTGGGCGGCGATCAGAGCCAGGATGATGCCGGGCAACAGCAGCACGTGCGCGATGTACAGGCGCGGGATGATGATGTCGCCGGGGAAGTCGCCGCCGAACATCAGCCAGTGCAGCCAGGTGCCGATCACCGGGACACCGATGGTGATGCCGGAGAAGGCGGCCCGCAGACCGGTGCCCGAGAGCAGGTCGTCGGGCAGCGAGTAGCCGAAGAAGCCTTCGAACATCGCCAGGATCAGCAGCAGCGAGCCGATGACCCAGTTGCCCTCACGCGGCTTGCGGAACGCGCCGGTGAAGAAGATGCGGAACAGGTGGATGATGATCGACGCCGCGAACAGCAGGGCTGCCCAGTGGTGGATCTGGCGCACGAACAGACCGCCGCGGACCTCGAAGGAGATCTGCAGGGCCGTCTCGTACGCACGGGACATGCCGACGCCGCGCAGCGGCTGGTAGGCGCCGTCGTAGGTGACGTGCGCCATCGACGGGTCGAAGTACAGGGTCAGGTAGATACCCGACAACAGCAGGATGATGAACGCGTAGAGCGCGATCTCACCGAGCAGGAACGACCAGTGGGTCGGGAAGACCTTGTTGATCGAACGCTTCACGAACGCGGCGGCGCGATACCGCTCGTCCACCCCATTGGCTTGGGCTGCGACTGAAGGGCTCATGAACGACGCTCCCAGAAGGCCGGTCCGAGCGGCTCGATGAAGTCGCCGTTGGCGACCAGGAAGCCCTCGGAGTTGACGGTGATCGGCAGCTGAGGCAGCGCACGAGCGGCGGGACCGAAGATCGGCTTACCCCACTCGATCGCCGAGAACTGCGACTGGTGGCAGGGGCACAGAATCCGGTTGGTCTGCTGCTCGTAGAGCGAGGTCGGGCAGCCGAGGTGGGTGCAGATCTTCGAGTAGGCGAAGTAGTCGCCGAAGTTGAAGCTCTCCTGGCCCTTGCGCTTGATCGCCTTCTCGGCGTCGGCGGTGCGCAACCGGATCAGCATGACGGCGTTGCGGATGCCACGCAGCGACTGCAGCGTCGCGTGTTCGTCGCCCCGCCAGGATTCCTTCCACGGGAACACGGTTTCCATGGAACCGGCGTCCAGATCCTCCGGACGCACCAACACGATGTCCTGCGGACGACCGGTGTCGCGACGCAGGTAGATGGTCTCGCCCTCGTAGTCGGGGGTCCAGCCGGACACCCACAGCGGCGACTTGTCGCCCTTGGCCCACGGGTTCTTGACCATGCCGCCGACGAAGACCAGCAGCGAGCCGATGCCGAGGATGCCGACGCCGGCGCCCGCGGTACGGGTGATCATCTTGCGGCGACCCAGCGTGGAGGTCTCGCCGGCGTCCTGCAGCTGCGCCGCCAGGGTCCGGCGCTCCACCTCGGGCGAGGGGCCGTCGTGACGTTCCTGGACCGAGATCTCGGCCGGGATGAACTTCTTGCGGATCAGCAGCACCGCGATGCCGATGACCAGCACCGAGATGCCGAAGGTCAGGCCGACCAACGGGGTGAACAGCGAGTAGGCGCCGTGGCCCTCCTCGTTGACGCCCTTGAATTCCCACGGCCAGAACAGGAACACGCCCACCAGCGCGGCGGCCGCGATGCCCGACACCGCGAACCAGAAAGTCACCTGGCGTTCGGCCCGCTTCTCGGCCCGGGTGCCCGGGACCGGGAAGCGCTCGGCGCGGTAGACGACCTCGACGCCGTCCCGCTTGGTGCCGAGCGCGACGAGTTCGTCGCGCGTCATCGCGTCCAGCTCGTCCTCGGTCGGGTCGGCCGGGGTGTTCACCGGCTCCTTCGACAGTTCTGGCCCCTCGTCCGGCCGGCTCACGTCTCGCTCCTGTTCGCTCATGATCGGGATCCGATCCACATCGCCGCACCCACGGTGAGCACGATGCCGACGATCCAGATGGTCAGGCCCTCGGTGGAAGGACCGAAGCCGCCGAGTCCGTAGCCACCCGGGGTGGCCTCTTCGGTCGCGTTCTTGATGTAGGCGACGATGTCGCGCTTCTCTTCCGGCGTCAGCTGACGGTCGGAGAATTTGGGCATGTTCTCCGGGCCGGTCAGCATGGCCGCGTAGATCTGCTGCTCGCTGGCGGGGGCCAGCGGCGGCGCGTACTTGCCGGAGGACAGCGCGCCGCCCTTGCCGGTGAAGTTGTGGCACGACGCGCAGTTCATCCGGAACAGCTCGGAACCGCGGCCGAGGTCGCCACCGCGCAGGGACTCCTGGGCGATCTCGCCGTTCGCGTCGCGCACGACGCTGGGGCCACCGCCGTTGGCGGCGATGTAGGCGCCGAGCGCGTCGATCTGGTTCGCGTCGAACTTCGGGGGCTTGCGCGTGGCCTGCGCCTGGTTGGCGGCCAGCGGCATACGCCCGGAGGACACCTGGAAGTAGACCGCGGCTTCGCCGACGCCGATGAGGCTCGGGCCGCGATCCTGCACGCCCTGCAGGTTGGCACCGTGGCAGGTGACGCAGGAGGTGTCGTAGAGCTGCTGTCCCTCGCGGATCAGCGCGGACTGGTCCTGATGCGCCGTGGCGACCTGAGGCTCAGGGGTCAACGCGGTAGCGAGGAAGCCGGCTCCGACCAGGCCCACCAGGAGCGCGAGCCCGCCCGCGACGCGACGACGAGTGCGGCGCTGCTTGCGGGTCTTGCTGGCCTGGCCGTTCCCGGGGCTGGCGGGCTCTGGCGCTGACGGGGGAGATGAACTCATCTGTGTCCCTTTGGAGTAGACGGAACCGACTTGTGCGAAGTGTGGAGTCCGGGCGTCGTACCGTCCGACGCCGGTCCCCGGCAACTCAGCGAACGAAGTAGATCGTGGCGAACAGACCGATCCAGACGATGTCGACGAAGTGCCAGTAGTACGACACGACGATCGCGGCGGTGGCCTGCGCCGGGGTGAACTTACTGACCTTGGTGCGGATCAGCAGGAAGACGAAGGCGATGAGACCGCCGATGACGTGCAGGCCGTGGAAGCCGGTGGTGATGTAGAACACCGAGCCGTAGGCGCTGCTGGAGATCGAGGTGCCCTCGTGGACCAGGTGGTAGTACTCGTACCCCTGACCGGCCACGAAGAACGCGCCCATCGCCAGCGTCAGCAGGTACCAGCGGCGCAGGCCGAACACGTCGCCCTTCTCGGCCGCGAACACGCCCATCTGGCAGGTGAACGACGACGCCACGAGCACGGCGGTGACCGGCACGGCGAGCCCGAGATTCAGCTCGGTCGGTTCCGGCGGCCAGTTGCCCTGTGCTTGCGCACGCGCCACGAAGTACATAGCGAACAGGCCGGCGAAGAACATCAACTCGCTCGACAGCCAGATGATGGTACCGACGCTGACCATGTTGGGCCGGTTCAGCGAATGCACACGCTGAGTAATGGCCGATCCTGGGGTCCCTACTGCGGTCGTCACAGGGGTAAGTATGACTCTTCGTAGTACGACGCGAGTACCGGGGTCGGAAAGTGGGCCCGACGTGTCGGAAAAGGCAGGCGGGGAGATCGTCTCGACCACGCGCGCCCCATCGGGGCCGACACCAGCATGACAGGCTGATATGTGGAAAACCTGAGACCGAGCGCAGAACTTCGACACGAGGAGTACACGTGGCCGGGCGATCACCGATCGGACGGATTTGGCGGCGGCTCGCCGGGCACGCCGCAGAGGAGATACTCGATCCCGGGCGCGCCGATCTCGTGGTGGTCGCCGAGAGTTTCGACGACGCCGAGGCGTGTTCGACCGCGCTCGACCGCGCCGACGGGCTCGACGCCGCGCGGCCCGCGTTGCTGCGCCACCATCTGCGTGTACCCGCCGACCGGGTGCAGCGGGTGTGCGAGATCGCCGCGCAGGACGGCTACGCCCCCGTCCCCGGCTCCCCCACGCCCGAGGGCGAGTGGATGCGGCTCGTGCTCTGGCGGGCCCAGCCGGTCGACGCGCTGCGCTGCTCGCAGGAGCGCTCGAGGATGGCCGGGCTGGCCCAGCGCAATGACGGGCACGCCGACGGATGGGACGTGATGCAGCCTCCGGGCCGGACGTGACGGCTCGCCCCGGCTCCGATGTGACGCGCCCCGGCCGGAGGCGACGCGCCCCGAACGGAGGCGACGCGCCCCGAACGGAGGTGAGGCGCTCCCCTGAGCGGATGCGGACGCCGCCTCGAGCGGATGGCAGGCGCTCCTGACCGGATGTGATGCGGCCGCGAGCGGATGTGGGGCACTCCTGACCCGATGCGATGCGGCATCGACCGGATCCGATGCGCACTCGGCCGTATGTGAGCGACATCGGGCGGGATGTGATGCGACATCGGGCGGCGGCGCGCTGATACTCGATCCCGTCCGGAACGCGCGCACACTAGGCTGCTCGACAGAACCGGCCTCCCCAGCGATCGGTTCACGTGTCGGATCTCGATGCGCACGCGATTCCGCGCCGATCGGCCCGGACGTGTGCCGGAAGGAACAGAAGATGAGCGGTCAGCTCCCGGAAGCGCAAGCCGAACGTGCCGAACGGGACCGCGCGCGCGACTGGCCGCAGGTCCTCGGTGCCCTCGCCGACGGGCGCGACCTGACCGCCGCCGACACCGCCTGGGTGATGGACGAGATCATGTCCGACAACGCCACCAGCGCCCAGATCGCCGCCTTCGGAGTCGCGATCAAGATCAAGGTGCCCACTCCCGCCGAACTCGACGGTCTGGCCAGGGGCATGTTCGAGCACGCGCGCCTGGTGAGCATCGACGGCGACGCGGTCGACATCGTCGGCACCGGCGGCGACCGGTCCGGCTCGGTGAACATCTCCACCATGTCCTCGATCGTGGTCGCCGCCGCCGGGGTGCCGGTGGTCAAGCACGGCAATCGCGCGGCCTCGTCCAAGAGCGGCGGCGCCGATGTGCTCGAGGCGCTCGGGGTGAAACTGAACCTCGGCCCGGACGCGGTGGCGCGTTGCGTGCGCGAGGTCGGCATCGGCTTCTGCTTCGCGCCCGTCTTCCATCCGGCGCTGCGCTTCGCGGGCGCGGCCCGCAGAGAGATCGGCATCCCCACCGTCTTCAATGTGCTCGGTCCGCTGACCAACCCGGCCCGGCCGCGCGCGGGGCTCATCGGCTGCGCCTTTCCCGAACTGCTCGAGGTGATCGCCGGGGTGTTCGCCGAGCGCGGCGCGGGCGCACTGGTGGTGCGCGGTGCCGACGGCCTCGACGAGATCACCATCTCCGATGTCACCGAGGCCTGGATCGTCGCGGGCGGGCGCAAGCGCAGTACCACCATCGACCCGACCCGCCTCGGCATCGCCCGGGTGGACCTCGACGCTCTGCGCGGCGGCGACGCGGAGGTCAACGCGGGCGTCGCGCGTTCGGTGCTGGCCGGGACCACCGGCGCGGTCCGCGACGCGGTGCTGGTGAACTCGGCGGCCGCGATCGTCGCCTACGACCTGTCCCGCGGCGCCGGCGATGTGGACATGGATGTGCACGAGGCGCTGGGCGCGGCGGTCGAACGGGCCGCGGCGGCCATCGACAGCGGCAAGGCGGCCGAACTGCTCGACCGCTGGGTGAAGCTGACCAATTCCCTCGGCGACGCGTAGGGCCCTCAGCTGCGTAGGGCCCTCGGCGGGCGGGCTCACTCCCCGATCGAGAACCCGTCCTCGGCGTCCGCGCGCGAGTAGGACTTGAAGGCGATGTGCGTGGTGGTGCGCTCGACACCGGGCACCTTGTCGATCCGCCCGGTGACCACCTCGGCGATCTGCTCGTGGTCACGCACCCGCACCATCGCGATCAGGTCCACGTCACCGGCGCAGGAGTAGACCTCGGTCACGCCCTCGGTATCGGCCACGGCCTGCGCGGTCTCCGGGATACGGGCGTTGTCGGCGTGGATCAGCACGATCGCGTTAATCATGGGCTCAGCCTAGTGCGCGCGGCATCGCACGCCCGGCCGCGCGCATGGCAGCGCTCGAACGATCGCGATCCGATCGCCGGTCGCTCGCCGAGGGCCGGGCGTCATCCGGCGTCCCCGGCCGAACCGTTCACCCGGTCTGCTCCATGTAGTCCGCGCCCTCGGGCCGCGCCCGCGCCGCGGCCTCGGCGGTCTCCGCCCAAGCCAGCAGCCGCCCCGCACCGCACCGGGGCTCGTGGTAGCCGTGCGTGGTCCGCACGATGCGCACCCCCGGCCGTTCCAGCCAGCGCGCCACCAGCCCGACCTCCTCCGGCGACGCGCCGAGCAGCGGCGGTCCCACCCACTCGACGACTTCCTCGGCGGGCACCCCGGCACCGGCAGCCGAGCCGACATGAGTAGGCATCGTGACATCGCTGGGCAGGCCGACAAAGGCCGGCATATCGACACCGGCAGGCCCGCGATCACCGGTCGGCACGGCAGTAGGTACCCCAGCGCCGGTCCGCACGCGATCACCGCCCGGTCCACCGGCGTGCTTCGGCATACCGACCGCCGTGCGGGGTAGGGCCGCTTGCGTCAGGAGAACGGGGCGTCCGTCGGGGACGACGGTCTCGGCGGCGGCGACGAGGTGGTCCACCACGGGCATCGGGGGTGTGCCGCGGCGGGCGACGCCCGCGGCGGCGAGCCTGCCATGGCGGATGACGGCGAATTCCCAGCCGCCCGCGCCGTCGGGGTGCGCGGCGATCAGTTCGGCGATGCGGGTGAGGGCGGCCAGGCGCTGGGTGCGGCGCAGGGCCCGGATGAGGGCGGCGGCCCGATCGCGCAGGCGTGCGGCGGTCTCGAAGCGTTCTGCGCGGGAATAGGATTCGATCAGGTCGAGCACGGCGGTGAGCAGGCTGTCGTCGCGGCCTGCGATCAGCTCCCGGACAGCCGCCACCCTCGGCGCGTATTGCCCGGCGGTGAGCGGCTTTTCGCGTGCGCGAGCGGCCGGGCATCCGCCGACCACGGCGGGCGGGCAGTCGTGGGTCGCCGCACGGGTGAGCCGGGTGGTGCACGTGCGCAGGCCGGCGTGCTCGGCCAGGGTGGCGGCGATGTCGGCGGCGTCGGTGCGGGAATTGAACGGGCCCAGCGCATCCGGCGCGGGTGTGCGGCCCACGGCGAAGCGCGGGAAGGCCTCCTCGGTCAGCGTGATCCACCAGGCGCGCTTGGGGAATTTGGAGCGCCGGTTGTACGGAGGCGCGTGCGCGGCGAGCAGCCGCAATTCCCGCACTCCGGCTTCGAGGCCGTGCGCGCACACCACGTGATCGACCCGGCCGGCGAGCGCGACCATCTCCTTCATCCGGCCGCGGGTCTCCGATCCGGTGAAGTACGTACGCACGCGGCGGCGCAGATTCACCGCCGTCCCTATATAGAGGACTTCGTCGGAGGGGCCGCGGAACAGATACACCCCCGGCTCGGCGGGCAGGCCGGTGGCGAACACCCGCTTGGCGCGCTGCCCCGAGGTGACATCGGGCAGGTAGTCGAGTAGTTCGGTCAGGCTGTGGACGCCCTGATTGCCGACCCGGCCGATGAGGGCGTGCAGCACGTCCACGGTGGCGCGGGCATCGTCGAGGGCACGGTGGGTCGGCCGGGTGCTCGCGCCGAGCAGATGGGCCAGGGCGGACAGCCGTACCGACGGGGCCTCGTCTCGGCCGAGCACCCGCCTGGCCAGCTTCACCGTGCACAGCACCGGGGCGCCGGGCCACGGCAGTTCGCTGCGAGCGGCGGCCGCGCGCAGGAAGGCGGTGTCGAAGCGGGCGTTGTGGGCGACAAGCACCGCCCCCGCCGCGAACTCGAGGAACGCGGGCAGCACCGCCTCGATGCGCGGCGCCGCGCAGACCAGGGCGGTGGTGATGCCGGTGATCCGCACGACCTCGGGTGGGATGGCACGACCGGGATCGACCAGCGTGGCGAACTCCCCCAGCACCTCGCCGCCGCGCACCTTGACCGCGCCGATCTCGGTGATGGCATCGCCTTCCGGGCTGGTGCCGGTGGTCTCCAGGTCGACGACGACGAAGGTGGTGTCGTAGAGCGGGGTGTCCAGCTCGTCGAAGGCCAACTGCCGGGCGGCGAGGGGTTCGGAGTCGGGCACGGCGGTCAGCGTAGGGCGAACCTCCGACAGAGATCATCCGACAACTGTCAGGACTACTGGACCGAGTAATAACACGACGTTTTTTCCGGGCCGGCACAGATAAATGATCTAGAAAAACAAAAAGTGGTGCAGCTCACAATCGACGGTGGAAACTATCAAAATCCGGGCGTGTCCGAGCCCGCCGAACTCGATCGAACCGACCGGCCGGACCGGTTCGGCACAGACTTGTACGCTTGTCCAGAACCGGCACCCGCAGCACGTCACCGATATCGCCTCGAGCTGGGGATATATCAGCTGTCCAACCGGTCCGAACCATCGCCTCCTCGGCATGTCGACCTGGCCGCAGCGAGGACGAATCGGGCGGTGAAACGTTCCCGTCATCGTTTCGTGATCGTTGTGAGATATGTCGCATGAAATTTCGCTTCCAAGATCGGTAATTGCGCGTTCGGCGGCCGGACGGCTTTACAAACTTCCGTGATCGGTTCGTAATCGTTCCGAGACCTCGCGGAGTTCGACGCACCGATCCGGTGCGTTCGTCGCAGTCCGCCGCACCACTCGGGTGTGGCGTCGTGGGGCAGATTGGAAGTAACCGCAACATGGCGACCAACACCGTCAAACGGCAGGCGCGGCGTGCCGTTGCCGCCGGAGCGATCGGCGCTGCCACCATCGGCGCGTTCCTCCTTCCGGCCACGGCCTCGGCCCAGCCGGTGAACATCCCCGGCGTCGGCGTCTTCGAGGTGCCGAACGAGATCCCGATCCCCTCGGGCATCCCCGGCATCGAGCCGGCAACACCCGCCGCGCCGTTCACGCCGCCGCCGTTCGTGGCGCCGCAGAAGACGCTGGGCGAGGTGGCGCTGGACGCCGCGCTGTCCAAGGTGGGCTCCCCCTACGTCTACGGCGCCGCGGGCCCGAACGCCTTCGACTGCTCCGGCCTGGTCCAGTGGGCCTACCGTCAGGCGGGCAAGGAACTCCCGCGCACCAGCGGCGCGCAGCTGGCCGCGGGCACGCCTGTCTCGATCGACGACCTGCGCCCCGGCGACATGGTCTCCTTCTACGGCGGCGGCCACTCCGGTCTGTACGCGGGCAACGGCAATGTCGTGCACGCGGCCACCGCGGGCACCCCGGTGAATGTCGCGCCGATCTCCTCCATGCCCTTCGCGGGGGCTCGCCGGTACTGATCCACCGGCAGCGATTCGCCCCCTACACGGCGAATCGACCGCTACGGCAGAGCGGCTCGTGTCCACCTGGACACGAGCCGCTGCCGTTTCGTAATCTAATCGAGACCGAACGGAGTGTGGACCGGTGACCTTCGCCGGATCCGAGCGCTTCGGCAACGAAGGAGCACGTCGGGCTGTGGCAGTCGATCAGCGCACCTATCGCACCAAGCGCCTGCTCTGCGGCGTATTCGCCGTCGGTGTTCTTGCCACCGGACTGTCCACCGGATCTCCCGCCCTGGCCGACCCGGTCGCGATGCCGAGCACCGCGAGCGAGGCGGTGCAGAGCATGATCGACCTGTCCCGCCAATCCGAGCAGCTCAATCAGCAGGCGCTCGGCGCGCAGGAGGATCTCGACGCCAAGCTCGCCGTCCAGCGGGCCGCCGACGCCGAACTCGCCGCACGCACCGCCGTGGTCGAGGCCGCGCGCGCGGAGGTCCGCGCCTTCCAGCCGGTCATCGATCGCACCGCCATCGCCGCCTACCAGGGCGTGCGCACCAATCGCATGTTCGCCGTGCTGGTGAGCGACTCACCACAGCAGATGCTGGACCGGATGTCCACGATGGACGTGCTCGCCGCCCAGACCACCGATGAACTCCGCCGGTTCAAGAAGGCGAACGACGCGGCGGTGGCCGCCGAGAACACCGCCCGTGCCGCCGCCGACGCCGCCCACGAGGCCGCGCGCAAGGCCGACGAGGTGCGCGCCGACCTCGAGCGCAAGCGCAGCGAACTCGCCGGCGCCATCGCCCAGGTCGTGCAGGCGTGGGGCGCGCTGTCGGCGTCGGATCGCTCGACACTGGCCGGCTCGCCCTTCCCGCCCGGCTTCGACCGCGACACGCTGCTGCAGGGCCTGGTCCCCGGCAGCGGCACCAGCGCGCTGGCCGCCGGTCTCACCCGGGTCGGCGACCCGTATGTCTGGGGCGCCACCGGCCCCGACCAGTTCGACTGCTCCGGCCTGGTGCAATGGGCGTTCAAGCAGGTCGGCAAGAACGTGCCGCGCACCAGTTCGGCCCAGGCGGCCTACGGCACCCCCGTGGACAAGGACGATCTGCAGCCCGGTGACGTCGTGTTCTTCTACTCCGACATCTCCCACGTCGGTATCTACGCCGGCAACGGAATGATGTTGCACGCCTCCACCTTCGGTGTGCCGGTGGCCGTGGCCCCGATGGGTTCCACGCCGTACCACTCCGCGCGGCGCTACTGATCCCGGCGTGACCGAACGCCACCACGCCGGTCCCCGAGCCGCTCGCGATCGTGCGCACTTCCTGCTCACGGTGGCGGCGATCGCCCTGCTGACCGTCTCCGGCTGCGCATTGGTCCGCCTGCTCCCGGAACCCGCGACATCGCTCCCGGCACCCGACAGCGCTCGGCTCGAGCCCGTGCGCCGGATCATGGCCCCGTTCGGCGAACTGCGCGAGATCCACCCACCGGATACCGGCGCCGTCGTCCTGGCCCATCCGGGGCACGACGAACTCGCCGGTCGACTGGCCGCCGAGCTGCCCGCCGCCCTGTCCGCCGTCGCCGGCTACTGGGACGCCGCCGACACCGCGTGGACCCGCCGCGCCGTGATCGCCGTCGCCGCCGATCGCACCGAGTTCGCCGCCCTCCTCCGCGCCCCCGCGCCCGACCCGGGCCCGGGCTCGGCGAACGACAGCGACAGCGACGCCGGGCCTGCCGCGACATCGTCCGAGATCGCCGCCGCCGCGTACTCCGACCCGTTCCGTTTCGGCACTCCCCCGACAGGTCAGCGGGTCGTCTTCGCACCGGACGCAGGCAGGCGACTGAACCCGGACCAGCTGCGCACCGTCCTGCGCCACGAACTCATCCACCTGGCCACCCGCGCGCACACCGCGGGGGCCGCTCCGCAGTGGCTGGTCGAGGGCTTCGCCGAGTACGTCGCCCACCGCGGCCTCGGCCACACCTTCGCCGAGATCGCGCCGACCGTGCGCGCGGCCGCACGTGCGGGCGAGCTGCCCGCCGATCTCCCGGACGACCCGGCGTTCACCGGTCGTGACGCAGTCGAGTCCTACGAGCAGGCGTGGACGATCTGCGCGTTCGTCGCCGGTGGCGGCGACGAGACCCAGCTGCTGCGCCTGTACCGCGCGCTCGCCGCGGGCACCCGGGCGGACGAGGATCACCTCCTGCGCGAAGTGCTCGGCACCGGCCGCGCGCGTTTCGTCGAGCAGTGGCGTTCCTGGGTCGCGGACCGCTCGCGCTAGCGCCGCGCGACGAACCCGAGCCGGATTCCGGGGCTCGGCGCGCGCGGCTCCGGTCCGCCGATCGTGTCGCGCAGTGGTCACCAGCTCGCCGCCGCGGTGGCTGTGCGCGACCGCGACCACGGCGGCGCGGGCGGGCGCGCGCCGAGTAGGTTGTCCGGTATGGCCCGAACCCTGCTGGTTACCAACGATTTCCCGCCTCGGCCGGGTGGTATCCAGTCGTATCTGCAGGCACTCGCCGGACAGCTGCCCCCCGAGGATCTGGTGGTCTACGCACCACGCTGGCGCGGTGACTCGCACGTGAAATTCGACGCGAATCAGAAGTTCCGGGTGGTCCGCCACCCCACCACGCTCATGCTTCCGACGCCCGCCGTCGCGCGCCGCGCCGCCCGGCTGTTGCGCGAGGAGAAGTGCGACACCGTGTGGTTCGGCGCCGCCGCGCCGCTGGCTCTGCTCACCCCCGGCCTACGCCGGGCCGGCGCCGAACGCGTGCTGGCCAGCACCCACGGTCACGAGGTCGGCTGGTCGATGCTGCCCGGCGCGCGCCAGGCCCTGCGGGCGATCGGCGAGAGCACCGACGTGGTCACCTACGTCAGCAAGTACACCCGTGGCCGGTTCGCCTCCGCGTTCGGTGCGAACGCCGCGCTCGAATACCTGCCGCCCGGCGTCGATCCCGAGGTGTTCCATCCCGATCCGGCCGCGCGTGCGGAACTGCGCGCCCGCTACGGACTCGGCGACCGGCCGACCATCCTGTGCCTGTCCCGGCTGGTGCCGCGCAAGGGGCAGGACGCACTGATCGTGGCCATGCACGCGATCCGCACCCGGGTCGACGGCGCGGTACTGGTGATCGCGGGCGGCGGCCCCTACGAGGACAGACTGCGCGGCCTCGCGCAGTCGCTCGGCCTGTCCGGCGATGTCGTGTTCACCGGCCGGGTGCCCTCGGCCGAACTGGCCGCCCACCACACCATCGCCGACGTGTTCGCCATGCCGGCCCGCACCAGGGGCGCGGGCCTGGACGTCGAAGGACTCGGCATCGTGTACCTGGAGGCCTCGGCCACCGGCGTCCCGGTCGTCGCGGGCCGTTCCGGTGGGGCGCCGGAGACCGTGCGCGAGGGCGAGACCGGACGCGTGGTCGACGGCAGGCGCGTGGAGGAGATCACCGACGCGGTCGTGTCGATCTTGTCCGACCGCGACGCCGCCGCCACGATGGGTGCGGCGGGCCGAGCCTGGGTCCAGGAGCACTGGCATTGGGACGCCATCGGCGCGCGGTTGCGCGAGCTCCTGCGCTGATCGTGCGGGCGCCCGCACACCGACATGCCCCGTCGGTGTGACGGAGGCATCCATTACGCTCAGCGGAGTGAGCAGCATTCAGGTCGCCGACCAGACCTTCGTCGTCGCCTCCGGCGCTGCCGTCGCCGAGGTGCTGGCCGATCGGAGCCGGTGGCGCCGGTGGTGGCCGGACCTCCAGCTCGAGGTGCGGGAAGACCGCGGCGACAAGGGCATTCGCTGGCTCGTGCGCGGTCCGCTGACCGGCACGATGGAAGTGTGGCTCGAGCCCTCGCTGGACGGGGTTATCCTGCACTACTTCCTGCACGGCGAACCCGAGCCACAGCAGGCCCGCGCGCCCCGCGCGCTCGCCGCCGCGAACCGGGCCAGGCGGATCGCGGGCAAGAAGATGTCGTTCGAGGTCAAGGCGCTGTTGGAGGCCGGACGCCCGGCCGGCGTCACTCCCGCCGCCTGACCACTCGTCACCCGGAACCACCCGCATCGTCGCCGGAAAGGAACCGCTGACCCCCATGGCCGACCGGACCCAGAGGTCGATCCTCATCGAGGCCCCCGCCGAGCAGGTGATGGCCGTCATCGCCGATCTGGAGTCCTATCCGGAGTGGGTGGCGGCGGCCAAATCCGTCGAGGTGCTCGACCTGGGCGCCGACGGACTGGCCCGCACCGCGCGCTTCGTGCTCGACGCGGGTGTCGTCAAGGACACCTACGTGTTGTCCTACGCCTGGCACCCCGATGCCCTCGCGGTGAGCTGGCGGCTGCTCGAGGGCGAGCTCCAGAAGGCCCAGGACGGCAGCTACCTGCTACGGGAGAGAGCCGGCGGAATCACCGAGGTCGTCTACGAGCTGACCGTCGATCTGAACATCCCCATGATCGGCATGTTCAAGCGCAAGGCCGAGAAGGTCATCACCGACACGGCCCTCAAGGAACTGAAGAAACGGGTCGAAGGCTGACGGCCGCACAGCACGGGCCGCGGCGCACCCGGCTCGAACTGTTCGTCGGCAAGGGCGGTGTCGGCAAGACCACCCTCGCCTGCGCGAGCGCGTTCTCCTACGCCCGCGCCGGTGAGGACGTGCTGCTGGCCTCGCTGGATCAGGCGCATTCGCTCGGCGATGCGCTGGGTTTCCGGTTCCCGCACGATCCGGGCACGGTCACCGGCATCGCCCGGATCGAGCCCGGCCTGGACGTGATCGAACTCGACTCCCTGGCCCTGCTCGAGGACCGGTTCACGGAAGTGACCGCGATGCTGTCCGCGGGCGGCTCGCACAGCCACGCCTACGGCATCGATCCCGCCGCACTGGATCCGGCCGAGCTGACCGGCCTGCCCGGCGTGCAGGAACTGCTCGCGCTCATCGAGCTGACGGAGTTCGCCGAGGACGCCGACTGGAGCGTGCTGGTCGTCGACTGCCCGCCCTCGGCCGACATGCTGCGCATCGTCACCGCCCCGCAGACGCTGCTCGACTATCTCGAGCGCCTCTGGCCCCCGCACGCGCGCGCCATGAGCATGACCGGCTTCGATCCCCGGCGCGCGGTGCTGGCGGCCACCGTCGAGCGAATCGTCACCGCGGTGACCCGGGTACGCGACCTGCTGGCCGATCACGAGCGCACCGGTCTGCGCCTGGTCACCGCGCCCGAGCGGGTCGCCGTCGCCGAGACCCGCCGGGTCCGGTCCGCCGCCGCCCTGCTCGGCCTGCGACTGGACGCGGTCGTGGTGAACAAGGTGCTGCCCGCGACGCCCGCTCCCGCGGGCCCGCTGGAGGCCGCCCACCCCGCCGTGCACTGGTACCTCAACCGGCGCGCCGATCAGCTGGCCGTCATCGACGAACTGCGCACCGAATTCGACGACGTCGCGCTCATGGTGGCCACGCACACGGGGCGGGAGCCGGTCGGCCCCGACGCGCTGACAGCGGTGACACCGGCATTCTGGCAGCCCGACACGCCGGCTACGGCCGTTGCCTACGAGGCGCGGGCCACCGATTCGATTGAAGGAGGCCCGATTCGGGAACCCGGACCCGACGACGCCCCGACGCGTGTCGACGTGCGTTCCGGTGAGCCGGTGGTTCGATGGGAGTCGGGCACCGGCGTGGACTCGGTGTACGCGTTGTGGATGCGGCTGCCCGTCGTCGATCCGGCGACGCTGCGCCTGGGACGAGTGGAGGACGATTTGATCGTGGGAGCGGACGGGGTGCGGCGCCGGGTGCGCCTGGCCCCGGTGTTGCGGCGGTGCACGGTCTCCGAGGCCGAGCTGGACACCGGCTGTCTGGTGGTGCGATTCCGCCCCGATCCGGCAGTGTGGCCGACGAGCACGGAAGGCCGCTGACGTGCCCCGACCTTCCGCACACGAACACCGCCCCGACGCTTTCACCGAATTCGCCGAAGAATTGCGCGTGCTCGCCGAGACCGTGCTGGAACGGGTCGAGCCCGCGTTGCGCGGCGCGGCGGAGGACCGGCCCGAGTGGTCGAGTTGCAGTTGGTGCCCGGTCTGCGCGACCGCCGCCCTGCTCCGCGGCGAGCACCACGACGTGCTGACCGCACTCGCCGATCACGGCACGGCCATCGTCACCGTCCTGCGCGAAGCCCTCGCCGGCGCCCCCGTCGAACCGGTCCTGCCGACCGAGGACGACACCCAGCGGCACCACCGCGGCTCGCCCACCGGCACCTCGCCGGAGCACGATGCGGCCCGGACGTCGAGCGGGAAGGCCGGGCCGAACCCGAACCCCGTCGGCCACCCGGACGACGGACCCGACTCCGCCGGTGATCCCGACGCTGCCGCTGACCTCGGGGCCGCGACAACCGCGACGTCGCATGCCACGCAGAAGACCGCGCGACGACCCGCCGACGACCGATCCGAAGGCCGACCCGGCGGCGTGGGCGATCCGTCCCGCTCCGCGCGGCGCGGGCCCCAGCCGCGCAAACGTTCCGGCTACACCGCCATCCCCGTGACGATCAGGACCTGACGTGACCGGCGCACCCCTCACCGTCGGCATCGATGTCGGCGGCACCAACATCCGCGCGTCCGTGGTCGACGCGGGCGGCGAGGTACTCGACACCGTGCAGTCCCCCACCCCGCACAGCGCCCGCGCGCTCGAGGACGCCCTCGACCGCGCCGTGCGGGAACTTCGCGCGCGACACCCCGTCGCCGCGGTCGGTCTCGCCGTCGCCGGTTTCGTCAACGAACACCGCCATACCGTCCGATTCGCCCCGCATCTGCCCTGGCGCGACGCCCCGGTCGCGAAGCAGCTCACCGAACGGCTCGGCCTGCCGGTCATCCTCGAGCACGACGCCAACGCCGCGGCCTGGGCCGAGTACCGGTTCGGCGCGGCGGCCGGTGGGCACAATGTCGTCCTGGTCGCGATCGGCACCGGGATCGGCGCGGCCCTGCTGATCGGCGGCACGCTCTATCGCGGAACCCACGGCGTGGCCCCCGAACTCGGTCATCTGCAGGTCGTCCCGAACGGCCGCTTCTGCGCCTGCGGCAAGCGCGGCTGCTGGGAGCGCTACTGCAGCGGCACCGCGCTCGCCGAGACCGCCATCGAGATGCTGGCCACCGACCCGTCCGAATCGACGCTGCTGGCCGCCGAGGTGGCCGCCGAACCCGGCGCGCTCACCGGCAGGCGGGTGGCGGGCGCGGCGCAGGACGGCGATCCGGTGGCGGAGGCGGCGGTCGCCGATTTCGGCCGCTGGCTCGGCCTCGGCCTGGCGTTCGTCAGCGACATCTTCGATCCGGATCTGATCGTCGTCGCGGGCGGGGTGAGCAGTTCGGCCCCGCTGTTCCTGGACGAGGCGCGCGAAGAATACGCCCGCTCGGTCACCGGCGCCGGACACCGTCCGCTGGCGCGCATCAGAACCACGCAATTGGGCGAGGCGGCCGGGGAGATCGGTGCCGCCGAACTCGCCCGGGCCGCAATATCGGAGACCGGTTCCGGTCGCTGAAACGGCTTCGCGGACAATATCCGGAACGCGCTCGCAACTCGCCGGTAACCGAAGTGTGACCAGACCGGGGCGACGCGGCGCGGCTGATCCCGACCACAGCAACCTCCGTGGTTGGATGAGTACTCCGACCAGCGGTAAAGTCGCACATGTCGCACGTCGGCCACCCATCGATCCCGGTCCCCTGGGGGAAGGATGTCATGTTCTACTGGCTTCTGAAATTCGTGCTGTTGGGGCCTTTCATCCATGTCTACAACCGCCCGACCGTCGAGGGGCTGGAGAATATTCCGGCCGACGGCCCGGCGATCATGGCGGGTAATCACCTTTCCTTCGCCGACTGGCTTTTCGCTCCCCTGATGAGCCCGCGCCGGATCAACTATCTGGCCAAGGCCGAGTACTTCACCACGCCGGGGATCAAGGGCCGTCTGCAGAAGTTCTTCTTCAGCGGCACCGGCCAGTACCCCATCGACCGCAGCGGCGCCGACGCCGCCGAGGACGCGCTCAACGCCGCCCGCAAGCTGCTCGACCGGGGCAGGCTGGTCGGCCTCTATCCGGAGGGCACCCGCTCGCCGGACGGCCGCCTGTACAAGGGCAAGACCGGCATGGCGCGGCTGGCGCTGGAGACCGGCGTGCCGGTGATCCCGGTGGCGGTCATCGGCACCGACAAGGTGTCCCCGCCCGGACCGTTCCGCTGGCGCAGGCACAAGGTGACCGTGAAATTCGGCGCCCCGATCGATTTCTCGCGTTACGAGGGCATGGGTGGCAACCGTTTCGTGGAGCGCGCCGTCACCGACGAGGTGATGTACGAATTGATGCGGATGAGCGGCCAGGAATACGTGGACGTCTACGCGCACAGCCTCAAGGGCGCCCCGTCCGGGTCCCGGCCGGAGGCGACCCGCATCCCCGACTCCGCGGCGAGCTGAGCGACTTTTCGGCGAAGGCTCCGGAACCCTCGTGGTTCCGGAGCCTTTCTCGTTTCGGAAGCATACCCGGCCCGAAATGACGTTGCTCACAACGTAAGCCGACCGCAAGATCTTCTTCAGGTCTGCACGCCATGCTTCCCGGCATGTTCAAGAAATTGCTTGCCGCCGTCGGTGTCGGCGGGGCCGAGGTCGAAACCGAATTGTTCACCCCGGGTGTGCAACCCGGCGGCGTGGTCGAGGGGACGATCCGGCTGCGCGGTGGCCGGGTCGCTCAGGACATCGACCACATCGGCGTCGAGTTCGTCACCCGTGTCGAGCAGGAATACGAAGACCATGAGGGGGTGAGCGATTTCGGCTTCGCCCCGACCGGGGTGACCGGCCCCTTCCATCTGCCGGCCGAGGCCGAACTGTCGTTCCCGTTCGCCGCGCGCGCGCCGATGGAAACCCCCATTACGTTCTACAACGGCAGGCACCTGCCCGGCACCGTGGTCTCGCTGCGCACCGGGGTCGGCATCAGGGACGCGGTCGACGCAGCCGACACCGACCCGATCGGCGTGGGCGCGCTCCCGGCCCAGCACATCGCGCTGGAGGCGGTGGAGCGTCTGGGCTTTCACCTGCGCAGCGCCGACGTCGAGCAGGGCCGGGTGCACAACACCCCGCAGACGCTGCCCTTCTACCAGGAGATCGAGTTCGCCGGCTCGCCGCACTACCCGGGCCTGAACCAGCTCGAGGTCACCTTCATCGCGACCGAGACCGGCATGAGCGTGGTCCTCGAGGCCGACAAGCGCGGCGGATTCTTCACCGAGGGCCGTGACGTCTTCGACGCGCTGTGGATGGAACACCACCGGCTCGACGGCATCGACTGGGCAGGCGAGTTCCACCACCGGATCGCCCGTCTGGCCTCCTGAGCGCAGTCCAGGATTCGAGTGCGCACAAGTGGCTCGGCTGTGGTTAAGTTTTGAGCCATGAGCACGTCGCAGTCTGTCTCCGCCGAAGAATATCTACCTCGTGACACCGCGGATGTCGTTCGTACCGTTCGGGATTCGCGGGTACGCGCCGAAGGTCTCACGGTCGTCGGCGGCGAGGTCCTCGACGAGGGACTGCAGGTGCCCGATCATCGCGCGGTGGTGTCGCTGCGCAGGATGAACGCGGTGCTCGATATCAACCTCGGCCGCAAGACGGTCCGGGTGCAGGCGGGTGCGAAGCTCTCCGAGATCGACCGCAGGCTCGGCGCGCACGGCCTCGGCCTGCCGATCGTCGGCGACCACCGCGACATCACCGCGGGCGGGTTCGCCTCGGTCGGCGGCGTGTCCAGCGCCTCGCACCGCCACGGCCTGTTCATCGACCAGGTCGTCGACCTCGAATACGTCGACCCGGACGGCCGCATCGGCACCTGCGGGCGCGACCACCACACCGAGCGGTTCCACCGCATCCTCGGCGCCGGCGGACGCGCGGGCATCATCACGGCGCTGACCCTCGACACCGTCGAGGTCGACAAGGAACACACCTGGCTCAGCACCGACGCCCACCGGTTCCTGGACTTCGATTCCTTCGTCGAGCACGCCCAGAACGAGATCTCCCACCCCGGCAATGCGGCGCTGCAGGTCGGGCGCTGGGTCGACACCCAGCCGCTGAAGGTCGCGCGCCCGGTCGGCACCGGGCACGTGCAGCTGGGCACGGTGCGCTTCGGCCAGTGGTCGAGCCTGTTCCCGACCGTGGCGACCCGTTCGCTCAAGGCCCGCCGCGATGTCGGCACCCGCGCCCGCAAGGGCCTGGGCGCCATCGCCTCGCATGCCAGCGGCCGCGCAGGCATGCCGGTGCGCAACGCCGCCGCGGGCGCGCTGATGTTCGCGCCGAAGGTGCTGACGCTGCGCGACGCGGAATACCTCGCCGACACCGTCATCAGCTCCTCCGAGCGCGGCCCGGCCTACCGCGTGGGCATCTTCGCCCCGATGTCGACCTACTCCTCGGTGTTCTACCGGCTGCACGACCTGTTCTCCGGGCATCGTGAGCGCACCGGTTGCTTCACCGTCATCTCCGCGATGACCTACGGCGTGCGCTCGAAGTATTTGCGTGCCGAGGCCGCCGCCCGCAACCTGCCGCGCGAGGACCACGGCCTGATCACCTTCACCTGCCGTCTGCGTCCCTCGGCGCTGCCCTCGGAGCTGCTGCGCGACATCATGGCGAGCATCGACGACATCTGCGCCTCCGAGCGCGCCCTGCGTTACGAATCGGCCCAGTAAGGGCGATTTCCGGATCCAAGGCCGGATGCGTCGGTGGACGCATCCGGCCTTCGCCGTCTCGTGGGTGCGCACGCGGACGCCGACGCCGCGTCATGCGGCGGGCACCGCACGGGTCGGCGCGACGGCCGTGGAAAACGAAGCAGCGCCCCACCGTGACGGTGGGGCGCTGCTTCGGGTGCTACAGGCTCGGTGGCCCGCCGGACTCGGCTCAGTGCTTCTCGGGGCCGAGGTGGTACTCGAACACCAGACCGGCGGCCGCGGCGACCACGGCCACGACGCCGACGCCGATCAGCCAGGGCTCGAAGAAGGCCAGGCCGAGGGCCGCGATCGAGCCGGCGCCGGCCAGCAGGATGGGCCAGAAGCTGCCCGGCGAGAAGAAGCCGAGGTCACCGGCGCCGTCGGCGATCTCCGCATCCTCGTAGTCCTCGGGACGCAGGTCCAGACGACGGGCGACGAAGCGGAAGTAGGTGCCGACGATCAGCGACAGACCCGCGGTCAGCACGATGGCGGTGGTGCCCGCCCACTCGATGCCGGTGCGCGACTGCCCGGTGAAGAAACCGTAGACGACGGCGACGATGATGAAGAACACCGTCAGCAGTTCGAAGATGCGCGCTTCGATCCTCATGTCAGATCAAATCCTCACTCGGACTCGCCGGACGCGCTCTTCACCGAGCGATCCGTGTTGAACGGGCTGGTAGAGGTCGCCACCGGGGACTCGCCGATCGCCAGCAGGGCCTCGGAGTTGGTCTTACCCGCGCGGCGCTCGTCCAGGTACCTGGTGAACTTCTCCGGCGAGACCGCGCGGACCTCGAAGTTCATCATCGAGTGGTAGGTGCCGCACATCTCGGCGCAACGGCCGACGAACGCGCCTTCCTTCTCGATCTCGGTGATCTGGAAGACGTTGTCGGAGTTGTTCTCCTTCGGGTTCGGCATCACGTCCCGCTTGAACAGGAACTCCGGCACCCAGAAGGAGTGGATCACGTCGGCGGCGGCCAGCTGGAACTCGATGACCTTGCCGGTCGGCAGGACCAGGACCGGGATCTCGCTGCTGGAGCCGACGGTCTCGACGGTGTCGTAGTGCAGGAACGACAGGTCGTTCTCCGGCTTGCCGTGCACCGGGCCCGGCTGGGGGTGGCCGTGCTCTTCGTCGACGCGCTCCTCGTAGGCCTTCAGCGCCTCGGCAGCGGCGTCCTCACGGGCGGTGTCGATGCCGTCGAAGCGGTAGCCGTCCTTGAAGTCGACCTCGCGATAGCCGAACTTCCAGTTCCACTGGAAGGCGGTGACGTCGACGGTGACGTCGGGGTCCTCCACCTTCTCGTGCACGTAGTTCTGCACCACGACGGTGAAGTAGAACAGCACCGCGATGATGACGAACGGGATCGCCGTGTAGGTCAGCTCCAGCGGCACGTTGTAGCCGGTCTGACGCGGGAACTCCGGGGAGTCCTTCTTCTTGCGGTGGAAGACCACGGTCCAGAACGTCAGGCCCCAGACCAGCACGCCCATCGCCAGCGCGGCGACGATCGACCAGGTCCACAGCTCCCGCATCCGGGTCGCCTGCGGCGTGACGCCCGAGGGCCAGCCGAACCGCAGCCAAACATTGTCGATCGAGCAGCCCGAGACGAGCATCGCGGTGATCCCCAAGGACACCGCCAGCCCGGCCCGCCGAAGGATGCGGCCCTGCCGACCTCGAACGGGTCGTGCCCCGATCTCTTCGCTCGCCTTGTGCGCCACGCTCACGCCTTCCTGGTCGCCACACATTCCGACAGTGCGCCGCCGGGGCCGCGATCCGCCCTGACGACACGATAAAGACACGTTCAGACCTTCCTCCGGACGGCGGCCATCGAGGACCCACCTGCCTGAGAACGACCTGAGTACTACGCAGCGTAGACCAAACGGGCGGCCTCTATGTCGCCGGGTCGCATTCGACACTCGCGTGACCCCCGTCCCGACCCGCGGCCGCCCCCGTCACCAGGGCATGCGGCGACTTTCCAGCCCGTGCGGCATACTCGGACACGATATTTCGCACCGCGCGCGACGCGGCGCCCCCCACCGGAGAAACGAGGTTGCCGACACGTGTGCGGACTGCTCGGATTCCTGACAGCTGACGCGGCGACTTCCGAGGTCGTGGACCAGGTCTACAACGCGTTGCACTGCATGCGGCATCGCGGACCCGACGAACGAGGCACCTGGCACGACGACCACCTCGTCTTCGGGTTCAACCGCCTGTCGATCATCGATATCGAGCACTCCCACCAGCCGCTGCGCTGGGGCCCGCCGGAGTCTCCCGAGCGCTACGCGCTGACCTTCAACGGCGAGATCTACAACTACCTGGAACTGCGCGAGGAACTGCGGGCCGCGCACGCCGCCGAGTTCGGCGACGAGCCGATGTTCCGCACCGAGGGCGATTCCGAGACCATTGTCGCCGCCTACCACTACTGGGGCGCGGAGGCCGTCGCCAAGCTGCGCGGCATGTTCGCCTTCGCGGTCTGGGACACCGAGCGCGACGAACTGTTCCTGGCGCGCGACCCGTTCGGCATCAAGCCGCTGTTCCTGGCCACCGGCCCCGGCGGCACGGCGTTCGGCAGCGAGAAGAAGAGCCTGCTCGACCTGCTGCCCGCGCTGAAACTGAGCGACGAGCTGGATCCGCGCGCCCTCGAGCACTACACGGTGCTGCAATACGTGCCGGAGCCGGAGACCCTGCACAAGGGCATCCGCCGGCTGGAGTCGGGCACCTACGCGGTGGTGCGTCCCGGCGCCGCGCCCGAGATCACCCGCTACTTCACCCCGCGCTTCACGGTGCGCCCGTTCACGCCCGGTTCCGAGCAGGCCCGCTACAACGAGATCGCCGCCGCGCTCGAGGACTCCGTCGCCAAGCACATGCGCGCGGACGTCACCGTGGGCTCGTTCCTGTCCGGCGGCATCGACTCGACCGCGGTCGCGGCGCTGGCCATGCGGCACAACCCGAACCTGATCACCTTCACCACCGGGTTCGAGCGCGAGGGTTACTCCGAGATCGATGTGGCCGCCGAGAGCGCCGCGGCCATCGGCGCGCGCCACGTCGTCAAGGTGGTCTCCCCCGCCGAGTTCGCCGCGGCCATCCCGGAGATCGTCTGGTACCTCGACGACCCGGTGGCCGACCCGGCGCTGGTGCCGCTGTACTTCGTGGCCAAGGAGGCGCGCAAGCACGTCAAGGTGGTGCTCTCCGGCGAGGGCGCCGACGAGCTGTTCGGCGGCTACACCATCTACCGGGAGCCGTTGTCGCTCAAGCCCTTCGAGTATCTGCCGAAGGGGCTGCGCAGGCTGGCGGGCAAGCTGTCGGAGCGCATCCCGGACGGCACCCGCGGCAAGAGCCTGCTGCACCGCGGCTCGCTGACGCTCGAGGAGCGCTACTACGGCAACGCCCGCAGCTTCAGCGATGCCCAGCTGCGCTCGGTGCTGCGCGAGTTCCGCCCGGAGTGGACCCATCGCGACGTCACCGCCCCGCTCTACGCGCAGTCGCGCGGCTGGGACCCGGTGGCGCGCATGCAGCACCTGGACCTGTTCACCTGGCTGCGCGGCGACATCCTGGTCAAGGCCGACAAGATGACCATGGCGAACTCGCTCGAACTGCGAGTCCCGTTCCTGGACACCGAGGTACGCAAGGTCGCCGAGCAGCTGCCCTACGATCAGAAGCTCACCAAGGAGACCACCAAGTACGCGCTGCGCCAGGCGCTGGAGGGCATCGTGCCCGCCCACGTGCTGCACCGCGCGAAGCTCGGTTTCCCGGTCCCGCTGCGGCACTGGCTGCGCGGCACCGAACTCTACGACTGGGCGCACACGCAGATCGCCGACTCGCAGACCGACCACCTGCTCGACAAGGCCGCGATCACCGCGATGCTGGTCGAGCACCGCGAGGGCCGCTCCGATCACAGCAGGCGGCTGTGGACACTACTGGTCTTCATGGTCTGGCACGGCATCTTCGTCGAGGACCGCATCAAGCCCGAGATCCAGGAGCCGGTATACCCGGTGAATCTCTGAGCGCCGCAGCCCAGGACACCCGACGCCCCCGGACCGAAAGATCCGGGGGCGTCGTGGTTTTCGCGTTCGAGCGGCAGGTCAGAGCAGCGGCTTGATCTCCGCCGCCGCCTCGGGGCCGTACGCCTCGGTGAGCCGGACGAGCGCGTCGTCCTTGTTCAGCGTCCACTCCTGGGTGCCGGTGGTCTCCAGGACGAGCACCGCCACCAGCGAACCCAGCTGCGCGGAGCGCTCCAGGCTCAGCCCGGCG
Source organism: Nocardia higoensis NBRC 100133 (assembly GCF_000308595.1). Lineage (GTDB taxonomy): Bacteria > Actinomycetota > Actinomycetes > Mycobacteriales > Mycobacteriaceae > Nocardia > Nocardia higoensis. The sequence continues at coordinate 13,524 of NZ_BAGA01000059.1, read as the reverse complement.
CTGTGGCCGGTCAGGAAGCCGGCGCGGAAGGCGTCGCCGACGCCGGTCGGCTCCACCTTCTCCCGCTCGGGCACGACGCCGACGCGGATCTCGGTGCCGTCGGCATCGACGACCAGCACGCCCTCGGCGCCCAGGGTGGTCACCCGGATACCGACACGCTGGGCCACCTCGGCCTCGGTCAGGCCGGTCTTCTGCAGCAGCAGCGCCCACTCGTACTTGTTGGTGAACAGATAGGCGGCGCCGTCGATGAGGCGCACCGCCTGATCGCCGTCGAGGCGGGCCAGCTGCTGGGAGGGATCGGCGGCGAAGGCGATACCGAGCTCGCGGCACTCCTCGGTGTGGCGCAGCATGGCCTCGGGATCGTTGGCGCCGACCAGCACCAGGTCCAGCGTGTGGGTCTCGGCCAGCTCCGCGATGGAGATGTCGCGGGCCTCACTCATCGCGCCCGGGTAGAACGAGGCGATCTGCGCCATGTCGTCATCGGTGGTGCAGACGAAACGCGCGGTGTGCGCCCGGTCGGAGATGTGCACGGTCGAGCAGTCGACTCCGTGCTTCTCCAGCCACGCCCGGTACTCGGCGAAATCGGCGCCGACCGCACCGACCAGCAACGGGGTGCGATTGAGCACACCCATGGCGAAGGCGATGTTGCCCGCGACACCGCCGCGGCGGATCTGCAGGTCGTCGACCAGGAAACTCAGCGACACATTGGCCAGCTGATCGGCCAGCAGCACATCGGCGAACCGTCCGGGAAAACGCATGAGGTGGTCGGTCGCGATGGACGCGGACACGGCGATAGACACGAGGCGGGGCCCCTTCAACGGTAGGCGGCAGAGGGCGCGGGCCGGTGATACCGGTCCCCACCCTCACCGTATCAACACCGGCCCGCCGGAAGGAGTCACCTCGTGCGGGATCCCCCGTCGATACGGGGGATCTCGACGTCAGTTGAACGAATCGCCGCAGGCGCAGGAGCCGGTGGCGTTCGGGTTGTCGATGGTGAAACCCTGCTTCTCGATGGTGTCGACGAAATCGATCGAGGCGCCCTGGACGTACGGCGCGCTCATCCGGTCCACGGCCAGCTTCACGCCGCCGAAGTCGGCGGTCAGGTCGCCGTCGAGGGTGCGGTCGTCGAAGAAGAGCTGGTAACGCAGGCCCGCGCAACCGCCCGGCTGCACGGCGATCCGCAGCGCCAGGTCGTCGCGACCCTCCTGATCCAGCAGCGCCTTGGCCTTGCTCGCGGCGGCGTCGGTCAGGATCACGCCGTGTGTCGTGGTCTCGTTCTGCACAGTCATGAACGCTCCTAAAGGACAGCTGAGGTCAACCCGTTGCATCAACGCCGCTACGCGGGCTGGTATTCCCCTCTCGTATTCCCCATCTTGCCACCGCCGCGTCACCCGGTGCAGACGGCCTCACCGAAACCGACCGGGTTTCGGCGCGCGACACGCCATCGAATAGCCTGGTCGGCGTGAAGTTGTTCCGTCGCGACCAGGCCGGCCCCACCGACGCGACCGCCGAGTCCACGGCGGACGCACAGGACGGCGCGGCCGTCAGCATGACCAAGGCGGGCGCCGCCACCACCCCGGGCAAGGGCCGTCCCACCCCGAAGCGCCGTGAGGCAGAGGGCAGGAAGCGCGGCCCGGTCGCGCCCGCCCCGCTCACCGCCAAGGAGGCGCGGGAGCGCCGCAAGGCCGCCAAGGGACCGAAGGGCACCCGCGAGGAGCGCAAGGCCGCCGCGGCCGAACGCAAGATCGCCATGCAGGAGCGCCGCGCCAAGATGCTCGCCGGCGAGGACAAATATCTGCTGCCCCGGGATCAGGGCCCGGTGCGCGCCTTCGTGCGCGACATGGTCGACGCCAGGCGCAACCTGGCCGGCTTGTTCATGCCGATGGCGCTGGTGTTGATCCTGTCGATGTTCGCCGCACCCGGCCTGCAGACCATCGTGACCTTGGTCATGCTGGTGATGATGCTGTTCATGGCGATCGAGGGGTTCATCCTCGGCAAGCTGGTGAACAACCGGGTGATCGAGCGTTTCCCCGACACCACCGACACCGGCTTCAAGCTCGGCTGGTACGCCTTCGTGCGCGCCTCCCAGATCCGCCGGATGCGCGCGCCCAAGCCGCGTGTCAGCCCGGGTGACGCCGTCTGATCCCCGCCTCGGCTGTCCCGGCCGCTCGTCTTCCGGACGGGCGGCCGTTGTCGTTTCCAGGGCGGCCGCACTTCGAGCGTCGACCGAGACTTCGGCTCGGCGGGTCACCGCCCCGTCGGGCGAGGGCGTATCCGGGCACCGCGAGCGGGCGGGTTCACCGGTGGTCGGCACGTCCGGCGATGGCGGCGATTTCGGCGCGGGCCCGCTGGGCGTCGCGATCCACGACATCGGAGGACCCGGCCCAGCCGTAGCCGCGCGTCATGAACACCATCAGGATGCCGAGCCCGGCGAGGGTGAAGAACAAGGTAAGCATGGCAGTAATTTTGCGATCGGCAACTTTCAACCGAAAGTGGCTGTTCTGACATAGTTCGTCAATTTTCGGCCAGCTACACTCGGTGGATGTTGTCGAAGGTCGCCGTCGTGCTGTTCGAGAAGCTGGCCATGTTCGAATTCGGCGTCGTCTGCGAGGTTTTCGGCCTGGACCGCACCGCCGACGGACTGCCCGGCTTCGACTTCAAGGTGTGTGGCGCCGAGCCGGGCAGGCCGCTGGCCTCCACCACGCCGGGGGTGACCGTCACCCCCGCCTACGACCTGTCCGAACTCCGCCACGCCGATCTGGTTGCGGTTCCCGCGGCGCCCACCGAGGTGCTCACCGGCACGGTCGACCCCCGCCTGATCGAGGCGATCCGCGATGCCCACGACGCGGGCGCGACGGTGCTCACCGTCTGCTCCGGCGCGTTCCTCGCGGGCGAGGCCGGTCTGCTCGACGGGCGCAAGTGCACCACCCACTGGCGTTATGTCGACCAACTCGCGGCCCGCTATCCCGAGGCCACCGTCGACCCCGACGTACTGTTCGTCGACGAGGGCGATCTCGTCACCAGCGCGGGTACGGCGGCGGGCATCGACGCCTGCCTGCACCTGGTGCGCCGTGAGATCGGCAGCGCCGCGGCCAACGGCATCGCCCGCCGCATGGTGGTGCCCCCGCAGCGCGACGGCGGCCAGCGACAGTTCATCGAACGACCGGTCGCCGACTGCTCCTCCGACAGCCTCGGCGAGACGCTGCAATGGATGAACGAGCACCTCGATCTCGCGCACACCGTCGACGAACTGGCCGCCCGCGCGTCCATGTCCACCAGGACCTTCGCGCGCCGCTTCGCCGCCGAGACCGGGACCACCCCGGTGAAATGGCTCACCACCCAGCGCATCCTGCATGCCAAGCACCTGCTGGAGGACACCGGACTCGGCCTCGAGCAAATCGCCGCGCGCTGCGGTTTCGGCTCCGGCGCGCTGCTGCGCCACCACTTCCAACGCCATGTCGGCCTGGCGCCCACCGACTATCGACGCCGCTTCGGTCGCCTACCCGGCGACTGACCGCAACCGGTCGCAGCGATCGCCGGCGGCAGCGATCGGCCGCGTGAGGCGTCGTCGCTTCCGGAGAATCGTGATCGCCGCACCGGGCACCCCGCCCTGCCTCGGAAAGGCCGCGCCCCGGCCGCGCAGCGGTCCTCGACGGCCCGCTCGAGGGCGGCATTCGGTCCGCGCGGTGCGGCGGGGCAAGATTGGACGACGACCACCGCGGCGCGGACGCCGCTGCCCGACCCGAGAGGCTCGACCAGTGACACACGGATTCGGACCGGTTGCACCCCCCGACGCGGGAGTTCACGCGCAGGCCGAGGCGCGCCAGGCCCGGCTGATCAAGCCGGCCGGCTCGCTCGGCAGGCTCGAGCGACTCGGCAACTGGGTCGCCGCCTGCCAGGGCGTGTGCCCGCCGAAGCAGTTCGAACGGGCGCGGGTGGTGGTCTTCGCCGGAGACCACGGCGTCGCCACGAACGGCGTCTCGGCCTATCCCCGTGAGGTGACCGCACAGATGGTCGCCGGTTTCCTGGCGGGTGGCGCGGCGATCAACGCGCTGGCCGCGACGGCGGGCGCGACGGTCCGGATCGCCGACATCGCCGTCGACGGCGACACCGATCCGTCGATCAGCGAGCACAAGGTCCGCCGATCCAGCGGCAGCATCGACCGCGAGGACGCGCTGTCCCCGGAGGAGATCGACGCCGCGCTGGCCGCGGGCATCGCCATCGCCGACGAGGAGATCGACACGGGCGCCGATCTGCTCGTCGCCGGAGACATGGGCATCGGCAACACCACCCCGGCCACCGTGCTCATCGCCACCCTCACCAACTCCGAACCGGTCGTCGCGGTGGGCCGCGGCACCGGCATCGACGACGCGGGCTGGATACGCAAGGTGGCCGCCATCCGCGACGCCATGCGCCGGGCGCGGCCGGTGATGAAAGATCCGGTGGCGCTGCTGCGGGTGGCGTCGAGCGCCGACATCGCCGCCACCGCCGGCTTCCTGGCGCGTGCCGCCCAGCGCCGCACCCCGGTGATCCTCGACGGCGTGGTCGTCACCGCGGCCGCGCTGGTCGCCGAGGATCTCGCGGCGGGCGCGAGCGCGTGGTGGGTGGCCGGGCACCGGTCCACCGAGCCCGCGCACACCCTCGCGCTGAAGCAGCTGAACCTGGACCCGCTGATCGAGATGGAGATGCGCCTGGGCGAGGGTTCCGGCGCGGTGGCCGCCCTGCCGATCCTGCGCGGCGCGGTCGCCGCGCTCGCCGAGATGTCGACCTTCGACGAGGCGGGCGTGAGCACCCGCGACAGCGACGCCCCGGCCGTGCCGCTGACCAAATGACCACTCCGCGCCGGGTGTCCTGGCCGTCGGGAGCGCGGCTGGCGTTCTCGTGGCTGAGCGTGTTGCCCGTGCGGGGCCCCGACGAGGTGGATCGCCGTGGCGCCGCCCGCGCTATCGCCCTCGCCCCGCTCGTCGGGGCGGCGCTCGGCGCCCTCGCCGCCGCCCTCGCGTGGTCGTCGGCGCATCTCGGCGCGAGCGCTCCGTTGGCGGCGCTGCTCGCGGTCGGCGGGCTGGCCCTGGCCACCAGGGGCATGCATCTGGACGGACTCGCCGACACCGCCGACGGACTCGGCAGCTACGGCCCGCCCGAGCGCGCCCGCGCGATCATGAAAGGTGGCGATGTCGGACCGTTCGGCGTCGCCGCGATCGTGTTCGCGATCGCCGTGCAGTCCTTCGCGTTCGCCGCGCTGATCGACGAGGATCGTTGGCTCGCACTGGCTCTCGCGGTCGGGCTGGGCCGGGTCGCCGTCGTGCTCGCCTGCCACGGCGCACCGCCCGCCGCGGGCACCGGTTTCGGCGCACTGGTGGCAGGGACCCAGTCCCGCCTTTCCGGCGCGGCCTGGGCGCTCGTCGCGATGGTGTGCGCGATCTTCGCGGTGCCGGATCACCCCTGGCTCGGCCCGGTGGCCGCACTGGCCGCCCTCGCCGCCGCACTGCTGCTGGTCCGGCATTGCGTACGCCGTTTCGAGGGCCTGTCCGGTGACGTCCTCGGCGCGGCGATCGAGGTGACGGTCGCGGTCGCCGCGGTCGGCTTCTCCCTGGCAACCCCCTGATTCCAGGGGCGCGTCGCCGGAATCGTCGTCCACGTGCACACGAATCCAACCGACCGGTACTTCTCCTGCCGATGCGCGAGGGCAGCCACAGTACCCCTAGGCTGGGTTGCATGTCTTCCGACCGTCTGTACTTCCGGCAGCTGCTGGCCGGGCGCGATTTCGCCGTCGGCGACCCGATCGCGACCCAGATGCGAAATTTCGCCTACCTGATCGGTGACCGGGAGGCCGGTGAATGCGTGGTGGTCGACCCGGCCTATGCCGCCGGCGATCTGGTCGATATCGCCGAGAGCGACGGTCTGCGCCTGACCGGCGTGCTGGCCACCCATCACCATCCCGACCACGTCGGCGGAAGCATGCTCGGCTTCACGCTGCGTGGCGTGGCGGAACTGCTCGAGAAGAACCCCGTGCCCGTGCACGTGAACAGTCAGGAACTTTCCTGGGTCGCGAATGTCACCGGCATCTCCGCGAGCGAACTCACCGGACATCAGCACGGCGACATCCTCGAGGTCGGCGCGGTGCCCGTCCAGCTGCTGCACACTCCCGGCCACACCCCCGGCAGCCAATGCTTCCTGGTGGACAACCGCCTCGTCGCGGGCGACACCCTGTTCGTGGACGGCTGCGGCCGCACCGACTTCCCGGGTGGGGACAGCGACGAGATGTTCCGTAGCCTGCGCTATCTGGCCGGGCTGTCCGGCGATCCGGTGGTCTACCCCGGTCACTGGTACTCCGAGGAGCCGAGCGCCGCGCTGTCCTCCATCAAGGACAACAACTACGTGATGCGCCCGCAGACGCTCGAGCAGTGGCACATGCTGATGCCGGGCTGATCCGGCCGGACGGAATCACCGGACCGAGATCGCCCGGCGCAAGCAGGGAGGTGGTGGCGGAAGCGCTGCCACCACCTCGCTCAGGCCTTGCGCATCCAGCCGTGGACGTCGGCGAAGGTGCCGCGCTGGATACCGGTCAGGGTCTCGCGCAGCGCCATGGTCACCTCGCCGGGCTCACCGCCGCCGATGGTGAACTCGCCCTCGCCCGAACGCACCCAGCCGACCGGTGTGATGACCGCGGCGGTGCCGCAGGCGAAGACCTCGCTGATCTCGCCGGACGCCGCGCCCTTGCGCCATTCGTCCACGGTGATCTTGCGCTCCTCCACCTGGTAGCCGGCGTCGGCGGCCAAGGTCAGCAGCGAATCGCGGGTGATGCCGGGCAGCAGCGAGCCGGACAGCTCCGGGGTCACCAGACGGGCGTTCGAACCCTCGCCGAAGACGAAGAACAGGTTGTTGGTACCCATCTCCTCGACATAGCGACGCTCGCAGGCATCCAGCCACACGACCTGATCGCAGCCCTGCTCGGAGGCCTGGGCCTGGGCCAGCAGCGAAGCCGCGTAGTTGCCCGCGACCTTCGCCTCGCCGGTGCCGCCGGGCGCGGCGCGCACGTACTCGGTCGACAGCCACACCCGCACCGGCTTGACCCCGCGCGGGAAGTACGCGCCCGCGGGCGATCCGAGCAGCAGGTACTTGTAGGCCGACGCGGGCTTCACGCCGAGGCCGGCCTCGGTGGAGAACAGGAACGGGCGCAGATACAGCGATTCCTCGCCGCCCGCCGCGGGCACCCAGCGCTCGTCGACCTCGAGCAACTGATGCACCGACTCGATGAACAGTTCCTCGGGTAGCTCGGCCATCGCCATCCGGCGCGCGGAACGGCGGAACCGCGCCGCGTTGGCGTCGATGCGGAAGGTCGAAACGCTGCCGTCGGCCTGCCGGTAGGCCTTGAGACCCTCGAAGATGGCCTGGCCGTAGTGGAACACCATGGTGGCCGGGTCCATCGACAGCGGGCCGTAGGGTTCGACCTTCGCGTTGGTCCAGCCTTCGGCCTCGGTGTAGTCGATGGAGACCATGTGGTCGGTGAAGTACCGACCGAAACCGGGTGCCGCCAGGATCTCCGCTACCCGCTGGTCCGATTGCGGCGCGGGATGAGGAATACGGGCGAACTGTGCGGCAACGGTCATGCCGATGATCCTAATCTGTGCCCGGATTCCGGTCGCGCGCGTGTCGGCGCTCCCCGATCATGAGGTGCGTGGCGACAGGAACGGCGGCTTGACCACCTCGCAGCGCAGCGCGCGCCCGCGCACATCCACCTCGACCTCCGCGCCCGGCTCGATGCCGGCCGCGGTGTCGATCAACGCCAGCGCGATACCGATCTTCAAGGTCGGCGAGAACGTGCCCGAGGTCGTCTGCCCGATCCGCGCGCCCGCGCGCGAGACGGTCTGGCCCTGCCGCAGCACGCCACGGTCGAGGGCCCGCAACCCGAGCAGGACGCGCCGCGGGCCCGCGGCCTTCTCCTTCTCCAGCGCGTCCTTGCCCCAGAACTCCGGCTTGCGCCAGGCGACCGCCCACCCGACCCGCGCCTGCACCGGTGAGATGTCGAGGGACAGCTCGTGTCCGTGCAGCGGGTAGCCCATCTCGGTGCGCAGGGTGTCGCGCGCGCCCAGCCCGGCGAGTTGACCGCCCGCGGCCTTCACCTGCTCGGTCAGCGCCCGGAACACCACTTCCGCGTCGGCCCATCGGGGCAGCAGCTCGTAGCCGTGTTCGCCGGTGTAGCCGGTGCGGCAGACCCGGATCGGCCTGCCCTCCCACGCGGCATCGGTGAAGGCCATGTACTCCATCTCCGAGGGCAGGCCGAGCGCGTCGAGCACCGCCGCCGCACCAGGCCCCTGCACCGCGAACACCGCGTATTCGCGATGCTGATCGGTGACGGTCACGCCCTCCGGCGCGGCCGCCGCCAGCCGCTGCACCACCGTCGCGGTGTTCGCCGCGTTCGGCACCAGGAAGATCTCCTCGTCGCTCACGTAATAGGCGATGAGATCGTCGACCACGCCGCCGTCCTCGGCGCAGCACAGCGTGTACTGGGCCTTGCCCGGCCGGATACGACCGAGATCGTTGGTGAGCACGGCGTTCACGAATCGCGCCGCACCCGGGCCCGCCACCGTCGCCTTGCCGAGATGGCTGACGTCGAACAACCCGACCGCGGTGCGGGTGGCCTGATGCTCGCCCACCGTGCCCGCATAGGACACCGGCATCTGCCAGCCGCCGAACTCCGCGAAGGTCGCCCCGAGTTCGACGTGTACGTCGTGGACAGGTCCGCGCAACAGGTCGGTCATGCCGCCGAGCTTAGCCCGCGTCCGCACGCCCACCCGGCAGCGGCGAGCGCCCGCGGAACCACATGGGAACGAGCACCGGTCCGTCGTCGGGCAGCGGAAGTCCCGCACCGGACCGCACGAAACCGCAGCGTTCGTACAGCGCGGCGGAGCGTTCGGTGCTCGCTTCGAGATACACCGGGACCCCCGACGCGGGCAGCCTCGCCGCCAGGATCGCGGCGCCCGCGCCCCGGCTCCGGTACTCCGGCGCGGTCACGATGGATTGCAGGTAGCGATGGGGGAATTCGCGCGGATGCGTCCGGGCGACCAGCGCGGTCACCGCCGCCAGCCGGACGATCGGACGGATCTCGGGCGCGGCCGCGGCCATCTTCGCGTTCTCCCGCGCCTCGGCTTCGTAGCGGTCGATCGCGGTGACGTGATGCCACACCGACACCGACCACACCTCCCGCCCCGGACCCGCGATCCACACCTCGTCCTCGCGCACCGCCCGCTCGATCAGCTCCGGTGCCTGCTCGTCCCGGAAAGCCGCCGCGATATCCGGGTAGCCATCGGTGACCCACGCCGTCACCGCCTCGTCCTGCGCGCTCCGCGCGTACACCCGGCCGACCGTCTCGACATCGTCGAACCCGGCTCGTCTCACTCGCAACCGCTCCATGCCGCAACCTCCGGAGGTGAACACCGTTCCGACGCCAAGGTAGGGAGCTGTACAGCGATTCTCCACACTTTCGTCACACTCTTTCGTGTGTCGAAAAGCGACGACTCGCACCCCCGCAACGCGGCCGATCCGGCGGGCACGCGGACGACGCACTGCGCCGTCTGCCGCCGTCCTCTGGAGCGCGCGGACCGCGGCAGGCCCCGGCGCTATTGCTCACGTTCCTGCCGCGCCCGCGCCTATCGCGCCGGCCGCGACGGCCGCGCCCCCGAGGCTGCCGATCACCGCCCGCCCCGCCCCACCCGCCTCACCCGGGTGACGATCGCGCGAACTGCGGTCGCGCTGGCCGACCGTGACGGACTCGCCGGCCTGACCATGCGCCGACTGGCCGGCGAGCTCGGCGTCGCGACCGCCGCCCTCTATCGCCACTACCCCGATCGCGAGGCGCTGCTGTCGGCCATGACCGAACTTGTGCTTGCCGAGCACGCGTGTGACGAGCTCCCGGCCCCCGCCGAGCCGCGCGCCGCCCTGGCCGGTGAGGCGTCGCGGGAATGGCGCCTCTACCGCGACCACCCGTGGATGCTTCCGACGCTGGCCCGCCTGCGGCCGCCGCTGGGGCCGGCCCTGTTCGACACTCTCGAACGCAGCTTCGCCGTCCTCGACCGCCTCGATATTCCGGCCGGGGAGATGCTGACCACCTATCTGGCCCTGTCCGGCCTCGTCCAGGGCCTCGCGCTGCTGCGGATCTCCGAGCCCGGACAGCGCACCGCGGACGACACCGGCGCCCGCGACGATCCATCCCCGGAAGAACTCGCCGAACTCCTCGCACCGACGCTCCGCCCGGCGCTGCACCGAGCCCTCGCCGGCGTCGTCCCCGTACCCGCACCGGACCTCGACGAGCTGTTCACCGGTGCTGTCGACCTGCTCCTCGACGGCATCACGCACCGGCATGCCGCGCGCCGCACCGTCGGACGTGCGCTGCACGATGCGGAACCGACCGAATAGCCTGTGACCATGACCGCTGTTGCAGATCGCCCACTCGGACCCGAACTGGCGCGTACCGAATCACTGAGCCCGGACACCGACGTGCTCGTGATCGGACTGACGTCCTCGGAGAACGGTCCGTCCATCGTCCCCGACGACCTGTTCGGCGACGTGCTCACCGAACAGGTACGCACCGAGTTGCTCGACGCCCTCGGCGCGGTCGGCGCCAAGGGCAAGGCCGAGGAACTGACCCGGGTGCCCGCTCCGGCCGGGCTCGACGATGTCACCAGCGTGCTCGCGGTCGGCCTGGGCGCGGCCGAGAAGATCGACGCCGAGCAGATCCGTCGCAGCGCCGGCGTCGCCGCCCGCTCGCTCAGCGGCACCGCACTGGTCGCCACCACGCTGGGCGGGCTGGATCTCGGCGCGGCGGCCGAGGGCTTCTACCTCGGCGCCTACACCTTCACCCCGTTCCGTTCGGCCAAGTCCGCGCCCAAGGCGGACGAGGGCCCGCTGGCCCGCGTCGAATTCCTGGTCCCCACCGCCGATTTCGGTGAGGCGGAGCTGATCCGGGCCGCGCTCGTCGCCGAGGCCGTCGCCACCGCACGCGATTTCGTCAACACCCCGCCCAGCCACCTCTACCCCGCCGAGTTCGCCGCCCGCGCCGAGACGCTGGGCCGCGCCGCGGGCCTGGATGTCGAGGTGCTCGACGAGAAGGCTCTGGAAGAGCAGGGCTACGGCGGTGTCCTCGGCGTCGGCAAGGGTTCCTCGCGCCCGCCGCGGCTGGTGCGCCTGAGCTACAACGGCGGCGACAAGAAGGTCGCGCTGGTCGGCAAGGGCATCACCTTCGACACCGGCGGCATCTCCATCAAGCCCGCCGCGAACATGGAGAACATGACCTCGGACATGGCGGGCGCCGCCGCGGTCGTGGCCACCACCCTGCTCGCGGCCCGGCTCGGGCTGCCGATCACCGTCACCGCGACCGTGCCGATGGCCGAGAACATGCCCTCGGCCACCGCCCAGCGTCCCGGCGACGTGCTCACCCAGTACGGCGGCACCACCGTCGAGGTGCTCAACACCGACGCGGAGGGCAGGCTCATCCTGGCCGACGCGATCGTGCGCGCGAGCGAGGACGAGCCCGAATTCCTCATCGACGTGGCCACTCTGACCGGCGCCCAGATGGTCGCCCTCGGTACCCGCACCCCGGGCGTCATGGGCACCGACGATTTCCGCGACCGCGTCGCGCGGATCTCCCGTGAGGTCGGCGAACACGGTTGGCCGATGCCGCTGCCCGCCGAGCTGCGCCCGGATCTGAACTCCAAGATCGCCGATCTGGCCAATGTCGCGCCGCATCGCTGGGGCGGCATGCTCTCGGCAGGCCTGTTCCTCAAGGAGTTCGTGCCCGAGGGCGTCCAGTGGGCGCACGTCGATATCGCCGGACCGGCCTACAACACCGGCGGCCCGTTCGGCTACATCGGCAAGGGCGGCACCGGCGTTCCGGTCCGCACTCTCATCGCGGTCCTCGAGGACATCTCGGCCGAAGCGACCGCCGAGGAGTGACCGCCCCGCGGTGACACGACCGCACGGCGATCGCGGCTCGCGCGAATCGCCGTGCGGCACTCACAGATCGCGCAACTCGTCCTCGAACGCCCGGCGGCGCTCGATGCGTTTGCGTTCGTCGTGGTCGCGCATGCGCTGCGGGTAGCCCGTCTTCGCCACGTCGTAGACGGGAATCCGCAGGTCTCCGGCCAGCTTCCGGGCTCCGGCCGCGCCGACGATTCGTCGCGTCCACGCACCGTCGGAGGCGACGAGCACCACCGTCACATCGGTGACCGTGGTCTTGGGCTCGATGTAGCCCTCCACGCCGGTATGGGTGCGTACCCACTCGGCGAGATAGCGCGCGTCCGTGCCGGACACACCGGAGGCGCCACCCCGGCTCCTCGCACCACGCAGACGCCCCCACAAACCCATCAGCGCCGACCTCCTGCTCGCCCGGCGAAAATCCGCGTCGCCGTTGTTTCCATAGTGCCAGCAGGCGGAAAACTGACCGCCCTCTGCCACGCGCCACGACGTCGAGTGCAAGGATGGTCCGCGGTACAAAGAACCGCACCGATCTCCGGTACCGCGCAGAATATCGGCGCGGCTTCCGGGTTTTCGCCGCGACCGCGGTGAGCGCCCGGCGGAAGATCAACTGTTGTAGAACCCGTCGAGCAGTCAGAGGAGTCAACGGACATGGCCTTCTCCGTCCAGATGCCGGCTCTTGGTGAGAGCGTCACCGAGGGAACGGTGACAAGGTGGCTGAAGCAGGAAGGAGACACGGTCGAGGTCGACGAGCCGCTGCTCGAAGTCTCCACCGACAAGGTCGACACCGAGATCCCGTCCCCCGCGGCGGGCGTGCTGTCGAAGATCGTCGCCCAAGAGGACGACGTGGTCGAGATCGGCGGTGAGCTCGGTGTGATCTCCGACGCCGGCGAGGCCCCTGCCGCATCCGCTCCCGCGCCCGAGGCGCCGGCCGAGCAGGCCCCCGCCGAGGAGGCCGTGGCCGCCGAGCCCGAACCCGCACCCGCACCGGCCGAACCGGCCGCGCAGTCCTCCGGTCCCGCCGAGGGCACCCCGGTGAAGATGCCCGAGCTGGGCGAGTCGGTCACCGAGGGCACCGTCACCCGCTGGCTGAAGGCGGTCGGCGATCAGGTCGAGGTCGACGAGCCGCTGCTCGAGGTCTCCACCGACAAGGTCGACACCGAGATCCCGTCCCCGGTCGCGGGCACGTTGCTCGAGATCACCGCGCAGGAAGACGATGTCGTCGACGTAGGCGGCCAGCTCGGCATCATCGGCAGCGGCTCGCCCGCACCGAAGGCCGAGCAGCCCGAACCCGCGCCGAAGCCGGAACCCGCGCCTGCCCCTGCCCCTGCCCCCGCGCCGGAGCCGAAGCCCGAACCCGCGCCCGCCCCCGCGCCGAAGGCCGAGCAGCCCGCGCCCGCCCCGCAGGAGAAGCCGGCCGCGGCCGGCTCCGATGCCACCCCGTACGTGACCCCGCTGGTGCGCAAGCTCGCCGAGGAACACGGCGTCGATCTGACCGGCATCAAGGGCTCCGGCGTCGGCGGCCGCATCCGCAAGCAGGATGTGCTCGCC
>NZ_BAGA01000060.1 GCF_000308595.1 Nocardia higoensis NBRC 100133 | reverse complement strand
CCGGCTCGAGACCGGCACCGCGCCGCGCGCGACCGATGTGGGTTCGGCGCTGGCACATCCGGTCTCGGTGGCGGCCTACCAACTGCTGGTGATCCGCTCCCATCGCGCGCGGCGGCGCGGGTCGGTGCGATGGAAAGGGCGTCCTGCTGTCACGACACGTTCGTGATGCCCACGGTCGGCAGGAAGAAGCAGGAGCGTTCGCCGTTGCGGACGGTACCGAAGACGGCGGCCAGCACGGTGCCCGCACCGGTGTCGACGGGGACCGCGCGGATCCCGCCCATCGGCACGACGGCGCCGAAGACCTGCCGCAGAGCCGATTCGGCGAGTTCGCGGGCCGGTCCGGACAGTTCGGGCGGGATCATGGCGGTGATGACGTCGGCGATCGAACCCATCGCCGCGGAGCCGCCACGGCCGTTGCTCACGTTCAGCCAGAGCACCTGCATCCCGGTCGTGTCGGCCGTGGCCGAATCGCCGTCGAGGCCGTAGGGGACGAAGGCGAAGAGCGTCTCACCGGAGTCGACCGCGTTCGCGTCCAGGCCGGGCAGGGGCATCGGGATGGTCTTCGGCCACGGACCCGGCACGGCGCCGGCGACGGCCGGAACGAGTCCCGGTGTCCCGTCACCGCAGAACGCGGCGGCGGTCGGATAGAGGAACGGGTCGATGCCGAGGCCGCGCAGCACGTCGAGCGCTTCCTGGTAGGCGCCGGGCAGATCGCCGGGCTGGGCGGCGCCCCGCAGCAGCGGGTTGTCCACCGCGGCAGCGGGAGCATCCGGCAGCGCGGGCCGGGCGACGGCGGGCGCGCTCCCGAACAACGCGACCGAGCCGATCGCGAGAGCGCAGAGCACGGACAGACGACGCGATGTTTTCACCGATGACCTCCACGACGACAAGGGTGCGGTCACAGTACGTCAGCTAACGGCTCCAGCAGCAGATGAGACGTGTGGCGAATTCTCGGCGTGTCGGAAATCGAGCCAAGTGCCCGGACCATGATCGCGCGCCGGTCCTCGTGCGGGTAGGGCTCGGCTCACGGTGATTCCTAACCTTGTCGCTCCGGCGCCTCGGCTCGCATCCTGTTGCGGCCAAGAAGACCCGGAAACGAACTGCTCGGAGTGTCGCCGTGAACCGCTCTCACCACCGAATCCTCGCGCTCGCGGGAGCGCTCGTCACGGCCGTCGCCGTGACGGGCTGTGGTGGCGACACGGGCTCACCGGGGGTGTCGGCGGGACCGCCGCAGCCGGGCGGAACCCTGCGCTACGGCCTGTCGCAGGCTCCCACCTGCTCGGATCCCGCGCAGTCGGCCACCAATCAGACGCTGTACGTCACGCGGCAGATCGTCGACTCGCTCACCGATCAGGATCCGGCCACCGGGGAGATCCGGCCGTGGCTGGCGCGCAGCTGGGAGGTCTCCCCCGACGCGACCGCGTTCACCTTCCACCTCCAGGACGGCGTCACCTTCAGCGACGGCACACCGCTGACCGCGGACTCGGTGCGCAAGACCTTCGACTCGATCGTCGCCCTCGGCTCGGCGAAGGCCCCGCTGGCCACCAGCTACCTGTTCGAGTACCAGGGCACCACCGTGGTCGACCCGCTCACCGCGCGGGTCACCTTCGGCAAACCCAACGCACAATTCCTGCAGGCCTCCTCGACCACCCAGCTCGGCATCCTGGCCGAGGCGACCACCGCGAAGCCCGCCGAGCAGCGCTGCCTCGGCGACACGATCGGCAGCGGCCCGTTCACCTACGCGAGCTGGCGGCAGGACCAGGCGGCATCGCTGGTGAAGCGGACCGGCTACCAGTGGGGCTCGGACGTCTTCGCCCAGCGCGGCGAGGCCTACCTCGACGGCATCGATTTCACCGTGGTGCCCGAATCCGGTGTGCGCAGCGGCAGTATCGCCTCGGGGCAGCTCGACGTGGTCAGCGACGCGCTGCCGCAGGACGTCCCGCAGATCGAGGCGGCGGGCGGGCGGCTGGTGACCACCGGCAATCCGGGCGTCACCTTCGGCTTCCAGCCCAATGTGACCCGCGGCCCGCTGCGCGATCCGCAGGTGCGCCAGGCCCTGCTGACCGCGATCGACCGTCAGCAGCTCGTCGACACCGTGCTCGGCCCGGAGTTCCGGCCCGCGACCAGCGTGCTGGCCGCGAGCACCCCCGGCTACACGGACCTGTCGCAGCGGCTGCGCTACGACCCCGACGCCACCGCCGCTGCGCTGGACCGGGCGGGCTGGCGGCTCGGCCCGGACGGCATCCGGGCCAAGGACGGCGAGCGGTTGTCCTTCGCGGTCACCTACAGCGGCGCCTTCGCGGGCAACCAGGCGCTGCTCGAGCTCACCCAGCAGCAGCTGCGCGGGGTGGGCGTGGAGCTGCGGCTCGAGCCCGCCTCCACTCCGGAGTACACGGCCAAGCAGAACACCAAGGACTTCGACACCCTCTACTACAACACCACCCGCGCCGACGGCGACATCCTGCGCAGCACCTTCGCCCTGACCGGGCGCAACCTCAATGCCCGCCCCGAGCCGGTTCCGGCGCTGGACGACGCGCTGGACGAACAGTTGCGCACCGCCGACCCCGCCGCCCGCGCGCAGCTGATCGGCACGGCCCAGGAGCAAGTGCTCGACGCGGGCCTGTGGATCCCGACCATCGAACTGTCCCAGGCGATCGGCGCGGGCCCGAACGCCCAGGAGGTGGAATTCGACGCTTCCGCCCGCCTGATCTTCCACGACACCTGGCTGAGCGGGCGCTGACCATGGCGAGGTATCCGATCTCGCGGGTGCTGCAGGCCGTCTGGGTGCTGTGGGCGGCGTTCACCCTCTCGTTCGCGGTGCTGTACGCGCTGCCGGCCGATCCGGTCGCGATCGCGGCCGATTCCGGCGGCGCGGGCACCCCGGTCGACGCGGCCGCGCTCGACGAGCTGCGTGCCCGCTACGGGCTCGACCGGCCGTTGTGGGATCAGTACCTGACCGCGTTGTCCCATGCCGTGCGGGGCGATCTCGGCCATTCCATCGCCTCGGGTCGTCCGGTGACCGACGCGATCGGCGCGGCGCTGCCCTCGACGCTGCAACTGGCCGGGCTGGCGCTGCTGCTGGCGGTCGCCGGCGGTGTCGCGGTGGCCTTCGCCGCCAATCACACCCGCAAGCCGTGGCTGCGCGGGCTGCTCGCGGCGCTGCCGCCGGTCGGCGTCTCGGTGCCGACGTTCTGGACCGGCCTGATCCTGTTGCAGCTCTTCTCGTTCCAGTGGCGGCTGGCTCCGGCATTCGGCGGCGAGGGACTGCGCGGGACCATCCTGCCCGCGGTCACCCTGGCCCTGCCGATCGGCGCGGTCATCGCGCAGGTGCTCTCCGCCGGGCTGGAATCCACTTGGCGGCAACCGTTCACCGAGGTCGCGCTGGCCAAGGGCGCGTCGCGGTGGTGGGTGCTGCGCAGGCATGTGGCCAGGCCCGCCGCGCTGCCGGCGCTGACCATCGGCGGCGTGCTGGTGGGCAATCTGCTCGCCGGGTCGGTGGTGGTCGAGACGGTGTTCGCGCGCGAGGGCGTCGGGCGGCTGACCCAGATCTCGGTGCTGGCCCAGGACATACCGGTGGTGCAGGGCATCGTGCTGGCCACCGCGCTGGTGTTCGTGACCGTCAATCTGCTCGTCGACCTGATCTATCCGCTGCTCGATCCCCGGATCCGGGCGGCGGGCGGATTCGGCGGGCGCGTCTCGGACAAGGGTGAAAGCCCGGTCGGCGACCGTGAGGAGGTGCTCGCCGGTGTCTGACCGCAGGATCGTGACCACGACGGGGACCGGGCTCCTCGAGGCGGCGTCTTCCGTGACCGCGCGTGTCAGGGCGGTGCGGCCGAACGCGGCCTGGCTGCGCGCCCATGCCGCGAGCGTGGTGGCGGCCGGGATCACGCTGCTGGTGCTCGGCTGGGCACTGTTCCCCTCGGTGTTCGCCTCCGGCGACCCGCTGACCGGCGTGCCCGTGGAGAAGCTGCGGGGGCCCAGCCTCCAGCACTGGTTCGGCACCGACAATCTCGGCCGCGATCTGTACACCCGGATGGTGCACGGCGCGGGGCTGTCGCTGACCGCCACCGTGTCGGCGGTACTGATCGCGCTCGTCGCCGGTGGGCTGCTCGGCCTGCTGGCCGGTGCCGCGGGCGGGGCGGTCGACACGGTGACCATGCGCGTGGTCGACGTGCTGCTGTCGGTGCCCTCGCTGCTGCTGTCGCTGGCATTGGTGACCGCGCTCGGCTTCGGCACCACCAATGTGGCCATCGCCGTCGGCGTCTCGCTGATCGCGAACTTCGCCCGGGTGATGCGCTCGGAGGTGCTGCGGGTGCGCGGCGCGGACTACGTCGAGGCCGCGCATGCGAGCGGGGTGCGCTGGTACACGGTGCTGGCCCGGCACGTACTGCCCAACTCCTATCGTCCGGTGCTGGCGCTGGCCGCGGTGGAGTTCGGCATGGCGGTGCTGGCGGTGTCGGCGCTGAGCTTCCTCGGCTACGGCGCGAAACCGCCTACCCCCGAATGGGGTTCGCTGATCTCGGAAGGACGCAACTACCTCGCCTCCGCGTGGTGGATGACCACGCTGCCCGGTCTGGTGATCATCGCCGTCGTGCTCGCCGCGCAGCACCTGGGCCGGGCCGCGGATCGGAGGGGCAGGCCGTGAGCGAGTCGGATCTGCTCCGCGTCGAAGGCCTGCGGGTCGACTACAAGTCGAATTCCGGTCCGGTCACCGCGTTGCGCGATGCCTGCCTGCGGGTCGCGCCGGGCGAGGTGGTGGCCCTCGTCGGCGAATCCGGTTCCGGCAAGTCCACTCTCGCCCATGCCGTGATCGGCCTGCTGCCCTCGGCCGCACGGGTGAGCGCGGGCTCGATCACCTTCGCCGGGCAGCGCCTCGACAACGCCCCCGAGCGCGTCCTGCGCACGGTGCGCGGCGCGCACATCGGGTTCGTGCCGCAGGATCCCGGCCTGTCGCTCAATCCGGTGCGCCGGGTCGGCGATCAGATCGCCGAGTCGCTGCTGGTGCACGGCCTCGCCGACGTGCGCGGCGCGAAGGCGCGGACGCTGGAGTTGCTCGCCGAGGTGGGACTGGATCGTTCCCGGCAGTGGGAGCAGCGGTATCCGCACGAACTCTCCGGCGGTCAGCGCCAGCGGGTACTCATCGCCGCCGCGCTGGCCTGCGGCCCGGAGCTGATCATCGCCGACGAACCGACCAGCGCACTCGATGCCACCGTGGCCAGGCGGGTGCTCGACCGGCTGGCCGAGCGTATCGCCGCCAGGGGCACCGCCGTGCTGCTCATCACCCACGACCTCGCCATGGCCGCCGAGCGCGCCGACCGGCTGCTGGTGCTCGACGGCGGTGAGATCGTCGAATCGGGGCGCCCGGCCGACCTGATCGCCGCGCCCGAGCACCCCTACACCGCCCGCCTGCTGTCGTCCTCGCCCAGTCTGCGGCCCGGACCGCCGCGCGCGTCCCGCGCGGCCACCGGAACACCGCTGCTCGCGCTGCGCGGGGTGAGCAAGCGTTATCGCACGCCCGCGGGCACGGTCACCGCCGTCGACGGCGTGGGCTTCGAGCTGCGCCGCGGCGAAACCCTGGCGCTGGTCGGCGAATCCGGCTCGGGGAAATCCACCACCGCGCGGATCGCCCTGCGGCTCACCGATGCCGATCAGGGCACGGTGGTCTTCGACGGCGCGGATATCACCGGCGTCCGCGGCGAGCGGTTGCGGACGCTGCGCCGCCGGTTCCAGGTGGTGTACCAGAACCCGTACTCCTCCCTCGACCCGCGCCATTCCCTGGCCACCGTCATCGCCGAGCCGCTGCGCGCGTTCCGGGTCGGCACTCGCACCGCACGCCGGGAACGGGTGCTCGAACTGCTCGACCAGGTCGCGCTGCCGCGACGCTACGCCGAGCGCACCGCCGCCGAACTGTCCGGCGGCCAACGCCAGCGCGTCGCCATCGCCCGCGCCCTGGCCCTGCACCCCGAACTGCTCGTGCTCGACGAACCGGTGTCGGCGCTGGACGCCTCGGTGCAGGCCCAGATCCTCGACCTGCTCGACCGCCTGCAGTCCCAGCTGTCCCTGAGCTACCTGTTCATCTCCCACGACCTCGCCGTGGTGCGCCGCATCAGCGACCGGGTCGCGGTCATGCGGCACGGCCGCATCGTCGAAACCGGGCCGACCGCCGACATCTTCGGCGATCCGCGCCACGAGTACACCGCCGAACTGCTCGCCGCCATCCCGAACCCGCCGCTCCCGGCCGCCGCGGGCGCAACCGACGTGCGCCCGAACACGCCCGCCGATCGTGGCCCCGCGGACTCCGCCGACGCGCTCGTCGGCGACCGGGAAGCCGCGGCGCTGGTTTCTACCCGAAAGGGACTGTCCTGATGGCTGATTCAACGTTCTTCCGCGCGATCGAACTGTCCGGGGCGGGCATTCATCCGGCGGCGTGGCGGCGCGCGGACTCCAGGGCCGAGGAACTCTTCACGGCGTCCTACTGGCTCGACGCGATCACCGCCGCCGAGCGCGCGGGGCTGGACGCGGTCCTGCTACCCGATTCGTTCGATGCCGGGTCCGGCGGGCAGGGGGTGGTACGCGGCAGGCTCGACGCGCTCGCCGTCGCCGCCCGGGCGGCTGCCCGCACCACCCGCATCGGTCTGATCCCGCAGGTCACCACCACGCACACCGAACCGTTCCATGTCTCCAAGGCGATCCAGGCGCTGGACTTCGCGACGCTGGGCCGGGCCGGCTGGGAGGTCGCGGTGTCCGAGGGCGCGGCACAGGCGAAGGCATTCGGACGCAAGGGCGCGCAGGATGCGGTGAGCCTGTGGGAGGAGGCCGAGGAGGCGATCGAGGTCGTCACCCGGCTGTGGGATTCTTGGGAGGACGACGCGGAGATCCGCGATGTGTCGACCGGCCGGTTCATCGACCGCGACAAGCTGCACTACATCGACTTCGTCGGCGAGCACTTCTCGGTCAAGGGCCCGGCGATCACCCCGCGTTCGCCGCAGGGACAGCCGGTCGTGGCGATCCGCGCCGACGCGGGTCCCGCCATCGCCGTGGCTGCCCGCCGCGCCGACCTGATCCGTATCGCTCCGCCGGATCTCGACGCCGCGCACGCCAGGCGCGCCGCCCTGCGCGCCGCCGCCCTCGCCGCGGGACGCGACCCCGATACCCTCACCGTCCTGCTCGATATCGACATCCACCTGGCGGATTCGGAGGCCGCCGCGCACGCGGAGGTCGAACAGCTCGACGGCTGGTCGGCCGCGCCGGGTCATGCCACCGCCGGGTACAGCGCCCCGCCGCGCCTGCGCCACATCGGCACCGCCGCCTCGTTGCACGAACTGCTCCCCGCGCTGGAAGGTTCCGGCGCGGCCGACG
>NZ_BAGA01000061.1 GCF_000308595.1 Nocardia higoensis NBRC 100133 | reverse complement strand
TCGGCGGCGGTGGTCGACGACGACGGCGCCGTCCTCGAGAGCGGCAGCTCAGGGCTCCTGGTACTCGACCAGCCGTGGCCATCGATGCTGCGCGGCATCTGGGGCGACATGGACCGCTACCGCGAAACCTACTGGGCCCGTTTCGCCGATCAGGGCTGGTACTTCGCCGGTGACGGCGCGAAAGTGGACGAGGACGAAGCGCTCTGGGTGCTCGGCCGCGTCGACGACGTCATGAACGTCTCCGGCCACCGCATCTCCACCGCCGAAGTCGAATCCGCGCTCGTCGGGCATTCCGGTGTGGCCGAGGCCGCGGTCGTCGGCGCGACCGACGCCACCACCGGTCAGGGCATCGTCGCCTTCGTCATCCTCACCGCCGACGCCGAGAACACCGGCGCGGCACTGGTCGACGACCTGAAGGCCGAGGTCGCCCGCGTGATCAGTCCCATCGCGAAGCCACGCGAGATCCACATCGTGCCGGAACTGCCGAAGACCCGCAGCGGCAAGATCATGCGCCGTCTGCTGCGCGACGTCGCCGAAGGCCGCGAACTCGGCGACACCTCCACCCTGGTCGACCCGGCGGTCTTCGAGGCCATCGCGCGCAGCTGAACCGCCGCGAGTCGGCGTACCCGGTCGCATGAGGGGGATCGGGTACGCCGGCGAATCAGGATTCGCCGAAGAGTTCGGCCATGCGGCGGTCCATCTCGTCCGGCGGGACGTCCTCGACGTGGGTGGCGATCGTCCAGCGGTGTCCCCACGGGTCGACGAAGGAGCCGGAGCGGTCGCCGTAGAACCGGAGGCTGACGGCCTCGACCTCTCGGGCGCCCAGCTCCATGGCCGTGACGAACGCCGCGTCGGCGTCGGGGACGTAGACGTGCAGGCTCACCGGACTGCCGCCGACGGTCTTCGGATCGAAGAAGCCGATCTCGGGAGCAGGGTCGCCGAGCATCAGTACGGACTCGCCGATCAGCAGTTCGCAGTGGGCGATCTTGCCGTCCGGGCGGGGCAGGCGCATGCGCTCGGTCGCACCGAACACCCGCTTGTAGAACTCGACGGCGGCCGCCGCGCCGTCGATCGCCAGCCCGGGCGAAAGCGCCGGGTATCCGTCGGGGACGGGTTCGACATCGGACATGGTCGACCTCCAGGTCGAGGCAATTCGTCTGACCCGGCGAGCCTATGCCCGCCCCGGCCACGGCACGACCCCTCGGGGAGGGTTGTCACGGCTACGGTTCGGTGACGACTACTCCCCGCGCAGCGCGCGCACCTGGGCGGCGGTGAGTTCGGCCAGCAGCGCCGGGTCCGAGGCCTCCGGGGCGGTGACCGCGATCTGCACGAGGGTGCTACCCACCTGGACCAGCGTCGCCTGCGCCACCAGGGTCGCGCCCTCGCTGGTCATGTGCAACTGGAACGATGTGCTCGCGTCACCGGCAGGCGGCTGGTCCAGCGCGCCGAGCCGGTAATCGATGCGGGCGCCCTCGCCGTCCTCGCCGAAGTACTCGGCGCAGTTGTGCAGAGTCTCCTGGACAGCGGTGAAAGCCGGACCCGCCTCCGCGTAGCTCGCGGCGTCGATGTCGATGCCGGCGAACTCGGGGCCGTCGTAGGCGACGCCGGTCCAGGCGATCGCCTCGGGACGCTGATAGCCCAGTGCCATCAGCACTTTGCCACATCCGGCCGGGGTGGTCGGGCTGGGCACGGAGGCCGGGCGGGTGGACGGGTCGGCGGGATCGTAGGCGGCGACCATGCCCGCGGGCAGATCGTCCTCGCCGAGCAGTCGCAGGGCGAGGTTGTCGGCGTCGGTGAAGACCGGGTCGGTCACGGGCGCCGCGGGGACGATCGGACCGAGGGCGCCGAGGTCCACCTGGTCGGCCTCGGAACCGGCGCCCTCGGAGGATCCGCATCCGGTCAGCAAGGCGAGGGTGGTGACCACGGCGGCGGCGTATGCGGTTGTGCGCACGGAGGCGAACGCTTTCACTCGGCCCACGACACCTGTGTGACGATGCTCTGACTCAGCAGGCTGACGCTGCGCGGATCGCGGTAGACCTGATGACCGCCCACGCTGATCGATCCGGCGACCGGCAGCGGCAGCCCGAGATCGAAGGTGATGGTGCCGTTGCCCTCCATGAGGTAGTCCTCGATGGAGAGCGTGCCCGTGTCGTTGGGCAGCGCCCACGAGGAGGACTTCGGGGTCTGCTCGACCGTCAGTTCGATGGTGAGCCGGTCACCCTCGCGCTTGGTCAGCGTCGCCGTGGTCACCTGGTCGAGGGTGACCCCGCCGGTCACCTCCTGACGCACCGTCCACACCGCGCCCTCCCCGACGGCCTCGTCGGGGAACATGATCGAGCGGTACACCGCCTGATAGAAGGCGTTCTCCAGTGCGGCGCGCGCGGTGTTCGGCGTGTCCGGGGTGGGGGCGAGGCGCAGGGCGGTGATCGCGCCCTCGTCGCTGAAGTCCAGGCCGGCCTGTGAGCCGCCCGCGGCGGTCAGCGCCTCGCTGAGCATCGGGTCGGGGGTGGTCACCTCGCCGAGTGTGAGGTCGACGCCGCCGTTGCTCGCGAGCGCGGTCATCGGAATGGTCAGCGCCGGGGTCGAGAAGTCCCGCGGGGCCTGGTCGTTGATCTGTTGCTCGATGCGGTGCTCGGTGTGCAGGGTGACCCGCTGCTCGGTGCCCGGCGCGAAAGTGGGCCGCAGCACGGCCCGCGGCTCGGCGCCCGGGGAGACCAGCGCGGCGGCGGCCACCGAGATGGGCACCGTCACCTCCTTGCCGATGCCCAGCGGCTCGGTGCCCTCGGTGCTCGCCGGGGATTCGGAGTCATCGGCGCAGCCGACGGCGAAGGTCGACAAGCCCAGGGCGAGCGCGACGAGCAGTGCTCCCGGTCGCGCGATCCGGGGCAGGTGGGGAGAAGACAACACCGTCACGAGCAACAGGGTACGACCGCTTCCTGAGCGTGGGCTCAGACTCCGCCGGGGCGGGGCCGGAGCGTTACCCGCGGCGAGGCGAACGCGCACGACACCGGCTGTCGCGCGCGGGGTCGGAGGAGTCGCGGGACGGGTGTGCGCGGCCTCGAGCGATGATGGAGAGTGTGAATGACGACCGGCGCCCCGAAAACGACGCTGCCGACGCCGCCGACATCGGTGCCGCCGACGCCGGTACCGACGACGCAGGCGCTGTCGAGGCCGATTCCGTGCGATCGGGGGAAGAGCCCGCCGAGAACCTTCCGCCGCTGCGGCTGCACACCCTGCTGACGCTCGCGGTGATCCTCTTCGCGCTCGACCTGCTCACCAAGTGCATCGTGGTGGCCACGATCACCCCGGGCGATCCGATCCCGATCATCGGCGACTTCGCCCGCTTCGCGCTGGTCCGCAATCCCGGCGCGGCGTTCTCGATGGCCACCGGCATGACGTGGCTGCTGTCACTGGTCGCGCTCGGCGTGGTGATCGGCGTGATCCGGATCGGCCGGAAGCTGCGTTCGCTGTGGTGGGCGATCGGCCTGGGCATGGTGCTCGGCGGCGCGGTGGGTAATCTGGCCGATCGGCTGTTCCGCGCGCCCGGCCCCTTGCAGGGCCACGTGGTCGACTTCGTCGCCGTGGGCTCGTTCCCGGTGTTCAACGTCGCCGACTCGGCGATCGTGTGTGGCGCGGCGCTGCTCGTCGTGGCGACGGTGTTCGGGTTCGAACTCGACGGCACCCGCGTCGGGCACGACGACGAAGACGACGACAGCGCGCACGAGCGCGACACCGAGCACACGGGAAAGGGGAACACCACGTGAGAGAAACCAGGGCCATGCCGGTGCCCGACGGGCTGGACGGCATGCGGGTGGACGCCGGTCTGTCCCGATTGCTCGGGCTCTCGCGCACCGCGGTGGCCGCGTTGACCACCGACGGCTCGGTACTCCTGGACGGGGTCGCCGCGGGCAAGTCCGACCGGCTCACCGCCGGCGCCTGGCTCGAGGTCGAATTCCCCGAACCCAAGCGCGAATTGACCGTCGAGATCGCGCCGGTGGAGGGGATGAAGATCCTCTACGCCGACGACGACATCGTCGCGGTGGACAAGCCGGTCGGCGTCGCGGCGCACACCGGCGTCGGGTGGTCCGGCCCGACGGTGGTCGGCGGGCTCGCCGCCGCTGGCTACCGCATCTCGACCTCCGGCGCGCACGAGCGGCAGGGCATCGTGCACCGCCTCGACGTCGGCACCTCCGGGGTGATGGTCGTCGCGCAGTCCGAGCACGCCTACACCGTGCTCAAGCGCGCTTTCAAACAGCGGACGGTGGAGAAGCGCTATCACGCGCTGGTCCAAGGGCATCCCGATCCGAGCAGTGGCACCATCGACGCCCCGATCGGCCGCGCCCGCGGCAACGACTGGAAGTTCGCGGTCACCGCCGACGGGCGTCCGAGCGTCACCCATTACGACACGCTCGAGGCGTTCCAGGCGGCCAGTCTGCTCGACATCCATCTGGAGACCGGCCGCACCCACCAGATCCGCGTGCACTTCTCCGCGATCCGCCACCCCTGCTGCGGTGACCTCACCTACGGCGCCGACCCGAAACTCGCCGCCCGCCTCGGCCTGGAACGGCAGTGGCTGCACGCCCACACCCTCGGCTTCCATCATCCCGCCGACGGCCGGTGGCTGGAGATCACCAGCGAGTACCCGGCCGACCTGAGCCACGCATTGGACGTGCTGCGCGATGCATGAGGGGGGCTCGCCCTCCGATCCCGCCGACGAGTTCGGCGGGAGCGAACCCGACCAGCAGTCGGGCCGCGGCTCGGTCCGTGTCCTCACGATGGTGGTGGCCGCCGCGCTGATCGTCGCCTTCTTCGCCGTGCTCGGCGTGCTGAATCCGCCGCGCGATCTCGGTGTACGCACCGATCGGCTCGGCCCCGAGAACGCCGAGCGGGTATCCGATTACCTCGCGCGAGCCGCGAATTCGCTGAACGGCACGGACAGCGACGAACACTGGGCGCTGCTGTCGTTCACCGAGCCGCTGCCGCCGGACCAGCTCACCGCGCACACCGGCGGTCTGCGGATCGGGCAGGTGCTCTACCAGGTGCCGCTCCCCCGCGTCCGCACCCCGCTGACCACGATCCCGGTGCCTGCCAACGAAACCGCGGTGCGCAACTCGGCATCGGCCGCCGCGGGGCTGATGCGCTCCGCCTCGACCGGCGATCTCGCCGACGAGCGCTACCGCCGGATCCTCGAGGTGAGCGCGAACCGGCTCGAGGCGGGCTGCGCCTGCGCGGTGGCGGTCGTGGTACGCGGCCCACTGGACCGGCTCCGGCAGCTGAGCGCCGATCCCGCGATCCGCGCGGTGCAGGCGCTGCCCGCCGACGCGGTCGCCGGGCACTACGGGGTCGCCCCGCTGCTGCCCGAACACACCGACGCGGTGCTGCCCGGCCCCGACGACGGGCCCGTCCCGGACAACTGATCGACCGCTTCGACGGCCCGGGGACGCGCAGGCTCGCTCGGCAAGCACACAGCTCGGCGCCGCAGGCGCGCAGCCCGGCCCGCCGGAAACGCAGCTCGATCCGGCGACGAGCACCTCGCGACGTCCACGCCCGGCGATGCTGCTTGCCCGGGCAGCCGGGAATACCCCGAATCCGTGACCGGGCGGGCACGGTTCTCGCCAGCCGGGCAGCTCCATCCGCCGAGCGGATCGTTCAGTCCGGCAGGTTGACGACGCCATCGAGGTAGCGGCGGCAGCGCCCGATGAGCAGCACCCGGTCGCCGGTCAGTTCGCAGCGCAAGGTGCCGCCGCGGCGGGACAGCTGGCGGGCGAGCACGAACGGGCTGCCGGTGCGTTCGGCCCACAGCGGGACGAGCTGGGCGTGGGCCGAACCGGTGACCGGGTCCTCCGGAATGCCGACGCCGGGAGCGAAGAAGCGGGAGACCAGGTCCACCTCGTCGCCGGGAGCGGCGATGATCGCGCCGCGCGGCAGCGGCGGGAAGGAACTCAGCACCGGAGTGGCCTCGCGCACTTCGCTTTCCGAAGCCAGCACCAGGACTTCATCGGCGCCGGTGTAGGCGCGGACCGGGCGCACGCCGAGCGCGTCGACGAGGGCGGGATCCGGGTCGGTCTCGACGGAGCCGACGGCGGGCAGGTCGAGGACGTATTCGTCGTCGTCGGTGCGGTCGACGTGCAGCCAGCCGCTGCGGGTGTAGAAGCTGACCCGATCCTCGCCCGGGTGCAGGTCTTCGAGAATCTGCGCGGCCGAGGCCAGGGTGGCGTGGCCGCACATGTCCACCTCGGCGCCGGGAGTGAACCATCGCAGGTGGAAGACCGGGCGGCCGGCGGGCGCGTCGGCCGCCTCGGGCGGCAATTGCGCGGTGTAGAAGGCGGTTTCGGCGAGGTTGTTCTCCTCGGCCAGGCTCTGCAGCAGCTCGTCGGACAACCACGACAGCAAGGGCATCACCGCCGCCGGATTGCCGGAGAACGGTGCGTCGGCGAACGCGTCGATCTGGTGCAGCAAGACCTCCATTCCCCAGAAGGTACCCCACCGGCGAATGCCCGCTCGGCCCAAGGGTTCTCGCGGCGCGGCGGGTCGGACGACCATGTTGCGCCGCGCCGCGATCCGCGTAGCGACCGGGCCGGGCCGTCCGGCGATCAGGCCGCCCCGCCGGGCGAGGCCGGGATCAGCCTGTGCTCGCCCCCTTCGGTGGCACCGAACCACCAGGCGATCTCCACGAGCACGATGCCGATCGCGCCGAGGGCGAGCGCCCAGCCGGTCAGGACGAGGTTCGACGGGTCGAGCAGGAAGAACTCGCGGGTGAACGGCACCGTGAACAACACCACGTAGGCCAGCACCGACACCCCGATCAGCACCACCTTCCACCAGACATACGGCCTGGCCACGATCGCCAGCACCCACACCGCGATGACGATGAGCGTGATCAGTGCCGTGGTCCCGGCCTGCATCTTCTCCTGTTCGGTGGCGTCGGCGCCCTGATAGGCGATCAGGTAGGAGATGAAGGTCGCCACGCCGATGACGATGCCGGACGGGATGGCCTGGCGCATGACCCGGGAGACGAACCCGCTGCGGGCGCGCTCGTTGTTCGGGGCCAGCGAGAGGATGAACGCCGGGATGCCGATCGTGAACCAGGCGGCGATGGTGACGTGGCGAGGCAGGAACGGGTAGCCGATCGGGTCGTAGTCGAAGATCTGCGAGCCCAGTCCGGCCAGACCGACCAGGAAGGCCAGCAGCACCGAATAGACCGTCTTGGTGAGGAACAGATTCGAGACGCGCTCGATATTGCCGATCACCCGACGGCCCTCGCCCACCACATACGGCAGGGTGGCGAACTTGTTGTCCAGCAGGACGATCTGGGCCACCGCGCGGGTGGCGGGACTGCCCGAGCCCATCGCCACGCCGATGTCGGCGTCCTTGAGCGCCAGCACGTCGTTGACGCCGTCGCCGGTCATGGCGACGGTGTGCCCGCGCGACTGCAGGGCGCCGACCATGGCCCGCTTCTGCTCCGGGCGCACCCGGCCGAAGGTGGTCTCGCCGTCGAGCACCTCGGCCAGCGCCTCGGGGTCTTCGGGCAGCTTGCGGGCATCGACGGCGTGCTCGCCGCCGGGCAGATCGAGGGAGGCGGCCACCGCGCCGACGGAGACCGCGTTGTCGCCGGAGATCACCTTGATGCCGACATCCTGCTGGGCGAAGTACTCCAGGGTGTCGCGCGCGTCCGGGCGCACCTTCTGCTCCAGCACCACCAGCGCCACGGGCGTGACGACGCCCGGTGCGTCCGGATCGTCCACCGGGCGGTCGCTGTGGGCGAGCAGCATCACCCGCAGCCCCTTGGCGCCCAGCTCCTCGGCGGCGCGGGCGTCGGCGGTGGCCGGGTCGAGCAGCACATCGGCCGCACCGAGCAGCCAGTCGCCGTGCTCGCCGAAGGAGATGCCGCTCCACTTCTTGGCCGAGGAGAACGGCGCCACGGCGGTCCGCTGCCACGCGGGCGCGTCCGGCAGCGCCTCGGCGATCGCCTGCACGCTGGCATTGGGCCGCGGGTCGGCGGCGGCGAGCGCGGCCAGCGCCGCACGCGCGCCCGCCTCGTCGGCCCCGCCGAGTGCCCGGATTTCGGCCAGGCGCATGCCGTTCTCGGTCAGGGTGCCGGTCTTGTCCGCGCACACCACGTCCACCCGGGCCAGGCCCTCGATGGCGGGCAGCTCCTGCACCAGGCACTTGCGCTGCCCGAGTCGCACCACGCCGACCGCGAAGGCGATGGAGGTCATCAGCACCAGGCCCTCGGGAACCATCGGCACCAGCGCGGCCACCATGCCGGTGACCGCGGGCCGCCACGACTCGCCGCTGGAGAACAGCTGGTTGTAGATGCTGAGCAGGCCGGCGGGTATCAGCAGGACGGTGATGAACTTCAGGATCCGGTCGATGCCGGTGCGCAGTTCCGAATGCACCAGGGTGAACTTGCTGGCCTCCTCGGCCAGGCGCGCGGCGTAGGCATCGCGGCCGACCTTGGTCGCCCGGTAGGCGCCGGAACCGGAGACCACATAGCTGCCCGACATCACATGCGCTCCGATCTGCTTGTCGATCGGATCGGCCTCACCGGTGAGCAACGACTCGTCGATCTCGAGCAGTTCGGATTCCTCGACCACGCCGTCGACGACGATCTGATCGCCCGGCCCGAGCTCGATGAGGTCGTCGAGCACGATCTCGGAGGGCGCGACCTGCGCGGCCACCCCGTCGCGGCGCACCGTCGGCTTGGCCTGGCTGACGATGGCGAGCTGATCGAGGGTGCGCTTGGCCCGCACCTCCTGGATGATGCCGACCGCGCTGTTGGCGACGATGAGCAGGCCGAACATCCCGTCGATGACCGAGCCGGTGCTCAGGACCAGCAGGAACAGCACACCGAGGATCGCGTTGATGCGGGTGAAGACATTGGCGCGCACGATCTCGCGCACCGAGCGGCTGGCGCGATCGGGGACATCGTTGGTGAGCCCGTCGCGGCGCCGTTGCTCGACCTGCGCCGCGGACAGTCCGGCCGACCCGGAAATCTGCTCGGTTGTCGTCATGAGCGCCAGCCTAAGCCGTCGCGGTGGGTCTGCTCACCGGCGAGCGCCGGGTTCGGACCGATCGGACTGATTTCGCGGGTGACGCAGCGCGGTCACCGCGATCCGGGCCGCCTCGGCGATCGCGGCGTCCACCACGGGGAGCTGCGGGTCGGCGCGCGCCGCACGCGTGAACACCGCCACAGCGACCGGATACTCGTGCGGGAACTCCACCACCGCCACCTCGTTGCGGATCACCCCGATCGTCCCAGTCTTGCCCGCCACCGTGACACCGCGATGCGGGAACGCCGCGGTGATGCGGTGCGGCCAGACCTGTTTCGCCATGACGGCGCGCACGAACGCGGTCTGCTCCGGCGACAGCACCCGGCCCGACCACAGCGCGCGCAGCAGCCGGGTCATCTCCTCCGGTGTGGTCGCGCTGGTGTAGGCGGGGTCGTAGGCCGAAACCGAGCGGGCTTCGTCGTTGTCGGCCAGTGCGGCGAACGCCTCGGCGGTGGTGTGGGTGTCGGTGTCGCGCAGCAGGCTGCGATGCACATCGGCGGTGCCGCCGACGATCCTGGTCTCGGTGAGGCCGAGGTCGGTGAGCACGTCTTCGACCGCGCCGAGGCCGACCTCGCCGAGCAGCACATCGGCCGCCGCGTTGTCGGACACCGTCATCATCGACGTCGCCAGGTCGCGTCGGCTCATCGTCACCGGGTCGTGCAGCGCGGCGATGCCGGTGGGACCCGGCGTGCACTCGGCGGGGTCGATGGTGAGCCGGGCAGCGGGGTCGATCGTCCCGGCGTCGACCGCGCGGCAGAAGGCGATGAGCACCACGAGCTTGTAGACCGAGGCGGTGACCACCCGGGCATGACCGCCGACGGAGATCTCGGCCTCGCGGATCTCGCCCGCACCGATCTCACTCCTGCCGGTCTCAACCGCGCCGGTCTCAACCGCGCCGGTCTCAACCGCGCCGGTCACAACCCCGCAGGTCTCAACCGCGCCGATCCCGGCGGCGCCGCCGCAGCGTCGGGCGTGCAACCAGCCGGTGCAGCCCGCGTCGGCGAAGACGTCACGAATGCGTTCGGCCGCCGAACGCCCGGCGTCCGCGGGATCGAGTCGCCCGGTGTCGGATGCGAGAGGTGGCCCGACACGCGTACGCCGGGACCGCGCGTCCACTCGACCCGGTTCGCGGCTCACCGCAGTCGCTCCCGGTACAGCACGCGGTCCAACGCCTCGGCGTGCGACTCGGCCGCGTCGGGAGACGGCGCGCCCGCGCCTGGTCGGGACCGGTCGTCCCGGCGGCGGACCACGCGGGCGCGCAGCGCCAGCGCCCGGGGTGCCAGATCCAGCCAGGTGACGCCCGGCGCGCTCGACGGCGCGATGGTGGTGAGACCGAAGCTGGTCCCCGCCGCGACGGCGGCCAGCACCGCACGGTCGTCGCGGGCGACGCCGACCTGCGGGTCCAGCCCGCGTTCGCGCAGCAGGTCCAGGATCGTGTCGAAGGCGGGCGGGTTGGTGGCGCGGGGCGGATGGGCGAAGGTCAGGTCGGCGAGCATGCGGAAGGTGGGACGTTCGGCGGTCGCGCTGGGATGGTCCGAGGGCACGATCACCCGGCGCGCGATCTTCACCACCGGCCCGGCCTCGACGCCGTCGACCAGAGCCGGGTGCTCGATGACCGCCACATCGCACAACCCCGCGCGCAGATCGGCGAGCAGTTCCACGGTCGAACCGACGGTCGTGGACACGGTGGTGCCCGCGCGCCGCCGCAGCGCGCCGACGCAGGCGGTGACCAGCGGGTCGGGGACGGACGCGGCGACACCGAGGTGGACCTGCCCGCGCGAGTGGGCGATGCGCTGGGCTTCGGCGTACAGCCGATCGGCGTCGTCGACCAGCAGCCGGGACCGCGGCAGCAGCTGCCTGCCCGCGGCGGTGAGCCGCGCGCCCTGCCTGGTGCGGTGCACGAGTTCGACGCCTAGGAACTGTTCGAGCCGGCGCAGCCCCTGGGACAGCGGCGGCTGGGTCATGTCGAGCGCGGCCGCCGCCCTCCCGAAATGTCCCTCGTCGGCGACCGAGACGAAGAAGCGGAGGTGGCGGATCAGATCCATGCGGGCCATTGAACCAACCGGCGCGGACACGGCGCCCCGATCCGGTGTGCCGCACCGTGTTCCTCGCGCCGGGTCCGGTTCTCACCTGGGGCGATATCGAGAACGACTCGCGGGACGGACCTCGCGATATTGGCCGTGCCCCCGGCGGACGTGATCTGGTCGCCGGGTGAACATCTCCGCACCCGACCTCCGCTCCTTCCGCCGCAGGCGATCGCTCGCCGCCGCGCTCCTGGCGCCCACCCTCGTACTGTCCGCCGCCTGCGGCGGCGAGTCGGATACCACCGCCGCCCCGCCGGACGCTACGAGCACCTCCGCGTCCCCCGGCCCGTCGTTCGCCGAACTGGAGGCGAATACCGTTGCGCGCCTAGGCGTTTTCGCCGTCGACACCGGGACCGGACGCACCGTCGCCTATCGCGAGCACGAGCGGTTTCCGATGGCCTCGACGTTCAAGGGCCTGGCCTGCGGCGCCCTGCTGCGCGAACATCCGCTCTCGACAGGCTATTTCGAGCAGGTGATCCATTACCCGGCCACCGAGCTCGTCGAGTATTCGCCGGTCACCGAGCAGCACGTCGAGTCCGGCATGACCGTGGCGCAACTGTGCGAGGCCGCGATCACGCTCTCCGACAACACCGCGGGCAACCAGCTGCTGAAACTGCTCGACGGTCCGGCGGGGTTCACCGCCTTCCTGCGCTCCCTCGGTGACGAGACCTCGCGCCTGGATCGCTGGGAGACCGAGTTGAATTCCGCGATCCCCGGCGACGAGCGCGACACCACCAGCCCGGCCGCGCTCGCCGCCGACTACCGCGCGCTCGTCGTCGGCGATGTGCTGGCCGAGCCGGAGCGCGAGCAGCTCTCCTCCTGGCTGGTCGCCAACACCACCGGCGACACCCGCATCCGCGCCGGCCTGCCCGACGATTGGACCGTCGGCGACAAGACCGGCTCGCCCGCCTACGGATCGGCGCTGGACGTGGCCGTGGCCTGGCCGCCGGGCCGGGCGCCGATCGTCATCGCGGTGCTGTCGGCCACGACCGACCCCGGCGCCGAGGCCGACAACGCGCTCATCGCCGATGCCGCCCGAGCCGCCGTGGCCGCCCTCGACTGACGCACCTCGACGGGCGCGCCTGCTCGACGCGTCATGGCGTGCTCGCGGGCTGCCCCGCGGCCCCGCCGGTGGCGATGCCGAGCTGCCGCACCGCCTCCGGCGGCATGCCGGTCAACCCGGCCAGGATCTGCGGCAGTGCGGCGAGCACGTCGGCGGTCTGCTCGGCGGAGGTGCCGTAGGTGTGCGCGGCCACCGTGAAACCGGGGCCGAAGGAGACCTCCGGCGCGCCGACGTCGGACCATCCCCATTTGGTGCCGAGCACTCCGGGGATGCGCGCGGTGCCCCGGTCCTGGGGCGTGCCGTCGGCGGCGTACTCCCCGGCGGTGGCCATCCACGTCAGGATCGGGGAGGCCGGATCGGTGCGCGTCTTCGCGTGCAGGAACTCGGCGACGTCGGCGCTGCTGATGGTGGCGGCGCTCCAGTGGCCGGCGCCCCTCTCGGATCGCCACTGCGGCGGGAATCAAACATCGCCACAGCGGTAACCTCGGCCGAGTGCGCGCAGCCAGCTCGGTACCCGGAGTCGCCTTCGGCATAGGCGCCTACTTCTTCTGGGGCCTGTTCCCGGCCTTCTTCGGCCTGCTGGCCTTCGCCGGCGCGGTCGAGATCCTGGCGCAGCGGATCGTGTGGACGCTGGTGGCGGCGCTCGCCGTGCTGGCGGTGGCCGGACGATTGCGCGAGCTGCGCGAGATCGACGCCCGCACCTGGCGGCTGGCCGCACTGGCCTCGGTGGCCATCTCGATCAACTGGGGTGTCTACGTCTACGGTGTCACCTCCGGGCATGTGGTCGAATGCGCCCTCGGCTACTTCACCAATCCCCTGGTCACCGTCGCCTTCGGAGTGTTGATATTCCGGGAGCGCCTGGCCGTCGCCCAGTGGGTGGCGCTCGGCCTCGGTGCGACGGCGGTGCTGGTGCTGACCGTCGACTACGGCAGGCCGCCCTACATCGCGCTCGTCCTCGCGGTGTCGTTCGCGCTGTACGGCCTGGTGAAGAAGGTGATCCGGCTCGATGCCATGCGCAGCCTCGCCGCCGAAGGGCTGGTCTCCGCGCCTTTCGCGCTGGCCTTCCTGGTGTTCCTGGCGGCGACCGGCGCCAACACCGTGTTCGCGGGACCGATCGAAGCGGGACTGCTCGTCGCCACCGGCCCGGTCACGCTGGTGCCGCTGCTGCTGTTCGCGGTCGCCGCCCAGCGGGTCCCGCTGTCCACCATGGGCCTGCTGCAATATCTGACCCCCGCCATGCAGATGGCCTGGGGCGTCGCGGTCGCCCATGAGCCGATGCCCGCCTCCCGCTGGGCCGGCTTCGCCCTCATCTGGATCGCCCTTGCCGTCTTCTCCGCCGACGCCCTGCGCCGCAACCGCCGCAACCGCCGCGAGACCCGCTCCCGGCTGGAGTCCACCACCGAGCCCGCCCCGTCGGGCGACGCCGGCGGCAGGGATTGATCCGCCGCTGCCGCAGGTAGATTCGAGTTCGCGCGCCGTCGGGCGCGCCGCGACACGAGAGGGTATCCAGACCATGGACGGATTCGCCGACACAGCGCAGGCCGCGCTGCGGGACCGGATCGCGGGGGTGCTGCTCGGCACCGCGGCGGGAGACGCGCTCGGCGCGGGCTACGAATTCACCCGCCCCGGCCCGGACGTGCCGATCGACATGATCGGCGGCGGGCTCGGGAACTTCGCGCCGGGCGAGTGGACCGACGACACCTCCATGGCGCTGGCCGTCGCGATCGCCGCCGACGAGCACGGTCCGGGCTTGGACCTCGATGCGGTCGCCGCGGGCTTCGTGCGCTGGTACCAGTCGGGCCCGCCGGATATCGGCGTGCAGACATCGAAGGTTCTCTCCGGGCGCCCGGCTTCGGCTGCCGCGATGCGTGCCCGCTCGGATGCGCTCGAGGGCCGCACCGGCGGCAACGGCTCGCTCATGCGCACCGCCCCGGTCGCGCTCGTCCACCTCGACGACCCGAGCGCGTGCGACCGCTCCGCCGCCCTGGTCAGCCTGCTGACCCACAGCGACCCGCAGGCCGCCGATGCCTGCAGGCTCTGGACACTGGGCATCCGCCACGCTGTGCTCGCCGCCGACTTCGACGGCGTGCGCGCGGCGGTCGACAGCCTGGACACCGCCCCGGACTGGCACCGCCTCCTCGACGAGGCGGAATCCGGTGTGCCCGAACACTTTCCGAACAACGGCTGGGTGGTGCACGCTCTGCAGACCGCCTGGTGGGCCATCACCAACACCGACGCGAGCTCACCCGATCACCTGCCCGCCGCGCTGGAACTCTGCGTGCGCGCGGGTGGCGACACCGACACCACCGCCGCCATCGCGGGCGGACTGCTCGGCGCACGCTGGGGCGCGTCCGCCGTTCCCGCCCGCTGGCGCGACATGTTGCACGGCTACCCCGGCCTCACCGGCGCCGACCTGGTCGCGCTCGCCGGACGCATCACCCCGCAAGTCCGGCCCGCGGTCGGCTGACCCGGATCTCCGTCGGCAGACCGGCTGTCGTCTCCGCCGGAGTGCTCGTTCGGGCGGGGCCGCCGAGGCCGCCATGGGGCGGTCACCGACCTGCCCGGCTCGGGTGACGAGATCACCGCCACCCGAGCCGCGGATCGCGTCGCGGCGGCTACCCGGCGACGCCGGGTGGCGGGGTTGCCGGGACCGCCGGTCGGACAAGCGGGTCGGGACACCCGGGCCGGCCGCTGCTGGCTGCTCCCGTCAGTACGCGCTGTTGATCGGCCCGGGCGACCACAGACCGCTGTGGTCGCGCCGGGTGATCTCCGGTTCGGCGGGGACGGCGGAGTCGTCGATGCGGGTGAGCTGTTGCAGCTCACCCCAGTCGCGATCCCAGTCGCCGTCGAGATAGGTGGCCAGGGCGCGGGTGGAGAGCAGTTTGCCGGTCCAGCCGAGCGGGCCGCCGCTGTCGTGGGATTGCCACAGGTTGGTGACCGCCGCGCCGCCGCGGTCGGGCAGGATGCGGTAGGCGGGGATCTCGGCGATGCCGTGCCGGTGGTCGAACGGGCGCTGGTTCGGGAACTGCAGGCCGACCATCCAGTCGATCAGCACGGGCTGGTCGCTGCCCACGAACGCGTCGAGGGTGACGGTCTCCGGCATCCGGGGCGGGGTGAGCGCGAGCCATTGGGCGGGGTTGCGGTCGCGGTCGACGGCGACGATCCGGATGACATCGGCCTCGGCCGGGATGGCGGTGAAGGGCACCCGCAGGTTGCGCCACGAGGGCGCCGGGCCGATATCGATCGGGGCGACCCGGCCCAACGGCCGGGCGTCACCCGCGGAATCGGCGGCACCGTACTCGATTTCGACCTGCTGGCCGTAGGTCACCACGCCGTCGGCGTCGACCGACCTGATCCGGCCCGCCGCGCTCAGCGCGATGATGTCGCGGCGATCGGCCGCAGCCGGCAGCCGGTACCAGCCGGTGGTGAGTTCGGCCGGGCCCGCGTCACCGGAGCGGTAACTACCCATGACCGGCACCCGCGCCGGGTCGAGGCCGAACGGCAGTGCGGCGGTGGACCTTCCGGCCTCCTCGTTGTCGGAGGAGTCCGCGCCGAGGGCGTCGGCGATACTGCCGGAAGAATTGTCCTCGGCGTCGGGACGCAGATCCTCGGCCACACCGGCCGGGGTGAAACCCTCGCCCACGCCGGTGAACGTCGACAGCGCATCGCCGGAAAGCGGTTCGAGCATGCCTTCGTTCGGGTCCTGCTCCACCAGCACGTAACCCGCCAGCGCGTGCGGATTGCCGGTCACGGCCTCGATATTGGACCGGGCGAGCGAGAACGATTCACCTTGGGCGACCGCGGCTTTGGCGAAGGAACCGAGATCCCACAGCACCAGCGCCGCCAAGGCGATGGTCAGCGGCGGAAGCGCCGAAACCCGCCACATGCCGCGCGAGACCCGATGCGGCACACCGTTGTCGGGGGTGCGCACATGCCACCACGCGGTCACCAGCAGCAGCGCCAGCGCCAGCGCGAGGAACACCTTGTTCAGGCCGATCCCGGCGATCGAGGGCGACTTGTCCCACCACGGCATGCCGT
The DNA here is from genome assembly GCF_000308595.1 of Nocardia higoensis NBRC 100133. Classification (GTDB taxonomy): domain Bacteria; phylum Actinomycetota; class Actinomycetes; order Mycobacteriales; family Mycobacteriaceae; genus Nocardia; species Nocardia higoensis. The sequence continues at coordinate 37,545 of NZ_BAGA01000061.1, read as the reverse complement.
AGGAGGAGACGTACCACCAGCCGTTGGTGCCGGAGAACACCAGCGCGAGCAGGAAGGCGACGGCGGCGGCGAACAGCGCGCGGTTGCGCGGCGCGCGCAGCACCCGGGGGCTGACCGCCATCGCGGCCAGCACCGCCACGCCACCGGCCACACCCGCGTACACGCCGAAGTGATGGGTCCACTTGGTCGGCGTGATCATGATCAGCAGCAGCGCGGCCGCGGTGGTGCCGAGCAGGCGGCGCGCGGGGCCGGTAGCGGTGAGCGGGATCCGGCCACCCCGGCGCAGCAGCACCGCGACGCTGATCACCAGCCCGGCCAGCATCATGAAGATGCCGATCCGGCGGCCGATCGAGCCATCGATCTCCGGCTGGAACAGGTACTGATAGCGCAGATACTCCTGGAACCAGGGCACGTCGGGACCGATCGCGTGGTGCACCCGCTGCATCTCCACGGCCGCGCTCAACGGCTGGTCGGCGAAGGAGATCGCGAGCACGAGCAAACCGGCGGCGCCCAGCGGGGCCAGCAGGGTCGCATAGCCGAGCATCCGCCGCCACCGCGAGCCCGCGTCGCCGACCCGGCGCATCATCGTCCGCGCCACCGGGCGGATGCCCGCGACCAGTGCCGCGATGCAGATGACGCCGGAGGGCCCGGCCGTGATGGTGAACGCGGCGATCAGGATCGCCACCGCCGCGGGCAGCAGCCTGCGGGTGGCGATCGCGCGCTCCACCGAGACCCAGGTGAGCAGCAGGCCGAGCGCGACCGGCGGTTCCGGGCGCAGGCCGTTGTTGTAGGGCAGCCACACCGCGAGGAAGCCGAGCGCGCCGGTCCACAGCGCGAGCCGGTTGTTGCGCACGGCGACGCCCAGTCGCGGCACCACTTCCCGGCTCAGCAACAGCCAGACCAGGATGCCCGCGAGCAGGGCGGGCAGCCGGACCCACGGACTGGCCGTGGTCACCTCGGACATCAGTCGGATCAGGTCGTAGTAGGGGGTGCCGATCGGGTTCTCCGGCACACCGAAATACGCGAAGTAGTTGGCCATGTAGCCGGAGACGCCGGAGGCGCGGGCCATACCGAACTGGTAGCCGTCGTCGGAGGTGGTCGCGCCGATGAAATGCCAGAGCACCAGCACACCGATCACGACGCCGTCGAGTACGGTCACGCTGCGCAGACGGGGGGTGATGCGGCGATTGCGCCTGCCGTCCTCGCGGTCGATGAAGTGCAGGGCGACCAGTGCCACAGCGGTGGCGATGAGCGCCAGCCAGATGGCCGCGCGCTTGACCGGGGTCGGGGTGGAGGAGAAGCGGCTGTCGATCTCGGCGGTGACCACGGTGCCGTCGGCGGCGGCCAGATCGCTGTAGATGCCGACCAGCTGCGGGCGGTAGTCGCCGTCGAGCCGGACGGTCGACTCCCCGTCGAAGCCGGTGAGCTCGGCCGTGGCGGCGGTGACGTCGGCGCGCACCGACAATGCGCAGCCCGGCGCGAGCTCGGTGACCGGGACGCTGAAGAGAGCCTGATTGCGCAGCACCACATCCAAACGGGACGGATCCTCGTCGGTGGCCGCGGTCACCCGGGCGAGGAAGCCGTGGCGTTCCAGATCGGGCGAGCCGGTGGGCCCGCTGGCGACGAGCACGCCGCCGCCGGGGCCGAGCTGGGCGATGGCCGCGCACGGCACGCTCGCCTCGAAGGTCAGCGGCGCGTAGCCGACCAGCGGCGCTTCGATGCTCTCGGCCGAACCGTTCTGCGGCCAGTTCAGGGTGGCGGCGTCGACCCGGACGGGCAACAACGGCACCGCGATCGCGCACACGACACCGATCAGCGCGGCGAGCAGAGCGACCGGACGCGCCCACGCGGACCGGGAATCTCGGTGCGGCGGTGGGGTTTCCGAATCGTCCGCGGAAGCCGTCCGCGGGCGGACCAAAGTGTCAGCCACGGCGACCGATAGTAACGGGCGCTGCTCGGACCGGTGACGGCCGATGCGCGCGGCGGCGAAGGGCTGCCGTGGACGGACGCCAAGAGGTGCGCGACCCGGTCCGGGCCGGGCCGCGCACGCTCAGCACGCGGTGATCAGACGCAGGCGGGCGACTGCTGGCCCAGGTTGGTCAGCATGAGGCAGGCCCATTCCTTCTGGACCTTCCACTTGCCGTCCTCGCTGACGAACGGCACGTCGGCGATGTTCTCCTGGCCGTTGAGCACGATCGTCGCCTTGGCGTTGACGGTGTCGCCGAACGCGGTCACATCGTTGACGGTGACGGTCGCGCCGGTCTGCTGGTAGGCCTGGGCCAGACGCCCGGGCAGCTCGGGATCGGCCTCGATGCCCTGGACCATCTCCAGTTTCTCGGAGTTGGGCACCGCGGGGTCGAGCGCCCGCTGCAGCTGGGCGTTCAGCTCCGCGGCCGTCGGCACCGCGGGCGTGTCCGCCGCGGTGGTGGCCGCCGCCGCGCTGGTCGTCGTGCTGGTCGACTTGGCCTCGTTCCCGCTGTCGTCACCGCCGCACGCGGTGAGGGTGAGGGCTGCGATGGCGGCGAAGCCGGCGATCGCGATGCGTCCAGTCGTACGAAGCTTCAACTGCTCGTCCTTTGCGTTCGAGTGAGGGGTCGGTGTCGGTACCGGGACAGCACGCGCTCGAACCGGCAGCGCTGCCCGGTCACCCAGGCTACCGGTCAGCCGAGACTGCCGAGCGGATCCGCCCGGGACAGACTGATGTCGTCGGCGCTGAAAGTACGCGCCGGGCCGGGTCCTGTCGAACTCGTCTCGAACCGCACGGTCACCACGCCGTGACCGGCCCCCTGCACCCAGCCGTGCCCGTAATCCGGATGCGCCACATCCATTCCCGCGACCCACGTTCGCACCGTCGGCGATGCGGGCGCACCGACCGGCGCGCCCGCACGCCCATCCGCGCCGCCGGTGCCCGCTTCCCCGATATCCGCTCCGCTCCCGGCGCGAATCGGGTCGGCGGCGGCGACTGCGCCGCCCGGCCCGACAGAGCCCCCGCCCGCGACCATCACCGCCTGCCCCGCCGCGATCGGGTCGGCGACGGGATCCGGTTCGTCAGCGAACTGTCCGCGATCGAGTTCCGGGAACAGTGACTCCTGTTGCACGGTGGACAGCCCGGCGTAGCCCACGCCGACCAGCCGGATGGGTCCGAGCTCGACCGGATCGATGGCCGAGCGCTGGGCCGCGGCGGCGAGCACGGCGGGGTCGACGGTCGCATACGGCAGGGTGGAGGAGCGGGTGACGATGCTCATGTCCGCGCGTTTGAGCTTGAGCACCACCGTGCGGGCCGCGCGGCCGTCCCTGCGCAGCCGCGCGTGCGCGGACTCCGCCATGGCGGCGATGGCTCTGCGCAGGTCGGAAAGGGTGACGATATCGGTCTCGTAGGTGTTCTCCGCGCTGATCTGCTTGGCCTCGGCGCGTTCGGCGACCGGCCGGTCGTCGATGCCGCGGGCGAGCCGGTGCAGCGCCGCACCGACGCTGCCGCCGAGCAGCGAGACCGCCTCCGATTCCGGCAGCGCCGCGAAGGCGCCGACCGTCTCGATCCCCAGCGACCGCAGCCGGCTTTCGGCGACCGGGCCGATCCCCCAGAGCTTGCGCACGGGCAGCCCGGCCAGCAGGGCCTGCTGCTCGCCCGGCGCGATCACCCGGATGCCGTCGGGTTTGGCCAGACCGGAGGCGATCTTGGCGAGTTGCTTGCCGGTCCCCGCGCCGACCGAAGCGACCAGTCCGGTGCGTTCGCGCACCACCGCCCGCAACCGGGCGCAGAACTCGTGGACCTGCGCCACGCTCGCTCCGGCCAGCTCGGCCGGTTCGCCGAACGCCTCGTCGAACGACAGCGTCTCCAGTACCGGGACGATCTCGCGCAGCGCCTCGAAGACCCGCCCGCTGAGATGCGCGTAGACCGCCCCGCGCGGCGGAACCACCACCGCGCCCGCCCCGACGAGCCGCCTGGCCTGATGCATCGGCATGGCCGAACGCGCGCCGAACGCCCGCGCCTCGTAGCTGGCGCCCGCGACCACGCCGCGACCGCCGGTTCCACCGACCAGCACCGGCCTGCCGCGCAGGGTGGGCCGGGTGAGCTGCTCCGCCGAGGCGAAGAAGGCATCCATGTCGATGTGCAGCACCCACCGGCGCGCGGTGCGCCCGGCCTCGGGCAATCCCCGCACGGTACTCACGTAACGGAATCTACGCCCGCGCACCGACGACCGAGCGCACCCTGGGCGATGGCTGTGGACTTGCTGTCCGGCAGCTGTGGATGAACGGGCCCTCTCGCGCCATCGAACGCCACGTATACCGGCATTCACCAGCCGTGATAGCCGGAAGGACTGACACGGATCGCGGGTCCGGTTGGCCCGTTTCCCCGGCCGCGATGTGTGATGATCGAAGGCATGAAGATCCGCAAGGCCGTCATTCCGGCCGCAGGTATCGGCTCCCGGTTGCTTCCGCTGACCAAGGCGATCCCCAAGGAGATGCTTCCGGTCGGCGACAAACCGGTCATCGAGCACACCGTCCGCGAGCTGGTCGCCTCCGGCATCACCGACATCACCATCGTGGTCAGCGGCGGCAAGCACGTCATCCAGGACCATTTCCGCCCCAACCCGGCCCTCGTCGAGCAGCTGCGCGCCGACGGCAAGACCGCCTACGCCGACGCGGTGGCCGAGGTCGGCGAGCTGTCCAGGCTCGGCCACATCACCTACCTCGACCAGCACGGCCCCTACGGCAACGGCACCCCGGTGCTCAACGCCGCGCGCAGCATGGGCGACGAGCCGATGCTGGTGCTGTGGCCCGACGACGTGTTCGTCGCCGAGATCCCGCGCGCCCAGCAGCTCATCGACGCCTACGAGCGCACCGGCGCACCGGTGCTGGCGCTCATGCCGATGGATCCGGCCGATTCACAGCGCTACGGCGTCCCGGTGGTCACCGACGATCAGGGCGACGGACTGCTGCGCATCACCGGCCTGCGGGAGAAGCCCAAGCCCGAGGACGCGCCGTCGAACTACGCGGCCATCGGCGGCTACGTGGTCACTCCCGGCATCATCGCCGAGCTACGCCGCCAGACCGACGAGTGGTACGAGCACCGCACCGGCGAGGTCTACCTCACCGACGCGATCAACGTCCACGCCGCCGAGAACCCGGTCTTCGGCCAGGTCATCCGCGGCCGCTGGTACGACACCGGCAATCCGGCGGACTACCTGGTGGCGCAGTTCGCGACCGCGCTGGCCCATCCGCAGTACGGCCCGCTGCTGCGCTCGATGGCCGGCGAACTGGGCTGAGCGGTCGACTGGGGCGGTAGCCGACTCGGGTCCGGTGGGCCGGCTCGGCTAGAAGCGGCGGATGGTGTAGATCGCGAACTGGTCCAGCGGGGTCAGTCCGACGGGGACACCGCGGCCGTAGGCATTGAGCACCTGCCCGAATCCGGCGTAGATGCCCACGTGCGAGCCGTCGGCGTTGAGGACGACCACATCGCCGGGCGAGAGCGCCCACATCGGCACCGCGGCGCCCACCTCGGCCTGTTCCCAGGTCGTGCGCGGCAACATGACGCCCACCTGCCGGAACGCCCACTGCACCAGGGCCGAACAGTCCCACGAGTACGGTCCCGTCGCGCCCCATTCGTAGGGCTTGCCGACCTGGGTGGTGGCCGCCGCCAGTGCGCCGAGCCCGGCGAGGCTGGGCACCGGGATCGCGGCGGAGCCGCTGGCACTGCCGGAGCCGAGGCCTGATCCCGACCCGGAGCCCGTGCCCGAACCGGAGCCGCTGCCCGAGCCGGAGCCACTGCTCAGCCCGCCGAACACAGGGCCCGGATCGGCCCAGGCCATGCCGCCGAGGACGACCGTGGTGACCGTGGTAGCCAGGAAGCCCGCGGCGATCCGCCGCAGCGGCCGCCGCACCCGCGTCCGGGGATCCGCCGGACGTGCCCGCCGACGCTGTCGTGCGGCGCCGTGTCGTGCGATGTCGTGTCGTGCCGAGCGATGTCGAACGCGAGAACGTCTGATCATGCGAACGCGGCCTCCCTGTCGGCCAGGCGGTCCGCGACGTCGGCACGTCGGTGGGGCGGCGTAGCGGACCCTCAGCTCACTCCCGCCGCCGTCGCTCTCGGACGGCTCGGGGAACGTCAGGTGGAACTCGTCGACGAATCACACCGGCACCAGCGGTTAGCATGTGCCCCAACTACAACATCGGCGATTCTGCCGTTCCGCCCGGCCCCACAACCAGGGTTCAGCAAATATTCAGCATGTGATTTGGATCACACACGATCAGGAATGGACCGTGCGCGGCCGTGGCGGAAGGGGGCATGCCCCGGTCCGCCACGGCCGGGCCGTCACTGCTTGGCGACGGCGGCGCGCACACCACCCGCCAACTCGGCGGCGCCCGCCCCCGCCGCACCGAACTCCAGCGAGGTCGCCAGGATCTCCCCGGCGATCAGGTCGCGATGCGCACGCGCCCAGCCCTGCTGCTGCTCGGGCACCTCGAGCACCACCGAGATCCGGTCGGACACCTCGAGGCCGATCGACTTGCGGGTCTCCTGCAGTTCCCGGATCAGGTCGCGGGCCCAGCCCTCGGCCTCCAGTTCCTCGGTGACCACCGAATCGAGCACCACCAGGCCGGCGTTGCCGGGCAGCGCGGCGGTCGACTCGGGCTCGGCGGCAACCAGACGCTGGGTGTACTCCTCCGGCAGCAGCGTGATGCCCGCGGCGCTGACCACACCCTCGGCGTCCTCGCTCCACTGCCCGGCCTTGACCGCCTTGATCACCGTCTGCACGTCCTTGCCCAGCCGGGGGCCGGCCGCGCGGGCGTTGACGACGAGCTCGAAACGGCCGTGCACATCGACATCGGAGGTCAGATCGACCTTCTTGACGTTGACCTCGTCGGCGATGATGTCGGCGTAGGGCGCCAGCCGATCCGCGTCCGCCGCGGCGATGGTGACCTCGGCCAGCGGCAGCCGCACGCGCAGGTTCTTCGCCTTGCGCAGGCTCAGCACCGTGGAGCAGACCACCCGCGCCTCGTCCATCGCGGCCACCAGCTCCGGATCGGCGGGCAGCTCACCCTCGGCGGGCCAGTCGGTCAGGTGCACCGAACGGCCACCGGTGAGCCCGCGCCAGATCACCTCGCTGATCAGCGGCAGCAGCGGCGCCGCCAGCCGGGTGACCACCTCGAGCACGGTGTGCAGGGTGTCGACGGCATCGCGCTCCTCCGACCAGAACCGCGAACGCGACCGGCGCACATACCAATTGGTGAGCGCGTCGGCGAAGGACCGCAGTTCCTCGCAGGCGGCCGCGATGTCGTAGACCTCGAGCGCCTCGGTCATCACGTCGCGGGTTTGCGCCAGCTTCGCCAGGACGTAGCGGTCGAGCACGTTCTGCGAGTCGGTGCGCCACTGACCGGGAGTCGAGGCGTACAGCTGCAGGAACGTCCACGCGTTCCACAGCGGGCGCAGCGCGTGGCTGACGCCCTCGCGGATACCGCGCTCGGTGACGATGAGATTGCCGCCGCGCAGGATCGGCGAGCTCATCAGGAACCAGCGCATCGCGTCGGAGCCGTCGCGGTCGAAGACCTCGTTGACGTCGGGGTAGTTGCCCTTCGACTTGCTCATCTTCAGCCCGTCGTCGCCGAGCACGATGCCGTGCGCGGCAACGGTTTTGAAGGCGGGGCTGTCGAAGAGCGCGGTGGCGAGCACGTGCAGGGTGTAGAACCAGCCGCGGGTCTGCCCGTTGTACTCGACGATGAAATCGCCGGGGAAGTGGGAGTCGAACCACTCCTTGTTCTCGAACGGGTAGTGCACCTGCGCGTAGGGCATCGAACCCGACTCGAACCAGCAGTCCAGCACCTCCGGCACCCGGCGCATCGTCGACTTGCCGGTCGGATCGTCAGGATTCGGCCGGGTCAGCTCATCGATGGCGGGCCGGTGCAGATCGGCCGGACGCACGCCGAAGTCGCGCTCGAGCTCGTCGAGCGAACCGTAGACGTCCACGCGCGGATAGGCCGGATCATCGGACACCCAGACCGGGATCGGGCTGCCCCAGTACCGGTTACGGCTGATGTTCCAGTCGCGCGCGCCCTCCAGCCACTTGCCGAACTGGCCGTCGCGGATGTGCTCGGGCACCCAGGTGATCTGCTTGTTCAGATCCACCATCCGGTCGCGGAAGGAGGTGACCGCGACGAACCAGGACGGCACCGCCATGTAGATCAGCGGCTGGCCGGAACGCCAGCTGTGCGGGTAGGAGTGCTCGATGGTCTCGTGGCGCAGCAGCAGGCCCGCCGCCTTGAGATCCTTGATGATGACCGGGTTCGCGTCGAAGACCATCAGGCCCTCGTACGGCGGCACCATCGAGGTGAACTTGCCGCCCGGATCCAGCGGCTGCACCAGTTCGATGCCGTTGGCCGCGCAGACGTCCATGTCCTCTTCACCGAAGGCGGGCGCCAGGTGCACGACGCCGGTGCCCGAGTCGGTGGTGACGTAGTCGGCGTTCAGCACGCGGTGCGCGTTCGGGTGGCCGACGAAGAAGTCGAACGGCGGGGCGTAGGACAGCCCGGCCAGTGCCGCGCCGTCGAACTCCCCGAGCACCTCGACGTCCTCGCCGAACTCACGGGCATAGTGCGAAACCCGTTCGGCGGCGAGCACGTAGCGCTTGCCGTCGGCGGCCTTCAGGTGGACGTAGCGCACATCCGGGTGCACCGCGATCGCCAGGTTCGACGGCAGCGTCCACGGCGTGGTGGTCCAGATCAGGGCGTTGGCGCCGTCGAGTTCGCGCAGCGGATGGTCCTCGGATACCCGCAGCCGCATGTCGACGGTGACCGCCGGGTCCTGGCGCATCTTGTAGGCGTCGTCCAGGCGCGTCTCCTGGTTGGACAGCGGCGTCTGCTCGTACCAGCTGTAGGGCAGCACCCGGAAGCCCTGATAGATCAGACCCTTGTCGTACAACGACTTGAATGCCCACATCACCGACTCCATGAAGTCGACATCGAGGGTCTTGTAATCGTTGTCGAAATCCACCCAGCGCGCCTGGCGGGTCACATAGTCGCGCCATTCCCCGGTGTATCGCAGTACCGAGGACTTACAAGCGGCGTTGAATTCCGCCAGCCCCATCGCGTCGATCTGTGATTTGTCCGTGATACCGAGTTGTTTCTCGGCCTCGATTTCCGCGGGCAGGCCGTGACAGTCCCAGCCGAATCGCCGATCGACGCGTTTGCCGCGCATCGTCTGGAAACGGGGGATCAGGTCTTTGACATAGCCGGTGAGCAGATGGCCGTAGTGCGGCAGGCCGTTGGCGAAGGGCGGACCGTCGTAGAAGACGAACTCCGCTGCGCCGGAACGGTTCTCGATGCTCGCGCGGAAGGTGTCGTCGGCCTCCCAGGCGTCGAGCACGCGCCGTTCCAGATCGGGGAACGACGCCCCGGAACCCGCGCCGTAGTCGACGCGGGGATATGCGCTGTTGTTGTCCGCCATCGCGGATCCGTCTCCTCGTGCCACCGCGCCGCAAAGCGCGTTTCGATGTGGGCACGGGGACGACATCGGCGCCAGGTGCGCCGAAACCGCGGTACCACCCCGTTTGTCCGGCGTCGGACGCACCGGACCTCTCGTTGCGAGCTGTGACGGGCTCACCCGTTCGGTTCTACTGAGCCTCCCCGCCTCGCTGCGCGGATGGGCCGTTCTTCCGAAGGCTCCCCGGTGATGGCCGGATCGTCGCCGCTTGTTGTGTGTCCATTCTAACGGGCGCTGTCGAGCGGTTATTTCCACATCCCGCTCGGCCACGTCTCGTTCGGGCAGGCCCCGCTCAGCGCCGGATGTGCCGGCCCGGCGGCGGAGTCCCGCCGTCGGGTCTTCGGGTGGACAGTGCGCTCACCAGCAACAGCACCGCGCCGACGACACAGACCACGATGCACCCCCAGGCCCACAGCACCGACCCGGTGGTCAACGCGGTCACCAGCAGCGCGAAGCCGACCGCGGCGAGAACGAGCGTCAGGACGAGCATGCCGACCCCTCAGGTATCCCAAGGCCAGATGTGCGTGCGCGACCGTTGCCCTGCTGCCCGCGGGGGGCCTACTTGCCGCCCTTGGCGAACGACGCTGCGGGCAGGCTGCCGGTGGAACCGCTGTCGGCGAAGGGCTCGCCGCCGTCCACCGGAACCGCCGAACCACGGTTCTCCAGTTCCTCGAGCTGCGACTCCAGGTAGGACTTCAACCGCACCCGGTACTCACGCTCGAAGGTCTTGAGCTGCTCGATACGGCTTTCCAGCACGCTGCGCTGCTGGGTGATGGTGGCCATGATCTCGGTGTGCTTGCGCTCGGCGTCGGCCTGCAGGGCGTCGGCCTTCTCCTTGGCCTGCCGCAGCTGGCTGTCGGACCGGGATTGTGCGTCGGACAGCAGGGCGTCGGCCTTCTGGCGCGCCTCGGCGACCATCGATTCCGACCTGGTGCGCGCATCGGTGACCAGACGCTCGGAGTTCGCCCGCGCGTTGGACAGCAGGTTCTCCGACTCGGTCTTGGCGTCGCTGGTGAGACGATCGGCCATCTCCTGGGCCAGGCTCAGGACCTTGGCAGCCTGCAGGTTCGCGTCCGCGGAGTTGTCCTTGGCCGGCGGCGCGGCCGCGATAGGCGCGGGTGGTGTGACCGGCACCGGCGGTTTGATCGGATCCGGCTGCGGCTGCGGCACCGGGGGCTTGACCGCCGCGGGCCCGCTACCGCGGTTCTTCTTGGCGTCGGCCAGCTCGGCGTCCAGCTCCGCGACCCGCTGACGCAGATCCGCGTTCTCCTCGATCAGCCGCGACAGTTCCTGCTCGACCAGATCGAGGAAGGCGTCGACCTCGTCCTCGTTGTAGCCGCGCTTCCCGATCGGCGGTTTGCTGAACGCGACGTTGTGCACATCGGCTGGAGTCAGCGGCATGGAAGGATCCCTTCACGCGTCTTTTGGAGATCGAGCAGATCTTGCAAGGTATCGCGACCCATTCTGTCACACCGGCCCGACCGGCTGGCCGAGCCTGCTGACGATGGACATCAGGATGAACACGATGAAGAGCAGGACCATTATCGACAGATCCAGGCGGATTCCCCCCAATGACACCGGCGGAATCAAGCGCCTCAACAGTTTCACCGGCGGATCGGTGATCGTGAAGATCACTTCGAGGATCACGACCACGACTCCGGTCGGGCGCCAGTCCCGGGCGAAGCTACGGATGAACTCGACGATCACCCGGCTGATGAGCAACAGCCAGAAGATGAACAGCACGAAGTACAACACCGCGAACAAGGCCACCATGTCACTCTGCCCGAAAAACGGCGGTGTGCAAAATGGCCACACCGCCGCGAACCGGACATCATGTCCGCAAGACTTGCCCGCCGACCTGCCCGTTCGGCGCCGCCCCCGTCGAGGCGCCCCGGAAGCAGGTCGCTATTTCTGGTTGTAGAAGCCCGTTTCCGCGATCCGGCGGCGTTCCTCGGCGGAGACGTCCACATCGGCGGGCGAGAGCAGGAACACCTTGCTGGCCACTTTGTCGAACGAGCCACGCAGCGCGAAGGCCAGCCCGGCGGCGAAGTCCACCAAGCGCTTGGCGTCGGCGTTGCTCAGCTCGACCAGGTCCATGATCACCGGGTTGCCCTCACGGAAGCGCTCGCCGATGATCCTGGCCTCGCTGTAATCGCGCGGGCGCAGGGTGGTGATCTTGGACAAGGGACCTCCGTCCTCGAAGATCCCGGGCCGGCGAGCGGGCGCGGGCTCGGGACGCAGCCGCTCCTCGAGGCGGCGCTCCTCGGCCGCGGGATCCACGGCGAGCGCACCCCGGGTGGCTCCGCGCAGGGACGACGCGCCACCGCCCGCGCGAAACCGGCCCGAGGAGGGCGCGGCGTCGATCCGGGTGGGCCGACGCGGCGGCTCGTAGGGATCCTCGCCGTAGTTGTCCTCCGGGTACTCCTCGCGGCGCGGGGGGTAGGCCGGCTTGTAGGACTTGTAGGCGGGCTCCGGGTAGTCGGCCTCGTCGTCGAAGCGATCGGCACCGAAACGCTCAGCACCGAAACGCTCCGCGCCGAAACGGTCGGCACCGTAACGATCTTCGCCGTAGCGGTCGGCGCCGTAGCCCGGCCGCTCCGAGTACGGACGGGGTCCGCGCGCGCCACCGCGCTCGCTCGCGCGCGAGGCGCGATCGTCGACGTAGTCGTCTTCGTAATCCTCGAGCGGAACCATGCCGAAGTACGCCTTGAACTTGTGCAGCGTGCTCATCTGGTCGACCTTCCTTCGGCCCCGGTGGCGGCCGGGTGTTGAAGACTTGCTCAGCTCCTCGTCCGTCCCAATCTTATGTGTCATATGTGACTGATGAGGTTTCTTTGCTAGCCAGAGGTTATCGGTCGAGCGCCCATCAGAGCGGTACCGACACGCACACACGTCGAACCGTGTGCGATGGCCGACTCCAGATCGCCCGACATTCCTGCGGAAAGTTCGCTCGCGCCGGGGTGGCGCTCGCGTACACGCGTGTGCAAGCTCGCAAGTCGCTCGAACGCGCTATCGGCCTCGACACCCAGCGGAGGGATGGCCATCAGCCCTGCGAGCCGCAGGTTCGAGGCGCGGGCGACCGTGTCGGCCAGCGCCTCCAGGCTCGCCGCGGGCACCCCGCCGCGAGCCGGATCGTCGTCCAGGCTGACCTGGATCAGCACATTCAGCGGCGCGACACGCTCGCCCGCGTCGAGTGCGGCGCGCACACCGCGGTCAAGGGCCGTTGCCAACCGTTCGCTGTCCACCGAGTGCACCGTGTGCGCCCAGCGAGCCACCGCATTGGCTTTGTTGCGCTGCAAGCGGCCGATCATGTGCCAGCGGATGCCCTCGAATCCGAGCTCGCGCACGGCGGCCACTTTGGCCGCGGCCTCCTGCTCTCTCGACTCGCCGAACTCACTCGACCCGAGGCCCGCCAGCAGGGCCACATCGGAGGCCGGGAAGAACTTCGTCACCGGCAGCAGCCGCACCGAATCGCGGTCGCGACCGCTCGCGCGGCAGGCCTCGTCGATCCGCTTGTTCAGCGACGCCAGATTCGCGGCCAGTTCCGCGATGCGGGCCTGCTCCGCCGCGGCGGCCTGCGACTGCGCCGCTCCCGTCACGCTGTTCACTTCGTCCTCCGTGTCCTGTCCCCGGCGAGCGCGGGATACCCGCGGTTCTCGCGTCGTCCCCCGCGACGCCCTGTCGCTCTGATCACATCCGGCCGCTGCGGGCCTCACTTCCGGCCCGGCGGACCCCGCCCGACTGCGCGGCCCGGTCAGGCCCTGTCGCGGGTGTCGATCCAGATCACGCCGGCGATGCGACCGGTCGGCGCGCCGCGGCGGTGGCTGAAGAGGGTCGTGTCCTCGATGGTGCAGCGCGGGTCCTCGGCGATACCGCCCACGCCCGCCTCGGTCAGCTGCCTGCGGATGCCCGCACGCAGATCCAGGCCCGGAGTGCCGCGCACCGTCGTGGTGGCGCTGCCGGGCAGGTGGGCCTCGACATCGGCGCGCATGGCGGCGGGCACCTCGTATCGACGTCCCGAGGCCGCCGGGCCGAGGAAAGCGCCGATACGCTCGGGGCGCGCGCCCTGGGCGATCATCGCCTCGAGCACCCGCGGCACGATGCCGATGCGGGCGCCGATGCGTCCGGCGTGCACGGCGGCGATCACCCCGGCCTCGTCGTCGGAGAGCAGAACGGGGACGCAGTCGGCGGTCAGCACGACCAGCGCCAAACCGGGTTCGGTGGTCACCAGCGCGTCGGTGGCCGGCACCGGCTCCGCGCGCGGCCCGTCGACCACCTCGACATTGCGGCCGTGGATCTGCTCCATCCACACCAGCCGGTCCGGGGACAGGCCGATCCCCTCGGCCAGCCGGAGCCGGTTGCGCCGCACGGCTTCCGGATCGTCGCCCACGTGGTCGCCGAGATTGAACGAGTCGTACGGCGGCGCGGAGAAGCCACCGGTGCGCGTGGTGGTGACCCGGCGGACGGTGAGCGTGGGAGCAGTCATACGTCCGAGCGTAGTAGGCGCGCGAGCGTGCCCGCACCATCGTTTACGAGCACGCCCGGGTGTCCGGCTCGGATCAGCGACGCATGAAGTCCGGCACGTCGACGTCGTCGTCGTCCGGGTCGGCGTCCTGGATGTGCGAACGGCTGTTGTGTGCGACCGTCGGTTCGGTCGGCCGCGGGCGCTCGGTGTCGCGGTAGTTCGGCACCGCGCCCCGGCCGGAACCCAGCGAGCCCGACGAGGACGAGGCCGTCGCACCGCTCATCGGCTCGGGACTCCTCGACGAGGAGGACAGCTCCCCTGCCCGGCTGCTGATCTCGCCCGCGCGGCCGGAGCCGATGGAGCCCCTGGTGTGCGGTGCGTCGAAGGTGCGCCTGGCCGGGCCGCCGCCGTCGAAGCCCGCGGCGATGACGGTGACCCGTACCTCGTCGCCGAGCGAATCGTCGATGACCGTACCGAAGATGATGTTGGCCTCGATGTGCGCGGCCTCCTGCACCAGCGAAGCGGCCTCGTTGATCTCGAACAGGCCCAGGTCGGATCCGCCCGCGATCGACAGCAGCACGCCGTGCGCGCCGTCCATCGAGGCTTCGAGCAGCGGCGAATTGATCGCCGCCTCGGCCGCTTTCACCGAACGCCCTTCGCCGCGCGAGGAACCGATGCCCATGAGCGCGCTACCCGCGCCGGACATGACGCTCTTGACGTCGGCGAAGTCGACGTTGATCAGGCCCGGGGTGGTGATCAGGTCGGTGATGCCCTGGACACCGTTGAGCAGCACCTCGTCGGCGGAGCGGAAGGCGTCCATCAGGCTGACCGCCGCGTCGCCCAGCTGTAGGAGCCGGTCGTTCGGGATGACGATGAGAGTGTCGCAGGACTCGCGCAACTGGTTGATGCCGACTTCGGCCTGGTTGCCGCGGCGCTTGCCCTCGAAGGAGAACGGCCGGGTGACCACACCGATGGTCAGGGCGCCGAGCTTGCGCGCGATGCTGGCGACGACGGGCGCGCCGCCGGTGCCGGTGCCGCCGCCCTCACCCGCGGTGACGAAGACCATGTCGGCGCCCTTGAGCACCTCTTCGATCTCGTCCTTGTGGTCCTCGGCGGCTTTGCGGCCGACCTCGGGGTCGGCGCCAGCGCCGAGGCCCCGGGTCAGTTCACGGCCGACGTCGAGCTTGACGTCGGCATCGCTCATCAGCAGCGCCTGCGCGTCGGTATTGACCGCGATGAACTCGACTCCCTTGAGTCCCTGTTCGATCATCCGGTTGACGGCATTCACGCCGCCGCCGCCGATACCGACGACCTTGATCACCGCAAGGTAGTTGTGCGGGGGCGTCATGGGCTCTCGCCTTCCTTCGATCCAAGCCTGTCATTTCGGAAAACCCTGAACCTCAACCATAGGGTTAGTGTTATGTCAAGTATCCGACTGCTGCGGAACGCTATTCGCCGCTGCCGCGATACGGGCGCAGGCGCGCCGAAACGGAGAACAGAATCTCCCTGGACACAGATGGAATCGATCACTTCACCGTGACCAGATTCGGACTCGAAACGTCGAACACCGTGCCCTCTCGCGTCAACAGCGGCAACACCACCGCCGCCTTGCGTTCGGCGTCGTCCGCTCCGCCCCACACTACCGTGCGACCGTCGGCCAGCTTCAACGAGATGTCCGAAATCGACCGCGCCAGAACCTCGTCCACCTGGATGTTCAGGGCGGGCGGCATGGCGTCGACCACCGCCACCGCGGCGCGGGTGACCTGGTCGCTTCCGCTCGGACGGTCGGTGACCAGCCGCGGCAATCCGATCGGCGGTGCCTCGATGGCGAATTCGACGGCGTCGCGGTCGAGCAGGTGCGCGCCTTCGGGCGCGTCGAACCAGAGCACCGCGCGGCGCTCGTCCACGGTGACGCGGACCGTCGAGGGGTACACCCGTTCCACCCGCGCGGAGCGCACCTTGGCGATCGAGGCCACCCGCTCGGCCATCGCGACGGTGTCGATCCGCATCAACGACAACCCGTCCGGGATGTCGAGCTGCTCGTGGACCTGTTCCTCGGAAATGGCGGAGATACCGTTGATCTCGATGGTGCGCACCGACAGGGCGGGCGTGAACCATGCGACCGACAGCAGGGCGGTGAGCACGATCACCGCGACCAGCGCCCACCACCGCACCCGCCGCAGACCACCGGGCCCGAGCAACTCCCCCGCGGCGCGCACGCGGCTCACCGCCCGTACTGGGGCCGTGCCCGTAGGCCGTCGAGGATCTGGCTGCCGAGCATGGTGACATCGCCTGCGCCCATGGTGATCACCACGTCACCGGCCTGCGCCAACCCGGCCACCTGACGACCAACCCGGGACATGTCCGGCTGGTAGTGCACCGGCACGGTGACGGCCTGGGCGACCAGCGCGCCGTTGACCCCCGGCAGCGGTTCCTCCCGCGCGCCGTAGACATCCAGCACGACGACCTCGTCGGCCAGGCTCAGCGCCGCGCCGAACTCGGCGGCGAACGTGGCGGTGCGGCTGTAGAGATGCGGCTGGAACACCACGATCACCCGGCCCTGCCGCGAGCGGGCGCCGTCGCGCGCCTCCTGCTCGACCAGTGCGGCCGCGGCACCGAGCACCGCACGCACCTCGGTGGGGTGGTGGGCGTAGTCGTCGAAGACCCGCACGCCGTTCTCCCTGCCGACGAACTGGAAACGCCGGTGCACGCCGCCGAAACCCTCCAGCCCCTGGATGATCTCGTCGATGTCGGCCCCCGCGGCCCGCGCGGCCAGCAGTGCGCCGAGGGCGTTGAGCGCCATGTGCCTGCCCGGCACCGACAGCCGCAGCGAGCGCGGGGTGCTCTCCTCGCCGAGTTGGAACTGCGCCACTCCCCCGACATCGCGGGGTTCCCAGCTGTGCAGCCGGACCCCGACCGGGACCGGTGCGTCGTCGAGTTCCCCGGAGCCGTAGCCGAGTACGCGCACGCCCCGCTGCGCCAGCCGCGGGCCCACCCGCTCGGCCAGGGCCAGCGAGCCGGGATCGTCGAGGCAGACCACCAGCAGGCCGCCTTCGGTCAGCCGGTCGGCGAAATCGTCGAAGACCTGGGTGTAGGCGGCGTCGGTGCCGAAGAAGTCCAGGTGATCGGACTCGATGTTGGTGACGACCGCGACATCCGGGTCGTACTGCAGCAGCGAGCCGTCGCTCTCGTCGGCCTCGGCGACGAACGTCTCGCCGGTGCCGTGATGGGCGTTGGTGCCCGCCTCGTTGAGTTCACCGCCGACCGCGAAGGAGGGATCGAGCCCACAGTGCTGCAGCGCCACGATGAGCATCGACGTCGTCGAGGTCTTGCCGTGTGTGCCCGACACCAGCAGGGTGCGGTGCCCGCGCATCAGCGAGGCCAGCACCGTGGGACGCAGCAGCACCGGGATCGCGCGGCGATCGGCCTCGACCAGTTCGGGATTGCTCTTGGGGATGGCCGCGTAGGTGGTCACCACCGCGGTCGGGCCGCCCGGCAGCAGATCGAGCGCGGTCGCATCGTGGCCGATGCGGACCTGCGCGCCGCGGGCCCGCAACGCGAGCACGCCGCGGCTCTCCTTGGCGTCCGAACCCGACACCTCGCCGCCGCGCGAGAGCAGGATGCGCGCGATGCCGGACATGCCGGCGCCGCCGATCCCGACCATGTGCACCCGTTGCAGCTCCGGGGGCAGTGCGGAGCGCGGGTCGCTCGCGCCGCCCGCGGCGTTCGTGCCGTTCACACCGTTCACGGCGCTCACAGCGCGGCCCGCACGGCGATGCGTGCCACCTCGTCGGCGGCGTCGCGATGTCCGGCGCCTGCGGCGGCGCGGCCCATCTCGGTCAACCGGGTTCGGTCGAGCAGCAGCGGAATCACCTCGTCGATCACATACTTCGGCGTCAGTTCCTGGTCGGGAACGATTCTGCCACCGCCCTTGGTGACGATCGGGCGGGCGTTGAATTCCTGCTCGCCGTTGCCGTGTGGCAGCGGCACGTAGAACGCGGGCAACCCGACCGCCGAGACTTCCGCCACCGTCATGGCACCCGAGCGGCACACCACCGCGTCGGCGGCCGCGTAGGCCAGGTCCATCCGGGACAGGTACGGCACCGCGACATAACGCGCGGGCCCGGCCGAGGGCGCCACCTCCAGAGTGTTCTTCGGCCCGTGCGCATGCAGTACCGAGATGCCCGCCGCGGCCAGTTGCGGGGCGGCCGCGGAGATCGCCTCGTTCAAGCTGCGCGCGCCCTGCGAACCGCCGAACACGAGCAGCACCGGCCCCTCACCGGGCAGCCCGAAGTGCGCGCGCGCCTCGCCGCGCAGTCCGGCCCGGTCCAGCGCGGTGATCGATTCGCGCACCGGAATGCCCACCACCTCCGCGCCGGGCAGTCCCGAATCCGGCACGGCGGCCAGCACCTTCGCCGCCACTCTGGCGCCGATCTTGTTGGCGATACCCGCCTTCGCGTTCGCCTCGTGCACGATCACCGGCACCGCGCGCCTGCGCCGCAGCAGACCCGGCCCGGCCGCGAGATAGGCGGGCAGGGCGACATAGCCGCCGAAGCCGATGATCACGTCCGCCTCGACCGCGTCGATCACCGCGCGGGTGCGCCGCACCGAGGCCCGCACCCGGGCGGGCAGCTTCAGCAGGTCCGGAGTCGGCTTGCGCGGCAACGGAACCGGCGGGATCAGCTCGAGCGGGTAGCCGCGCTCGGGCACCAGCCGGGTCTCCAGCCCGCGTTCCGTGCCGAGCGCCGTCACCCGGATCGAGGGATCGAGCCTGCGCAGCGCGTCGGCGACCGCCAGAGCCGGTTCGATATGTCCTGCCGTGCCACCGCCTGCGACGATCACCGAGATCCTCGCGGACGAGGGCAGCGAACCGGAATCCTTCGTGGTCACCTGATACTCCTCCACCGGGCCCGTCGAGCACGTCGCCCGTCACTCACCTGTATCTTCCCCGTTCCTTCGCGTGCGGCATCGGATAGGTCGGCTCCCAGGCCCTGGTCGCCCTGGCCGAACTGGTGCCGCGGCTCTCCCCCGACCGACGGCGCGGGGCGGGCTTGCCCTGCACACCGCTCCTGCCCTGGCCGCCGCCCCTGGCCTGTCTGGCACCCGCGCGCTGCGGCGAGCGCGAACCGCCGCCGCGCCCGCGGTCACCGGCTCGTCCCGATCTGGCGCGGGCCGCCTCGGCTCGGGCGGGCGAATACGGCTCGGGCTTGGGTAGTCGCAGCAGCCGGCTGAACCTGCCGTTCTGCCCGGCCTGCAGCGCGGCCACCGCCTCGGGTTCGTGTCGGGCCGCGTTGGCGATGATGCCGAACATGAACAGCGTGATGGCCAGCGAGGAACCGCCCGCGGAGACCAGCGGCAACTGCAGACCGGTCACCGGCAGCAGGCCGACGACATAGCCGACATTGATCAGCGCCTGGGCGGTGATCCAGGACGTGGCGGTCGCCGTCAGCAAGCGCAGGAACGGATCGACCGAACGTGTGGCGATGCGCAGGCCGGTGTAGACGAACAGGGCGAACAGGCCGAGCACCAGCGCACAGCCGAGGAAGCCGAGTTCCTCGCCGATGATGGCGAAGATGAAGTCGTTGTGCGAGTTGGGCAGGTAGCTCCACTTGGCGCGGCTCTGGCCGAGGCCGCGGCCCCAGATCCCGCCGTCGGCCAGCGAGTACATCGCCTGCCTGGCCTGATAGCCGATACCCTGCGGGTCCTCGCCGGGATTGAAGAAGGCGCGCATGCGGTCGGAGCGGTAGCCCGCGGTCAGCGCGAGCACCGCCGCGGCGACGATGCCCGAGATCGCGATGGTCACGAACAACCGCACCGGCAGGCCGCCGAACCACAGCAGGGCGGCGAGCACGATGCCCAGCGCGATGGTGGTCGACAGGTTCGGCTCGAGCACCACGAGCAGACAGACCAGCATGCCCGCGGGCACCAGCGGCACCAGCACGTCCTTGAGCGGCGCCTGCTCGCTGCGCCGGGAGGCCAGCAGGTGCGCGCCCCAGACCACCAGGGTCACCTTGACGATCTCCGAGGGCTGCACCGAGACGACGCCCAGGTCGATCCAGCGCCGCGAACCCTGCACCTCGGTGCCGATACCCGGGATCAGTACCAGGAACAGGGCCACCACCGACAGCCCGAACACCGGGAAGGACCACTGCCGCAATCGGCGGATCGGGATGCGCAACGCCAGGTAGAACAGCACGCAGCCGATCAGGGCGAACAGGATCTGCTGGCGGAACAGCGAATACGCCGAGCCGCCCGCGGTGTAGGCCTCGACGCTGGAGGCCGAGAGCACCATCACCAGGCCGAGCAGCGTGAGCAGGGTGGCGATGGTGACGATCAGGTGGAACGACGCGAGCGGGCGCGCCATCCAGGTCAGGAACTTGGTGACCGCCGGTGCCCGCGCACCGGCCGGTCGGGCGGCGCGCCCGGCCTTACCGGGACCGGACTTGGCGCGCCGCAGTCCCCGCCGGCCCCGGTCGGTCACGGCTCCCGCCCGAGGTCACCGTCTTCCAGCGCGTGCACCGCATCGGCGAAGCTGCGTCCACGGTGGGTGTAGTCGGCGAACATGTCCAGCGAGGCGGCGGCCGGCGCCAGCAGCACGGTGTCGCCGCTGCGGGCGAACCCGGCGGCCGTGCGCACGGCGTGCGCCATCACGGCGTCGGCCTGGTTCGGTCGGTTCGGGTCGTCGGCCATCCCAGCATCGTCACCCGTGCGGACCTCGACCACGGGGACTTCGGGCGCGTGTCGCGCGAGCGCGTCGGCGATCACCGGTGCGTCGGCCCCGATCAGCACGGCGGCGACCAGATGTTCGGCGACCTCTTCGATCAGGTCCTCGACACCGGCGCCCTTGAGCAGCCCGCCCGCGATCCAGATCACGCTCTGGTGCGCCAGGATCGACGAACGCGCCGCGTGCGGGTTGGTGGCCTTGGAGTCGTCGATGAATTCGACGCCGCCGAGTTCGCGCACGAACGCCGCCCGGTGCGGGCCCACCTTGTGCTCCTGCAAGCCCTCCTTGACGAACTGCGGCGCCACATCGATCGCCCTGGTCAGCGCCGACGCGGCGAGCGCGTCGGCGACCCCGGCCGGTCCCGGCGGGCTGATGTCGCCGACCTCGGCCAGGATCGCGGCCTTGGTGAAGGCCCGGTCGAGGAGCTTGCCGTCGACCACGCCGAGTTCACCGTCGGCGGGCACGCCGATCTTGAAGCCGACCGTGCGCTTGGCCTTCGAGCGCCGCGCCAGCGAGGCGGCCACCGGATCGTCGAGGCCGACCACGCCGACCCGTCCGACCAACGCCCTGGACTTGGCGGCGGCGTAGGCGTCGAGCCCACCGTGCCAGTCCAGATGGTCCTCGGCGACATTGAGCACCACGCCTGCCTCCGGACGCACCGACGGCGCCCAGTGCAGCTGGAAGGAGGACAGCTCCACCGCGAGCACCTGCGGGCCGGGATTGCGGCGCAGCGCGTCCAGGATCGGCAGGCCGATATTGCCGCAGGCCACGCTGGGGATGCCCGCGGCGCGCAGGATCGAGTGCGTCATCTGGGTGGTGGTGGTCTTGCCGTTGGTGCCGGTGATCACCAGCCACTTGCGCACCGGCCCGTAGATGCGGGCCTGATCGACCCACCAGGCGAATTCGACGTCGCCCCAGACGGGGATGCCCTCGGTGACCGCCGAGACCAGCACCGGCGAGTCGGGCCGCCAGCCGGGGCTGGTGATGACCAGCGCGAACCGGCTCAGATCGGCCGATTCGAGCTCGACGGCGGTGGCGACCTCCAGCCCCAGCCCGGCGGCTTCGGCCAGGGCGGCCGCGCCGTTGTCGGTCACCACCGGGTGCGCCCCGATATCGCGCAACGGCTCGATCAGCGAGCGCCCGGAGACGCCCCAGCCGGCGACGAGAACGTCACGGCCACGCAGGAATTCCAGCATGGGCCCCGGTGAGCGCAGGGCCCGCGGAGAATGTTCGACCATCCTGGATCACCCGACCGCGGAGAGGTATTCGCTGTAGAACAGACCGAGTCCGACCGCCGAGGCCATCGCGGCCAGCAGCCAGAACCGAATGATGACCGTCGTCTCCGCCCACTTGCTGAGTTCGAAGTGGTGGTGGAACGGCGCCATCTTGAACAGCCGGTTGCGCGTGGTGCGGAACACCGCCACCTGCAGCACCACCGACGCCGCCTCGGCGACGAACAACGCGCCGATAACGACCATCAGCAGCTCGGTGCGGGTGGTGATGGACAGGCCGGCGATCAGACCGCCGAGCGCGAGCGAACCGGTGTCGCCCATGAAGATCTTGGCCGGAGCGGCGTTCCACCACAGGAATCCGATGCAGGCCGCGGTACCCGCCGCGCACACCAGAGCGAGGTCGAGCGGGTCGCGCACGTTGTAGCAACCGGCTTCCGGCTTGATGGCGCAGGCGTGGTAGTACTGCCAGAAGGTGATGATCACGTAGCCGCCGAGCACCAGGCTCATCGAGCCCGCGGCCAGGCCGTCGAGGCCGTCGGTCAGGTTGACCGCGTTGGACCAGGCGACCACGACCAGGCAGACGAAGGCGACGAACACGATCACGCCCATCGACACCGTGGTGATGTCGCGGACATACGACAGGTGCGTGCTGGCGGGGGTGAGTCCGTTCTCGCCCTTGAACTGCAGCGCCAGGATGCCGAACACGATGGCGGCGGTGAGCTGGCCGATGTACTTGCCCGCGGCGGTGAGACCGAGATTGCGGCCCTTGCGCAGCTTGATGAAATCGTCGAGGAAGCCGACCGCGCCCAGCGCGGTGGCCAGGCCGAGCACCAGCAGCGCCGAGGCCGAGGGGCCTTCGGCGTCGTAGCCGATGCCGATCAGGTGCGAGCCGAGGTAACCGGCCCACATGCCGATGAGGATGGCGACGCCGCCCATGGTCGGCGTACCGCGCTTGGCCTGATGGCTGGCGGGGCCGTCGACCCGGATCTCCTGTCCGAAGCCCTGTTTGGCGAAGAACTTGATCAGCAACGGGGTCAACAGAATCGACACCGTCAGCGCGATCGCCGCCGCGAATAGGATCTGTCTCACTGCGCTGCCTCCGTGTCGCTGCCCGCCGCGCGGGTCAGATGCTCGGCGACCCGCCACAGGCCCACCGACTGCGATGCCTTCACCAGCACCACGTCACCCGGCTCGACTTCCTCGTCGAGCAGGGCCAGCGCGGCGTCGATGTCGGGCACCAGCACCGACTCCTCGCCCCACGAGCCTTCCATCACCGCGCCCTGGTGCATTCCCCGGGAGGGGCGTCCGGTGCCCACGACGACCAGCCGGTCGACATCCAGGCGCACCGCGAGCCTGCCGATGGCGTCGTGCTCGACCACCGATTCTTCGCCCAGCTCGGCCATCTCGCCGAGCACCGCCCAGCTGCGGCGCCGGGTGCCGCCGGCCCTGGCCATGGTGACCAGTGCCTTGAGCGCGGCGCGGACCGAATCGGGGTTGGCGTTGTAGGAGTCGTTGACCACCGTCACGCCCACGGGAGTCGTGCGCACATCCATCCGGCGCGCGGACGCCGCGCGGGCCCCCGACAGCGCGGCGGCGATGGTGTCCAGATCGGCGCCGCACTCGGCGGCCACGGCGGCGACGGCCAGCGCGTTGCCGACCTGATGCTCGCCGTGCACGGCCAGCCGGACCGCGGTGGATCCGGCCGGGGTGTGCAGGGTGAAGGAGGCGCGCGCCTCGGCGTCGAGGCTCACCTCGCTCGCCCGGAAGTCCGCGCCCGCGGCCTGACCGAAGGTGACCACCCTGGCCTTCGTGCGGGTGGCCATCGCGGCGACCTGCGGGTCGTCGGCGTTGAGCACTGCCAGACCGTGCTCGGGCAGCGCCTCGACCAGCTCGCCCTTGGTGCGGGCGATGGCCTCGCGGCTGCCGAACTCGCCGAGATGCGCGGTGCCGACATTGAGCACCACGCCGATGCGCGGCGGCGCCACCCGCGCCAGCGCGGCGATGTGGCCGGGTCCGCGCGCTGACAGCTCCAGCACCAGGAACCGGGTGTCGGCGCCGGCGCGCAGGGCCGTCCAGGGATGACCGAGTTCGTTGTTGAACGAACCGGGCGGCGCGACCACCGGGCCCAGTGGCGCGAGCGCCGCGGCCAGCAGATCCTTCGTGGAGGTCTTACCGGAGGAACCGGTCACCCCGATCACGTCCAGACCGCTTGTCGCGGTGAGCTTCTCGACGCTGTACCGGGCCAGCGCCGCCAAGGCGGCCAGCACCGCCGCGCCCGAACCGTCCGGGTCGTGGGCGACCGCGAGCGCACCCGCGGGCACCGTGCCCGGGCTCGGCGTCACCACGATCGCGGGCACGCCGACCGGTCGCGCGGCCAGCACCGCCGCCGCACCCGCGGCGACGGCGGCCTGCGCGTAATCGTGTCCGTCGGCCCGTTCACCCGGCAGCGCCAGGAACAGATCCCCCGCACCGATACGGCGCGAATCGAATTCGGCCGTACCGGTCACCCGCACCTCCGGGTCTGCGACGTCGTGCAGCGTGCCGCCCACGACCTCCGCGATCTCCCGCAGTGTCATCTCGATCATGAAACCGTCAAGTCCTCCGTGCCCGTCCGATCCGAACGGGCATCTCCCGGGCCACTTTCGGACCCATCGTGCCGAACATGCTGTACCGCTTCACCGTTCACGTGTGTGCCTCCGCGCCCGTCTTGCGCGCCAGGGCCGCCGCCAGCACCTCGCGATCGTCGAACGGGTACTTGACCCCCTCGATCTCCTGCCCCGCCTCGTGGCCCTTGCCCGCGATCAGCACCGCGTCACCGCGGCGCGCCCAGCGTACGGCGGCCTCGATCGCCTCGGCCCGGTCACCGACCTCGAGCACCTCGCCACGCACCTGCGCGGGCACGTCGAGCGCGCCCGCCCGCAGCGCGGCCCGGATGGCGGCCGGGTCCTCGCTGCGCGGATTGTCGTCGGTGATGACGAGCAGGTCGGCGCCGCGCGCCGCGGCCGCGCCCATCAGGGCCCGCTTGCCCGCGTCCCGGTCCCCGCCCGCGCCGACGACCACGGCCAGTCTGCCCGGCGCGGCCGGATCACCGGCGGCCAGGTGCTCACGCAGGGTCGCGATGACCGATTCCAGCGCGGCGGGCTTGTGCGCGTAGTCGACCACGGCCAGGAAATCCTGGCCTGCCTCCACCCGTTGCATCCGGCCCGGCACGTCCACCTCGCCCAGCGCGGGCGCGGCGACCGCCGGATCGACGCCCGCGGCCGCGCACACGGCCAGGGCGAGCAGCCCGTTGGCGACGTTGTAGCGGCCGGGCAGCCGCAACCGCATCGGGAACTCACCGGCGGGCCCGGTGGCGGTGAACTCCTGCTCGCCGCCCCTGGTCCGGACCGGACCCGCGACCCGCCAGTCGGCGGCGATCTCCTCGCCCGCCGACGCCGCGACCCGCACCGGGCCGGGAAGGCTGTCGGCCAGCCGCCTGCCCCACGCGTCGTCGACGCAGATCACCGCGGTGCGCGCGGCCACCGGCGAGGACACCTCGAAGAGCCTGCGCTTGGCCGCGAAGTAGTCCTCGAAGTCGGCGTGGAAATCCAGGTGGTCCTGGGACAGGTTCGTGAACGCGCCCACGTCGAAGCGCACGCCGTCGACGCGCCCCAGGGCCAGCGCGTGGCTGGACACCTCCATCACCACCGCCTGCACGCCCTGCTCCACCATCAGCGCGAACATCGCGTGCAACTGCGGGGCTTCCGGGGTGGTCAGCGCGCTGGGCACCCGTGCTCCGCCGATGCGGGTCTCGATGGTGCCGATCAACGCCGTGGACAGTCCGGCGGCGGCCAGCGCGGCCTCCACCAGATAGGAGGTGGTGGTCTTGCCGGAGGTGCCGGTGATGCCCACCAGCCGCAGTCGCCGCGACGGATGCCCGTACAGCGCGGCGGAGAGCTCGCCGAGCACCTCGCGCGGGCGCTCACGCACCAGCACCGGAACAGGTAGCTCGCCGAGCTGCGCGGCGCCCTCGGCGTCGGTGAACACCGCCACCGCGCCGCGCTCGACGGCCGCCCGGGCGAATCGGGCGCCGTGCGCGCGGGCGCCGGGCAGCGCGGCGAACAGATCGCCGGGTAACACCGCATCGGAGCGTTGCTCGATACCGGTGATACTCACTTCGTCGACCGGCACGCCGGGCGTGGCCGGTTCGGCGCCGGTCAGCGCCGACACCGTGGACAGCGGCGTGGTCGGTGGATCGACCGGCCGCAGCACGGGCCGGCTGGACTGCTGGGGCACCTTGCTCCTCTCCGAGGGGGCGGATTTCAGCGGACACCGCGAAGGTCGCGGCAAGTCAGGTTACCGACGTGCGCCCATCGGCGGGCAACGCGGCTCGACCTTCCCCGCACCCACGCCCGCGTGAGCACGGTCCGACGCCCGCGCCACCGTGCCGGAATCCTCCCACGGACCGCTACGCACCGGCCTGCAACACGAACCTTCTGGCGGGCTCCGCGGTGGGCGGAATGCGATCGCGCTGCAGCGCCCAGGAGGCGATGGAATGGAACAGCGGAGCCGCGGACTGCCCGCCGCTGCCATCGGAACTGCGCTGCGGATTGTCCAGCATCAGCCCGATCACGTAGCGCGGGTCGTCGGCGGGTGCCATCCCGGCGAAGGTGATCCAGTAGCTCGACGACGAATAGCACTGGCAGCGCGGATCGATCTGCTGCGCGGTTCCGGTCTTGCCCGCGATCCGGTAGCCCTCCACCGCGGCCTGCATGCCGGTGCCGTTCTGATCGGCGTCCATCGGATCGTGCTGGGTGACCGACTCGAACATGGTGCGCAGCGTGCGCGCGGTCTCCGCGCTGACCACCCGCACGCCCTCGGGCTGCGGTTCGTCGGTGCGCGAGCCGTCCGGCGCGACGATGGATTTCACGATGCGCGGTGGGATGCGCACGCCGTCGTTGGCGATGGCCTGGTACATCCCGGTCATCTGCAGGGTCGACATCGACAGGCCCTGGCCGATGGGCAGATTGGCGAAGGTGCCGCCGGACCACTGATCCCTCGCGGGGACCTGTCCCGCGGTCTCGCCGGGCAGGCCGACACCGGTGCGCTGGCCGAGGCCGAAGCGCGAGAGCATATCCGCGAAGCGATCCTCGCCGACGCGCTGGGCCAGCATCAGCGTGCCCACGTTCGAGGACTTACCGAAGATGCCGGTGGTGGTGTAGGGCGCGACGCCGTGGGTCCAGGCGTCGCTGACGGTGACCCCGGACATCCGGATCGAACCGGGCACCTGGTGCACCTCGTCGGGGGTGGTCAGGCCGTATTCGATGGCCGCGGCGGCGGTGACGATCTTGTTCACCGAGCCGGGTTCGAACGGGTCGCTCACCGACGGATTGCCGGTGGCGGTCCAATCCTTGGACTCCAGCATGGGATTGAAGGTGCTGTCGTTGGCCATCGCGAGCACCTGCCCGGTCCTGGCGTCGAGCACCACCGCGGAGGCTCCCGCCGCGCCGGAGCGCTGCTTGGCCAGCTGCACCTGCTGCTGCACGTAGTACTGCAGATCCGAGTCCAGGGTCAGCTCGACCCGGTTGCCGTCGACGGCGGGCTGCTTGTCGCGCCAGCTGCCGGGGATGACCGCCCCGTCGGAGCCGCGGTCGTAGGTGTGCGAGCCGTCGGTGCCGGCGAGCACCGAGTCCAGCGCCGATTCCAGGCCGATCAGCCCGTGCCCGTCCCAGCCGGTCGCGCCGACGACATTGGCGGCCAGCGCGCCGCCGGGATACTCGCGGATGTCCTGGCGCTCCGAGCCGACCTCCGGAAACTCGACCATGATCTCGGTGGCGATCCGGGGATCGACGCTGCGTGCCAGATACACGAAGGACTCGTCGCTGTTGAGCTTGTCGAGCAGCTCCGATTCCTTGGGCCCGCCGGGGCCCAGCTTCTCGTGAATGGTCCTGGCGATATCACGCAGTCGCTGCTCGGGGTCGGGAGCCTTCTCGTCCTTCTCCCGCGCCTCCAGCAGATTCGCGCGCTCGGCCACCGGCTGGAAGGTCAGCGCCTTCGCCGAGACCGTGAATGCCAGCGACTTGCCGTTGCGGTCGACGATGGGTCCGCGGGTGGCCTCGTCGATGAGCCGGGTGGTGCGCTGGCTGGCCGCCTGCGCGGACAGTCCCGGCGCGGAAACGCTCTGCACCCACAGCAATTGGAGCGCGACCATCACCAACGCGACGAGCATGACGATCCGGCCGACGCCGAGCCGCAGGCGCATCGGATGATCCGCTCCGGCGGCGCGCGCACGTTTACCGGATGCCGACGGCCCGCGCCGCCGGGGCGGTGCGGGCCTGGACTGGGTCACCGGGGCGCTCCGACCGGCGTGGGCGGCGCCGGAACACCCTCCGCGACCGCGGGAGCCGGTGCCGCGACGGCGGGCTCGGGGGCGGGCAGCTCCCCGGCGGGCGGCTGCCCTTCGACGGGCTGCCCTTCGACGGGCTGTCCTTCGGCCGGCGGTCCTTCGGCAGGCGGGACGGGCTGACCGTCCGCGACCGGCGGAGCGGGCTGTCCCGCGGCAGGCGCGGCGGGATCACCGGGCGGCGCCGGAGCGGGCGCGGGCGGTGCGGGCGCGGGTTGCGGGCCGGTCGCCGGATCCGGGGTGCGGACCGGGGTGAGCGCCGCGGTCAGCGGAACCACCTGTTCGCCTTGGGCGGCGGGGTTCGACGGATCCCGCGGGGTGGTGTTCAGCGGCGGCGCGGGCGCGCCCTGGACCGGAGTCGGATTGCCGATCACGATCACCGCGCCGTCCGGCGCGATCAACAGTCGAGCCGGGTCGTCGGCCGGGATCATGCCGAGTTCGCGTGCGCGCGCGGCCAGTTCGGGCGCCGAGTCGGCCGCCTCGACCTCGCGCTGCAGCGCCGCGCGCTCCTCGGCCAGGGTGCGATTGAGCTGCCTGGCGTCGCTGAGCTGGTAGCTGTCCTCGGCGGCGCGGGTGGTGAGCAGCAGCGTCAGCGCGAGACCGCAGCCGAGCATCGCGATGATCGCGGCGACGAACGGGATCCGGCCCGACATCGCCGAGGTCGTGCGCGGCAGGCGCGCAGTGTCGGTGAGTTGTTCGACGCGCAGTCGCCGCTTGGCGTAGGCGCGTTGAGCGGCACCGGATTTGACCCGATCGGCGGCCTGCACCCGGCGGGCGATACGACCCGGCGAAGGGACCGTGCGCGTCCGAATACTCATGGCGTCGTCGTCTCCTCTGCTCCGCATGGACATCCCCACCCCGTCGACTCCGGCCACCCGCTCACGAGGGCATCTCGATCCGCTCGGCCGCCCGCATCCGCACCGGCGCGGCGCGCGGATTCTCCTCGATCTCCTGCTCGGTCGCCTTCTCGGCGCCGCGCGTCAGCAGCCGGAATTCCGGTCCCATGCCCGGCAATTCGACCGGCAGGTCCACCGGCGTGCGCGAGGTCGTGCGCGCCGCCAGCTCGTGCTTGACGACCCGATCCTCGAGCGACTGGTAGGACATGACCACGATCCGCCCGCCCACCCGCAGGGAGTCCAGCGCGGCGGGCAGCGCGGCCCGCAGCGAATCGAGCTCGCCGTTGACCTCCACCCGCAGCGCCTGGAAGGTGCGCTTGGCTGGATGCCCGCCGGTGCGGCGGGCGGCGGCCGGGATCGTCGCGTAGAGCAGTTCGACGAGTTCCCCGCTGCTGGTGAAAGGTTTCTGGGCGCGCCTGCGCAGCACTTCGGAGGCGATCTTGCCCGCGAAGCGCTCCTCGCCGTAGTTCTTCAGCACCCGGGCGAGATCGCCGTGGCTGTAGGTGTTCAGGACGTCGGCGGCGGTGATGCCGGTGGTGGGATCCATCCGCATGTCCAGCGGCGCGTCCACCGAGTAGGCGAATCCGCGGTCGGCCTCGTCGAGCTGCATCGAGGAGACCCCGAGGTCCATCAGGATGCCCGCGACCGAACCGACCGGATCGAGCCCGGCCTGTTCCAGCGCGTCGGCGATCCCGTCATAGCGCGTGTGCACCAGGGTGATCCGGTCCGCGAACCGCGCCAGGCGCTCACCGGCAAGGCGCAGCGCCTCGGTGTCGCGATCGAGGCCGACCAGGCGCAGCTCGGGATAGGTGCTCAGAAAGTGCTCGGCGTGACCGCCCAAACCCAGTGTGGCGTCGACGTATACCGCGCCCGGTTCGGTGAGCGCCGGGCCGAGCAATTCGTCGGCACGATGCAACAGGACCGGGACATGACGGGCGCCGCGTTGTTCACGGTTCACCTCGACCTCCCGGATTCTGCCTCGCGTTCGTCGGTACCGTGACGGGCATCCGGTGGAGTGATCTCCGGCCGGCGCACACGGGTCGCCCTGTTCCACTTGTGTTTTCGCCTGCCTGTGCATCCGTGCGAGCCGGGAGACGCGGCGCCGGGCGGTCCACTCGGGCCGTTCTCGTCGGGGATGTCACGCCTCGGATGCTGAATCGAATGCTGATGGGGCCGGCCGTGTCGGTCGTGATCGCCGAGGGCGAGTGCCCCGTGGTCCCTGTCCGAACCGGCACCTGGCGTCGGGGAAGTACGCCAGGGTCCGTGCTCGGACAGAGACCGCGCGGCACTCGCTCGCCCGGCTAGAAGATCCCGCCCAGCGACTCGTCTCTCGCTTGCGCGTAATCCTCCTCGTGCTCGGCGAGGTAGGACTCCCACGCCTGCTTGTCCCAGATTTCGAGGAAGTCGACCGAGCCGATCACCACACACTCCCGTGACAGGTTGGCGTAGCGACGGTGATCCGCCGACAACGTGATCCGGCCCTGCGCGTCCGGACGCTGTTCGTCCGTACCGGCTGCCAGCGCCCGGACGAAAGCCCGTGCCTGCGGATTGGTGCGAGACGCGGCCGCGGCTCGGCGAGCGAGCGCGGTGAATTCCTCTTTGGGATATACGGCAAGGCTGTGGTCCTGACTCTTCGTGACCATCAACCCTCCCGCCAGCTCGTCTCGAAACTTCGCAGGCAACGTGAGTCGCCCCTTGTCATCCAGGCGTGGTGTGTAGGTACCGAGAAACATCTCTCGTCACCTCTCTACCGGATCACCGCGCCTGCATGGTCTCTCCTGTAGTGCGCGCTCCACATTACCCCACTTTCCCCCACTTTCAATCGAAACAAGAGGTGATCTGGCTCCCCGCGCCGACGATTCCGCAGGTCATTCCAGCTATCACTGATGTGGGGGGCTTTGCGCATGTCCCGACGACACGCGAGGGGCATCCGGCGAGGGCCCGGAAACTGTCAGCAAACCCGCCGCGCTACGGGCACGGAGAGGGCGCGAGGGGGTGCGTGGTGGAGGGTTGTGGGGAGCATCGGACGGGCCCCGCCCGACCGCCTCCGAATGCTGTCGGCGCACGGTGAACGAAGTCGGCGGCTCCGGCGTGTCGCGCGGCGCCGGGCCGGGAGCCGCTGCCCGGGCGGACGGCCCGGCGCGGCCGTCCGCCGCCGGGCACGGTCAGCGGACTCGCACGCCGGTCGAGCCGGCGATCGTCCGGCGAACGCGAGAAGGCGACGCCGCACCCGTGAGGGTCGGCGCCGCCTGTCGTATGAGGCTGTCGGGTGTGGCGAAACACACCCGCGCGGGGTCAGTCCTGTTCGAACCTACGGCGGAAGCGGTCCTCCATGCGATCGGAGAACCCGCCCGACTTGCGCTGACGTCCGCCCGGGCCACGGCCGCCGCCGGTACTTCGACCGGAGCCCCCTCGACCGGTGTGCGCATCGCCACCGGGGCCGGTCGCCTTGGGGCCGCCGACCAGCAGCAGCACACCGGCGCCGAACATGATCACGAACCCGATCAGGCTGATGATCGGGAAACCACCCGGCTTGGGCCCGGCGATACCCGCGACCAGCAACAGCAGGCCGAGGGCGAACAGGGCGGCAGCCTGGAGTCGACGACGACTCGTGGTGGTGCGAAGTCGTCCGCCTCGAACGGACGAGGCGAACTTCGGGTCCTCAGCATAGAGAGCGCTCTCGATCTGTTCGAGCATGCGCTGCTCGTGCTCGGAGAGTGGCACGGTACCTCCCCCGGCACTAGGCGTGACTGTCGCCTCCGGGTCGACGACA
This sequence comes from Nocardia higoensis NBRC 100133, assembly GCF_000308595.1. GTDB lineage: Bacteria > Actinomycetota > Actinomycetes > Mycobacteriales > Mycobacteriaceae > Nocardia > Nocardia higoensis. The sequence continues at coordinate 5,598 of NZ_BAGA01000061.1, read as the reverse complement.
GATAGCCGACCTTGGCGGCCATCTCCCCCAATGATACGAGTTCGATCAGGGCCATACCACCCAATGGCCACTGTGGAACGAAACTGTCGCCGAGCCGCTACGCGCTCATGCCCGGCGCGAGGCGCAACCGGGCCGCCGACTGCAGCAGGTCGGCCACGTCGTGCAGGAATGCGCCCACCCGCGAACCGAACTCGTCGGCCTCGGCGTCGCCGACGTCGCGGTCGAGCCCGGCCTCCAGCGCGGCCCGCAACTCCGAGCGAGCGGCGAAGTAGTCCGCCCACATCACGAATTCCGGCGCGGCGCGCTGCAGCAGCACCCAGGCGTTGCGCGACCTGGCCCGCGGCGCGGCATCGGCTCCGGTGCAGGCCAGCACCGCGCCCGCCCCGCGCAGCGCCGCCAGGTACGCCGTGCGGAACCGTTCGCGCGGGTCGCGCTCACCCGCCGCCTGCAGGAGCAGGCCGTCGGCCTTGTCGAGCAGCATGCCCGCCTTGCCCGGCCGTTCCCGTGCTGCGTTGCGACTCATCAGCCGTCCCCTTCCGAACCGGCGCGGCGCCGCCGCCGGCCCCGCGGACGACACCGGCACCACCGCTCGCGCTCCCCGCTCCGCGCACCGCGCGGACCGAACAGATATTCGAACGTTTGAATTGAGCTTGAATATAGGGACACCCACCGACAAGTTCCGCCGAACGAACTTCCGCCCCCGCCGCCCCCGCGCGACATCGACGAGAGCCATGACCGCCGTCACGCCACACCACACCCCCGCCCCCGCCGTCGTCGACCTCTCGGTCGCCGACCTGCGCTACCGGCTGCACGACGCGCTGTCGGTGTACGTGGCTGCCATGGCGTACCCCCGTGGCACCGAGAACCACCGCGCACCCATGTGGACCGAGCACACCACCCGGGCGGGCTGGCAGGCCGTCGCGGCGCTGCTGCCCGACGACAACGGCTACGTCGACCTGCGCACCTCCCGCATGCTGGGGATCGCCTACGGCTACCACGGCGCGCCGAACCAGTGGTGGCACCAGCAGGTGCACGTCGGCATGCGTCGCTGCGGCTGGCCCGAACAGTCCGCCCACGAACTGCTTTCGGATTATTTCGAGCTCACCGAACTGCATGTGCACCCGAGCGCGCAGGGACTGGGAATCGGGCAGACGCTGCTGCGCAGGCTGCTCACCGGCCGTTCGGAGCGGGCCGTTCTGCTGTCCACGCCCGAGGTGCCCGCGGAGCAGAACCGGGCGTGGCGGTTGTACCGGCGCGAGGGATTCGACGACGTGATCCGCGATTTCGTGTTCTCCGGCGACAGCAGGCCGTTCGCCATCCTGGGCAGGCGGTTGCCGCTGTGAGCGTCGTCGTGGTCGGCGGCGGCCACAACGCGCTGGTCGCCGCGGCCTATCTGGCCAGGGCGGGACACCCCGTGGAGGTGCTCGAACGCGACGAGGTGCTCGGCGGGGCGGTGTCCACGGTGGAGCGCTTCCCCGGGCACCGGGTCGATCGCGGTTCCTCGGCGCACATCATGATCCGGCACACCGGCATCGTCGAGGATCTCGAGCTGGCTCGCTTCGGGCTGCGCTATCTCGACTGCGATCCGTGGGGTTTCGCGCCCGCCGCGGATGCCCCGCCGATCGTGTTCCATCGCGATCTCGACGCCACCTGCGCCTCGATCGAGCGTGCTTGTGGCTCCCGTGACGCCGACGCGTACCGCCGCTTCGTCGGCCTCTGGGGTCCGCGCACCGTCCGGGTGATGCGCGCGTTCGGGGCCGCGCCGCAGGCGCCGCACCTGCTGCGCTCGTTCTGGGGGCTGGACACCGGGGCGGGCGGCAGCGCGCTGTCGCGGGAGTTCCTGCAGTCCGGGGACGCGCTGCTGGACAGCTTTTTCCACAGCGAACGACTGAAGGCGGCGCTGGCCTGGTTCGGCGCGCAGTCCGGGCCGCCGATGTCGGAGCCGGGGACCGCGCCGATGGTCGGGTTCGCCGCGCTCATGCACACCCTGCCGCCGGGCCGCGCGATAGGCGGCAGCGGCGCGCTGACCGAGGCACTGGCAGCCCGGCTGCGCGCCGACGGCGCCACGATCAGCACCGGTGAGGCGGTGACCTCGCTGCGCCGCGAGGGCGATGGCTGGCGGGTGCGCACCGAGGCGGGCCGGGAGATCCGCGCGGCGGCGGTGATCGCCGGCGCGCACGTGCTGACCACGCTGGATCTGCTGGCGGCCGGCGGATTCGACGCCGCGGTGATCGAGGACTGGCGTGCCCGTATCCGGGTCGGCCCGGGCATCGGGATGATGGTGCGCGTGGCCGCCGACGCGCTGCCCGCCTATCCCGGCGCGACCGCGCGGGAATCCGCGCACGGACTGCAACTGCTGGTCTCCGACCGCGCGCAGCTCTACCGCGCGCACGGCGCGGCCATGGCGGGCGACCTGCCGCCGCGGCCCGCGGTGCTGGCCATGAGTTTCAGCGCACTGGATCCGAGCATCGCCCCGCCCGGCGAGCACCAGCTCTCGCTGTGGGCGCAATGGCATCCGTATCGCCTGGCCGACGGCAGCGAGTGGGCCGCGCACGCCGAACGCGAAGCCGACCGGATCATCGCCGAAGTGGAGGCGCTCGCACCGGGATTCGCCGGGTCGGTGCGGCAACGGTATGTGCAGACCCCGGTGGACCTGGAACGGGAGATGGGACTGCTCGGCGGCAATATCATGCACGTGGAGATGTCGCTGGATCAGATGATGATGTGGCGGCCGCTGCCGGAACTGTCCGGGCAGCGGGTGCCCGGCGCGCCCGGCCTGTATCTCACCGGCGCCTCGACCCATCCCGGCGGCGGGGTCAGCGGCGCGAGCGGACGCAGCGCGGCGCGGCTGTTCCTGCGTGATCACCGCCGGTCCCGCATCCCGTTCCTGCGGCGCCGATGAGCGAATCGCCCTCGATCCCCGCGCGGTGGGCGCGGCGGCTGCCGATGCTGCTCACGGTGCTGCTGGTGCTCACCCAGATCACCTATCCGCTGGCCTCCGGTTCGGCGCGCGACCAGGTGACCATCGCCGTCGTGCTGCTGTCGGCGGCGACCGCGCTCGCGCACGCCACGACGACCCGCGGATTCCGCTACGCCGCGGGCGTGCTCGTCATCATCTCCGGGCTCGGGTTGTCCTCGGAGATCCTCGGCGTGGCGACCGGCCTGCCCTACGGCTGCTACGAATACGCCCTCGGCCCGCTCGGCCCGTCCTTCGCCGAAGTACCGCTGCTGATCCCGCTGGCCTGGACCGGCGGGCTGTACCCGGTGTGGATGGTGGCCACCCTGGTGACCGAACGCGCGGGCGCGGTCCGCGAGCCCGCGCGCATCGCGCTGACCGTGGTGGGCGCACTGGGCTGGGATCTGTTCCTGGATCCGCAGATGGTCACCGACGACCGCTGGACCTGGTGCGACACCGATTCCGGGTTGCCGGGCCTCCCCGAGATCCCGCTGACCAACTATCTCGGCTGGCTGGTGGTCGCGCTGTGCATGGCCCTGCTGCTCACGGTGTGGGAGCGAGCCGCGCCGCCGCCGTCCGGGCAACGCCGGGACATGGACTACACCGTGCCGGTGGTGGTCTTCCTGTGGACCTGGCTGGGCTCGGCGCTGGCGCACCTGGCCTTCCTCGGGCTGCCCGTCTCGGCGGGCTACGGCTTCGTCGGCATGGGGGTGCTCGGCGTCCCGCTGCTGGTCGTACTGGCTCGGCGGCGGGCCTCGAACGTGCTGCGTCTACCGGGGTAGCGCACCGAATCACCGTGTCCGCGGCTGCCCTTTGGCGCCGCCGGCGGCGGGCCTGGCACGATGTGACCCGTGCGATCCAGTGCAGCCACCCCATCCGCCGTCGTTTCGCGGCCGACGGCGCGGGTCCGCGTCGCGGCCGCCGTCCTGCTCGCGGCCCTGCTGGTGCCGATGCTGGCCGGATGTCTACGGGTGCAGGTCTCGATGGGGGTCTCCTCCAACGACCGCGTGTCCGGGCGGATCGTCGCGGCCGTGGTGCCCGCCTCCGAGGAGGACACCGGCCCCCAGCTGACCGCACCGGAGTCGCTGGCCTCCAAGGTGCGCGTGGAGCCGTACAAGCAGGACGGCTATGTCGGCAGCAAGGTGTTCTTCGATGACCTGTCCTTCGGTGACGTGCAGCAGCTGTCCCAGCTCAACGAGCAGGCCCAGGGCATGATCCAGCTGCAGTTCCAGCGCGCGGGCGACCTGGTGTCGCTGAACGGGCGTGTCGACCTGAAATCGGTGCCGCCGCACGGCTCCGACGTGCAGTTCACCATCGCCTTCCCGTCCCGGGTCGCCAAGACCAACGGCACCCGCGAGGGCGACAACACGGTGTCCTGGAAGCTTCCGGCCGGCGAGGTCTCGACGCTGCGCGCCGAGGTGAGCTATCCCGACCCGAACACCCGCTCCTTCGCGGGCTGGGCCGGCATCGTCGGCGGCGTCACCCTCGCGGTCGCCGCCATCGTGGCCGGAATGGCGTACCTGAACCGCAATCCCACGCCCGAGGTTCCCGATCATCAGTTCTCCTGGCGGCGCTGGTGGCGCTCGGTCAAGCAGTTCCGCTGAACCCGGCGGTGACCGCCACGACCCGGCTGGGCACGGGTCTGGCCCTGGCCGGCTGTGCCGTCGCCTTGCTCAACCGGCTGACCATGCCCCGGTTGCCGCCGAGCCTGGCGGTGCTCGAACCGGTCACGGTGTGTGTTCCGGCCCGCGACGAGGCGGGCACGCTGCCCGACCTGATCGGTGATCTGCGTGCCCAGGTCGGCGTTCCCCGGCTGCGCGTGCTGATCCTCGACGACGGGTCCTCCGACGGCACCGCCGAGGTCGCCCGGGCCGCCGCGGGCGATGATCCGCGGATCACGGTGCTGCGCTCGGAGATTCCGCCGCCGCCCGGCTGGACGGGCAAAGCCGCCGCCTGCGCGCGTCTGGCCGTCCGTGCCGGGGTCACCGACGCCCTGCCCCACGCGCTCGCCGGCGATCACGCCTCCGACGTGGCCACCCACCCCGGCAGCGACGGCGGCCGGCCCGGTCCCCGAACCGGGGATCGGCCCGACTCCGCCTCCGAGGGCCGGATCGATTCCGTTGTGAGCGAACGACTCTCCACCCCTGTCGGCGAGCCCGTCGGCACCGCATCCGGCGAATGCCGCGCTTGCGCCGCCGAGTCCCACGCGGAATCCGTGCCGAGGCCGTCCGTGGTGGTCTTTCTCGACGCCGACGTCCGGCTGGCGCCGCAGGCGGTCGCGGCGGCGGTGGCGGATCTGCGTCACAGCGGTGCGGCGATGGTCGCGCCGTGGCCGTGGCAGCGGGCGGGGTCGCTCGCCGAAGCGCTGGTGCAGCCGTTGCTGTGCTGGTCGTGGGCCGCGAGTCTGCCTGTGCTGCTGGGCAATCGGAACCGGCGGCCGAGCACGGTGGTGTCCTGCGGGCAGTTCCTGGTGTTCGACGCGCGGGCCTATCGGGAGATCGGGGGGCACGCCTCGGTGGCGGGCAGCCCGGTCGAGGATATGGACATCGCCCGGGCGCTGCGCCGGTCGGGATCGCTCACCCGAGTGGTGGCGGCGGGCCGGCTGGCGAGCACCCGGATGTATCGCGGCGCAGCCGAACTCG
>NZ_BAGA01000062.1 GCF_000308595.1 Nocardia higoensis NBRC 100133 | reverse complement strand
GCCCAATCGACAAGATCAAAATCCGGTCTATGGCCGAGCCCTACGTAATGATCAGGCGCTCCTCGTCCTACCTCGTTTCCCGCGCCCCGCCGAGCCTTTCGGCTCTGCGTCTCGGCTCCGGGTCGGTGTCCGTGTCGCTCTGACCTGGAATAAGTTACGCAGGCAGTCGGACCGTGTCAAATCCCCAGGTAGATCGGGGTAAACGTCGGTTGAACGGCTAACGGCGGGTCGGTTCTGCGGCGAACTCACCGCGAACCCAGGCCGGAAGGAACCAACCGGGCGCTTCGGCGCGGAACCGTTCGCGGCGCCAGGAGCCCGCGCCCGCGGGGACGACGCCCACGATGTCCACTCCGGTGAGGCGAGTCAGATCCTCGCGATTGCACTCGGCGGCCAGATCGGGCTCGTCCGGCCATGCGCCGATCACCAGACCGGCGCAGTGGACGCCCGCGGCTTCGAGCGTGCGGACGGTCAATTCGGTGTGGTTCAGGGTGCCCAGGCCGGCGGCCGCCACGACGACTACCGGCGCGTCGAGTTCCTGCGCCAGATCGAGCAGGGTGAACTCCCCTATCCGTACGAGCAGACCGCCCGCGCCCTCGACCAGGATCAGATCCGAAGTGTTCAGCTCACGCAGGGCGGCAGTGGTCTCGGCGAGGGTCAGCAGGGGCTGCCCGGCGCGGCGGGCGGCGGTGTCGGGCGCGAGTGGCTCCGGATAGCGCGCCAACTCCCGGGTGACCAACGGGCCGGCCAGCCGGTCGACGACCGCGAGATCGCCGGGCTCACCGGGAACGACGCCGGTCTGCGCGGGTTTGCAGACCGCCACCGATCGGCCCTCGGCCACAGCGGTCGCGGCGAGGGCGGCGGTGACGACCGTCTTGCCGACATCTGTCGAGGTACCGGTGACGAACAGCAGGCTCATGCCGGCACCGCGTCCGTCGTGCGTGTGGCGGCCTCACCGTGGGCCTCGTCCTGTCCACGGGCTTGCGCCAGCACTTCGCGGAGAACCGTCGCGACGGTGGCCAGCTCGGCCTCGGTGAGATCGGCGCGGGCGGTGAGGCGCAGGCGCGAGGTGCCCTCGGGGACGGTCGGCGGGCGGAAGCAGCCGACGTCGAGGCCGCGGGCGATGCAGGCCTGGGCGGCGTCGTAGGCGACCTGGGCTCTACCGAGCACCACCGACACGACAGCGGATTCGGGTTCGGGCGCGCCGGCGACCCGGGCGATGGCCGCGGCATTGCGCAGGACGCGATCGGCCAGGCCGGGATCGCGGCGCAGCAGATCCAGCGCCGCGCGGGCGGCGCCGACAGCCGCGGGAGCCAGGCCGGTGTCGAAGATGAAGGTGCGGGCGGCATCGATCAAGTGGGCGCGCACGCGCTCGGCGCACAGCACGGCTCCACCTTGCGCGGCCAGCGCCTTGGACAGGGTGGCGGTGACGATCACGTCCGGTTCACCGGCCAGTCCTACCTCGTGGACCAGGCCACGACCACCCTGCCCGCGTACGCCGATGCCGTGGGCTTCGTCGGCGATGAGGACCGCGCCGTTCGCGCGGGTGACGCCGTGCAGTTCCCGCAGCGGCGCGAGGTCGCCGTCGGCACTGAACACCGAGTCGGTGAGCACCAGGGCTCGTTCCTCGGCGCGAGTGGACAACAGCCGGTCGACTTCCTCGACATCGCCGTGCGGAGCGATCTCGACTCGGGCGCGCGACAACCGGCAGGCGTCGACCAGAGAGGCGTGGGACCCCGCGTCGGAGACGATCAGCGAGCCGCGCCCGGCCAGCGCGGTGACCACGCCCAGGTTGGCGGCGTAGCCGGAGGCGAACACCAGTCCGGCCTGCGCCCCGACGAACTCGGCGAGTTCCGCTTCGAGCGCGGCGTGATCAGCCGTGGTGCCGGTGACCAATCGCGAACCGGTCGAGCCCGCACCCCAGCGCCGCACCGCCTCGACCGCGCCTTCGATCACCTGCGGGTGCCGGGTGAGTCCGAGGTAGTCGTTGGAGGCCAGGTCGATCGACGGCGATTGCGGCTGCCTCGGTCGCAGTTCGCGACGCAATCCGGCACCGACGCGCGCTCGCGCCCGTTCGTCCAACCAGCTCAGCGGATCGGTAGTCACAGCGCAGGAGCATACTTGAACGGCGTTCAGGACGGTTGACGGCCGCCGCTCAGCCGTTGAACCACTGCGGAGTGTCCAGGCGGAAGATCTCGCCGGGGGCGAGGATCCGCAGGTCGCGCTCGAGCGCGCCGAGCCGGTCCGGACCGAGGGTTCGCGACCAGCGCTCGCGGATGCCGGCGAAGGCGCGCGCCGATCGGTCGAGAGCGTCGTAGGCACTCTCGGTCAGCGTGCACACCTTGCGCCGGGCGTCGGCGGGATCGACGTGCAGGCGCAGGTAGCCGAGTCGTTCCAAGGTTTCGATGTGCTTGCCCGCCGCCTGCTTGGAGACGCCGAGCGCGCGGCCGAGGTCGGCGGCCGTGCAGCCGTTCGGTCCACCGGCGCGGGCTATCGCCTGGAAGACGAAACCGTGCATGGGTCGTATGCCGGCATGACCGTGCGCGGCGAGGTCGGCATGCACCTCGTCGATCGCCGACCGGAACGCCAGCAGGAATCGCATCGGAAGCTCATACCCGGGTCCCACTTCTCCCTCTGCGGATCCGCCGTCGGCAGGTGCATCACTTGACATATTGGACAACCTCATTGACTATTTGGACAACTACATTGTCTACCTTAGGAGCAGTCACCCATGACCGTCGTCCGCCACACCGAGACCCGTCGCACGGAAACCCCCGGCGGGGTCATGACCACATTGGCCTCCCCTACTCAAGGCGGAGCGGCCACGGCACTGTGGCGGGTGGAGGTCCCGCCGCAGACCTCGGGCCCGCTGCACGAATTCGATGTCGAACAGATCTGGACAGTGCTGACCGGTTCGCTGGTGGTCGATCTCGACGGCAATCCGCACGACGCGGCGGAGGGTGACACCGTCGTGCTGCCCGCGGGCGTGCGGCGGCAGATCACGAGTGGGCCGGAGGGCTACCGCGCGATCGTCACCGCACCGGCGGGCGCACAAGCGCGGACGCCACAGTCCGATTCGCCGGTCGTACCGCCGTGGATCGCCTGAGCCCGGCCCGCCCCTGGGCCGCCGGCGCGGGGTGACAAGTCGGCACGCACCGCCCCCAGCTCCCCGCCCGCACTGCGGCGAGCATGCCGCGGCACGGGAGGTTCCGAGGGCGGATCCGGGGAAGTTCCGCCACATCGCCGACGGACCCGGCGCGCGTCAGGAGCTGGTGAGAACGACCAGCTGCCGAGTCGCGCGGGTCATGGCCACTCTTTGTGTCCCACGGCTGGTAGACGCCGCCGCGCAGACGACCGGACCCGGACCTGATCCAGGGTGGCGCGCCGCCCCGGGGCCCACTTCGGAACACCGCCTAGGACGTCACGGCGCGGCAGACCGCGCCGATGGCGTCGGTGATCGCCCGTACGTCGGCAGGGGTGCTGATGAACGGCGGCATCGTATAGACGAGGTTGCGGAACGGGCGCAGCCAGACACCGGACTCGACGGCGGCGGCGGTCGCGACCCGCATGTCGACCGGCTGTTCCAGTTCCACCACCCCGATGGCGCCCAGCACGCGCACATCGGCGACACCGGGCGATTCCCGCAGGGGTTCGAGGCCGGCGCTCAGGCCCGACTCGATCTCCCCTACCTCGGCCCGCCAGTCGCGGGAGAGCAGCGTCTCGACGGAGGCGACTGCCACCGCGCAGGCGAGCGGATTGCCCATGAAGGTGGGCCCGTGCATGAGACCGCCGTGGGCGGCGCTGATGGCCTCGGCGATCCCGGTGGTGCACAGTGCCGCGGCGAGGGTGAGATAACCGCCGGTCAGAGCTTTGCCGACGCACATGACATCGGGGCGCACGCCGGCATGTCCGGCGGCGAACAACTCCCCGGTGCGACCGAAGCCGGTGGCGATCTCGTCGAAGACGAGCAGCACATCGTGTTCGTCGCAGAGGCGGCGCAGATCGGCGAGGTAGCGCGCGTCGTGGAAGCGCATGCCGCCCGCGCCCTGGACGACCGGCTCCACGATGACGGCGGCGAGTTCGCCCGCGTTCGCGGCAATGGCGGCGGCGAGTTCGCCGACGTAGCCGGTTCGGTAGTCGGCCGGTGGCATGCCGACGAATATCTGCTCGGCGAGCACGTCGGTCCACAGCGCGTGCATGCCGCCCTCGGGGTCGCAGACGCTCATGGGGGTGAAGGTGTCGCCGTGATAACCGCCGCGCCAGGTGAGCAGCTTGCGCTTGGCGGGTTCGCCGAGGCTGCGCCAGTACTGCAGGCACATCTTGACCGCGACTTCCACCGAGACCGAGCCGGAGTCGCAGAGGAAGACCTTGTCCAACCCGTCGGGGGTGAGTTCGACCAGTAGTTCGCAGAGGCGGGCGGCCGGTTCGTGGGTGAGGCCGCCGAACATGACGTGGCTCATCCGGCGGGCCTGTCCGAGCAGGGCGGCGTCCAGGGCCGGGTGGCGGTAGCCGTGCACCGCCGCCCACCAGGAACTCATGCCGTCGATCAGTTCGCGCCCGTCGGCCAGGGTCAGGCGTACCCCCGAGGCACTGGCCACCACCAGCGGCTCGGTAGTGGCGGGGAAGCCGCCGTAGGGGTGCCAGACGTGGGCCGCGTCGATGGCGGTGATCCGGTCCGGGGTCAGTGCTCCTGTGGCCAAGTCGGTCCTCGCGGGTGTGTCGCGCTCACGTGCTTCGCCCCACCTAGGGGCGACTTGAACGATGTTCAAGTTAGCAGCACGACACGCGCGGCGGGCATCGCGTCCGGTTCCCGGATGTGACCCTTGTGACGCGGTGCACCGCGACACCTACGCGAGCGCGGTTCGGCGCTACTGTCGTGTCCATGGCTCAGCCCGACCCAGCGCCAAGCGATGTGACGCCCCTCGGCACCTGGCCGGGGACCGCGTACCCCCTCGGTGCTACCTACGACGGCGCAGGCACGAACTTCTCGTTGTTCACCGAAGTGGCAGACGCGGTGGATCTCTGCCTCATCGATCGCGACGGCGGCGAGACCCGGATCGGGCTCGAGGAAGTCGACGGCTACGTCTGGCACGCCTATCTACCGACGATCGGCCCCGGACAGCGCTACGGATTCCGCGTGCACGGCCCCTGGGATCCGGAGCGCGGATTGCGCTGCGATCCAAGCAAATTGCTGCTCGATCCATATGGCAAAGCGTTCGACGGCGACTTCGACGGCGACCCCTCGCTGCACACCTACGGCCTGGACACACTCGGCCACACCATGACCGGCGTCGTCATCAACCCGTTCTTCGACTGGGGTGCCGACCGTCCGCCCAATCGGCCCTACCACGAGACCGTCATCTACGAAGCCCACGTCAAGGGCATGACGATGACCCATCCGGAGGTGCCGGAAGAACTGCGCGGCACCTACGCGGGCATCGCGCACCCGGCGGTGGTCGAGCATCTGAAAGGGTTGGGCATCACCGCGATCGAGCTGATGCCGGTGCACCAGTTCCTGCACGACCGGACGCTGCTGGACCAAGGGCTGCGCAACTACTGGGGCTACAACAGCTTCGGCTATCTCGCCCCGCACAACGAGTACGCGGCCAGCGCGCGTGGCGGTGCGGCGGTCACGGAATTCAAGGCGATGGTGCGGGCACTGCACGCCGAGGGCATCGAGGTGATCCTCGACGTGGTCTACAACCACACCGGCGAAGGCAACCACCTTGGCCCGACGATCGCCTTCCGCGGCATCGACAACGCCGCCTACTACCGCCTGCTCGAGGACGATCCCTCGAAGTACAGGGACTACACCGGCACCGGCAACAGTCTCAACGTGCGCCACCCGCACACGCTGCAACTGATCATGGACTCGCTGCGGTACTGGATCCTGGACATGCATGTCGACGGTTTCCGCTTCGACCTGGCCGCCACCCTGGCGCGCGAATTGCACGATGTGGACAAGCTTTCCACCTTCTTCGATCTGGTCCAGCAGGATCCGGTGGTCAGCCAGGTCAAGCTGATCGCCGAGCCCTGGGACGTCGGCGAGGGCGGCTACCAGGTGGGCAACTTCCCCGGCCTGTGGACCGAATGGAACGGCAAGTATCGCGACACCGTGCGTGACTACTGGCGCGGCGAGCCGTCGACCCTGGGGGAGTTCGCCTCCCGGCTGACCGGCTCCTCCGATCTGTACGAGGCGACCGGCCGGCGCCCCGGCGCCAGCATCAACTTCGTCACCGCCCACGACGGGTTCACCCTGCGTGACCTGGTGTCCTACAACGAGAAGCACAACGAGGCCAACGGCGAGGACAACCGCGACGGCGAGAGCCACAACCGCTCGTGGAACTGCGGCGTCGAAGGACCCACCGACGATCCGGAGATCCTGGCCCTGCGTGCCAAGCAGCAGCGCAATCTGCTGGCCACGCTGATCCTCAGCCAGGGCACACCGATGCTCGCGCACGGCGACGAGATGGGGCGCACCCAGCAGGGCAACAACAATGTGTACTGCCAGGATTCCCCGCTGGCGTGGATGGACTGGTCACTCGCCGAGACCAATGCCGACCTGCTGGAATTCACCCGCTCGGTGATCGCGTTGCGCACGGCGCATCCGGTCTTCCGGCGCAGGCGGTTCCTGGCGGGCAGGCCGATCCGCCCCAAGCACATCACCCACGACATCGCCTGGCTGACCCCCGCGGGTGAGGAGATGACCGCGGCGGACTGGGACAGCGGTTTCGGCAAAGCGCTGACGGTCTACCTGAACGGCCGCGCCATCCCGGAGCCGGGCCCGCGCGGTGAGCGCATCACCGACGATTCGTTCCTGCTGTGCTTCAACGCCCACCACGATCCGCTGGACTTCGTGCTGCCCGGCCCGGAGTACGGCCTGCGCTGGGTGGTCGAACTGGACTGTGCCAGTCCCGACGGCAGCGGCGGGGCGTCCTACGAGGCCACCGCCATCCTGCCCGTTCCCAGCCGCTGCCTGCTCGTCCTGCGCTGCACCGAACGACTGTGACACGTCCATGACTCTGCCCGAAACTCCCGAACTCACCTCCCGCCCCGACGCCGCCGTCCCCGGGCGCGCGGCCAGGCAGACCCCGGTGCGCAGCACCTATCGGCTGCAACTACGCCCGGACGCGCTGACCTTCGCCGACGCCCGCGCGATCGCGGAATATCTGCAACAGCTGGGTATCTCGCACCTGTACCTGTCCCCCATCCTGACCGCAGCGCGCGGCTCCACGCACGGCTACGACGTGACCGATCCGACCACCGTGTCGGCTGCACTGGGCGGTCCGCTCGGGCTCAAAGCGCTCGCCGACGAGGTCCGCACCCGCGGCATGGGGCTGATCGTCGACCTGGTGCCCAATCACGTCGGCGTCGCCGATCCGCGGCAGAACCCGTGGTGGTGGGATGTGCTGCGGAACGGCCGGGAGTCGGCGTTCGCGCGGTTCTTCGACATCGACTGGAGCCCGGGCAACGGCGCGGGCGGGCGGCTGGCGCTGCCGGTACTGGCCAACGAGAACGATCCGGCCGCACTCACGGTGGACCGTTCCGGACCCGAACCCATGCTGGCGTTGCACGATCTGCGCTTCCCGATCGCGCCGGGCACCGACGGCGACAATCCGCTGCGCATCCACGACCGTCAGCACTACCGCCTGGTCAGCTGGAAGGCGGGGGTGTGCACCTACCGCCGCTTCTTCGCGGTGAGCACGCTGGCCGCGCTGCGCCAGGAGGACCGCGAAGTCTTCGACGTCACCCATCGGGAGCTGGCCGCGTGGTGCGAGCACGATCTCATCGACGGTGTGCGGGTGGATCATCCGGACGGCCTGTCCGATCCCGCCGGGTATCTGACCCGGCTGCGGCAGCTGATCGGACCGGACCGGTTGCTGCTGGTGGAGAAGATCCTCGCCAACCGGGAACCGCTCGACCCGACACTGCCGGTGGACGGCACCACCGGCTACGACGCGCTGGCCTGGATCGGCGGAGTGCTCATCGACCCGAAGGGCGAGCAGGCGCTGACCGAGCTGTCACGCCGCTTCGCCGGGCACGGCAGCGACCGGGCCTGGATCGGCGAGACCGAGCACCGCATCAAAAGGGCGGTGGCGGAGAACATTCTGGCTCCGGAACTACGCAGGCTGGTGGTCGCGATCAAGCAGGACGCGGCCGCGGATTCCTTCGACACGCTGGCGCTGACCAACGCCGCGATCGAGGTGCTGGCCTTCATGCCGGTGTACCGGGCCGACTACACGCCGCTGGCCGGGATGACCGGCGCGGTGATCGCGGAGGTCGAGCGGCGCAACAGCGAACTGAGCGCGCCGCTGAAGGTGCTCGTCCGAGCGCTCGCGGTCGGCGGGGAGGCGGCCACCCGGTTCGAGCAGGTGTGCGGCGCCATGACCGCGAAAGCGGTGGAGGACACCATGTTCTACCGCGCCGCCCGACTGGTGTCGCTGCAGGAGGTGGGCGGGAACCCGGCGCGCTTCGGGCATTCGGTGAACGAGTTCCATCTCGCCAATATCGAGCGCGTGCGGCGCTGGCCCGCCGGCATGACGACGCTGTCCACGCACGACACCAAGCGCGGCGAGGATGTTCGGGCACGGATCGGGGTGCTCTCGCAAGTGGCGGGGACCTGGGCGAAGTCGGTGGAATCCTGGCTGGACCAGACGCCGCCGCCGGACGGCGCGACCGCGTTGATGTTGCTGCAGAACATGTTCGGGGTGTGGCCCGCCGACGGGCGGCCCGCGTCGTCGGTGTCGGGGCTGCGCGAGCGGCTGCACATGTACACGACGAAAGCGATTCGCGAAGCCGGTCTGCGCACCTCGTGGGAGGATCCGGACACCGAGTTCGAGACCGCCGTGCACGTGTGGCTGGACGCGGTGATCGACGGCCCGGTGGGCTCGCAGCTCAGCGACCTCACCCACGATCTGGCCCAGCACGCCTGGTCGGATTCGCTGGCGCAGAAGTTGTTGCAGTTGTGCGGACCCGGCATTCCCGACGTGTACCAGGGCTGCGAGCTGTGGGAGGACTCGCTGGTCGACCCGGACAACCGCCGTCCGGTCGACTTCCCCGCACGTACGGGCATGCTGCAATCGCTTACCGGCACACCGGCATTGGACACCTCCGGCGCGGCGAAGATGTGGGTGGTCGCCTACTCGCTGTGGCTGCGCCGGGAGCGCCCGGAATGCTTCGTCGGCGGCTCCTACCTGCCGATGTACGCCACCGGCGAGCAGTCCGAGCGGGTGGTCGGCTATGCCCGCGGCCGGGTCGGCGAGCCGCCGGAGGTGGTGGTGCTGGTCACCCGGCACAGCGTGGGACTGGCCGAGAGCGGCTGGGGCGATACGGCAGTCGATCTGCCCGCGGGTGCGTGGACCGACCGGCTGACCGGGCACACCTTCCAGGGGCGGACCCGGATCGAGCAGATCTTCGCGCGACTGCCCGTCGCACTGCTCGTGCGCTGAACGCGGTGCGCGATCCGAGCCGTGAGCGAGCCCGCTCTCCGTTGAGCAGGATCGATGATCGTTCTCGGCTGCGGATTCGATCCCGTGTACGGGCGTCGTTGCCCGAGCCGCGGTTTCGAACGCGCGTGCCGTCGGAGACGCGTGGTCAGGGCTTTCGGCGTGGTACGGCTTCCGTCGGGCTGCTCCCCGTGGCGAGCAGCCGGGCGTTGTGCGGAATCTGTCGTGGCCCCCTTTCTCCGTCCGGCGGGAGGTCGCCGGGGCTCGGCGGGATGGGTTCGATGAGCTCGGCCGGGATCTGCCCGCCGAGTTCGGCACGCCAGCGGCGCAGGTTGCCGGGCAGGTAGTTCGGGTCGGCGGTGACCGTCGAGGCCAGGCGCACCCCGTGGTCGCCTTCGACCACCGGTTTGCGCGAGGAGTCCCGGTAGAAGCGGCTGTGCCGGTTGCCCAGTGCGCGCAGGGTGCGCGCCACGTTGAGCACCCGGTAGCCGGGGCCGAGCGAATCGTGCAACATCGCGTGATTCTCCACCTCGGCGCAGCGACCGGTCAGGCATTCGATGAGGCCGTCGTCGAATGCCAGTCCTTCCGCGCGCGCCTCGGCGACCATCCATCGGAAGGTGGCGTCGGACAGTCCGCACTCCTCGTAACCACCGCCGATGTCGCTGTGCACGCCGGCGAACCAGACCTGCTCGACGCGGGCGCGACGGCCGCGAGGTTTGATCCGGTGGTGTTCGACGTGCAGCGACACCGGCACCTGCCACAGGCAGGGTTCGAAATTTCGCCTGCGTTCGTCGAGGGCGAGCGCCTGCCGGGCGCACAGCACCCATTCCGAGAGATTGACGTCGTGGAAGCTGTGCCGCCAGGAGGTGATGCCGGGGACGCCGAGCGCACCGACGGTGTCGAACACGCCGAGGAAGTCGACCGGAGCCCGTCGGCTGTGCGCGGCCCGGAAATCCGCCCACTCCTCCTCCGTCGGCGGCGGTTTCCGGTTGCGCAGCCGCTTGCCCCCGAGCCGGCGATACATCCTCAGCGCGGTCGGGTAGTGCCCGGCGATCATCGACCGCGGGGTCATCATCCCGATGCGGTCGATGAGTCCGACCAGGCTGCGCGCGGTGTAGGCGCCGCGGCTGAAACCGAAGACGAAGATCTCGTCGCCGGGTTCCCAGTTGACAGCCAGCTGCCAGTAGGCGGCGGACAGGTTGGCCTCCAGGCCGAGACCGAACGCGCCACCGATCAGGCGGTCGGCGGTGAATCCTCGGGCGCCGGGGCCGGAGATGTAGATGACCTGCTGACGCAGGCGCGAGCCGCCCGGGCCCGGCGCCTCCCTCCGCACGGTCTGCGCGATCTTGACGATATTGGACACCGTGCTGCTGTTCTCGGCCTTCCATGTGCCGTCGCAGCACACCACCAGGCGTTTCATGCTTCGAGTCTCCGTCCGGCCGTTGTCGGAATCGCGCGTACCCGGCTACTCGAATCATCCTGACGCGCCCGGGCCCGTATCGACAGCAGGCGCGCTCCACCTGCGTGAGCAGGGCTGTACACCACCGCCGGGTGCGGCCCGGACGACACGGACCGTACCCGGCGGCGGCAGGACTCACCCGGCCTTGCGCAGACCCAGGTATTGCAGTGCGGCGAAACCACCCACGACCACGGCCTGCAGGACCGCCCACAGCGCGCCCGCCACGGTGAGTCCGAGGACGCCAGCGAGGACAGCTGTCAGGCTCAGCACGACCCAGGCGGCGTTCGCGCCGATCACCACGCGGACCGCGGCGGTACTGATCCGGGCGGGCAGACCGACGATCGTCACGACGACGGCGTAGACGGTCAGGAATGCGCCGATGCCGAGGGCGATACCGCGCTCGAGTCCGAGCAATGACTCCAGCGGAGCCGACAGGGCGAGATAGGCCAGGCCGTTCACGCCGGTGACGAGTGCGTCGGCGCGCAGGGACAGGCGCAGCAGCCCGTCGCCGGAGTCGAGCAGCGCGGACAGGCGGTGCGCGGAAGCAGAGGTGGTCATGATCGTCTCCTTGCCGGAAGCGGCGGTATGGGTCAGGCGGTGGCGGGCACCTTGTCGAGGAAGCCGTAGACACGGTCGATCCGGCCCTGCGACAGCACCGCGACGTCGAAGCCGACGATCAGCGCCTCGCCGTCGGCGGGACCGAGTTCCCAGGTGAAACGCACCTGGTCGTGGTGGGCGTCGACGGGGCCCGCCAACCGGAAGACCAGCCCGGGGAACTGCGCCTGCACCGCCGCGATGCCGGCGTCGATGGCTTCGCGACCGGTGACGTCCATCAGGGGGTCGACGTAGCCGGGGGTGTCGGTGAAGACGCGGGCGATGGCCGCTCGGCGGGCCGCGGCGTCGGTGGTGTTCCAGATCTCCAGGTACTGCGCGACCAGGTCGTTCATGGTGTTCTCCTCGGATCGGGGGGTTCATCGGTGGGTACGGGAGAAACGGTATGGGTGCGGAGGGGGTCGCCGAATCTGTCGCTCATAAGTACTTTTCGGTCGTGCGGTAAGTAGCCGGTTACGGTGAACCGGTGCTGTACGGACGCGAGAGCGAGCAGGCGCGCATCGACCGGCTGCTGGCCGATGCGCGCGCCGGGCGCAGCGGGGTGCTGGTGCTGCGCGGGGAGCCCGGCGTCGGCAAGACCGCGCTGCTCGACTACGCGGCGGCGCAGGGGTTGGTGACCGTCCGCAGCGCCGGGGTGGAGTCCGAGGCCGAACTGCCCTTCGCCGCATTGCATCTGCTGGCTCGTCCGGCCGCGGCGCTGATCGAGCGGCTGCCCGAACGACAGCGGGCGGCGCTGCTCGGGGCGTTCGGGGTCGGCGAAAGGGCGCCCGGCGACCGGCTGCTCATCGGGCTCGCGGTTCTGTCGCTGCTCGCCGAGGAAGCCGTCGAGCATCCGGTGGTGTGCCTGATCGACGATGCGCACTGGCTGGACCACGCCACCGCGGAAGCCCTGCTCTTCGCGGCCAGGCGACTCGACGCCGAGGGCGTGGTGATCCTCTTCGCCGCCCGCAACGGGCCGGGGGATTTCCCCGCGCCCGGACTGCCCGAACTGGTCGTCGACCCGTTGCCGCACGAATCGGCCGCCGCACTGCTCGACGAACGCACCCCCGGGCTGGCGCCGGATCTGCGGATGCGCGCCCTGGGCGTGGCGGCGGGCAATCCACTCGCACTGCGGGAATTGCCCGCCGTGCTGGCAGCGAGCGCACCGGACGAGGGACCGAATCCGCTGCCGTTGACACAGCGGCTGCACGTCGCCTTCCACGGTCAGGTGAGCCGATTGCCGTCGGCGACAAGGATATTGCTGCTGGTGGCCGCGGCAGCCGGAACCACCGAGACCGGCGTCGTGCTCGCCGCGGCGGCGGAGCTCGGGGCAACGCCCGCGGACCTGGGGCCCGCGGAGGAACTCGGACTGATCACCGGCGACGGCCGGCACCTGCGGCTGCGGCATCCCCTGCTGCGCTCGGCGATCTATCGGGGCGCGCCGTTGAGCGACCGGCTGGCCGCGCACCGCGCGCTCGCCCGCACCATGACCGAGCCCGACCGTGCCGATCTGCGCGCCTGGCATCGGGCGAGCGCGGCCACCGGGCCCGACGAGCGCGTCGCGATCGCGCTGGAGGACACCGCCGAGCGGGCTCGCCTGCGCAACGGTCATCACGGGGCCGTCGCCGCCTACGAACGCGCGGCCGCGCTGAGCACGGATCAGCAGGCGCGAGTCCGCAGGCTGGTCCTCGCCGCGGAAACTGCGGCCGAGGCCGGGCTGTTCGAGTCCGCGGCCAACGCCGCGGCGCGCGCAGGCGCGCTGACCACCGACCCGCTGGTGTCGGCCCGGCTCGAACTGGTGCACGGCAGCGCGGAATTCGGCACCGGGGAACACCGTGCGGCGCACCGGCGATTGCTGGCTGCCGCCGAGGCCGTGACGACCCGGCAGCCCTCCCTCGCCGCGCGCATCCTGACCCAGGCCACGCATGCCGCCTGGTACCTCGGGGAAGACGAACTGGCGCAGACGGCTTCGCGCCTCGGCGCATTGAGCGCGGCCGCCGCCGAGCCGTCCGCGCCGCTCCTGCGCTCACTGCTCGCCGGACTGCACGGCCGCTCGGCGGGCGATCTGCGGGCAGCCGCCGACGCGGTCGGCAGTCCGCGCGATCTCGTGCTGCTGTGCGGAGCCGGGCTGGTGCCCGGGCAGGACGAGCAGGTCCGCGACCTGGCGGCCGATCTCGTCGGGCGGTGCCGCGAGGACGGCCGGATCGGGTTGCTGCCGCCACTGCTGTTCTTCCTGGCCGAGGCGGAGACTTTCTCGGGCCGGCCCGGCGAAGGGATCGTCCTGGCGACCGAGGGCGCGCGGATCGCCGGGGACATCGGGCAGAAACACTGGGTGAGCCAGTTGACGGCGTTCCTCGCCTATCTCGCCGCGCTCGGCGGGCGCGCCGAGGAGTGCGCGGCCGCGGTCGAACAGGCGCTGGCGGAGGAGTTCGGCGGGCCGGGCGCGGCGGGCGCCACCTGGTGCCAGGCCGCGCTGGGCATGCTGGCCCTCGGACACGGACGGGTGGACGAGGCGGTCGGCCGGTTCACCGCGCTCACCGTCGAGCCGGCGCGGCATCAGGTCGTCGGACTGCGCTCGCTGCCGGATCTGATCGAAGCCGCCGTCCGCCTCGGCGACCGGGAACTCGCCGAGGAGGCCCTCACCCGGCTGAGCACATGGGCCCGGGACTGCGAACAGTCCTGGGTCGGCGGCCTGGAGCAACGGAGCCGGGCCCTGCTCACCGAGGGGCGGGCGGCCGGGGACCTGTTCGAGGCCGCGCTCGGGGCGCAACCGCGACCGTTCGAGGAAGCGCGCACCCGCCTGCTGTACGGGGAATGGCTGCGCCGCGCCCGGCGCAAGACCGAGGCGCGCGCGCAGTTGCGCAGTGCGCAGGAGATCTTCGCGGGACTGGGCGCGCGCCCCTGGTCGGAACGTGCCGAGGTCGAACTCGGAGCGCTCGGCGAAGGCGGTACCGCGCGGTCCGGTTCGGGGCCGCTGGCCGGCCTCACGCCACAGGAGCTGCAGATCGTCCGGCTGGCCGCGCGGGGCATGTCCAACCGGGATATCGCCGCGCACCTGTTTCTCAGTCCGCGGACGGTGGGGCATCACCTTTACAAGGCCTATCCGAAGCTGGGCGTCGCCTCCCGCGCCGACCTGGCCGCACTCGCGCTCGACGCGGGCTGACCGTCACCGTCTCGGTGGCGGATCGGCGGCACGGCCTCAGTGCCGGATGGGCGGCGAGAACCGGATCGAGGCCACCGCGTAAGCCGCGCGCACCGACGCCACGGCGGCCGCCGCCAGCACCGCCACCTGAGCCGAGCCGGTCATCAGGCCGAGTACCAGCGCGATCGCCAGCCCGGCGACCACAGCCTCCAGCTTGTACACCGGCCACGCGCTGCCCGCGATGTCGACGGTGGGATGGTGAGCCGTTGCCATATGTTCAGGGTACGCGTGGAGAAAAGTTCGGTCCACCGAACTCGGCGTGACCGGGAACACCCGCGCAGGCCGATCAGTTGTCGCAGTCATGCCATTGATTGGAGAGTACGCACCGAGTTCGTCCGACTGGGCGCGCGAACAGGCCGAGACCTACGAGAATTCCGGCGGCACCGAAGGCGCGACCCTGAACGGCAAGCCGATCATCGTCCTGACCACCAAGGGCGCCAAGACCGGCAAGCTGCGCAAGACCCCGCTCATGCGGGTCGAGCACGACGGGGAGTACGCCGTCGTCGCCTCGCTCGGCGGCGCACCGAAGCATCCCGTGTGGTACTACAACATCAAGGCCGAGCCACACGTCCAATTGCGCGACGGCGAGGCGGTCGCCGACTACACCGCGCGCGAGGTCACCGGCGAGGAGAAGCGGGTGTGGTGGGAACGGGCCGTGGCAGCCTGGCCCGATTACGCCGAGTACCAGAAGAAGACCGACCGCCAGATCCCTGTCTTCGTGCTCACACCGCGCTGACCACGGTCGTCGCCGCTGCCACCCGCCGAACGCACCGCGATCGGCGGGTGGCAGCATAGTCGGGTGACCAATCCCCTGGAACTCGTAGATTCCCCGTCCTCATCTCGCGGTGTCCTCAACGCCGACGAGATCGACGCCGCGGCGAAGCGAATTTCCAGCGTCATCGAGCCGACCCCGCTGCAACTGAGCCCGAGGCTCTCCGCGGCCACCGGAGCGAGGGTCTACCTCAAGCGCGAAGATCTCACCCCGGTCCGCTCCTACAAACTGCGCGGCGCCTACAACCTGATCGTGCAACTCGACGAGCGCGAGCGCGCGGCCGGCGTGGTGACCGCGAGCGCGGGCAACCACGCGCAGGGCGTGGCCTTCGCCTGCCAGGCCATGGGCATCCGCGGCCGGATCTACGTGCCGACCACCACGCCGAAGCAGAAGCGCGACCGGATCCGCGTGCACGGCGGCGAGTTCGTCGAACTCATCGCGGTCGGCGACACCTACGACGCCGCGGCGGCCGCCGCCGCGGCCGACGTCGAGCGCACCGGAGCCACGATGGTCCCGCCGTTCGACGATCCGCGAACCGCCGCCGGGCAGGGCACCATCGCCGTGGAGATCCTCGATCAACTCGACGTGGCGCCCGATCTGGTCGTCGTTCCGGTCGGCGGCGGCGGCTGCCTCGCCGGCATCGGCACCTACCTGCGGGAACGCTCGCCGCAGACGGCCATCCTGGCGGCCGAGCCGGCGGGCGCCGCCTCCATGTCCGCGGCATTGATCGCCGGTGGGCCGGTGACGCTGCCGGAGATCGATCCCTTCGTCGACGGCGCGGCGGTCCGCAGGATCGGCGATCTGCCCTATGCCGCGGTGACCGGGTTCGGCGGACGGGTGGTCAGCCACGGTTCGCTGCCGCTGCTCACCGCCGTCGAATCCCCGCCCGGCACAGGCGCTTTCCGCCTGCTGCAGGTCGACGAGGGCGCCATCTGCACGGCCATGCTCGAGCTGTACCAGAACGAGGGCATCATCGCCGAGCCGGCAGGCGCGCTGGCGACCGCCGCCCTGGCCGAACTGGAGATCCCGGCGGGCGCGACGGTGGTGTGCCTGGTGTCCGGCGGCAACAACGACGTCTCCCGCTACGGCGAGATCATCGAGCGCTCGCTGGTGCACCAGGGGCTCAAGCACTACTTCCTGGTGGACTTCCCGCAGGAGCCGGGCGCGCTGCGCCGCTTCCTGGACGAGGTGCTCGGCCCGGACGACGACATCACCCTGTTCGAATACGTCAAGCGCAACAACCGGGAGACCGGAGCGGCGCTGGTCGGCATCGAACTGGGCACCGCCGATGGCCTCGCGCCGCTGCTCGAACGCGTCGCGGCGTCCCCGCTGCAGTGCGATCGCCTGGAGCCCGGCAGCCCCGCCTACCGCTACCTCACCTGACCCGTCGACGAATCAGGCTGCGCGGCGCAGGGTTTCGGAGGTCTCGCGACCCGCGCCGCGCAGGCTGCTCATGATCAACGGCAGCAGCCACACCGCGATGATCTGGTCGGCGCCCAGCTGACCGAGCGAGAACCGGTTGTGCACGAACCCGACCGACAGCCCCTGGCGCGGATCGGCCCAGCCGAAGCTGCCGCCCAGGCCGATGTGCCCGATCCCGTTGCGCGCGCCCGGCACCGGCATCGAGTGGTAGCCCAGATGCCACATCATCGGCAGGTAGAACAGCGCGCGATCGACGTGATAGGTCCGCACCTTGCCGATCTCGCGCACCGTCGCCGCCGAGAGGTAGCGATTGCCGCCGACCACGCCCTCGCAGGCCAGCGCGTCGTAGACGCTCGCCAGCGCCGACGCGGTGGCCACGGCATTGCCCGCGCCGAGCTCGGTGCTCAGGATCGGGGGCAGCTCGCCTTCGAAGATGCTGTGCGCGCCCGGCAGGAACAGGCACCGCGCGGCCGCGCCGAGCGGGCCGGGCAGCCGCTGCCCGCCACCGAGCACCGCGCTGCCCAGCGGGGTGCCGAGCGCGCCGAACTGGCTGCCCGCGAGCGGCGCGTACTTCGTGGTCGATCCGCCCGGCGGATGTCCCAGGTGCAGCCCGTCGATCGCCAGCGGTTCGGTGACCTCGGTACGGAAGAGCTCACCCATGCCCTTGCCGGTGATCCGGCGGGCCAGGCCGGCGAGCAGCCAGCCGTAGGTGATGGCGTGATAGGTGGGTCGTCCGAGCAGCCGGTCGGGCTTGGCGGCGGCCAGCCTGCGCTCCATCTCCTCGTGGTCGAGCACGTCGGTCATGGCGGTGGCCAGCGGCGGCAGCGCGGACAAGCCCGCGCTGTGGGTCATGACCTGGGCGACGGTGATCCGGGACTTGCCGTTCGCGGCGAATTCCGGCCAGTACTCGGCGACGGGTGCGTGATAGTCGAGTTCACCGCGATCGGCGAGGCGGTGGATGACCGTGGAGGTGATGCCCTTGGTCGCGGAGAAGACGATCGTGCCGGTGTTCTCGGTCCACGGTTCGGTGCCCGCGTCGCCGGTCCAGATGTCGACCAGCGGGACCCCGTGCCGATGCACCGACAGCGCGGCGCCCGCGCCAGGGCGATTGCCGAAGCTCCGGGCGAAGACGCGCAGCAGTCGTTCGAACCCTGGGACTGCGCTTCCGCGCACCGAAGCGTCGTTGCTCATCACTCCACGGTAACGGTGTCCACCGGTTACGGGCAATATGTCCGAATGTCCTGGTGAGGGATCGTTACCGTTCGCCGTCGGGCAGATCGGTCAGCACGACGAACGAATGCGCGGGCACCGTCGTCCCGGTCGGCCCCAGGGTGGGCGGCTCCCAATACAGCAGGCTGCGGCCCGTGACGGGCACCGTCACCGCGTCCTCGGACAGATTGCACACGAGGTGGACACTGCCGCGATGCAGCACGATCCAGCGGGCGTGCTCGTCGAAGTCGACGCGCACGTGCCGTAGCGACGGGTCGGCCAGGTCGGGGCGTTCGCGTCGCAGTGCCAGCAGCGCCCGGTAGCAGGCCAGCAGCCGCGCGTGCTCGGGTTCCTCCGGCTCCTTCCAGTCGAGTTTCGAGCGGGCGAAGGTGGCCGGGTCCTGCGGGTCGGGCACCTCGTCGGCGGTCCAGCCGTGCTCGGCGAACTCGGCCTTGCGACCGGCCGCGGTGGCCGCGCCGATCTCCGGGTCGGTGTGCGAGGTGAAGAACTGGAACGGAGTGCGCGCGCCCCACTCCTCCCCCATGAACAGCATCGGGGTGAACGCCGAGCACAGCACCAGCGCGGCCTTGACGGCCAGTTGGCCGCCGGTGAGGTAGTCGCTCGGCCGGTCGCCGAGGGCCCGATTGCCGATCTGGTCGTGATCGCAGGTGAACGCCACCAGGCGGCTCCCCGGCACCAGCGAGCGGTCCAGCGGGGTGCCGTGGGTGCGGCCGCGGAAGCTGGAATACGTTCCGGCGTGGAAGAATCCGCGCGTCAGCGTCTGGGCCAGACAGGCGAGACTGCCGAAATCGGCGTAGTAGCCCTGCCGCTCCCCCGACACCGCAGTGTGCACGGCATGGTGCAGGTCGTCGTTCCACTGGCCGTCGAGCCCGTAGCCGCCCGCCGCGCGCGGGGTGATCAGCTTCGGGTCGTTGAGATCGCTCTCGGCGATCAGGGTCAACGGCCTGCGGACGTGCGCGGACAGCCGTTCGGTCTCGGCCGCCAGCTCGGCCAGCAGGTGGGTGGCGGTGCGGTCGACCAGCGCGTGCACCGCGTCCAGGCGCAGCGCGTCGATGTGGAAGTCGCGCAGCCACCGCAGCGCATTGTCGAGCACGTATCGGCGCACGTGATCCGAGCCCGGCCCGTCCAGATTCACGCTCTGCCCCCAGGTGTTGCGCCCCTCGCTCAGATAGGGCGCGAACCTCGGCAGATAGTTCCCCGAGGGCCCGAGATGGTTGTAGACGACGTCCAGGCACACCGCCAGCCCCCTGGCATGACAGGCGTCCACGAATCGCTGCAACCCGTCCGGCCCGCCGTAGCCCTCGTGCACCGTGTACCAGAGCACCCCGTCGTAGCCCCAGTTGTGCGTACCGTCGAATCCGTTGACCGGCATCACCTCGACAACGGTCACCCCTAGTTCGACGAGATGATCCAGCTGTTCGATCGCCGCGTCGAAGGTGCCTTCCGGGGTGAAGGCCCCGATGTGCAGTTCGTAGATCACCGCCCCCGCCAGCGGCCGCCCGGTCCACCCCCCATCCGTCCACGCCGCCGCATCCAGCTCGTGCAGCATCGACAACCCGTGCACGCCATCCGGCTGCCGCGGCGAGCGCGGGTCGGGCAACACCGCCGGATCGTCGTCCAACAGGAACCCGTATCGCGCCCCCTCCCCCGCGTCCACCCGCGCCCGCCACCACCCGTCCGGCGACCGCGTCATCCCATGCACGACCCCGTCGACCTGCACCCGAACCGACTCCGGCCGGGGCGCCCACACCTCGAACACCGTCACCGCGCCAGCATCCCACGGGCGGGCGAGGAGTTCATCCGCAACGAACCGGCCATCCGGACCGCATACCGCGCCGAGGCGACGACGAGGCCGTGCGGCGGTAGCGGGGACGGCGGCGACCTGCCACAGTGGACACATGGGCTGGTACGACGACCATGTGGTGCCCCGGCTGGTGAATTGCGTGTGCGGGATGCAGGCCAATGATCAGTACCGGGCGCGGACGTGCGCTGGGCTGCGGGGCCGGGTCGTGGAACTCGGGTTCGGGTCGGGGTTGAACGTGCCGTTCTATCCGGCGACCGTGCAGTCGGTCAGTGCGGTGGAGCCGTCCGATCGGGGGTGGGGCATGGCGGCCGAACGAGTGGCGGTCTCGCGGGTACCGGTCGAGCGGGCGGGGCTGGACGGGGCGGCACTGCCGTTCGAGGACAACAGTTTCGATTCGGCGTTGTCGACATGGACGATGTGCACGATTCCGGAGATCGATGCGGCCCTCGGGCAGGTGCGGCGGGTGCTCGCACCGGGCGGGTCGCTGCACTTCGTCGAGCACGGGCTGGCACCGGATCCGAAAGTCCAGGCCTGGCAGAACCGGCTGAATCCGATCGAAAGGGCCATCGCGGGAGGATGCAATCTCAATCGCGACATCCCGGGGTTGTTGCGGGACAACGGGTTCCGGATCCGGCAACTGGATACCTTCTACGCGCCCGGCCCGAAGTTCATGACCGCCCTGTCGCTCGGAGTGGCGACCGCCGACTGATCGACCGCCGACCGAACAGCCCTCGCGTGGTTTCGCTTTCGCGGCGACGGTCGGCGGTCGCGGGGCGCTTCGCTGTCATCTGTTCGACCGACTGGCTCTCTTTGCGGCATTGACTAAGCTGCGAGAGACCGTTTGCTGCCTGTTCTCGACGACGCGGGCGGCGACAGCGTCCTGGTACGCGGTCGGCGAGGTGCGAGGTAGCGGGGTGGTGGCAGACGACAGCCCGGCGTAGATGCGCCGATCTCCGCCCCTGCCCATCGACCGCGAGGATTCATCAGTGCCGGACGACCGCGAAGCCGCCATCGACGCGAGCGAGATCCTCGAACTCCTGCGCAGGACCGAGGAATTGCTGGACCGCGGAAGATCGGTCGCCGGGCAATTGCGCGCCGCAGCCGACGCCGCCGACTCGGGCCGCCCCGGCGACCTCGACCTCGAATCGGCGACCGGCTGGGTGCGGGAAGCCACCGGCCATCTCGACGACCTCGGCCGCTCCGCGATGGGCTCCCGCTGGACCCACAGCGGATCACTGCACGCGGCCCGCGAGATGTTGGACACCGCCGCACGGGATCTCGACGACTACCACCGTCGCCGGGCCACCGCCGTCGACATCGTGGCCTCCTATCGCGCCAACGGGCTCGACCACCTCATCCCGCAAGCACTGCAGCCGCTGGGCTTCGCCAGTGAGGAGGAGATACACGCGGGGACTTTCTTTGCCCGGAGCGACACCGGATCCGTCCTCGACGGCACCGGACCGGCGTCGGGTCCGATCGATGTCGTCCCGGCTCAGCCGAAAACCGTCCCGGGGCAGCCGGATGCCCGCCCGGCTCCGGCCGACTCCGTCGACGTCGACGTCGACGTCGACGCAGGGAAGGTCGCCCGGGCCGAGGACGCAGCGGCCCCGGAGCCGACGCGAGACGATGATCCGGCGGCAGGAATCGATTCGGCGGCGGACGACGATCCGGCGGCAACGATCCGGTCGCTGGTCGGCGAGCGGGCTGTCGATCGGACGACTCCGGAAGCAGCCGAGGACGACCGCGTGCGGGCCGCCGAGCACGAGGTTGCCACCGCACCCGTGGCACCTATCGAACCGATAGTGGAGCCCGAACCCGCCGACCGCGCGGATACCGGTCCGGCCCCCGAGCGCCCGGCGGCCCCCAAGGACATCGACGGACTGTTCCGCTCCCGACCGCCCCGAGCCGAATCCGGAATCGCCGGCTCGGGTCCCGCCTCCCCCGTCGCCCGGTACGACGCGAGCGCGCGTGCCGCGGCCCCGAAGCGTCCTGCCCCGACCGCCACTCCCACCCCGCCCCCGCGGCCGGAGCCCGCCGCGCCGAGAAGGCCGGCTACGGCACCGATCCCGGAGCAGGTCCGCGCGAACCGCGGGCCCGAGAGCGAGGCGATGAACTACCCGTGGGACACCGGCGCCCCACCCCACATCGCCTCGCTGCTGACCGCGCGCGCCGATGCGGCGGCGGTCCTGCTGGCCGAGGCCGCGAACGAGACCGCGCAGCGCAACCAGATCCTGCGCTTCTTCTGCGCGGCGTTCACCTGCTCACCCACCTACCTCTCGCTCGAACTCTCCCGGGTCGTCCCCACCGACGCCGCGGTGGCCGAACTGCACACCGACGAAGCCAGGGTGCTGCTCGCCGGGGCAGTGCGCTCTGGCCTCAGCCTGGGCTATTTCCCGGTCTCCATCCCGACACTGATCGAACGCTCGGCGCTGGAGCCGGGTATCAGGGAGATCATCGAGATGGCGCGGGAAGCGGGCGTGCGCGGTCTCCGGCTCGGCAACGACGCCGACTCGGGTTCGGCGGCCGGGTCGGCGGCCGAGTGGGAGGCGGCGGGCGAGGAAGCGAGCAACCTGCTCGACACGCTGTCGAAGAAGGTGATCAAGTTCGAGCTCGCGACCAAGGTGCTGCATCACATGGCCCGGCCCGGCCAGTTGATCGGCACGGCGCTGACCGCGATGCGAGGGCTGTCCGACGGTGGGATCGAGGCCGCCGACTTCGACGACGAGCGGTGGCGGGAGGTGTTCGAGGCCGCCGAGATCCTGCAGGACCGCGACGGTCGCGATCGGCTGATCGACACCACGACCAAGGAACTCGTCGACGCGCGGCGCAAGAAGATCATCGCAGGCGCGCGGCGATCTCTGGACAACAATTTCGCCGAGGTGGGCGACATGCTGGTCCGCTTCATCGAGTTGCGTGACAGAGTGCGCAGCTCGAGCGCGCATCACGCGTCCTCGGCGGACCAACTCGCCACCCTGGTGGAGTCCTACCGACCCACTGTCGAACCCAACACGGTCGGCGAAGCCGCACTGCTGCGGCTGCTGAACTGGATGGCGGACCCGAGCGAGGGCCAGTCGCGCGGAGTGCCCCTGGCGACGGTGCTGAACGAGGGCTTGGAGCCGCTGTTCGAGCTGGAACGCGACGAGATGAACGAACCGGTGCGCCCGGCCACCCTCGCGGAGCTGTCGCTGTTGTTCGGCGGGCGGGACGCGGTCACGGTGGTCTCGGGCTATCTCGACAGCGGAAATATCGCCGCCGCGCGGCATTACGTCGCCGAGCACGGGTTGCCGATGCCGGAGGAAGCCTTCGGCGACCAAGCGGCCAGGGCAGAGCATCGCGCGCGCGAGCGGCACAACGCGCAGATCGAGACGATGCGATGGCTCGCGGCGCGCCACCGGGCCCTCTACGAGGACGACCGCGCCCGTGATCTGACCTCGCAGATGCAGTCGCTACTGTCACCCGATCCCGAGCGCTACGATCTCGCCGATCGCGAACTGCACGGCCTGATCGAGGACGGCCGCGCGCATCTGAACGCCTACCGCGACAATCTGCGCGCGCAGGTCCGCGCCCTGGACGCGGCGGCGGAGGACAAGGACAGGCTGCTCGCGCTGATCGACGCCGCGGACGAGGTTCTCGCGGTCGATTTCCTCACCCGGTTGCAGGCCGGTTCGCCGCTGCCCGCCATCGAAGCCGAGACCGCCGACGACTTCACCGCGTTCTTCCCCCGCGTGGTGGAGGCCGCTACGGCGGCGCAGGCGAAAAATCGCCGGGTCGTCACCGCGGTGCGCTCGCTGCTCCGCGCTCCGGGCGCCATCGAGAACCGGCACCTCGACCAGGGCCTGCGCGCATGGGAAGAGCTGCGCGAGACCAAGCGGAGCGGCCAGAAGAACGAGTTCCGGCTGCTGGTCGCCCATGTGCTGCGCATGATCGGCTTGGTACCGCCGAGCCAGAGCTGGCTCAGGGACATCTCCAACACCCAGCGCGCGGGGTTCGCCGCGTTCGAAGCAAAGGCCGCCCCGGTCGACCGGTCCTACGTGCCCGCGCTCGGCACCCAGTCACACGGGCGCTACGACCTGACGCTGGTGTGGCACAACGTGTCCCCGACCCGTCTACTGGAATACATTCCCGAATCACGCCGGACCAGGCCGAACATCATCCTGTACTTCGGCGTGTTGGACACCGAGCAGCGCCGGAATCTACGTGCCCTGGCCACCCCGGGCAAGGGCCGCGGCTTCTCCCCGCTCGTCGTCGACGACGCCGTGATCGCCTGGCTGTCGACTCGGCCGGAGCCGGGCTGGCGGTTCACCCAGCGGGTCACCCTCCCATTCACCGCCTTCAACCCTTACACGCCCTTCGCGGGCGGCGAGGTTCCCGACGAGGTGTTCGTCGGGCGCGAGGTCGAGCGCGCCGCCATCGAATCGCCCACCGGGCCGATGTTCGTCTACGGCGGCCGCCAGCTGGGCAAGTCGGCGCTGCTGCGCCGGGTCGAGCGGATGTTCAACGATCCGCCCGAGGTGGACGAGAACAATCAGAAGGTTCGGCGCACCGGCCGGATAGCGGTCTACATCGATCTCAAGGCGGCCGCGATCGGCGAGATGCTCGAGCCGACCAAGTTGTGGGGCGAGCTGGCCGAACGGCTGAAATCCGCGGGCGTGACCGATGTGGGGCGTGGTTCCAGCGAAGAGGTGGTCTCGCGCTACATCAGGGAATGGCTGGCCGCCGACGACTCCAACCGGCTGCTGCTGTTGCTCGACGAGGCCGACAACTTCCTGACCGCGGACTCCCGGCACGGCCGCAACACCGGCAAGAGCGCCGAATTCCCCACCCTGCAGGGCCTGAAGAAACTGATGGAGTCATCGAACCGGCGGCTCAAGCCGGTCTTCGCCGGTCTGCACCAGGTGCAGCGGTTCCAGGACCTGCCCAACACCCCGATCGGTCACGGTGGTCAGGAGATCCTCATCGGGCCGTTGCGCAGCCAGGACGCCTACGACCTGGTGGTCGACCCGATGCGTGCGCTCGGCTACACGTTCCAGTCCCCCGATGTGGTGTGGCGGCTGCTGCTCTACACCAACTACCAGGCCAGTCTCGTGCAGATCCTGTGCGACGCGCTGGTGCGGCGGATGCAGACCCAGCAGCTGCCGCCCTCGGGCGGACGGATCGAGATCACCGCCCAGCACGTCGACGCGGTCTACGCCGAGCGCGACGTGCGCGACCTGATCGTGCAGCGCTTCCGCTGGACCATCAACCTCGACGCCCGCTACCGGATCATCGCCCTGGTCGTCGCGCTCAACAGCATGGACGCCGAGCCGGGCGCCAGCTTTTCGGTGAGCGAGCTGCGCGAGCAGTGCGAGACCTTCTGGGAGGAGGGGTTCGCGCGCGAGGTGCTGCCCGAGGCGCGGTTCGTCAGCTATCTCGATGAAATGGTAGGTCTCGGCGTCCTGCACCGTCGGGACCAGAACACCGACAGCCAGTGGGGCGAGGACAGCTACGGCTTGCGCAGCCCGCACATTCTCGGCCTTCTCGGCACCAGGCACGCGCTGGACCGGGAGCTCTCGGAAGCCCCGACGCTGCTGGAACTTCCGCACGAGTACAACCCCAGGATGAACCGCCGGGTGCTCGGCGGCGCGACCAGGATCAGTTCGCGCCGTTCCTCGCTCACCGACTTCGATCTCGCGATCCTGCTCAAGCGGGACAAGGGCGTGCCGAAGGTGCGCGTGGTCACGGGCAGCGACGCGCTGGGGCGCGGGCGCGTGGTAGAGGCGCTGACCGGCGCCGCCCGCGAGCAGAATCTGCAGATGCATCTGCTCGGCCCCGGCGACATGCCTGCCGATCCGGCCGAGTACGCCCAGCTGCCACGCGATCTGCTGATCGATCTCGGACACGGCCCGAGCCACGACCTGACCGGACTGACCCGCGCGCTCGGCGCGCGCGGGAACGGCACGACGGTGATCGTGGCCGGTCCCGGCTGCCTGCCGTTCTCGCCGCCCTCCCGCGCGGTCACCGTGGTGCCGTTGCGCCGGTGGTCGATGGAGGAACTGCGTTTCTGGCACGAGACGCCGTTCAACTCCCCGGAGTTGCGTGAGCAGCTGCACTACGTCACCTCCGGTTGGCCGGATCTGGTGGAAGAGGCGATGGAGCACGTGAACAACGGTCGCCAGCCGAAACGGGCGCTCGAACTCGTCGCCGCCTCACTGCGCACCCACGCCCGGGCCGTGGAGTTGCTCGACACGTCCGGGGCGGACCGTCGGGTGGTGACCGCGTGGGCACAGGTGGCCAGCACGTCCGGCGGCTTCGGCCTCGCCGACCCGATCCCGGTCAGCGATGCCGACCTGACCGAGATCCTGGACGGCGACCCACGACCGGCGCTGGAGATGCTGGCGGCGCTGGATCTGGTGGCACACACCGAGGACGGCTGGGCGCTGGACCGGGTGGCGCTGACCGCCGCGGGCACCTTGCTCGGGTGACCATGGACGCCCGCATCTGGCAGCTGCCCGGACCCCGGTCCTTCGTCGACGAGATCACCCTGGGCAACGGCAGGCATGTCGTCGCGACCCTGCCCCGACGATTGTCCGACGACGAGATCTTCGCCGACGAACTCGCCCACGCGGTGCTCGACCGGTTCCGCGGCACGGGCCGCGACGCGCGGCGCATCAGCCCCGACCCTACCCAGTCGGTGCTGGCCGCGGTCTCCGATCTGTGCTGGGAGCCGGTGCCCACGGTGCCGGACCTGCTGGCCAGCTCGGAACTGGCGGACATGGTGCTCGTGCTGGCCGCCGTCGATCTCTCCGAGGCGGCCCGCCGCGATCTGCCGCATCTGCTCGAACGCATCGAGTGCGAGTCCAGGGCGCTGCCGCGCGATGCCAGGCCGACCTTCGTCGTCATCGGCTCTCGCTTCGACCTGCCGTCGTTCCTCGGTGGCGCGCGCAGCGAGGTCGGCCTGGAGTCGGTGTGGTTCTGGGGCCGTATATCCCGGTGGGATGTGGCGGCGCACGTCGCCTCGGCGCAGCGCCGTGAGGACACCGGGCTGCTGGCCGAGGTGCGGCTGGAGACGATCGTCGAAGTGGCGGCCTGGGACATCGACACCGCCGACTACCTGGTCACCCACTGGTGCGGCGATCCGGACCGGCTCTCCACCGTGCTGCGCGACGCACAGGCGGGTGACCCGGTCGATCACGCCGATCTGCCGTCCGAGCGCATCGACGACGTCCCGCCCGCCATGGCACTGGCCGCGTGGGACGCACGGGCGGTGGACTCCTGGCAGCAGCGCCTTCACTGCGGTCCGGCCGCTGTGCTGCGCGCCGAGGACGATCTCGCTCGCGTCGTCTGGGCCGCCCAGGCGCGCGTCCTGTTGCCCTGGATCGAGCAACGACGGGACCGGTTGCAGACGCTGGTGCGCAACGCGCTCGGGGAACGGTTCACTTCCGCAATGAGCCGGACGCTGCCGGACCTCACGCCGGGGGCGCCGATCGAGATCGGGCCGCTCACTCATCTCATCCACTACGAGCGCAGCCTGAGCACCCTGCTCGGTCCGGCCACCCAGCTCAAACGCGCCCGCAATGCCCTCGCCCATCTCACACCGCTGTCGATCTCCGAACAGCGGGCGCTGGTGGAGCGCTGCGAGGAACTGTCCTGACGCACGGCAGCCGCCGGACCGAATGGCCGGCGGCTGCGAAAGCCCGGACCCGGATGGATCAGCGGATTTCGATGTACAGGGTGTAGGTGGCGTTGCCACGCTCGGGGGCCACGTTCACCGCGTAGGTGCCGTCGTAGGGCAGCAGGACCGCGGCCACGTCGTCGGGATAGGCAGTCGTGATGCCGTCGGGGCCGGTGAGGGTGAAGGCGGCGTTGTCCTCGAGGGAGAACAGCGAGATGTCGAGCCACTGGCCGCCGCGGGCGTCGAAGAAGTAGGTGTCGGACTCGCCGCGGATCACCGCGCCGTCGACGACCGTGCCGCTGGTGCCGGGCGCGAACTCGATCTGGGTGAACACGCCCTGGGCATGGGCGGCGCCCGCGCCGGCCAGTCCGATCACGAGGGCCGCGGCGGCGGTGGTGAAAGCGGTGCGGAAGGTACGCGAAAGAGCGGTCATCGTCGGGTTCCGTTACTCGAGAAGGGGTTGTGGACATCAGCGAGTGTGGGGGCCGCCGCTTGGCGAGCGCTTAACATCCGCTGACGACAGTATTGGACTGCTCAGTTCAAAACGTGCACCGGAACGCCGTCGGCGAGGCAGTCCCCGCCTGCGTCGCCGCGCCCGCCGGGGTCTGACGAGGCAGCACCCGGTCCCGGACCTGTGCGGGTCCGGGACCGGCCGCTCTCAGATGGTCAGGCAGCTGGGGCCGAGCAGTGCTTTCAAGTCGCCGAACAGCGCCGAGGACGGTGAGACGCGCAGGCTCTCGGAGAGTTTGAGCATGGTGGTCTTCTCGCGCGCGCCGACGTGGCGGATGTGCACGTCGGAGGTGCCGGGGTGGCGGGCCAGCACGCGCTTGAGCTCGCCGATCTTGTCGGGGGTGCACATGCGGGTGGTCATGGTGACCGCGAGCGGCTTGGCGACGCCGATGGCCGAGAGATCGGGCACGGCGAGGTCGTTGGCGATGAGCGAGATGCGGTCGTCGCGGATCGAGACCCTGGCCTTGACCAGCACCACGGCGTCCTCGACCACATCGGCGCCGTAGACGGAGTAGGCCTGCGGGAAGAACAGCACCTCGATGCCGCCGGTGAGATCCTCGAGCTGGGCCGAGGCCCAGGCCAGGCCGTTCTTGTTGATGCGGCGGTTCACCGAGGCGAGGATGCCGCCGAGGGTCACCTGGGCGCCGTCCTTGACGTCGCCTTCCAGAATGGCCGGGATCTGGGTGTCGGCCTGGGCGGCCAGCACGTGCTCGACGCCGTTGAGCGGATGACCGGAGACGTACAGGCCCAGCATCTCGCGCTCGAGAGCGAGTTTGTGCTTGGACTCCCATTCCTCGTCGGGGACTTTGACATTGAAGATGTCGGCCACCGACTCGTCGGCGTCCATGCCGCCGAACAGGTCGAACTGGCCGATCGCCTCGGCCTTCTTGGTCGACATGACCGCGTCGATGGCATCGGAGTGGATGAGGAACAGGCCCTTGCGCGGGTGCCCGAGCGAGTCGAAAGCGCCTGCCTTGATGAGGGATTCGGTGACCTTCTTGGTGCAGGCGATGGCGTCGATCTTGTTCAGGTAGTCGGAGAAGTCGGTGAACTTCGACTTCTCCTTGCGCGCGGCGATGATCGAGGCCACGACGTTCGTGCCGACATTGCGGACCGCACCGAGACCGAAGCGGATGTCCTTGCCGACCGAGGCGAAGTTCTGCTCGGATTCGTTGACGTCGGGCGGCAGCACGGTGATGCCGAGGCGGCGGCAGTCCGAGAGGTAGACCGCTGCCTTGTCCTTGTCGTCGCCGACGGAGGTGAGCAGACCCGCCATGTACTCGGCCGGATAGTTGGCCTTGAGATAGGCGGTCCAGTAGGAGATCAGGCCGTAGGCGGCGGCGTGCGATTTGTTGAACGCGTAGCCGGCGAACGGGAGAATCGTGTCCCACAGCGCCTTGATGGCGGCCTTCGAATAGCCGTTGGCCTGCATGCCCTCCTCGAAGCCCTCGAACTCCGCGGCCAGCACCTCGGCCTTCTTCTTACCCATCGCGCGGCGCAGGATGTCTGCTCGTCCGAGCGAGTACCCGGCCACTTTCTGGGCGACGTGCATGATCTGCTCTTGGTAGACGATCAGGCCGTAGGTCTCGCCGAGGATGTCCTTCAACGGCTCGGCCAGCTCCGGATGGATCGGCTTGACCTCTTGCCTGCCGTTCTTGCGGTCGGCGTAGTCGTTGTGCGCGTTCATGCCCATCGGGCCGGGGCGGTACAGCGCGCCGACGGCGACGATGTCCTCGAAGGCGGTGGGCTGCATGCGGCGCAGCAGGTCGCGCATGGGGCCGCCGTCGAGCTGGAAGACGCCGAGGGTGTCGCCGCGGGAGAGCAGTTCGTAGGTCGGTTTGTCGTCGAGCGGCAGGGTGTCCATGTCCAGCTCGATGCCGCGATTGGCCTTGATGTTGTCCAGCGCGTCACCGATGACGGTGAGGTTGCGCAGGCCGAGGAAGTCCATCTTCAGCAGGCCGATGGCCTCGCAGGACGGATAGTCCCAGCCGGTGATCAGCGCGCCGTCCTGCGGCCGCTTCCACAGCGGGATCGCCTCCATCAGCGGATCACAGGACATGATGACCGCGCAGGCGTGCACGCCCGCGTTGCGGATCAGGCCCTCGAGGCCGCGCGCGGTCTCGTAGATCTTGGCGATGTCGGGATTGTTGTTGATGAGTTCGCGGACCTCGGCGGCTTCCTTGTACCGCTCGTGATCGGGATCGGTGATGCCCGAGACCGAGATGTCCTTGGCCATGATCGGCGGCGGCAGCGCCTTGGTGATCTGGTCGGCGATGGCGAAGCCCGGCTGGCCGAACAGCACTCGCGCGGAGTCCTTGATCGCGGCCTTGGTCTTGATGGTGCCGAAGGTGATGACCTGGGCGACCCGGTCGGTGCCCCACTTCTCGCTCGCGTAGCGGACCATCTCACCGCGGCGGCGATCGTCGAAGTCGATATCGATATCGGGCATCGACACGCGCTCGGGGTTGAGGAACCGCTCGAAGAGCAGACCGTGCGGCAGCGGGTCGATATTGGTGATGCCGAGCGCGTAGGCGACCAGCGAGCCCGCCGCCGAGCCGCGGCCGGGACCGACGCGGATGCCGACCTCGCGGGCGTGGTTGATCAGGTCGCCGACGACGAGGAAGTAGGCCGGGAAGCCCATCTCCAGGATGACGCCGATCTCGTAGTCGGCGCGCTCGACGTATTCGCGCGGCGGGCCGTCGGGGAACCGGCGACGCAGTCCGAGCTCGACTTCACGGCGCAGCCAGCTGGCCTGATCGTGGCCCTCGGGCACCGGGAAGATCGGCATCCGGTCGCGGTGCGCCCAGACCTCCTCGTAGGACTGCACACGCTCGCCGATGAGCACGGTGTTGTCGCAGGCGCCGGGCACTTCGGCGTCCCACAGCGCGCGCATCTCCTCGGCGGACTTGAGGTAGTAGCCGTCACCGTCGAACTTGAAGCGGGTCGGGTCGCTGAGCGTCTTGCCGGTCTGGATGCACAGCAGCGCCTCGTGGTTGGTCGACTGGTCCTTGGTGACGTAATGGCAGTCGTTGGTCGCCAACGGCCGGATACCGAGCTTGCGCCCCACCTCGAGCAGGCCCTCGCGCACCCGCCGTTCGATGGACAGCCCGTGGTCCATGAGTTCGAGGAAGAAATTGTCCTTGCCGAAGATCTCCTGCCACTTCGCGGCGGCCTCCAGTGCCTCGCGCTCGTGGCCGAGCCGCAGGCGGGTCTGCACCTCGCCGGAGGGGCAGCCGGTGGTGGCGATGATGCCTTCGGCGTGCTGGGCGATGATCTCCTCGTCCATCCGCGCCCACTTGCCGAGCTGGCCCTCGAGGGAGGCC
The DNA here is from genome assembly GCF_000308595.1 of Nocardia higoensis NBRC 100133. Classification (GTDB taxonomy): domain Bacteria; phylum Actinomycetota; class Actinomycetes; order Mycobacteriales; family Mycobacteriaceae; genus Nocardia; species Nocardia higoensis. The sequence goes on along the minus strand of NZ_BAGA01000062.1, from coordinate 7,328 downwards.
AGGCTGGACAGTTTGAACAGGTTGCGCAGGCCGGTCGCGTTCTCGGCGACCATCGTCATGTGGGTGTAGGCGCCGGAGCCGGAGACGTCGTCGCTCTTCTGGCTGGGATCGCCCCACTGCACGCGCTTGGTGTCGAACCGGGAGCCGGGCGCGATGTAGGCCTCGATGCCGATGATCGGCTTGATGCCCGCCTTCTTGGCCGAGTTGTAGAACTCGCTGGCGCCGTACATGTTGCCGTGGTCGGTCATGCCTACGGCGGTCATTCCCAGCCGGTCGGCCTCGCTGAACAGCGGGGAGATCTTCGCCGCGCCGTCGAGCATCGAGTACTCGGTGTGGTTGTGCAGGTGAACGAACGATCCGGACGAGGCGGCCAAGACGATTCATCCCTCCCATGGGTCGCGGCGGGGGTTGGGCACTGAGTCTAAGCCGACCGAGGGACAGGATTTGCCACCGCCACACGTGCGCCCGGCCGGTGCCCGCGCGTCACCTGGCAGGGTCCCGCGTGTCGCGAGAAAGATCACTCGCACCGGCGCGTCCGACGTGCCGCGGCACCGAAGCCGGATATCTCGAGGCCGGGCATCGGGCCTCCGGTATATCGATGGTCCGATGTGGCGCTGCGCCCCGGCACGGATAATCGGGCCATGGTCGGGCGAGGTCGCGGAGCGAGACGGTGACGGCGGGGGGTGTCGTGGCGGTCGCGCTCGTGGCGCTCGGCCTGGCGTTGCTGGTGTGGCTGCGCACGCGGCGGGTGGTGACCACGCCCGCCGAGCGCGCCGTGCATTCGGCGCTGCACACCGCCTCGCTGGCCGCGGTGCCCTTGCGGCGCGGACTCACCGAGGACTCGGCGCAGGAAGCGGCGCCGCACCTGCGCGCGCTGACGAGTGCCGCGGCCCTGGGTGTGGCCACGGCGGACGGGACGGTGCTGGCGTGGGACGGGCCGCACGGCGACCTGGCCGACGAGTTCGCCGACGCCGCCCGCCGCGCCGTTTCCGGGGAGCGGCCGGTCCTGGTGAACATCCCGGGGGCGGAGCACAGCGCCCGCACGCTGGTCGCCCAGCCGCTGCTGATCGACAACGGCCCTGCGGCGGGCGCGCTCGGCATCGTCACCGGCGACAAGCCGGGGCCGGGGACGCTCGGCGCGCTGGCCGAGGTGGCGCGATACGCGTGCGGTCAGCTGGAGCTCGCCGAACTCGACGCCTCGCGAGCCCGCCTGGACCGGGCCGAGGTGCGGGCGTTGCGCGCGCAGATCAGTCCGCATTTCATCTACAACGCGCTCAACACCATCGCCTCGTTCGTGCGCACCGATCCGAGCCGGGCCAGGGAACTGATCCTGGAATTCGCCGACTTCACCCGCTATTCCTTCCGCGCCGCGGGCGAGTACACGGTGCTGTCGGAGGAACTGCGCAATATCGAGCGCTATCTCGCGTTGGAGCGGGCGCGCTTCGGTGAGGCGCTGCAGGTGCGGCTGCTGATCGCGCCGGAGGTGCTCGGCGTGGTGCTGCCGTTCCTGGCGTTGCAGCCGCTGGTCGAGAACGCGGTGCGGCACGGGATCGCGGGCAGGCCCGGGGGCGGGACGATCACCATCGAGGCGAGCGACGCGGGCACCGACTGCCTGATCAGCGTGGAGGACGACGGCGCGGGCATGGACCCGGAGCTGCTGCGGTCGGGCGCGCTGGACGCGATCGCCGCCGGGCCCGCGGGGGCGGAGGAGACCGCGCACGTGGGGCTGTCCAACGTCGACGACCGGCTGCGGGCGGCCTTCGGCAACGACTACGGCCTGGTCGTGGAGACCGCGCCGGGGGCGGGCACCAAGGTCAGCCTGCGGGTGCCGAAGTTCCGGGCCGGGGTGCGGGCATGAGCTGGACCTCCCCCGCCACCCTGTGACACCCCCTACGATGGACGAACCGTGACCGAGGGACCGACCGTGACGCAGCACACCGGTGGCTCGGCGGGCGCCCTGCGGGTGCTCGCCGTCGACGACGAACAGCCCGCCCTGGACGAACTCGTCTATCTGCTGCGCGAGCGCCCGGAGATCGGTGAGATCCACGCCGCGGGCGAAGCGACCGGCGCGCTGCGACTGCTGCGCACCCACCCGGTCGACGCGGTCTTCCTCGACATCGACATGCCGGGACTGGACGGCATGGAACTGGCGGGCATCCTCGGCGAATTCGCCAACCCGCCCGCGGTGATATTCGTGACCGCCCACGACGATCGCGCGGTCGGCGCATTCGACCTGGGCGCGCTGGACTACCTGCTCAAGCCGCTGCGCGAGGCGCGGCTGGCCGAAGCGGTCCGGCGCATCGGACAGGCACGCGCCACCGGGCCGCGGCCGGACCGGCGGCAGGACCCCAACGAGGTGATCCCGGTGGAGCTCGGCGGTGTCACCACGCTGGTGAACCGCTCCTCGGTGAGCTGGGTGGAGGCAGACGGCGACTACGCCCGGCTGCACACCACCGCAGGCTCCCATCTGGTGCGGATTCCGCTGTCGGCCCTCGAATCGCGCTGGGAGGACGCCGGTTTCCTGCGGGTGCACCGCTCCTATCTGGTGGCGTTGCGGCTCGTGACCGGTTTGCGCACGGTCGGCAGCAGCACGCTGGTGTGCCTGCGCGGCGAGGGCGAGGCGGCGGCGGTGGAGCTGCCGGTGGCGCGACGGCAGGTGCGCGAACTCAAGCAGCGGCTCGTGCCCGGGTCCCGGCAGGCGCGGCCGAAGAGCGGGCCGAACCGGTGAGCGGGCCCGTGCCACCTCGTGCCGAGGCCGGTATCGCCGCGGACGGGGTGGAGCCGGTACCGGGATGCGCCGACGCCGAGGCTGCCGCTCGCCGGCACGGACCGCCGCGGGAGTCGCGATCGCAAGCAGGACGGCGAACCGGACGAATGCGGTCGCGACCCAGCGGCACGACGACCGCTGCCGGGGCGCGATCATGACGGGCCCGGGTCGACCGCAGCGCGAGCGGGTGGTGCTGGCCGGAAGACAGGGCGCTCGGCGGATGCCGACCCGGGGCGAGATGGTCGAGCAGACCGAGATCGGCGAGGCGCTGATAGACGGGCTGATCCGCGCCCAGCTGGGGCTGGCGGTGCGCTGCGCTCTGGTGACCGTGCTGGTGCTGGGATCGCTGCCGCTGCTGTTCACCGCGACACCGCTCGGGTCGATGCGGGTGGCGGGGATGAACCTGCCGTGGCTGATCCTCGGGGTCGCGGTGTATCCGGCGCTGATGCTGGTGGGCAGGCTCTATCTGCGCTGGGCCGAGCGCAACGAGTCCGATTTCCTCGATGTCACCCGGGACTAACGTGCAGGCGCAGGCACTCACGGTGGCGGCGTTGCTGCTCGCGGCGATCGCGACGGTGGCGATCGGCGCGTACGGTGTGCGGCTGGCGCGCACCACCTCCGATTTCCTGGTCGCCTCGCGCAGTGTCGGGCCGGGCTGGAATGCCGCCGCGATCTCCGGTGAATATCTCTCCGCCGCGTCGTTTCTCGGCGTCGCCGGGCTGATCGCCAAGTACGGCGCGGACGCGCTGTGGTATCCGGTGGGATTCACCGCGGGCTATCTCGGGCTGCTGATGTTCGTGGCGGCGCCGCTGCGCCGGTCCGGTGCCTACACGGTGCCCGACTTCGCCGAATTCCGGCTCGGGTCGGTGACCTTGCGCAGGCTGGCCGCCGTGGTGGTGGTGCTGGTGTGCGCGGTGTATCTGATCCCCCAGTTCCAGGGCGCGGGCCTGACTCTGCGAATTCTGCTCGGGCTGCCGAGCTGGGTGGGCGCGCTCGCGGTGGGGGCCATCGTGATCGCGAATGTGGCCGGCGGCGGGATGCGCTCGATCACGCTGGTGCAGGCGTTCCAGTACTGGCTGAAACTGACGGCCGTGGCCCTGCCCGCGCTGGTGCTGTTCGGCTACTTCCTCGGCACGCCCCGCGAGATCGGCACGCCCGCGCCGCCGGTGGTGGCCGAGCAGACCACCGTCGAGGTCAGCACCGACGTGCTGGTGCAGGTGTCGGCGCCACAGGAGGTCACCCTCACCGGCAGCCTGGACGGCCGGGTGGTCGACGGTGTGGTGGTGCTCCCGCCCGGCACCCATGAACTGGCCGCGGACACCGAACTGGTGCTGCCCGCGGGCGCGACCGTTCCGGTGGTAGCGGGCGCACCCGCCGACGGCGCGAGCTGGCTGCTGCCGGGCGGCGGGCTGGGCGGCCCGCACCCCACCTATCAGGTGTTCTCGCTGATCATCGCGACATTCCTCGGCACCATGGGATTGCCGCACGTGCTCGTGCGCTTCTACACCAATCCCGACGGCCGGGCCGCCCGCGCCACCGCGCTGGCGGTGATCGGTCTGGTCGGATTGTTCTACCTGTTCCCGATCCTGCTGGGTGTCTTCTCCCGTCTGTACGTTCCGCAGCTGCTGCTCACCGGCACCTCCGACGCCGCGGTGCTGTTGCTCCCCGGCTCGGTGCTGGCCGGACTGCCCGGACAGCTGATCGCGGCATTGGTGGCGGCGGGGGCCATCGCGGCTTTCCTGTCCACCTCGTCGGGCCTGCTGGTGAGCATCGCCGGCGTGCTGAGCACCGACATGCTGCGCGGGCGGGTCAGGGACTTCCGGGTGGCGGCGATCACGGCGGGCGGTGTGCCGCTCGCTCTTTCGCTGACGGTGGTGTCGCTGGATCTGTCGCGCACGGTGGGTCTGGCGTTCGCGGTGGCGGCCTCCACGCTGGGTCCGCTTCTGGTGCTCGGCATCTGGTGGCGGGGGCTCACGGCCCGGGGCGCGGCCGCCGGCCTGTGCGTGGGCGGGCTGCTCTCCGGAGCGGCGACCGCGGTCTCGGTGCTCGGCGGGGCGCCGGAGACGGTCGCGGGCGGGTGGCTCGCGGCGTTGCTCGGCTATCCCGCGGCGATCAGTGTGCCCTCGGCGTTCCTGACCATGATCGTCGTCAGCAAGTTCACCCGTGGTCAGCCGGCCACCCAGGTGCGCGGGGTGTTCGTGCGGATGCACGCGCCCGAGCGGCTCGGCATGGGATCGGACCGCGAACCGGGCTCGCGCGAAGTCTGATCGCCGCCCGGGGACACCGCTACCACCGGACCGTCCGTCGACCGTTCGTCGCGCCACGGCGACCGTTCACCGCACAGATCCGCACCTTCACAGAGTGACTCCCGCCACAGTATTCAGCCGACATGACCGCGGTTATACGTTCGCAGCACAGTAATCCACATCACATGTCAGGAACTGCCATGACAATTGACCTCGACGGGACCGCGACGCCGCGGGTTCCCAGCGCCGAGGAGTTCGCGCGGGCGCAGGCGAGCCCGGAATTCCAGGAGTTGCGTAACCGGCTGCGCCGCTTCGTGTTTCCGATGACCGCGCTGTTTCTGGTGTGGTATCTCGGCTACGTGCTGCTCGGCGCGTACGCGCACGACTTCATGGCCACCCCGGTGGTCGGCAATATCAATGTCGGCCTGGTGCTGGGTCTGGCGCAGTTCCTGACCACCTTCGCGATCACCGGCGCCTACGTCCGCTTCGCCAACCGTGAACTCGATCCGCGCGCGGCCGCCATCCGCGCCGAACTGGAAGGCGGGCAGGCATGAGCACCTCGGTACTCGCCGCGGGCACCGTCGGCAATCCGGTCGCCAATATCGCCATCTTCGCCCTCTTCGTGGCAGTGACGATGGTGGTGGTGATCCGGGCCAGCCGCAACAACGCCACCGCCAGCGACTATTTCACCGGCGGTCGCGGCTTCTCCGGCCCGCAGAACGGCATCGCCATCGCGGGCGACTATCTCTCGGCCGCCAGTTTCCTCGGCATCGCGGGCGCCATCGCGGTCTACGGCTACGACGGGTTCCTGTACTCGATCGGCTTCCTCGTGGCCTGGCTGGTGGCGCTGCTGCTGGTCGCCGAAATGCTGCGCAACACCGGCAAATTCACCATGGCCGATGTGCTCAGCTTCCGGCTGCGCGAACGCCCGGTGCGCACCGCCGCGGCGCTGTCCACACTGACTGTCTCGCTGTTCTATCTGCTCGCGCAGATGGCGGGTGCGGGCGGCCTGGTCGCGCTGCTGCTCGATATCGACAGCCGGGCCGGGCAGTCGCTGGTCATCGCGGTCGTCGGCGTGCTGATGATCGTGTACGTACTGGTCGGCGGCATGAAGGGCACCACCTGGGTGCAGATCATCAAGGCCGTACTGCTCATCACCGGCGCGGCGGTCATGACCCTGATCGTGCTGGCGAAGTTCTCCTTCGACATCTCCGGCCTGCTCGGTTCCGCCCAGGAGATGATCAACGGCTCGGCCAACGAGGCGGTCGCCTCCCGTGACGTCCTGGCGCCGGGCGCCCAGTACGGCGGCAGCGAGACCTCCAAGCTGAACTTCTTGTCCCTCGGCCTGGCCCTGGTACTCGGCACCGCCGGCCTGCCGCACGTGCTGATGCGCTTCTACACCGTCCCCACCGCCAAGGAAGCGCGACGCTCGGTGGTGTGGGCGATCGCTCTGATCGGCGCGTTCTACCTGTTCACCCTGGTGCTCGGCTACGGCGCCGCCGCCATCGTCGGCCCGGACCGCATCCTGGCCGCTGCCGGTGGACAGAACTCGGCGGCCCCGCTGCTGGCGTTCGAACTCGGCGGCGTGCTGCTGCTCGGCATCATCTCAGCGGTGGCCTTCGCGACCATCCTCGCCGTGGTGGCCGGTCTGACCATCACGGCCTCGGCCTCCTTCGCCCACGACATCTATGCCAGCGTTCTCGAGGGCGGCAAGGCCGACGAGCAGGCGCAGGTGCGGGTCTCGCGGATCACCGCGGTGGTGATCGGCCTGCTGGCCATCGGCCTGGGCATCCTGGCCAACGGTCAGAACATCGCCTTCCTGGTGGCGCTCGCGTTCGCGGTCGCGGCGGCGGCGAACCTGCCGACCATCGTGTACTCGCTGTTCTGGAAGCGGTTCAACACCCGGGGCGCGCTGTGGAGCATGTACGGCGGCCTGATCTCGACCATCGTGCTGATCGTGTTCTCCCCCGCGGTGTCGGGCAGCAAGACGGCCATGCTGCCGAGCCTGGACTTCGACTGGTTCCCGCTGTCCAACCCCGGCATCGTGTCCATCCCGCTGGCATTCGCGCTCGGCATCGCGGGCACCCTGCTCGGCGGTGGCAGGCCGGAGGATCCGGAGAAGGCCGTGGAGATGGAGGTGCGCTCCATCACCGGCGTGGGCGCGGAGAAAGCGGTCGCGCACTGACCCGAATCGCCTGAGACATCCACCGAATTCGTTCCCGGGTCCGCCGCACCGGGCCCGGGAACGCCCGTAACACCCGACAGGAGAACGACGTTGACCAGTGCCGGAATCGACCACGAAGCTGCCGCCCTCG
>NZ_BAGA01000063.1 GCF_000308595.1 Nocardia higoensis NBRC 100133 | reverse complement strand
GGGTTGTGTGTTGTTTCAGATACCGCACAGTGGACGCGTAGCTTCTTCGTTAATAAGTCCTCGGCCGATTAGTACCAGTCACCTCCACACGTTACCGTGCTTCCAGTTCTGGCCTATCAACCCCATGGTCTGTGGGGGGCCTTACCCCCTCGAGGGGGTGAGAAACCTCATCTTGGAACAGGCTTCCCGCTTAGATGCTTTCAGCGGTTATCCCTTCCGAACGTAGCTAACCAGCAGTGCCCTTGGCAGGACAACTGGCACACCAGAGGTTCGTCCGTCCCGGTCCTCTCGTACTAGGGACAGCCTTCCTCAAGTTTCTGACGCGCGCGGCGGATAGAGACCGAACTGTCTCACGACGTTCTAAACCCAGCTCGCGTGCCGCTTTAATGGGCGAACAGCCCAACCCTTGGGACCTACTCCAGCCCCAGGATGCGACGAGCCGACATCGAGGTGCCAAACCATCCCGTCGATATGGACTCTTGGGGAAGATCAGCCTGTTATCCCCGGGGTACCTTTTATCCGTTGAGCGACACCGCTTCCACATGCCGGTGCCGGATCACTAGTCCCGACTTTCGTCCCTGCTCGACCTGTCAGTCTCACAGTCAAGCTCCCTTGTGCACTTGCACTCGACACCTGATTGCCAACCAGGCTGAGGGAACCTTTGGGCGCCTCCGTTACATTTTGGGAGGCAACCGCCCCAGTTAAACTACCCACCAGGCACTGTCCCTGAACCAGATCATGGTCCGAGGTTAGAAGTCCAATACGACCAGAGTGGTATTTCAACGACGACTCCACGAACACTGGCGTGCCCGCTTCACAGTCTCCCACCTATCCTACACAAACCGTACCGAACACCAATACCAAGCTATAGTGAAGGTCCCGGGGTCTTTTCGTCCTGCCGCGCGTAACGAGCATCTTTACTCGTAATGCAATTTCGCCGAGTCTGTGGTTGAGACAGCAGAGAAGTCGTTACGCCATTCGTGCAGGTCGGAACTTACCCGACAAGGAATTTCGCTACCTTAGGATGGTTATAGTTACCACCGCCGTTTACCGGGGCTTAAATTCTCAGCTTCGCAACCCGAAGGTCGCTAACCGGTCCTCTTAACCTTCCGGCACCGGGCAGGCGTCAGTCCGTATACATCGTCTTACGACTTCGCACGGACCTGTGTTTTTAGTAAACAGTCGCTTCTCTCTGGTCTCTGCGACCACCACCAGCTCAGGAAGCAAGTTCCGTCACCAGCGTTGGTCCCCCTTCTCCCGAAGTTACGGGGGCATTTTGCCGAGTTCCTTAACCACAGTTCTCTCGATCGCCTCGGTATTCTCTACCTGACCACCTGTGTCGGTTTGGGGTACGGGCCGTGTACCAACTCACTAGAGGCTTTTCTCGGCAGCATAGGATCACTGAATTCACCTCAATCGGCTACGCATCACCTCTCAGGCACATGTTGTGCGGATTTGCCTACACAACGCCCTACAGGCTTACACCAGTACTACCACTCACTGGCCCAGCTACCTTCCTGCGTCACCCCATCGCTTGACTACTACACCCAGGATCGTGCGCAGCCACTTCCGGCCTCCCGAAGGAGGTCCATCCGCTTTTGGGCACTTAGCACAGATGATTCGCCATTGGGCGCGGATACACGGGTACGGGAATATCAACCCGTTGTCCATCGACTACGCCTGTCGGCCTCGCCTTAGGTCCCGACTCACCCTGGGCGGATTAACCTGGCCCAGGAACCCTTGGTCATTCGGCGGACGAGTTTCTCACTCGTCTTTCGCTACTCATGCCTGCATTCTCACTCCCATAGCCTCCACAACTAGTTCACACTGCTGCTTCCCTGGCTACAGGACGCTCCCCTACCCATCCACACCACTGCACCAAGCCCCGTAAGGCAAGGCGGATGTATTGTGTGAATGCCGCGGCTTCGGCGGTGTACTTGAGCCCCGCTACATTGTCGGCGCAGGATCACTTGACCAGTGAGCTATTACGCACTCTTTCAAGGGTGGCTGCTTCTAAGCCAACCTCCTGGTTGTCTTCGCGACCCCACATCCTTTTCCACTTAGTACACGCTTAGGGGCCTTAGCCGGCGATCTGGGCTGTTTCCCTCTCGACTACGAAGCTTATCCCCCGCAGTCTCACTGCCACGCTCTCACACACCGGCATTCGGAGTTTGGCTGACTTCGGTAAGCTTGTGGGCCCCCTAGGCCATCCAGTAGCTCTACCTCCGGCGTGAAACACGTGACGCTGCACCTAAATGCATTTCGGGGAGAACCAGCTATCACGGAGTTTGATTGGCCTTTCACCCCTACCCACAGCTCATCCCCTCAGTTTTCAACCTAAGTGGGTTCGGGCCTCCACGACGTCTTACCGTCGCTTCACCCTGGCCATGGGTAGATCACTCCGCTTCGGGTCTAGAACATGCGACTCAAAACGCCCTATTCGGACTCGCTTTCGCTACGGCTACCCCACACGGGTTAACCTCGCCACATGCCACTAACTCGCAGGCTCATTCTTCAAAAGGCACGCCATCACCCCCAGCAGTAAACTGCTCGAAGGCTCTGACGGATTGTAAGCGCACGGTTTCAGGTACTATTTCACTCCCCTCCCGGGGTACTTTTCACCTTTCCCTCACGGTACTAGTCCGCTATCGGTCACCAGGGAGTATTCAGGCTTACCGGGTGGTCCCGGCAGATTCACAGCAGATTTCACGGGCCCGCTGCTACTCGGGTACTCACTACAACAGAGCATGCATTTTCGCTTACCGGACTCTCACCGTCTACGGTCGGCCGTCCCAGACCAATTCAGCTAACAC
>NZ_BAGA01000064.1 GCF_000308595.1 Nocardia higoensis NBRC 100133 | reverse complement strand
GTGCGCCGCGGCGGGCGAGACGGCAGTGCCGGGCGAGCTCACACCGTCCTGCGACGTGCCCACACCGACCCGATAGCCGTTGTCGAGGGCGGCGGCGTAGGCGGCGCGGCGGGTCTCCGGCACATACTCGGGCGCCGAGATGGTGACCGTCATCCGTCGGCTCCGGGCCGCGACGGCGGGCTCTGGCTCGACGTGGCGGTTGATCGCCTCGAGTTCGAAACCGAGCACGGCCAGCCGCACCGCCGCCCGGGTCAGCGCGAGATCGCTGTTGCCGATGGGGCCGGAGTCGGTGGGGATGGCGATCACATCCTCGCCGAGCGTGCGGCGCACCAGTGAGGTCAGCACCTGCTTGGGGCCGAATTCGACGAACACCGTGCAGCCCGCGTCGCGCATCGCGGTGAGAGCGGCGACGAATTCGACGGGCCGGCCGAGTTGCCGGGTGAGCACCTCGCGATTGGCGGCGCTGTCGTCGCCGTAGCGGGCGTCGGCGCTGTTGGCGTACACCGGCGCGTCGGGCGCGCCGAGGGTGATCTCGGCGAGCGCGGCGGCGAAGTCCTCGACCGCGTGTGCCACGTAGGGGGTGTGGAAGGCGCCCGAGACCGGCAGCGCCCTGGTGGCGACGCCGCGTTCGGCGCACATCGCGACGGCGGCGGCTACGCCTTCGGCCCCGCCGCCGATCACCACCTGGTCGGGTGCGTTGTGGTTGCAGATCCAGACGTCGTCGATGCCGTCGACGATCTCCCGCGCGACCTCGATGGCGGCGTTGAGCGCCACCATGGTGCCCGCCTCGACGCCCGCGCGCGGCGCCATCGCCGCGCCGCGCGCCTTGGCCAGGGCGAAGAAGTCGGGGCCGGTCAGCGCGCCCGCGGCCCACAGCGCGGTGAGCTCGCCGAAGCTGTGCCCGAGGTAGGCCTCGGCGCGGAAGCCGCGCTCGCGCAACGCCGCGTACTGCCCGGCGGACAACGCGCCGATGGCGGGCTGGGCGAATTCGGTACGCCGGAGCGCGGTTTCGTGTTCGGCCGCGGTCGCCTCGTCGAAGGCGGGCGGCGGGAACACCACCGAGGACAGCCGCACCGGTTCGCCGGCGAACGCGACGTTGGCGGCGTCGAACGCGGCGCCGACCGCGGGCTGGGCCATCGCGGCGTCGGCGCCCATATCGACGTACTGGCTGCCCTGCCCGGCGAACAGTGCGCCCGCCTTGCGGCCGGGCAGCGCCGCGGCGCGGTAGTAGACGCCTTCGGGATGGTCCCAGGCAGTGGCGTCGGGATTGCCGACCAGTCCGTCCACCGCCAGCGAGCGCAAGTGCTCGGCGTTCTCGTCGTCGACCGAGACGAAGCCGACGCGGGCGTGCGATTCCGGGATCGGGCCGCCGTCGACCGGCGCGACGCTGCGCACGGCGTCGATGAGCCCGGCCACATCGGGGGCGTGCCACAGGTGCGCGCGGGCCGTGCGGTGCAGCACCCGCTGGTGGTCGCGTCCGGAATCGGCTTCTTCGAGCACCACGTGGAAGTTGGTGCCGCCGAAGCCGAATGCCGAGGCGGCGGCACGGCGCACCGGCCGCTGCGGGTCGCGGATCCAGGGCCGGGTGCGCGAGTTCACGTAGTAGGGCGCCTCGGGCGCGGCGATCTCGGCGTTCGGGGCGGTCACGTTGATGGTGCCGGGCAGCACTTTCTGATGCAGCGCGAACGCCAGCTTCATCAGGCCGGCGGTGCCCGCCGCGCCCTTGGTGTGCCCGATCTGGGATTTCACGCTGCCGAGCGCGGCGAAGCGGGGTTCGGGGGTCGCGTCGGAGAGCAGCTCCTTCAAGGCGGTGAGCTCGGTCCGGTCGCCCACCGGGGTGCCGGTCGCGTGGGCTTCGATGAGGCCGATGTCGGCCGGGGAGATCTCGGCGTCGGCGTAGGCGCGGTCGAGAGCGACGCGCTGCCCGCCCGCGCGCGGGGCGTAGATGCTCTTGGCGCGGCCGTCGCTGGAGGAGCCCAGGCCGCGGATCACCGCGTAGATCCGGTTGCCGTCGCGCCGGGCGTCGGCGAGCCTGCGCAGCGCGAGCATGGTGATGCCCTCACCGAGCAGGGTGCCGTCGGCGTCGCTGCCGAACGGCTTGATCTGCCCGGACGACGAGAGCGCGCCGACCTTGCTGAAGCACAGGTAGATGAAGATGGTGTTCTCGGTGTCCACGCCGCCGGTGATCATCATGTCCGCGCGGCCGTCCTGCAGTTCGGCGATCGCGGTCCGCAACGCGGCCAGCGAGGCCGCGCACGCGGCGTCGACGGTGCAGTTGATCCCGCCCAGGCCGAGGCGGTTGGCGATGCGGCCCGCGGTGATGTTGGACAGCAGGCCGGGGAAGGAGTTGGCCTCCCACGGCGCGAACGCCGCGACGTACTTGGCGGCGATCGCCTCGGCGTCGCGCTGGGTCAGCCCGACCGAGCGCACCGCCTCCTCCAGCACGGGCGTGGACAGCCGCGCGGCCAGCGGGTGCATCAGCGGCACGGGCCCGGTGGTACCGAGCACCACGCCGGTGCGGCTGGGGTCGTACCAGGACGAGCCGGTCGCGCCCGCGTCGGCGAGCAGGTCGCGAGCCACCCCCAGGCTCAGGGTCTGCATGGTGCTGGTGACCTCGAGCTGGTTGGGTGGCAGACCGAATTCCAGCGGGTCGAACTCGATGTCGGGCAGGAAGGCCCCGCGCCGCGAGTAGGTCTTGTCCGGTGTCGCGGCGTCGGGGTCGTAGTAGTCCTCCAGGCTCCAGCGCGAGGCCGGGACCTCGGTGGTGCAGTCGACACCGTCGACGATGTTCTGCCAGTACTCTCGGTGGTTGCGCGCGTGCGGTAGCAGCCCCGACATGCCGACGATGGCAATCGGGTTGCGGGCCAGGCGTCTGTCGTCTGTCACGGAACGTTCCTCTCGGACCGAGCGGGTGTCTCAGGCGGCGACGATGGTCGCGGTGTGGGCGGCGATGAGGTCGGCGGCGGCCACCGCGAACAGGTGGTGACCGAGCGGGGCGGGGTGCAGGCCGTCGGCGGTCCACACCTCGGGGCGCTCCCATTCGGGATCGCCCGCGAGGTCGAGCCGCAGCGTGCCGGTGTCGGCGGTGACGGTGTCGAGCACCGTGTTGGCGAAGGCGAATCGCTCGCGCAGCAGGGCGCGCATACCCGGCGGCACCGGCAGCCGGGCCGGGATATCGGGGTAGCCTGCGGTGAACACCGTCGCGCCGGTGGCGCGCAGCGTGGTGAACAGGGTCCGCAGGTTGCGCTCGAACCGGGTCGCGTGGAAGTCGCTGACCAGGTCGTTGACCCCCACGACCACCCCGTAGAGCGAGGCGCGCGCCGAGAACGCCTGCGGCAGCTGGTTTTCCAGCACCGCCGAGGTGGTCGCCCCGTGCTCGCCCAGATTGCGCACGGCGGCGGGTCGCAGGCCGAGCTGCCCGCCCAGGCGCGGCACCCAGCCGCGATAGCCGCCGTCGGGCGCGACGTCGCCGCGCCCTTCCACGAAGCTGTCGCCGAGGGCGATCAGCGCGGCGGTCACGCGGTCACCCCGTTCTTGCTGACGTGGCGCGCCGAGGCGGGGAAGTTCACCTTCTCGTACAGCTCGGCCAGTTCCTGCTCGCCGAAGTACTTGTCCGGCGGGTAGATGCCGGCGATGAGGCCGAAGAACTTCTTGATGTAGTCCGGGTCCATGCTGGTGGCCCGGAACACCGAGTCGTAGTACGGGGTCAGGGTGAGCTCGGAGATACTCAGGGTCAGCTCGAAGGTGCTGGCGCTCTGGGCGTCGCGCTCACGCTGGTATTCGGCCAGCGCCTCGTCCATCGGGCGGTCGCCGGACAGGCCCAGATCGGCCAGATCGGCCAGCAGCTGGCCGTATTTGAAGGCGTCGGTGATGCCCCAGCCGGTGAACGGGTCCTTGTGGTAGCCGGCGTCGCCGACCAGTGCCCAGCCCGGACCGAACGACTGGCGACGGTAGTTGTCCGGATACAGCATCGGCCGGAACGGCTCGACCCGGGTGCCCTTCTCCCGCAGCAGCGTGCCGAGTTCCGGGTCGATCTGCTCGACGACTTCCTGCACGCCTGCGTCGGGGTCGGCGCGGAACGCGCGGAACCGGTCGCGCTTGCGCATGACCGCGACCAGGGTCAGGCCGTCGTTGGTCGGCCAGCCGGCGAACTGCTGCTCGCCGAATCCGGTGCGGTGCTGCATCCCCCAGTCCACGCCCTCGTAGTAGGAGTAGTAGATGAAGCAGGACCCGGGCGAACCCTCGTAGGTCTGCGCGCCGACCGCCTTGGCCACCACGGAGTTCGCGCCGTCGGCGCCGACCACCAGGCGGGCACGGAACTCCTGTTCGGCACCGCCCGCGACACTGCCGCGAATGCCTGCCACCCGGTCCCCGTCGAAGACGAGTTCGCTCACGGTGAAGCCCTGGATCATCTCGGCGCCCGCCGCACCGGCGGCCTCCACCAGCACCTCGTCCAGCACGGTGCGGCGCGGGCAGTACACGGCGTCTATGCCGTCGGCCGACGGGTCGGCGAAGCCCCTGATGTCGATGTCGGTGTAGGAGAAATTCAGGTGCCGGATCGGCGGGCACCCGGTGGCGACGACCCGGTCCAGCAGCCCCCACGACTTCAGGAAACCGAGCCCGGCCTGGTGCAGGTAATGGGTCGAGGGAGTGTCGCTGGGAAAGGTGGCCCGGTCGACGGCCAGGACCCGGTATCCCTTCCTGGCGAGCAGCATGGCGAGCGGCGCACCGGCCACCCGGGTACCGACAACGATGACGTCGTACATATTCGCATCACTTTCCGGGAGTGAGAACTTCGAGTTCGAGTCTGCGAGCGAGAAACGGTCCGAACCACCCCCGGCAGGGGTCGTTCATCGGCCGATCGAAATGAGTTATCGCGCGACGCTGCGCGAGGAATAGAGGGCCGCGATATCGTCCGCGTAGGCCTTTTCCACGGCTGCCCGGCGCAATTTCCGCGACGAGGTGATCAGGCCGTCCTCGACGGTGAAATCGCCGTCGACGATCCGGAATGCGCGCACCGATTCCGCGCGCGAGACCAGCGCGTTGGCCGCCTCGACCGCCGCGCCGATCTCGGCGTCGAGATCCAGGCCGGGATCGGCGGCGCGACGGCGGCGCACCTGATCCCCGTCCAGGGTGACCAGCGCGGTCACGAAGTCGCGGCCGTCGCCGACGACCATGCAGTTGCTGACCAACGGGTGCAACCGGATCCGATCCTCGAGCGGGGCGGGCGCGACGTTCTTGCCACCGGAGGTCACCAGGATCTCCTTCTTGCGCCCGGTTATACGCAGGTATCCGTCGGCATCGAGTTCGCCGAGATCACCGGTGCGCAGCCAACCCTCGGCATCGGCCATCGGCACGTCCGCGGCCGCACCCCAGTAGCCGGGCGAGACGTGCGGCCCGCGGACCAGCACCTCGCCGTCCGCGGCGACGGCGACCTCGGTGCCGGGAATCGGCCTGCCCACGGTGCCCAGCCGGTGCGTATCCACCGCGTTCACGGTCACCGCGGTGGCCGCCTCGGTCAGGCCGTAGCAGTTGAGCAGCAACACGCCGAATCCGGCGTAGAATCCGATGGTCGACTCGTCCAGCGAGGCGCCACCGGAGATCACCCCGCGCAGCCTGCCGCCCAGCGCGTCGGAGACCGGATGCGACACCGGCTCGGGCACCTGCCCGGCGCGCAGCACTTCCAGCCCGCGGGCCACCGCGGCGTCCTCTTCCTCCGCGCCGGAAAGCTTGGTACGGCAGTACTTGCGGATCTTCTCCAGGCCGTAGGGGATCATCGCGAGGAAGGTGGGCCGCAGCACCGGCAGGGCGGGCACCAGGTCCGGGATGGCGGGCAGCAGATGGGTTCGGCTGCCGCCGAACAGGCAGGCGAACAGGATCGTCTGGCCGAACACGTGCGCCAGCGGCAGCGCGAGCACCGTCGTCCCGTCGAACAGGTCGCCGGTGCGGCGCACGGTGTTGGCCGCGGAGACGAACATGTTGCGGTGGGTGATGACACACCCCTTCGATAGCCCGGTGGTGCCGCTGGTGTAGACGATCATCGCCGGGTCGCCTGCCCGCACCGCCGCGATCACCCCGTCCAGCTCGGGGCTCTGCGCGCCCAGCGACCATTCGGCCACCTGCGGGAAGGTCCACACCTGCCGCGCACCGGCCGCGCGCAGTCGCTCGGCGTCCTCGCCGGTCTCGGCGGCGAAGTACGCGCTGCCGCTGTCGGCGACGATGTGGGCGATCTGGACCGGCGAGGATGTCGGGTACACCGGCACCACCACGGCGCCGATCGCCGGCACCGCGCAGTCCAGCAGCGCCCATTCCAGGCCGGTGCGGCCCAGCACGGCCACCCGGTCACCGGCGCGTACTCCCTGCGCCAGCAGCGCCGAGGCGAGCGCGCGCACCCGCCGGTCGACCTGCAGGCAATCGAGTTGGGTGCCATCGGCGCCACACAGCGACAGCCGCGTCGGATGCCGCCGCGCGGCGCCGGAGATCACCGAGTACAAGCCCTCGGAATCCGCTATATCGAAACCATTTTCGGCCACAGAAACTGTGTTCACGATATGAATTCTGCGGGGCCCGATCCACGATCGCCGGATACGATCGCGATTTCTACCGCGCGAATGTCATCGCCTATCCAGCGGCGCGCGTCGGAACGGCGGCGACAGAATCCATCTGTAGGGAATCGGACAATTCCATGCATTCCAGGAACATCTCGACGGCCGGCTTCGTCTCATCGGCCCGCCACACCGCGTACAAATCCAGCGTGGGAACGGGATCGAGCAATTTGATCGCCACCGAGCCGTTGCCGGGATTGCCCATGCCCATGGAGATCGCCCTCGGCAGCGAGGCGAAGCCGACCAGCGGCCGCACCGACACCATATGGGCGGTGGCGCCGGGATCGTCGGCGGTGTGGGTGATCGACAGGGCGATCTCGTTGTCGGCGGCGGCCCGGAAGATCGCGTCGTACATGGCCGGGCACTGCTCGCGGGCGAAGAGCACGCAGTTCTGGCCGGCGAGTTCGGCGAAGGGCACCCCCGGTCGTTCGGCCCAGCGATGCCTGCGCCCGACCACCGCCACCAGCGGAACCCGGTGCAGCAGACGCCGGTAACGGAACTCCGGGGAATTGGGATGGCCGTAGACCAGGGCGAGATCGAGCGTGCCGTCGGCCAGCGCGGCCAGCTGCGGGCCGGTCCGCTTCTCCCACAACGACACGTCGATGTCGGGATATCGCTCGGTCATCCTGGTCAGCGCGGCGGGCAGCACATGCCTGCTCGCTGGCAGGTTGTAGCCGATGTCCAGGGTGCCCGACCGGCCCGCCGCGGTGGCTTTGGCCGCTTCCGCCGCCCGGCCGAGCTGGGTGACGACCAGTCTCGCCTGCGCCTCGAACTCCCGGCCGGCGGGAGTGAGCTTGACTTCGTGTGAGTTTCGAGCGACCAACTGCACGCCCAGTGATTTCTCCAGCTTCTGCAGCTGGGCGCTGAGGCTCGGCTGGGTGAGATGCAAGCGCTGTGCCGCGCGGCCGAAGTGCAACTCTTCGGCGATCGTGATGAACGAAACCAGATGACGGAACTCCATTGCGCCTGCTCCTTCATTCAAGGTAGGAGCAACGCTAGTGGCGGGAGGTAACCGCCGATGAAACCCGCACAGCGTCCTGGTCGCCGGAATGGTGACGCGAAGCTGAATTCCGAACGACGGTACGGATATAGCCCTGGATTCCAGGTGAAGTACTGGACAATGCCTGCCCACGGCCACCGCTCGGCTCAGCGTCCGGCCGCAGCGGCCGCCGGGGCCCACGGCGGGAACCCGGCGGCGAGATGGCGCGCTCGTGCGGCCCCGCGCATGATCTTGCCGCTGCTGGTCTTGGGCAGCGCACCCGCCGTCGTCAGCACGATCCGGCTCGGCGCGAGGTCGTGATCGCGCACCACCGCGGCGCGGATCGCCGTGCTGATCTCCAGGCTCGCGCCGGCCGACCACGGGTGCGCGCGGTCGATCTCCTGCACGATCACCAACTGTTCGCCGTCGGGGCCCTCGACGGTGAACGCGGCGCCGCCGCCCGCGCGCGCCGCCGGGTGCGCGGCTTGCGCGGTGTGCTCGAGATCGTGCGGATAGTGGTTGCGACCGCGCACGACGATCAGATCCTTGGACCGCCCGGTGACGAACAGCTCGCCGTCCACGATCTGCCCCAGATCACCGGTCCGCAGGAACCGGCGTTCTCCGCCACCGTCCTCATCGCTGCCGCTGCGCTCGTTGCCGCTGCCGCCGACGGCGGTGACGGTGCGGCTGGCGGTGGTGCCGACATTGCCGCTGCCGCCGACGTCGCCGCTGGCGGTGGCGGTGACGAACACGGCCGCCGTGGCCTCGGTGTTGCGCCAGTAGCCTGCCGCCACATGCGCTCCCGCCACCCAGATCTCACCGATCCGGTCCGGCGGACACGGCCGGGCGGTTGCCGGGTCGACGACGAGCACTTCGACACCGGGAGCAGGCACACCCGAACCGATCAGCGTCGTGCCGCCGGCCTCCGGCGACGCGGAAACTATCCTGCCCCGGCGCAATTCGGCCGCGTCGGCCTCGAACCGCCGCGGCCCCTTGCCCTTACCGCTACCACTCACCAGCAATGTCGCCTCGGCGAGCCCGTAGCAGGGATACAGCGCCCGCTCCTGGAAGCCGTAGGGCGCGAATGTCTCGGTGAAACGCCGCAGCGTCTCGGCGCGGATCGGTTCGGCGCCGTTGAACGCCACCGCCCAGCTGCTCAGATCCAGGTCGGGAACAGCACCGCGCGCGGCGTGCGCGACGCAGGCGTCGAAGGCGAAGTTGGGGCCGCCACTGGTGTGCGCGCGGTACCGCGAGATCGCGTCGAGCCACAGCAGCGGGCGTCGGATGAAGCTCACCGGCGCCATCAGCACACTGGCCGATCCGAGATACAACGGTTGCAGGATGTTTCCGATCAGGCCCTGATCGTGGTAGTGCGGCGCCCAGGCGACGAACGTCGAGGACTCGTCGTGACCGAACGCGCGCCGGATCATCTCCTGGTTGGCGATCAGGTTCCGATGAGTGACCAGCACGCCTTTGGGCGCGGCGGTGGACCCGGAGGTGTATTGCAGGAACGCGACCGCGTCGGGGTCGCCCGGCCGTGACACGAACTCCCCGGCGCGGGTGTCGATCTCGTCGACCGCGATCCACTCCGGCGCCCCCTCGGACAGCAGATCCGCGTCGGGCGGCCCGGCCACGGTGAGCACGACCGCGGGGGCGCAGTCGGCGACGATGCCGCGGGTCGCGGGATGGAGCCCGCCCCGGCGCGGCGGGATCACCGGAACCGCGATCACCCCCGTGTAGAGGCAGGCGAAGAACGCGACGATGAAGTCCAGGCCCGGCGGGAAGAGCAGCAGCGCCCGCTCGCCCGGTGCGGCGGCGCCGGCCAGTCGCCCGGCGACCGCGCGAACCCGCCGCTCCAGTTCGGCGTAGGTGAGCGCCGCCACCTCGGCACCGTGGTCGTCGAGGAACACATAGGCCGTGCCGGTGGGCCGGGCCGCGGCGCGACGCCGCAGGATCTCGGGAAACAGCTCGATACCCGACATGACGTCTTCCTCTCCGCGAACGGATAATGATTCGGCTCAACGACTTTCGACGGTGACCGGGAAATGCCGCAGTCCACGGACGATGAAGCTGTGGTCCTGCCATTGCGGCCGGGCGGCGGCCGCCACGAGCCGTCCGGGGCGGCCGAACAGACACCCGAGAGCGATCTCGGCCTGCATCTGCGCCAGGGGCGCCCCGAGGCAGCCGTGCAATCCGTGGCCGAAGGCCAGCTGGCCCGCGGTGTCGCGGGTGATGTCGAAGGTGTCGGGATCGGGGAAAGCCGCCGGATCGCGGTTCGCCGCGCCCAGGCACAGCAGCACCTGATCGTCGGCACGGATCACGTGATCGCCCAGTGCGGTGTCGCGGGTCGCCCGGCGCTTGGTGTGCTGGAGCGGGCTGTCGTAGCGCAGCGCCTCCGACACCGCGGACGCGAGCAGGTCCGGCCGGGCGCGCAATTGCCGCTGTTGCGCCGGATGCGTGGTGAGGGCCAGAACAGCGTTGCCTATCAACGATTTCGTGGTCTCCACGCCGGCGACGAAGCACATGATCGCCACACATGCCACGTCCTGCTCGCTGAGCCGGCCGCCGGCACCGATCCGCGCGGCCAGCAGCCGGCTGACGAGGTCCTCCCCCGGCCGGGCGCGGCGTTGCGCGACGACCTCGCGCAACGCCGCGGTGAACTCGTCGACCACCACCCGCACGCGCTCGAAATCCGCGGCCGTCATGAGACCGGGTTCGAGCAGGAACCGGATGTCGTGGGTCCATCCCGCGAGGTGGTCACGCAGACCGGGCGGCAGGCCGAGCCAATCGGCGAGCACCCGCACCGGCAGCGCGGCCGCGAAGTCGGTGACGACATCCATCCCGCCTGCGCGCCACGCCTGCCGGGTCAACTCTTCAGCGATCGCGGCGACCCGCGGCCGCAGCCCGACGACGGCGGAGGCGGTGAACACCGGATTGACCAGTGCGCGCAGGCGCGCGTGCTCGGGGTTGCCGGTGAACACCAGCGAGGTCCGCGCCAGGCGGTCGATGCCTTCGATATCGGATATCTCCAGCCGCCCGGCCTGCCGCCGCAACATCCCGGGAATCACGTCGACCGCGAACGCCCGGTCCCGCAACACAGTTCGTACGTCGGCGTGCCGGGTGAGCACCCACATGCCCATGGTCCGATGCACCGGCGAACCCGCCCGCAGGCTCCGGTACATCGGATACGGGTTCTCGCGGAAATCGTCGGTGAAGGGATTGAAGCGCGCCACCGCGCCCGGCGCCGGACCCATCAGAGGTCCCGCCGCCCGACGAAGTAGCCGTCGCGATACGGGTCGAGCACAATCCGCAGCAGGCAGATCTTGCCCATCCGGAATCCCAGCGCGGACAGCTTCAGGTAGCGCTCGTACCGTTCGGTGATCTCGGGGCCGACCAATTCGACGGCCTCGTCGCGGCGCGCGCGCAACCGGCGGGCCCACTGCTCGCACGTCCACGCGTAGTCGAGCCGGTCGTTGCGCACCGTGCGTATCTCGAACAGCCCTTCGGCGGCGGCGGTGATCTCGGCGAGGGTGGGCAGATCGGCGTTCGGGAACACCTCGCGCTGGATGAAGCTGTCGGCGTGCTGCGGGGACATGTTCGCGTAGGCGATGGTCTGCACCGACAGCGTGCCGTCCTCGTGCAGCCAGTCCCGGCAGCGGCCGAAGAACTCGCGATAGACCGCGATCTTGTCGACGCTCGACTGGTCGGGAGTGGCGAAATGCTCGAAGGCGCCGATCGAGACGATGCCGTCGAAGCGTCGGTCGGTCTCGTAGTGCAGCCAGTCGCACACCTGCACCGACACCCCCGGCAGCCCGAGCCCGCGCACGTGCGCGGCCTGCTCGTCGCTGAGGGTCAGGCCGACCCCGCGCGCGACGCCGCGGGCGGCGAGCCCGCGCAGCAGCGAACCCCAGCCGCAGCCGATGTCGAGCACGGCGCCGGCCCGGTCCGCCCGGACGGCGTCGAGGTGGTAGCGCAGCTTGCGCTCCTGCGCGAGTTCGAGTGTGTCGCCGCGGTTCTCCGGCATGGCGCACGAGTACGTCAGCGATGGGTCGAGCCAGAGCCGGTAGAAGTCGTTGCCGACGTCGTAGTGATGCCGGATCGCCGCCGCGCGCGCCCCGTCGGCCGAGGCGGCGCTCACGCGACCTGCTCGGACCGGTCGGCCACGTAGCCGGCGAGGGCATCCAGGGTCGGCTCGGCGAACAGTTCCTCGGGCGGGATGTCGACGCCGTAGTGCTGTTCGATCTCCATCAGCAGCGCGACGGCGACCACGGAGTCCACCCCGAGCCGGTCGAAATCGGTGGCCGGGTCGATGGTCTGCGGATCGACGCCGAGCGCCTCGCCGAGGTATTCCCGGCACCACTGCAGGATATCGGTTCTGTTGTCCATGGCGAGTCGTCCGTTCTCAGATCGCCGCCACGCCCGCGGCGGCTTCGGTGGGTCGAATACGTTTGTCGGCCAGCCGTTCTCGGGTGGGAACCCGCACGTCCCAGGCCAGGCCGGCCAGCGCGAGCAGCCGGATCAGCCAGTACCCGGGATCGAGGCGGTACCAGTCCAGACCGAACGACGGCGAGTCCGGGAAGGCGTGATGGTTGTTGTGCCAGGACTCGCCGAAGGAGATCAGCGCGAAGATGCCGCCGTTGCGACTGTTACCGCGCGCCCGGTAGGGGCGGGTGCCGAACATGTGCAGGAACGAGTTGATCGCCCACACGATGTGCTCGAGCACGAACATCCGCACCAGGCCGCCCCACAGCAGTCCGCTGACCGCGCCGGTCCAGCTCTGGTAGACCAGCGCGCCGACGAGCGCGGGAATCGCCGTCCCCAGCGCCACCCACCAGTGGTAACGCCGCGAGATGCGTACCAGCATGCGATCTTTGAGCAGATCCGGCGCGTAATGGACGATATTGGGATACTCGTGGCGGCGCATCCACAGAAAGTGCGAATGCGCCAGTCCGCGCACCCGCCCGAGGAAGCCGTCGCCGGAGAGATTGGGCGAATGCGGATCGCCCTCCTGATCGCTGCACTCGTGGTGACGGCGATGGATGGCCACCCAGGACAGCACACCGCCCTGGCCGGCCATGGACCCGACCACGGCGAGCACGGCGACCACCGCGGGAACGGCCTTGAACGTGCGGTGGGTGAACAGGCGGTGGTAGCCGACCGTGATCGCCAGGCCCGTCGCCATCCATCCGCCGATCAGCAGCGCGATCTCGGTGACCCCGACCGGATGGACCCAGGCGAAGGCGATCGCGGCCACGGTGCCGAAGATCGGCAGCACATCGAACAGCAGGAAGTGACGGCGTTGCAGGCGATGCAGGTAAGGACTGTCCACCGCGAGCTTGCGGGGTGCGGCGCGCCGGGTCGGCCCCGACGCCTCGGATTCCGGCGCTGCCCGCTCGATGTCCGCATCGGACATGGCGGCTCCCTTCATGAGTACTGCTGATTCGGCCGAAAAATCGGCCGCGGAGGATATCTCGCCGCTCGGCCGCTGCTTCCGGGCCGAGGCACGACAGCAGCGTATCCAGCGGAAATGGGATGATCGTTGGGCGAAAAGCGCTGCGAATCGGGCGATCACCGACGTGAATCGCCCGCCGGCCCGGCAGTGCGCCGACCGCACTGCCGGGGCAGCTGTTCAGGCGGGGGTGAACCGGGTGGGCAACGCGGCCAGGCCGCGGATGACGACGTTCGGTTTGTACAGCGGTGTCTCGGTGCGGAGTTCGATGTCCTTCACCTTGCGCAGCAGCACATCGAGCAGCACCTCCATCTCCAGCAGCGCCAACGGCGCGCCGAGGCAGTAGTGGATGCCGAGACTGAACCCGAGATGCTTCTTGGCGGGTGCGTGCGGATCGGAGTACCGGGCCACGTCGAGCCGGTCGGAGCCGGGGAAGACGTCGTCGTCGCGGTTGGCCGAGTTGATCAGCACCACTACCCCCTCGCCCGGCTCGAATTCCCGGCCGGCGACGGTGATCGGCCTGGTGGCGGCGCGCGTGGTCATCTGCACCGACGGCTCCATGCGCAGCAGTTCGTCGGGGGCCGTGGCGGTCAGGTCGGGACGGGCACGCAGGGCCGCGATCTGGTCCGGGTTGCGCATCAGCTGCAGCATCCCGGTCCCGATCAGATTGGCGGTGGTCTCGTGTCCGGCGACGAAGGTGGTGATGCAGGTCGCCAGCAATTCCTGCTCGGTCAGCACGTCGCCGCGGTCCTCCACCTGGGAGAGCACGCTGAGCAGATCGTCGGCCGGTGCCCGGCGGCGCGCGTCGAGCAGTTCACGGAAGTAGGCCATGAATCCGCGGGAACCGGCACTGCGCGCGCGCAACGCCTCCTCCGGCAGGGTGTAGTCGTGGTCGAATCCACGGGCGAGATCCTGCGACCACCGGTGCACTTGCTCGTAGGCCTCCGGCGGCACGCCGATCAGCTCGCAGGCGATGATCAGCGGCAGCGGGTACGCGATCTTCTCGATCAGGTCGAACTCGCCTGCCGCCAGCGCGTCATCGACGAGCTGTTCGGTCAGTTCCTCGATACGCGGCCGCAGCCGGGTCACCATGCGCGGGGTGAAACCCTTGGTCACCAGGTTGCGCAGCCGGGTGTGGTCCGGCGGCTCCATCCACAGGAACGAGGTGGGCAGCTCTTCGGGCGCGTCCTCCGGCGAGACGGTCGGATGCATCATCGCCGCCTCCTCCGCGTGGCTCCACGCGGTGGTCGAGAGCACGGCGGCGCAGTCGTCGTAGCGGGTCAGCAGGTAGTGGCCCAGCGGGGTCTGATGCAACGGCCCCGCTTCCCGCAGGACGCGCGCCGCGGAGTAGGGGTCGGGTCGCCCTTCCGGGCCGAACACGTGGGCGATGGCGGTCTGGATCGCGGAATCCTGCTCCGCGACAACCGCGCTCGCGGTAGTCGAGTCCATGTCGAGTGGTCCCTCCGGTCGGGGGTGCGTTCGTTGGGGAATGGATGGGTTCGTTCGGCGGCAGCGGTCCGGGGAGAACGGCCGCTCAGGCGGTCGGCTCGGCGACGGCGGGCGTTTCCGCGGGCGTGCCGATCCTGTCGTCGCGGCGCCACAGGATGCGCCGGGCGAGATCGGGTCGCAGCAACGCGGTCGGTGGTTCCACCAGGTTGGCCACCCGCAGGAAGGTGCGCGAGACCACCGGGTCGACGTGCGCGGCCCGATGCGCCCGCGCCACATAGGCATTGGTGAGCCGGGTGCGCAGGCTGCGGGGCCCCGGCACCCCCGGGTTCGCCAGGTCCGACCCGGCCGAGAGCCGCCAGGCGACGTCCACGACAGCGCTCGCGGCGGTGTAGAACCGGGCGGGCAGATCCGCGCCCGCGCCCGCGGCCAGGCATTCGCGCAGGACCAGCGCCTGCTGCGCGGCGACGGTCATACCCTGCGCGTAGAGCGGATTGAAACTGCACAGCGCGTCGCCGAGCACGACGAAGCCGCGCGGCACCGACCGCAGCCGGTCGAAACGGCGGCGCACCGGGGCACGGAACTTGTGCGCCACGATCGCGCGCTGTTCCTGCCCGCTCCAGTGTCCGGTGGACTCGGCCGCGACGATCAACCCGTGGATGTCCGAGGCGGCGAGAGTGGCGGCGAAAGCCGCGAATCCGGTGGGATCGGTCGGCGGATGATCGCCGAGCATCCCGGCCAGCGTGATGTGCCAACAGTCACCCTCGACCCGGATCGCGCCGCCGCCACGTCCGCCCGCACCGGTCGAGATGATGACCGAACGATGCCCGTCCAACTGGCCCTCGATGTGTGGGATCAGCGTGGAGGCATAGCCGAGGCCTACTTCGAGCCGTTCCTCCATCGGCGCGCACGCTCCCAGCGCGAGGAGCCATTCCGGCGCGCGGGAGCCGCGACCGGTCGCGTCGACGATCAGATCCGCGGACTCGGGCCGGACACCGGAATCGCCGGACAGCAGGACTGCGCTCACTTCGTCGGCATCGCCGAGGAGCCCGCGTGCGGCGCCGGGGTACCAGCGGATGCCCGGCGTCGCCAGGGTGCGGCGGCGCAGCACCGCCTCCAGCGCCGGGCGACTCGCCATCAGCGAGGTCAGGCCGGTCGTGGTCGGCGCCGCGCGCAGGCCACCCAGATACCAGCGAGTGCCCACCAGCGCCTCGGCGGTGCCCGCGCCGAGCTCGACCAGCTCGGCGGTGAACCCCGGATACAGCTGCTCGAGGACCGTGCGGCCGCGATCGAGCAGCCCGTGCAGATGCCTGCCCTGTGGCACACCTCGTCGCGGCCCCTCGTCGTCGAGCGGATCGCGTTCGACCAGAAGAACTTCGGCGAAGTGCTCGGACAGCACCCGGGCGGCCAGCAGTCCGGCGATGCCCGCGCCGAGAACGACGGCGCGACCCGGCGCGTTCGTGAATTCACCGGACGACGATTCCCGCGCGGCGTATCGGTCGGAATTCACCGGCAACTCCTGAATGGGAAACGATTGTGCGTACCGATCGTGCCGCCGGCCGATCCCGCGGTGCGCGCTCATCGCCCGCTTCTATCGCGCAATAGCCGAAATACCCTACGGCTCAATTCGATTGGCTGATCGGCAGTGATTATCACCGTCGCCGGTTCACAACGAATTCAGCGCGATGTCACAATGCGCTGCTGTCGTGGCGGGCATGGATTCTGCGCAGACCGCCGAAACTCTGCCGGGCCGGCTGGCCGAAATCGCGACCACCCACCCCAACGTGCCCGCGACATTCTGGTCGGTGTCGGAAACCGTGAACTACGCCGAACTGCACCACCGGTCTCAGGTCATGGCGGCGGCGCTGGTCCGGCACGGGGTGCGGCGCGGTGAACCGGTGGGCATCCTGTGCCCGAACGCGCCGGAATTCCTGATCGCGCTGTTCGCGGTCACCGCCGCGGGCGGCGCGGCCACTCCCCTGCCGCTGCCCGCCGGGGCGCGCCGGACGGAGTCCTTCCCGCGCACGCTCACCGCGATCACCACGGCCGCCCGGATGCGCACCGTGCTGGTGTCGCACCGATTCGCCGGCGCCGCCGCCCTGTTCGGAACCTCGGACGAGGTCGGCGCCGGGCAGGTCTCGGTCCTCGACACCGCGGCCTTGGCCGAAACCGATCACACGGCCGACACGCCGTTGCCTCACATCGCTGCCGACGACCCGGCCGTGGTGCAGTTCACCTCCGGCAGCACCGGCGACCCCAAGGGCGTGCGGCTGACCCACCGCAACGTGCTCGCCGGCTTGGCCGCCATCCGCACCGGCATCGCGCTCGATCACACCGACCGCGGCGGCTTCTGGCTGCCGCTGTTCCACGACATGGGGTTGTTCGGCACGCTGTCGGCGATCCTGCGCGGCATCCCCGCCCATGTGTGGTCGCCGCTCGCCTTCGTCAAAGACCCCGCGCGCTGGCTCGCGGAGTTCGCCGCCAGTGGCTCCACGATCACCGCGATGCCGAACTTCGGCTACGAGGCGCTGCTGGCCGCGGTGCCGCCGGAACATGCGGGCGATTACGACCTGCGGCGCTGGCGGATCGCTTTCAACGGCTCCGAGCCGATCTCGCATGAGGTGGTCGCCGCCTTCTGCGCGCGATTCGCCCCCGCCGGATTCGATCCGTCGTCGATGTTCGGCGTCTACGGGATGGCCGAGGCGACCTTGGCCGTGACGTTCCCGCCGCTGCGGCGGGGGCCGCGGTTCGAGTGGGTCGACCGGACCCGGCTCGCGGACAGCGCGGTGGCGCTGCCCATCTCGCCGGACACGCCGGGCGCGCGCGCCGTCGCCGGGGTCGGCACCGCGGTGGCCGGGTTGCGCATGCGCGTGGTCGATCCGGACGACCGGGACCGGCCCGACGGCGGCGTCGGCGAGATCCTGATCCAGGGTCCGTCGGTCACCGCCGGGTATCTCGGCGGCGATCCGGCAAGCACCGCCTCGATGTTCTCCGACGGCTGGCTGCGTACCGGGGATCTGGGCTACCTGCGCGGCGGGGAACTGTTCGTCACCGGCCGCCGCAAGGAGATGATCACC
Organism: Nocardia higoensis NBRC 100133; assembly: GCF_000308595.1. Classification (GTDB taxonomy): domain Bacteria; phylum Actinomycetota; class Actinomycetes; order Mycobacteriales; family Mycobacteriaceae; genus Nocardia; species Nocardia higoensis. Next base: position 12,115 of record NZ_BAGA01000064.1, on the reverse strand, counting down.
GTCCGCGGAGTCAACTACTACGCCCAGGACGTCGAGCACGCGGTGCGCGGACTGGACGGCCTCTACCAGGGCCGCTGCATCGCCGCGCCGGATCCGGAAGGCGCCGACGTCATCGCGCTGATCGCCGAGACCGAACTCGAAGGCGCCGACGCGGACGCGCTCGCCGAGAGGGTGCGCGGGCGCATCGCCGCCGAACTCGGGCTGGCCGCCGTCGAGGTGCACCTCGTCGCGCCGCGCAGCATCCCCCGCACCAGCAGCGGCAAGCTGCAGCGCCTGACCGCCGGGCAATTGCTCGCGCGGCAACGCTGACCTCGCCCACCCCGCCCCGCAGCACTCCGCGCACCGCAGCAATCCCGCCCTCAGGAATGGAGCCCCCCGTGCACAGCTACGACGTCTTCCGCCATTACGAGCGCCTGCACTGGCGGCTGACCGATCTGGATCTCGACGCGGTGGACACCTCGCTGGTGCGTCCGGAGTACGTGACCCTGGCCGAGAGCGCGGCGATGGGGGAATCCAATGTCATCGCGGCCGTGCACGGCTTCCTCGACGAGTTCGTCGACGACTACGACTTCTCCGCTTTCGCCGTGGTGTGGGGCTTCCAGGAAGTCCAGCACCACTACGCCTTCCGCGCCTGGCTGGGCGCGGTCGGGCACCGCGTCGACGACGACGCCGTCAGCGCGATGCGCGCACCGTACGCGCCCGGCACCACCCCCGCGGCCACCCTGGCCACCAACATCATCTCCGAACTGACCGTGAACCACGTCTACCGCGCGGTCGCCACCTGGGTGCAGGAGCCGGTCCTGAAAAGCCTGCTGCTCAAAGCCGGTCGCGACGAGGCCGGGCATGCGCGCGAGTTCATCCACTACGCCACCGAGCGGCTGAAGCGCAGGCCCGAGGAGCTGCCCTCGGTGCTGGAAACGCTCTACGTCTACAGCTCCGAAGCCAAGATCAAGCATCCGGTGAGCACCTTCAAGTCGGGCATCAGCGAGGGCGGCGAGCACGCGACGATCGACACCGGCTTCGAACTGTTCCTCGGGCAGGTGGCCGCCGACGGCGAACTGGACGCACTGCACGACAAGGTCCGGCGCACCTTCGCGGGCATCACCGGGCTCGATCTGTCCAGCAACGCGCGCGTGCGCCGCGCGCTCGCCGACGCCCTCGCCTGACCATGACGACCGGCGACCCCGTCGCGGTGCCGTGGTCGGTGATCCCCGACTACCACTGCTTCGGCTGCTCCCCGCACAATGCCGCCGGGCTGCGGCTGACCTTCACTCCTCACCCGGACGGCCTGCGCGCCGATTTCCGGCTGGACCGCTCGTTCGAGTCCTATCCCGGCATCGTGCACGGCGGGCTGATCGGCGTGATCTGCGACGAACTGATGGGCAACCTGATCGTGCTGACCCGGCACCGTCCCGCCTTCACCGTCACCCAGCGCACCCGGTTCCTCACGCCGCTGCTGATCGACCGGGACTACCACTGCCTCGCCTGCCTCGAGCCGAGCCCGCCCGGACAGCCGCTGCGGGCCTGCGCCGAGATCCGCGCGGCCGACGGCGCCGTCTGCGCCACCTCCACCGCCACCTATCAACCGTTCGCACTGGAAGACGCACGCCATCACCTCACGCTCGGCGACGACGAGATCGCCGCCCTCTCGCACGCACTCGCGACGCGAAACAACCCCACTGCCACGAATGGAGTCCAGTCATGACCGACACCGCCGAGATCCTGCGGACCGTCACCGAGATCGCCCTCGCCGAGACCGGCATCCCCGCCGCCGAGCTGCGGCCCGAGACCGACCTGCGTGGCATGGCCGGGGTCGATTCGGTGCGCGTACTGCGCATGGTCGCCAAGATCGAGCGCGCCTACGACATCGAGCTCGAGGACCAGGACGTCTTCGAACTGTCCAGCCTCGAGGACGTGGTCACCGTGGTCGACCGCGCACTGCGGGAGGCCGCCGCGTGAGCGTCACCGCCGATACCAACCAGCACTACGACCTCGACCCGGAGATCTTCGGCGAATTCCTGGATCCGCTGCGCAAATACAGTTCCGCGCTCTACGAGTCGCCTGCCGACACCCTCGAGCAGGCGCAGCGGCGCAAACTGCGGTTCGTGGCGCAACGGCTCGGGCTGCAAGGTGGGGAGCAACTGCTCGACGTCGGCTGCGGCTGGGGATCGCTGATCCTGTTCATGGCCGAGGAGTTCGGCTGCCGCGCCACCGGCGTCAGCCCGGCGCCGCGCCAGCACGAGTACATCGCCGCGCAGGCCCGGGCCCGCGGCGTCGCCGAGCGGGTCCGCACCGAGGTCGGGCACTTCGAACGGATGGACCTGCCCGCGCGCAGCGTCGACGCGATCACCCTGCTCGGCTCCATCGTGCACATGCCCGATCTCGACGCGGTCTTCGGCAGGGCGCGCGCGGTGCTGCGCAGGCGAGGGACGCTGTATGTCTCCGAGAGCTGCTTCCGCCACGCCGCCGCGCGCACCGCGTTCGACGGCCGGGCGGGCACCGAGTTCGTGCGCGAGGACATCTTCGGCTGGGGCGAGCTGCGACCGCTGTCGGAGCTGGTGACCGCCGCCGAGGACGCCGGATTCTCGATCATCGCGGTGGACGACCTCACCGAGCACTACCGGCGCACCATCGACGACTGGATCGCCAACGTGGACGCCGCGGCCGCCCGCATCGACACGCACAGCCCCGGGCTGGCCGACCGGCTGCGGCACTACTTGGAGATCGCCAACGCCGGATGGGGTTACACCACCAAACACTATGCGCTGACCTGCCGCAACGCCCGATGAGGAGAGCCGCCCGATGAAGAAGGTGAGGGACATCGCGTCCGCACTGATCCCCGTCGACGAGATGGCGGCGGCGGTCGACGGCTTCCTGGCCGCCTCGCCCGCCGCCCGCTCCTGGGATGTGGAGACCGCGTTCGACTGGCCGCGCGCCGACGCGGACCGGCTCACCGAGGGTCAGCGTTCGGCGGTGCGGTTCGTCACCCTGATCGAAGACCACCTGCCGGGCTACTTCGACGTCTACCACCGATACTTCCCGGTGGACGACAGCGTCAATCGCGTGAGCTTCGTCCATAATCGCGAGCTGTACCACTTCACCGTCCGCTGGGCGCTGGAGGAGGACACCCACGCCCGCGCGCTGGCCCGATACCAGGACGCCGCAGGCATCGCCGACCGCGGCGCGCTGCGCACCGAACTGGCGGTGGAGGGCCAGAAGCCGTTCGATCTGCCCTACGACCATCCGGTGCAGTTCTTCGCCTACGCGCTCGTACAGGAGAAGGCGACCCAGATGTATTACCAGCAGCTGCGCGATGTCGTCGCCGATCCGGTGCTGGCCGCGATACTCGGACGGCTGGCCCGCGACGAGGCACGCCATTTCAGCTTCATGGCCGACGTGGTCGGCCGCTACCTGCGGGTGCAGGGCGACGCGACGACCGAGCCGATCCGCGACGTCATCGCGGACTTCCGGATGCCGCTGGCCGACACCATGCGCGGCTACTGGCGGTGGGCGTTGCAGATCGCCGACGTGGCCTCCTACGACCACACCCAGGCCTACGAACATTTGGTGAAGGTGCTCGACCGCGCCGTGGACGCTCGCTCCGACCGGCTCGACGAGCTCATGCGGTTCATCACGCAGTGCCGCGCCCTGACCTGAGCCTGCGGCGACAGTGGCCCCGCAGCGCAGAATTTCACGCCGCGGGGCCACTGTCGTGGCCGCTCACTTCTCCGGCTGCAGGACCATGATCGTGGTGGAGCCGTGGGCGATCAGCTTGCCCGCGGCGTCGGTGATCCTGGCCTCCGCGGTCGCGGTGCGCCTGCCGACATGGATGGCGGTCGCCTCACAGGTCAGCCGCGACCCGTCCATCGTCACCGATCGGATGAAGTTGACCTTCAATTCCAGCGTCGTATAGGCCACGCCGTCACCGAGCGTGGTGAACACCGCGCTGCCCATCGCCGTGTCCATCAGAGTCGCGATGACCCCGCCGTGCACGGTGAACATGGCGTTGATGGTGGCCGGATTCGGATCCAGGTAATACCGCGTGCGGCCCTCACTCGCGCTCTCCAACCGGATGCCCAGCGAAGCCCCGACGCCCAGATTCTCCTGCAGCCCTCGCTCGAAAATCGTGGTCAATTCCTCGACGCGTGCGGCAACAGTGCCCTCGGGCCGCGTGTCGATACTGGTCATGGTTCATTCCTCCCTGACGGACGATGCCGCCCCATTCGACCAGCGTCCGGTGAACACCGCCGGTGTCCACGGCATCGCATTCCCGATTCCTATCGGCCGATCCGCCAGACCTTTCGGCGTCCTGCCCGCGGCGCCTCGGTGGCTGCGTCCAGGACATGAGCGTGTACCTCGCCCGGCCCCGCCGGGAACCAGCGATACATCGCCCACGCGCCCGCCAGTGCGGATCCGGCCAGCGCGATCGAAGCCGCGCCGAGCAGCGTCAGCGCACTGATCGCACCGACCGCCAGCGGGCCGGTGAACATGCCGACATCGTGGGTGAGCCGCCACGCCCCGAGGAATTCCGCTCGCTTGCCCGCAGGGGCGATATCCGCGCCCACCGTCATGATCAGCCCGTTGCTGATGCCGTTGGCCAGACCGAGCAACCCCGCGGCGATCCCCGCTGTCACCGCGCTGTGGGTGAACGGCAGCAGGGCGTAACCGAGCCCGAAGCACACCATCGAGGGAACCCCGGTGGCGCGGCGGCCGAATCGGTCCATGAAGACGCCCGCCGGGTACGACATCAGCACATCGACCGCACCGGAGATGCCGAAGATCAGGCTGGTCGCCACCGGGCTGAGTCCGATGTGCGCGGCCCACAGCGGCACCAGCGACTGCCTGGCCGCGCGCGCCGCGCCGGTGAGCAGCGCCGCCGAGCCGAGCGTGCCGAGCACCCGGCGGTTCTCGATCATCACCGAGGTCAGGGTGTGCGCCTGACCACCGCCGCTGCTGACATCGCGGACGGCGATCATCGCCAGCCCCGCGAGCGCGGTGGTCGCGCACTGCAACCACAGCGCACCGTTGGGTCCCATCGTGTGCACGAGCCCGGCGCCGAGGAACGGCCCGGCGAAGAAGCCGAGCCGATGGGAGCCGGCCAAGAGCGACAGCGCACGGCCCCGCTCCTGCGGCGGCACCACCCCCGCGATGTAGGTCTGCCGGGCGAGCCCCCACACCGCGCCGGACGCGCCGGTGAGCAGCATGCCCACCGCCAGCACGATCAGATTCGGCGCCGCGATCGCGGCCAGCACACCGGCGAGCCCGAGCGCTGTGCCGAGCCCGATCGCCCCGCGTTCGCCGATCCTGGCGACGATCCGGCCCGCGGGCAGGTCGGTCAGCACCATGCCGAGCCCACTGAGCGCCACGACCAGACCCGCCGCGCCGACCGACGCACCGAGATCGAGCGCCCGCAGGGCGAACATCGGCGCGGCCGCACCGGCGCCGGTGCCGTAGAGAACCATCGGCACGAACACCGACCAGGTGAGGCTGCTCAGCTTCACCCGCTCGACCGCCACCCGCGGCGCGGCGACCTCGTCGATGCTCATCGCACGGCCCCGATGCTGTTCCCGAGTTGCGAGCCGCAGCGGATCGACCTGTCTTCCGTACAGACCTCCGGCAAGTCGCTCACCGCGCCGACGCGGGCTGGGCGACGGCCAACCGACTCTTCAGGTGTGGCAGACCGAGATGGTCGTCGACTCCGCAGCCGCCCGGAGTGACAGTGGTTGCGAGGGCAGGGCGAACAGCGGCCATCCGGCGGACCACAGCGCGGGTTGCTGACATGTCCAGTATTGAAGCAACGGATGATACCCGCGCAATACCATTGCCGACAGCCTGATTCGAATTAACGGAGCCCCATCAAGACAGGTGTCCAGACCCTCGGATCGGCCGCTGCTGAGGCCCCGCCCCCGTTCCCTCGCCAGAATTCCAGGGGCACTCCCGCAACGCGATCCGGCCGGCCCGCGCGTCACCGCGTGGACCGGCCGGATCCGATTCGCTTCCTGCCCCTTTCAGCTCGTCAGGGCGGGCTGCCGCGCGAACTGGCTTTCCGGACGCGGCAGACCGAAGTGGTCACGCAGCGTCGTCCCCGTGTACTCGGTGCGGAACAGCCCGCGCTCCTGCAGGATCGGCACCACCGTCTGAGCGAACACCTCGAGACCGCCCGGATAGTAGGGCGGCATCACGTTGAAACCGTCCGCGGCGCCCTGGGTGAACCACTCCTCGATGGTGTCGGCCACCTGCTCCGCGGTACCGACGAACACCCGGTGCCCGCGCGCGCCCGCCAGCCGGTGCAACAGCTGCCGCAGCGTCGGATTCTCCCGCTGCACGATGCCGGCGACCACCTGCAGTCGGCTGCGGTTGTTGTCGGTCACGTCGCCGGCGTCGGCGAACAGTTCCACCGGAACCTTCTCGTCCAGATCCAGATGCCGCAGGTCACGGCCGGCGATGCCGGCCAGCTGGCTCAGACCGTACTCCGGCACCGTGAGCTCGTTGAACTCGCGCTCGAGCCGCTTGGCGTCGGCCTCGGTGTCCCCGATGAACGGGCTGATGCCGGGCAGGATCTTCACGTGATCGGGATTGCGGCCGAATTCGGCTGCCCTGGCCTTGATGTCGGAGTAGAAGGCCTGCGCGTCGGAGAGCCGCTGGTGCGCGGTGAAGATGGCCTCCGCATAGCGGCCGGCGAACGCCCGGCCCTCGTTCGACGCACCGGCCTGCACGAGCACCGGATACCCCTGCGGCGTGCGCGCGGAGTTCAGCGGCCCACGCACCCGCAAATGCTCGCCCTCGAAGTCGATCCGGTGGATCTTGTCCGGGTCGGCGTACTGCCCGTTCTCCTTGTCGAGCAGAATGGCGTCGTCTTCCCAGCTGTTCCACAACGCGACCACCGCGTCGACGAATTCCCTGGCCCGCGCGTACCGGTCGGCGTGCACGGGATGCTCGTCCAGACCGAAGTTCGCCGCCGCGAGATCCGTTCCGGTGGTGACGATGTTCCAGCCCGCGCGACCGCCGGAGAGATGGTCGAGACTGGAGAACAGCCGCGCCAGGTTGTAGGGCTCGTAGTAGGTGGTCGAGGCGGTGCCGATCAGGCCGATCCGGCTGGTCGCCGCCGCGATGGCGGTCAGCAACGTGATCGGCTCGAGCCCGGAGGCCGCGTTGTACTTCACGTTCGAGCGCAGCGCCGGGCCATCGGCGAAGAACACCGCGTCCAGCTTCGCCGCCTCGGCTGTGCGCGCGATCTCCTGGTAGTAGGTGATGTCGTAGATGCGCTCGGGGCTGCCCGTGGGGTGCCGCCACGCGGCCTCGTGATGGCCGGAGGGGTAGATGAACGCGTTCAGGCTCAGCTGACGGGGCTGGTCGCTCATGATGCCTTCTTTTCCTTCTCGAGCGCTACTTCACCGGGTTCTGTGTCCACACCGAGCGCGTTGAGCAGAACCTCACGGGCACGGATGAATTCGGGATCGCTGTGGCGGCGCGGGCGGGGGACATCGATACGCAGATCGGTGGCGATGACGCCCGCGTCGAGGACGAGCACCCGGTCGGCGAGCACCACGGCCTCGTCGACATCGTGGGTCACCAGCAGCACCGCCGGCTTGTGCTTGGCGCACAGATCCTGCAGCAGGACGTGCATCTTGATCCGGGTCAGCGCGTCCAGCGCGCCGAACGGCTCGTCGGCCAGCAACAGCTTCGGCTCCCGCACCAGCGACCTGGCCAAGGCCACCCGCTGCTGCTCGCCACCGGAAAGCTCACGTGGCCAGGCCTTCTCGCGACCGGCGAGCCCCACCTCGGCCAGCGCCGCCCGGCCACGCTCGGCCGCGTCCTTGCCGTCGAGCCCGAGGATCACATTGTCGAGCACCCGCGTCCACGGCAGCAGCCGCGAATCCTGGAACACCACCGCGCGCTCGGCCGGCACACTCAGCTCACCGGAACCGATGACGTTCTCGTCGAGCTCGGCCAGCGCCCGCAGCAATGTGCTCTTGCCGGAACCGCTGCGGCCCAGCAGCGCCACGAACTCACCGCGGGCGATGTCGAGATCGATATCGCGCAGGACCGTCCGGTCCCCGAACCCGCGACTCAGTCCCCGGGCCCGGACCACGCTCAGTCCCCGAGTGTCTGTCGCCATGACAGCGCCTTCCTTTCCACCGCGCGCACGGCGACGTCACCGAACAGGCCGAGCAGGCCGTAGATCACCAGACCGACGACGATCACGTCGATCTGGCCGTAGGTCCGCGCCTGCGTCATCAGATAGCCGATGCCGCTGGTCGCGTTGACCTGTTCGACCACGACCAACGCCAGCCACGAGATGGTGACCGCCAGCCGCAGGCCGATGAAGAAGCCGGGCAGCGCACCCGGCAGCGCGATCTTGCGGACGAAGTCGGTGCGCGAGAGCCGCACCGTCTCCGCCAGCTCCACATACCGCGAGTCGACGCTGCGCAGGTAGGCATGGGTGTTGATGTAGATCGGCACCAGCACGCTGAGCGTGATGACGATCAGCTTCATCTCCTCGCCGATGCCGAACCACACGATGAACAGCGGAATCAGCGCCAGCGTCGGAATCGCGCGCTTGATCTGCACGGGCCCGTCGATCACCGCTTCGCCGAGCCGGCTCAGACCCGCGATCAATGCCAGCACGACGCCGATGCCCACGCCGAGCACCAGGCCGATGACGGCCCGCTGCAGGGAGGTCCACAGATTCGACTGCAGACGTCCGTCGGCGATCAGATCACCGGCGGTCTGTGCGACGGTCCACGGCGCGGGCAGGGTGTCGGGGTCGATCGCGCCCGCGGCCGAGCCGATCACCCAGACCGCGATCAGCAAGCCGGGGCCGAGCGCGAACCCGAACGGAATCTGCTTGCCCGGCCCCAGCTTCCGCCGGGTGCGTCCGGACGTCTTCACCCGGTCCGCCGTGGCGCCGGTCCCCCCGAACCGGCGCAGAACGCCGGTTGCTTCCAACGTCGCCATTACTTCTCCTTCGGCTCGAACGCGGCGCCGGACTCGGTGACCGCATCGGTGATGACGGTGTCGAAACGCAGGTCGAAGCCATCGGCGGCCCGGACTTTGCGGGGCAGATGGCCGGCGGCGTCGATGACGTCGATGGTCTGCTGCTGACGGTCGATCAGGTTCTGGTCGAGGTGCGGGAAGACGTAATCACCCAGGGACTTCACGATGCGGTCGGCGTCCTCGGCGGAAACCTTCTGGTTCCCCACGTAGTACTGCTGCTTCCACTCCTCGGGGTGGGTGTTCACCCACTGGTAGGCGCGCACGTAGGCGCCGACCAGAACCGCGAGCGCAGCCGACTTCGCCGGGTCGTTGGTGACCTCACGGCGCGCGTACAGGTAGGCCAGGCCGGTGTAGATGCCCTTGGTCTCCTCGTCGGGGACCAGTGAGGCGCCCTCGGTGCGCAGGAAGCGGGTGACGTTCGGCTCGATCAGCGGCGCCACATCCACCTGCCCGGTACGCACGGCGTCGAGGAACTCCGCCAGCTGCAGCCGGACCAATTGCACATCGTCGACGCTGAGATCCGCCTTGTCCAGCGCCCGCAGCACGGCGGCCTGCTGTGCGGTGCCCTCGGCGTAGGCGATCTTCTTTCCCTTCAGATCCTTCAGGGTCGGCACCGAAACACCGGGTGCCACAGCCAGCTTCAGGCCACTGATGCTGGTCTGGTAAGCGGCCACGATCGGCACGTCCTGGCCGGCGGCCAGCGCGTGGATCGGCGGCGTGTCGCCCACCGGAGCGGCGTCGGCCGCGCCGGCACGGAAGGCCTCGAGGATGGCAGGCCCACCGACGAAGTTGGCGAATTCCACCTCGAACGGCAGCTTGTCCAGTTCGCCGGAGAACCGCAGGGCCGACTGCAGTCGCTCGGACTGGTCGGCGATCACCAGCTTGGTGCCGGGCGGAACCTCGGTCGACAGCGGTGTCGTCGCGGCCTCGCCGACCGGTCCGTCGTCCTTGGCACAGCCGGTCATACCCAGGGTCGCTGCGGTCGCCACGGCGAGCAGAACGGCGGTCATCCGACGGCCGCCGCGGCGGCCGAATGTGGTGCGAGTTCCTGACATGCTCAGTATTCAAGCAACGGCCCCCACCCGACCGACACCATTGCCGACACCCTGATTCGAATTAGCGGACATCGAACAAGACAGTTGTACAGAAACGTTGAATCCCCTGTTGGAGGCCGGTTTTCACGCTGCCGGAGGAGACGCGCCGGCGTCGGAACCCGGTAATTACTCTTGACACCACTTGCTCACATGAAGATTCAAGCGGCGGCTGAACCGTCCCTCGCTATTGCCTCACGGGATCGACGAGCCCACCGTCACGGCGGCGCGGCACTGGTCCCGGTATCGCGCCCCTGATCCAGATATCGCTCCACGAACGGCACTACCTGCCGCTGCACGAGCGCGTTGTACCGCTCCGGCGCCTGCCCGGGATCGGCGTGCCCCGTGCCGCGCGGCATCGCCACGAGCAGACTCCCGTCCATCCCGCCGACCTGCTCGATCAGGACCCGATGGGAGTACTCGACGTCGACCACCCGGTCACTGTCCGCATAGCGCGGGCGCACGAACACGATCGCCGGGCGCGGCTTGCCGTCCGCCGGCTTCGCCAGCGCACGCAGATTGTCCACCGCACCGCCGCCGACGATCGCCCGGAACTGCGATTCGATCAGCCCGTTGCTCGCCGTGTTCTGCGAGAACACTTTCTCGGTCGCCACCTCCGCCAGCACCTCACGCAATGCGTCGAGTCGGATGCCGGGGATCGGATCGGCGGCGACATCGACGAATCGCTCTCGGCGCGCATAGGTTTCGACGACCATTCGCAGCGTGCGGCTCTCCCTGGCACCGGGCAGCCAGCCCATCCAGCGGAGCATGTCCTCGCCACGACCGCGGCTTTCCGGTCGCACCGCGTTCAGATCCACCGGCGTGCAGTCCAGGACCACCGCGGCAAGCCTGCGGTCGCTGTCCCGATGAATGTGCTCGCCGACTTCGAGCGCGATCACCCCGCCCATGCTGTGTCCGAGGAGCACCACATTGCGCACGCCCGACATCTGCGCGGCGCGCACGATCAGGTCGGCGATCACCTTGCTGTCGATGCCTCGGTTGTCGTATCTGATCGCCCACACCACCCCGAAATCCCGCAGCGCGGGCAGTGCAGCCGCGGTGTCGGTGGCATCGAGCCCACCGAGCCCGACCAGGTCGACGACCGCGGTGTCCCAGTCCCGCCCATCAGCGGGCGGAGCGACCGGGAGCAGCGCCGGCGCGGTCAGCGCCAGTCTGGCCCGCTCGGGCGCCACGTCGTACACCCGGTACTGGACCAGCAGGGTGAGCAGTATCAGCAGCGCTGCGGCTCCCCGGACGAGGACGGTACCGGTACGACGCAGCCTCGGCCCGCGGCGCCACAGACGGGTCTCCCGCAACCGAGCCTTGCGCCGCTGGTCGTCCCAGTCGGAGACGGTGCACGGATGCATGGTGTCCAACGGCGACATCACTCCACGGTAACGACGACCCCGAAGCCCCGCCACGAACCAACGCTGCCCGTATCGTCCCCTCGGATCGCCCGGCACTGCCCGCATGGACCGTTCAGCCGGCAGTCCCCCGAGCCACGTGACTGCTCAGGGCTGCTCGGCGAGCGCCGCCAGTTTCGCCAGCGACATCCGCCAGCCGATCTCGTTGTCCTCGGGCCTGATCCCGCTCGGCAGATTCTCGTGCACCGCCTCGAGATCGGTACCCGCACCGGCAGTGGTGAGCGTGTAGCTGATCGTCATCGAGCCGGTGACCGCTGGATCGTCGGTATCGAACTCGACCAATTGCACCACTCGCTCGCCGGGCACGAGCATCACGAAGCGTCCGCGATAGCTGTCCACGTTGCCGCCCGTCTTACCGACCGCCGTCGGGTCGTCGTAGGTGAGCGTGATGCGAAACGCGCCGCCCTCCCTGGCATCGAATTCGTGGACCGCACTGGTCATCCCGTCCGGCACCATCCACCGCGCGACAGCCTCGCCGTCGATCAGGAGCCGGTACACCGCGTCGCGGGGAGCTCGGATGTGCTTACCGATCCTCGTCGCCGTCATACCGCCACCGTAGCCCGGAAACGCCGAAGGCCCCCGACAATGTCGGGGGCCTTCGTG
>NZ_BAGA01000065.1 GCF_000308595.1 Nocardia higoensis NBRC 100133 | reverse complement strand
CCAGCGCCCAGTCGAAGTGGGTGGATTTGCTCAGCGCGGCCATCGCCTCGGCGGGGCCCGATGCGAACCGCCCGCCCCACAGCGCACCGGTGTTCGTGCTGCCGCTCTGCGTCATCGTGTGCTGTCTCCTCGTCGTTGGTTCTGGGACTCCCCGTGCTCCGGCCCGGTCGGTATCGGAACTCGGCCCGGACTCCGTGTCGATGCCCGTCGACAACGGAATTGTTCGGCGCAGGCCTCGGCCCGGGTCCGTTCTCCGCGCCGCATCAGGCCGTCACCTGCGTCGATCCCACCGTAGCCGGGGCGCGCGGCGCGCATCAGGCGCGGCCCCCGAGCGCGCCGACGAGGGCCGGCGCGCACAGCACCGGCCCTCGTCGACAGCGTCGGATTACTTCTGGTTCAGATCGCGGCGCGCGGCGACCTTCGACGACAGTCCGTGGATCTGCACGAAGCCCTTGGCCAGCGACTGGTCGAAAGTGTCGCCCTCGTCGTAGGTGGCGAGGTTGAAGTCGTAGAGCGACTGCTCGGAACGGCGGCCGTTGACCACGGCGGAACCACCGTGGAGCACCATCCGGATGTCGCCGGAGACGGCCTGCTGGGTGTCCTGCACGAAGGCGTCCAGCGCCCGCTTCAGCGGGGAGAACCACAGGCCGTCGTAGGCCAGCTCGCCCCAGCGCTGCTCGACCTGGCGCTTGTAGCGGCCCAGCTCGCGCTCGATGGTCACGTGCTCGAGCGCCTGGTGTGCGGTGATCAGCGCGATGGCGCCGGGCGCCTCGTAGATCTCGCGGCTCTTGATGCCGACGAGCCGGTCCTCGACCATGTCCAGCCGGCCGACGCCCTGGCGGCCCGCGCGGTGGTTCAACTCGACGATGGCCTCGAGCACGCTGACCTGGCGACCGTCGATGGCGACCGGGACGCCCTTGTCGAAGGTGATGATCAGTTCGTCGGGGGCCTCGAAGTTGACCGTCGGGTCTGCGGTGTAGTCGTAGACGTCCTTGGTCGGCGCGTTCCACAGGTCCTCGAGGAACCCGGTCTCCACGGCACGGCCCCACACGTTCTGGTCGATGGAGAACGGCGACTTCTTGGTGACGTTGATCGGGAGCTTGTTCTCCTCGGCGAAGGCGATGGCCTTCTCCCGGGTCCAGGCGTAGTCGCGGACCGGGGCGATCACGTTCAGATCGGGCGCGAGCGCGCCGATGCCGACCTCGAAGCGCACCTGGTCGTTGCCCTTGCCGGTGCAGCCGTGCGCGACGGTGGTGGCGCCGTGGAACTTGGCGGCCTCCACCAGGTGCTTGACGATCAGCGGCCGACTGATGGCCGAAACCAGCGGGTACTCGCCCATGTAGAGAGCGTTGGCCTGGATGGTGGGCAGGCAGTACTCGTCGGCGAACTCGTCGCGGGCGTCGACCACGACGGCCTCGACGGCGCCGCAGTCGAGTGCGCGCTGGCGCACCACGTTCATGTCCTCGCCGCCCTGGCCCAGATCGATGGCGACGGCCACGACCTCGGCGCCGGTCTCCTTGCCGATCCAGCTGATGGCGACGGAGGTGTCCAGCCCACCGGAGTAGGCGAGTACGACGCGCTCGGACATGTCTTCAGTGCTCCCTAGGTGTTGTATGAGTGGTGGTCTCGACCGTCTTGCGGCGGTCTGCCGGTCGCGCCGGCGCGCAGGTCAGGAACCCTGCACCCTTATGCAAATGATTATGCACGACTATGCAAGCCCATACATAACCGGGGTGGTCATCTCGGCGCGGATCACATCCGGACGCCTCGGTCGAGACGGTTTCGTCATCACTGTAGGCACCGTCTCGATACTCGGCAGGCTTGGCCGCGCCCGGGGCCTGTGAAAGCCTGGACTCCTCCACGAAAGCCTGACCCATCCGCGGCGGATGCAAAGGACCCGGCCCATGTTCCACAACATCATCGAGCCCCTGCAGGACCTGGCCGAGCAGAACCGCGATCTGATCGGATACGTCGTCATCAACCTCGGCAACGAGGCACTGTCGATCGTCAGGTGGGGTCTGGAAGTTCTGCCGCCGCTGCTCCAGCCGTACTTCGCCCAGTAGCCCGAGCGGCTCGTTCGGCCGCCCGGCAGCATCCGGATGCAGAGGAGCACCCGTGAACGACACCGACCCCCTGCTGCAATTCGCCATCGACAATCGGGACTGGCTCGGCTTCGCCCTCATGCACGGCGGCAATGCCGCCGTCACGATCACCCGGATGGGGTTCGAACTGGTGGCGCCGCTGTTGCAGCAGTTCTTCTCCGAGTACCCGCACTGATGGCCCGGATCCGCTCACTGCGTTGTTCCGGCGGTGCGGAGCGCGCTCGCCGGCGCTTCCTCCGCATTCGATCGCCCGAGCGTTTCCCGCTCGTCGACGCGGCAGGCTCGGATCACACGGATACGTGAGCGTCGGCTTCCGTCCGGGGTTGCGCCGAGAGGTCGGCGTCGTCGAGTTCGGGCTGCTGCAAGGCCGCCGCTACGCGCCGCATCACTTCCGGACGCGCGCCGGGCACTCGCCAGACCCGCTTGGTGTTCGGTGTCCGCTTCGGCAACGGCATGATCTTTCCTTTCCGGGTAGGCAGCCCGACTGCCGCTCACGGCACGTCGGCGCGGCGACTGTCACAGTAAGGACAAGCCAACCTTCGGCCGGTTACATCCATGCCTACTGTCGGCGCTGCTGCGGCGGCGATGAGCTGAACGTTCTTCTCATCGGAATTCGGTAACGGCTGGATAATTCATATTGCGAAACACAGCTACCGCTGGCGTTCTGATCGAAATATTTGATCTTGGAAGCGAATTGTCACAGGCCGCCGGTGGCGGTAGCGATTTCGCGACTCGAGAAATCAGGAACGGTCCGATGAAATTCCGACCGCAAATCGAGTTTGCCGACGAGAATCTGGTGTAGCCCACATTCGGGGCATATCGATACGCTGCCGACCCTTGCGCTGGAAGCGGTGCATCGCCGTCGACGGCAGGCAAGGAGTGGTGATGAAGGGTGGCGCGAGACTGGCGATCGGTGTGGGCGTCGGGTATGTCCTCGGCCGCACCCGCAAGATGCGGTTTGCATTGGCGCTGGCGGGTGCGGGACTGAGCAGGCAGTCCCAGGCGCGGGAGTTGCTCAAACGCGGCGGTTCGCTGATGGAGTCGTCCTCGGAGCTGGCCAAGGTCACCGAGGCGGTCCGGGGTGAGTTGGCCGGTGCGGTCCGGGCGGCGGCGGTCAATGCCGCGGCGAACCGGGTGGACGCCCTCAACGCGCGACTGCGACAGCCGTCGACGGGATCGAGAGAGGATCTGCCCGAGGACGAGTACGCCGACGATCTCGACGAGGACGAGGTCGATGAAGAGCGCAGCGACGACGGTGATTTCGAAGACCGGGACGAGTACGACGACACCGACGACGAAGAGGCCGCTGAAGACGACGAGGGCTACGCGGACGACGAGGCGGAATTCGACGACGAGGCGGAGGACGAAACGGAGCCCGAGGACGAGACGGAACCGGAGGACGACGAGACCGACGAGACGGAAAACGAGGACGAGGACGAGGAGTCCGCGCGCGACACCACCGACGACGAACCGGCCCGGCGCGTCCGCCCCCGTGGCCGGCCACGAGCCGCCGCGACGTCGCGGACCCGGACGAGCAGGTCACGCGGAACCGAGAGCGCGGGTTCCGGCGGTCGTTCCGGCTCCTCCGCACGCCGCGTGCGGGCCGACGCCGACACCGCCGATCGCGCGCCCGTGCGCCGGACCGGGAGGTGAGGGCAATGGCGAAGGGAACAGTCGGCGATCGGTCCGGTTCAGGTACCGCGGGCGCCGCCCGCCGGGCCGCCACCACGGTCACCCGGCAGGCGGGCAAGGCCGCAACCGCGACCGCCGGACAGGCACGCCGCGCGGCCTCGTCCGGCACGGGACAGGCACGCCGCGCCGCCTCGTCCACGACCGGACAGGCACGCCGGGCGGCGTCGTCGACCACGGGGCAGGCGCGCCGCGCCGCGTCGTCGACGGCGGAGAAGGTCGAAGAGCTCACACCGGCCGCACAGTTGCAGCAGTCGCTGCAGAGTCTGGCGGGCACGGTGGCCGAGCGGGCGCTCAGCGGAGTCACCGACAAGGTGGCGGGGACCGCCGACCGGCTGCACGATTACGCCGAGGGCGGCGGCGGCAATCTGCTGGCGGCTGTGACCGGCGTGGAGAAGCTCGCCGGTGGTGCGTCACCGATGAAGGCGGCGATGAGTGCCGGCATGGCGCATCTCGGCCACAACGTCAAGGACACGCTGCAGAACGCGAAGGACTCGCTGCTCGGCGGCAAGGGTAAGGGCAGCGGCGGCAAGAAATTGAAGCTGACGAATATCGTCGAGCAGATCGATGTCGGGGTGCCGGTCCGGCTGGCCTACGACCAATGGACTCAGTTCGCGGATTTTCCGAAGTTCATGAAGAAGGTCGAACAGGTCGAGCAGGTTTCCGACGAGAAGCTGACCTGGACCGGCAAGGTGTTCTGGTCGCGGCGCAGCTGGGAATCGACCATCGTCGAGCAGGTCCCGTTCGAGCGGATCGTCTGGCGGTCGAAGGGCCAGAAAGGCTATATCGACGGCGCGGTGACCTTCCACGAACTCGCCCCGGAGTTGACCCGCATCATCATGGTGCTCGAGTACCACCCGGTCGGGGTGTTCGAGAAGACCGCCAATCTGTGGCGCGCCGCAGGAAGACGAACACGCTTGGAACTGAAGCACTTCCAGCGCCACGTCATGACCGAGACCATATTGCATCCCGACGACGTGCAGGGCTGGCACGGGGAGATCCGCGACAAGAAGGTAGTCGCCGAGAACGCCGTCGACGAGGAGGCCCCGGAGGAGGAGGAGGAGTCCGGCGCGAAGCCCGCGACCGGGCGCTCGGCGCGCAGGAACAGAGCCGCCGAGAACGAGAACACCGAGTCCGCCGAGAATTCGGAGCGATCCGCGCCACGCCGCAAGCCGGCCCGGCGACGGGCCGGATCCGAACGTCGAGGCGCCGATCGAGGAGATGAATCGACATGACGATCGAACCCGCGGGGGGCCGGGGCGGGGCAGGCACGATGGCACGGCCGAACTCGTCCAGTCTGGCCGATGTGGTCGACACGATCCTGGACAAGGGACTGGTCATCGATGCCTTCGTGCGGGTGTCGCTGGTCGGCATCGAACTGATCACCATCGACGCGAGGGTCGTGGTGGCCAGCGTCGACACCTACCTGCGTTTCGCGCAGGCGGTCGATCGGCTCGACATCTCCGAGAGCGATGCGAAGGGCCTGCCCGATCTGGTCGGCGACGCCGTGTCGGGCGGCGCCAAGCACAAGACCAAAGGCGCGATCGAAGCCGCGGGCGAAAAGGTGATGGGCCTGCTCGACGAGGTGGAGGACAAGCGCCAGCGGGCATCGCGGCCGCGAGAGAGGGGTCACTGATGCCCGGCGAGACGGCGATGTACGTGTACGGCATCGTGCCCGGCGATGTAGAGCCG
Organism: Nocardia higoensis NBRC 100133; assembly: GCF_000308595.1. Classification (GTDB taxonomy): domain Bacteria; phylum Actinomycetota; class Actinomycetes; order Mycobacteriales; family Mycobacteriaceae; genus Nocardia; species Nocardia higoensis. The sequence goes on along the minus strand of NZ_BAGA01000065.1, from coordinate 153,941 downwards.
GAAGATCACGCGACCGGTGTGGGCGATCCCCCTGGCCGGATCACCGTGGTGCGGCAGGGCGACGTTGCCGCGCTGGTCAGCGAGGTTCCGATCGGTCGACCGCTGGGCACCCCGGACGATCTCACCGCGCACGCGCGCCTGCTCGACGGCTCGGCCGCCGTCGCGCCGGTGCTGCCGTTGCGCTTCGGCGCGGTCCTGACCGATGCGGACGCGGTGCAGGAGGAGCTGCTGAAGTCCCATGAGGACACGTTGCGTACCGCGCTGGGCGAACTGGAGGGCCGCGCGCAGTTCGTGATCCGGGGGCGGTATGTCGAGAAGGCCATCCTGCGCGAATTGCTCGAAAGCGATCCCGAGGTGCAGCGGCTGCGCGCGGAGATCCGCGACAAGCCCGAGGACGCGACGCGCAACGAACGTATCGCGCTCGGCGAGATGATCAACAACGCGATCGAGCAGCGCCGGGCCGCCGACACCGATCGGGTGGTCGGCGCGCTCGACGACCTCGACCCGCTGGTCAACCTGCGGCCGCCGACGCACGAGGAGGAGGCGGTGCACGTCGCGGTCCTGATCGAGCTGGAGCGCCAGGGCGAACTCGAGCAGAAATTGACAGAGCTGGCCGAGGAGTGGGACGGCCGCGTGGAGCTGAGCCTGCTCGGCCCGATGGCGGCCTACGACTTCGTCGCCGCGCCGGAACCGGAGGGCTGAGCCATGGGGCTGGTGTCGTCGCTGTTGATGCTGCCGCTCGCCCCGGTGCGCGGAGTGCTGTGGCTGGGCGAGGTGATCCAGGAACGGGTCGAGCACGAACTGAACGACCCGGCGAAGATCCGCCGCGAGATCGAGGCGATCGACGAGGCCGCGGCCGCGGGCGAACTGTCCGACGAGGAGCGGCGTCTCGCGCAGCAGCGGGTGCTCGACCGGTTGATCCGGCCGCCCGGATCGACGGGTCCGCCCGCCGGAGAGGAGTGATCGAGGTGACCCGCGAGCCGGCAGACGAAGCCCCGGAGCGCGGCGCCCCGCTCGCGGCCACCCCGGCCGAGGCGGCTGCCGCGGCGAGCGAACAATTGCGCTCTCTGATCGCCAAGCAATTGGAGGGCACGACTTCCATGACGCCGACCGAGGACGGGTGGAGGGTGGAGATCGAGGTCCTGGAGGACCAGCGCATTCCCTCGTCGTCGGACATGCTCGCACTCTACGAAGTGGAGATCGACTTGGACGGCAATCTGCTGGCCTATCACCGGACCCGCCGCTACAGCCGCGGCAGCACCGATATCGGAGGGGGTCGGTCATGACAGTGGCCGGGGGGACGCCGTCCTCGCCGCAGCCCTACGGGGGCGGCCATCAGTCGACGAATCTCGGCGACATCCTCGAACGGGTACTGGACAAAGGGCTGGTGATCGCCGGCGACATCCAGGTGAACCTGCTCGACATCGAACTGCTCACGATCAAATTGCGCCTGGTGGTGGCGTCGCTGGAGACCGCGAAGGCAGTGGGCATCGATTGGTGGGAGACCGATCCGTGGCTGAACAGCAAGGCGCACACGCTGGAACGGCGCGATCATGATCTGGAACTGGAGAACCGGGAACTGCGCGAGCGGATCGCGCGGCTGGAAGGAGCTCTCGGTGTGGACGCACCCGCCGAAATCACCGCCGAAACGGAGGACGAGCGGTCGTGACCGGTGACGAGGGGATCTGGCTCTACACCGTCGCCGACACCACGACCGTCGGCGAGGTCCTCGACGGGGCGACCGGCGTCGCCGGGGAAGCGTTGCGCAGAATCGAAGCCGGACCACTGACGGCGGTGGTCGGTTCGGTGCCCCTCGCGGTCTTCGGCGAGCAGCCGTTGCGCCGGAACCTGGAGGATCTGGATTGGCTGGAAGGCGTGGCGCGCGCGCACGATGCGGTGGTGTCGGCGGCGGCGCGACGTGGACCGGTCGTGCCGATGCGGTTGGCGACGGTCTTCCTGGACGACGACCGTGTGCGTGAGTTGCTCGAGGAACGGCGAACGGATTTCGAGGCGGCACTGGCACTGGTGGCGGGCCGCACCGAATGGGGAGTCAAAGGTTATGGCGACCGTGACGCACTGATCGGCGCCGTCGCCCGGGCGGCCGCGCCCGACAGCGGCGGCACCGGCACCGCGTATCTGCTCCGCCGCCGGGCACAGTTGAGCGCGCAGGACACCGTCGAGCAGCAGACCGCCGAGCACGTCGAGCAGATCCACGAGACGCTGGTCCGGGAGGCCGCGGCGGGACGGCGGCAACCGGCCACCGATCCCGCGCTGAGTCGCACCGGGGAGTGGATGGTGCTCAACGGCAGCTATCTCGTCGACGACGATCGCGCCGACGCGTTCGCGGCCGCTGTGGCCGCCCAGAGCGAACGCTTTCCCGGTATCCGGCTGGAATTGACCGGGCCCTGGCCGCCGTACTCGTTCGCGGGCGTGAGCAAGGATCCGCTGTGAGGGCCGCCGACGGCGAACGCCGCGTCGCGCTGGTGGACCTGCTGGATCGGGTGCTGGCCGGCGGCGTGGTGATCTCCGGCGACATCAAACTCTCCATTGCCGATGTCGACATGGTGCAGATCTCGCTGCGCGCGCTGATCTCCTCGATCAGTGCCCTGACCGGGGCCGGCCCCGCTGAACTCGAGCCCGCCGGTCGCCCGGCGCCGCAACGGGAGTCGGGTTCCGATGGCTGAATACGACGGTGTGCCACCCAGAATCGACGCCGATCCGGAGAGCGTCGAGCGGGGACTGGTGACCCTGGTGCTGACCCTGGTGGAACTGCTGCGGCAACTGATCGAGCGACAGGCCGTGCGCCGGGTCGACGAGGGCGATCTCACCGACGACCAGATCGAGCGGATCGGCACCACCTTGATGCTGCTCGAAGAGCGGATGGCCGAGCTGCGTGAGCACTTCGGCCTGCGGCCCGAAGACCTGAACATCGATCTGGGCCCGCTGGGGACGCTGCTGCCGGAGGAACGCTGCGATCCCTGGTGAGTCCCGGCGAACCGCGCGCGTTGTCAGGGAAATGCGCAACGCCGCTGCGGCGGGAGTTCAGGATCCGAAGTCACGCAGTATTCCCGCGTACGGCTTCGCCGGCGGCGCGGCGAATTCCCCACGGCCGGAAGGCCGCAACCGCATGGTCGCCAGCGACTGCACCGCGAGGGTGGCGGCCGCGACCCCGTCGATCACCGGCACCCCGACCTCGGCGGTGATGTGCGCGGCCAGATCGGTCATGCCCGCGCAGCCGAGCACGACGACCTCGGAGTCGTCGTGTTCCACCGCACGCCCGCACGCCTCGGTGACGATCCTGCGCGCGTCCGGGTCGGTGTCGAGGGCCAGGACCGGGAGGTCACAGGCGTGCATGCCGAGGCAGAACCGGGACATGCCGTAGCGCTCGAGCAGGTCGGCGGCGCGGCCGAGGGTACGGCCGAGGGTGGTGACGACGCTGAATCCGCGGCCGAGGTGGCTCGCGGTGTGGAAAGCGGCTTCGGCCATGCCCACGACGGGGACGCTCGCCAGTTCGCGGGCGGCGTCGAGACCGGGGTCGCCGAAGCAGGCGATCACGTAGCCGGCGACCGGATCGGGCTCGGCGTCGGCGCGGCGGATGGCGTCGAGCAGGCCGGGGACGCTCAGCGCTTCGTCGTAGTGGCTCTCGATGGAGGCGGGGCCCGTGGCGGAGGTGACCGCGTCGACGCGGGTGCCCGGGCCTGCGACGGCTCGGGCACCCGCTTCGATCAGATCGGTCATCGCCCGGGTGGTGTTCGGGTTGACGACCACGATGCGCATCAGGCGGTGGCCTCCGCGGGGGCGGGGCTGCGGCGCGACAGCAGGGTGTAGACCACGAAGCCGAGCGCGCAGCCGATGAACCAGCTGTACTGGGCGGTGGTCGACATGCCGGGCAGGCTGTTGAACAGCACGGGGAACACCGCGACCAGAGCGCCGAGCACGGTGGCGATCACCGCGATCGGGTTGTAGCCCTTGCGGTACCAGTAGCTGCCCTGCTCGGACATGGTGAACAGGTCGTCGACGATCACCCGCTGCTTCTTGATCAGGTAGTAGTCGGCGATGAGCACGCCGAACAGCGGGCCGATGAAGGCGCCGAGGGTTTCCAGCGTGTAGTGGATCACGTCGGGGTTGTTGTAGAGGTTCCAGGGCGTGATGAGCACCGAGCCGACGGCGGCGATCATGCCGCCCGCACGCCAGCTGATCTTCTGCGGGCTGACGTGGGAGAAGTCGAAGGCGGGCGAGATGAAGTTGGCGACGATGTTGATGCCGATGGTGGCGATGGTGAAGGTGGCCGCGCCGAGCACGATGGCGAAGGTGGAGTCGATACGGGCCACGGTTTCCACCGGGTCGGTGATGAGTTCGCCGTAGACCGGCAGGGTGAGCGAGGCGGTGACCACCACCAGCAGCGAGAACACCAGGAAGTTCACCGGCAGGCCGAGCAGGTTGCCGCGCCGGACCGCGCCGAAACTGCGGCCGTAGCGGGAGAAATCGCCGAAATTCAGCATCGGGCCGGAGAAGTAGGACACCACCAGGGCGATGGCGCCGAGCATGACCGGCACCGCGTCCAGGCCGTGATGGGTGACCTCGCCGAGGCTGAGGTCGATGGCGCTCCAGCCCGCCTCGGAGATGAGGTAGCCGCAGAGCAGGAACATGACCACGTAGACGGCGGGACCGCAGAAGTCGATGAACCGGCGGATGGATTCCATGCCCCGCCAGAAGACACATGCCTGCACGACCCACAGCAGCAGATAGCAGCCCCAGCCGAGCGCCGACAGCCCGACGAAGCCGTAGTCCGCGGTCACCGCGTACGGGGCCAGGCCCGGGAACAGTTTGATCAGCACGATCTCCAGCGCCGCGGAGGCCAGGAAGGTCTGGATGCCGTACCAGGCGACGGCGATCAGGCCGCGGATGACCGCCGGGATGTTCGCGCCGAGCACGCCGAAGGAACTACGACAGATGACCGGATACGGCACGCCCGTGACCTGGCTCGGCTTGGCGACCAGGTTGCAGAAGAAATAGACGATGGTGATGCCGACCAGCAGCGCCACCAGCACCTGCCAGCTGGACAGGCCGAGCGCGAACAGACTGCCCGCGGTGACGTAACCGCCGACGCTGTGCACGTCCGACATCCAGAAGGCGAAGATGTTGTAGGAGCTCCAGGTCTGCTTCTCGAGTGGCGCCAGGCACTCGTTGGTGAGCCTGGGGTGGTAATCGGGCGTGCCGGCCGCGGCGGCGGTCGAGGGGGCGCTCGGCGCGGTGGCCGGGGCGAGTATCTCGGTCATGGCGATGTCCCGTCCGGGAGTGGAGATCTATCGCCGGTCACCATAGGAAGCGGCTATTGCCCCGCCGTTGCCCTTCCGTTGCCCCGCTATTGCGTCGTTGATATATCTTCCGCCGCAGGAGATCCGGTCGTGCTCCCGCGGCGGCCGCGGCCGGGTGGTCACGCCGACGGGCCGATCAGGCCGGCGACGATGCGCGCCGAGAGCATGACCAGCGGCAGTCCGCCGCCCGGGTGCGCGGATCCGCCGACCAGGAACAGGCCGGGCACCGGTGCGGTATTGGCCGGCCGCAGGAATGCCGCGCGCGGACCGTTCGACGAGGAGCCGTAGATACTGCCGCCGGGCGTGCACGTGCGCCGCTCGAGGTCGGCCGGTGTGATGACGGTGGTGTGCCGTATCCGCGGACGCACATCGAGACCGCGCTCGGCCATCACCCGCAGGACCAGATCGGCGTAGTCGTCGGCCGAGCCCGGTGCGTCCCAGTCCATTCCGGCTTCCGGATCGTGCCGGGGCGCGTTCACCAGGACGAACCAGGCTCCGGTCCCCGGACCGGGGACGACCGCCGGGTCGTCGGGAGCCGAGATGTACACCGTCGGCGCGGCCACCGGACGCAGTGGCCCGCCGAAACCGAAGACCGCGTCGAATTCCGCGTCGTAGTCCTCGGCGAACAGCACCTGATGGTGCGGTGCGTCCGCGGGTGGATCGTCGAGCGCCAGCAGGATCGCGAAGCCCGACAGGGACGGGGTCGCGCGGCGCAGATGCGCGGCGGCGCGCCGGGTCGCCGGGGTACGGACGAGGCGCTCGTACACCTGCCGCGCGTCGGCGTCGGCGACCACGATCTCGGCGGTTTCGACGCGGCCGTCGGCGAGCACGGCGCCGGTGACGTGCCCGCGCGCATCCGTCGTGAGCTCGACGACCAGGCTGTTCGTCTCGACCGCACCGCCGAGTTCGAGCAGCCTGTCCCGCAGCGCCACCGCGATGCGGCCCAGCCCGCCCCGCACATACCAGGATCCCCACGCCTGTTCGGTCCACGGGATGGAGGCGAGCGCGGCGGGTGCCCGGCGCGGGTCGGAGCCGGTGTAGGTGGCGTATCGGTCGAGCAGCATCATCAGGCGGGGATCGCGCAGGTAGCGGCGTCCCAGTCCGCGCAGGGTGTGCCATGGCGCGACGGTACGGACATCCGAGGGCTTGATCAGGCCACCCACCATGGTGCGCAATCGCATCGGCGACTCCAGGAAGGGGCCGTGGGTCACGTCCCAGATGGCGCGTGCGCGATCGAGCAGCGCCGACCATTGCGCGCCCCGGCCGGGGCCGAGCGCCGCGTCGAGGGCGGCCGGGATATCGGCGAGCGTTCCCGGCATATTCAGTTCCGTGCCGTCGGGGAAGCGGTATCCGGCCGCGAGCGGCAGCCGCTGCAGCGAGAGGACGTCGTGGACCGAGGAGCCGGTGGAGGCGAACAGTTCCTCGAGCACCTGTGGCATCGTCAGCAGCGACGGGCCGGTGTCGAAGCGGAACCCGTCCTGCTCCACCACGCCGAGCTTGCCGCCGATCTCCTCCGACTGCTCGAGCACGGTGACCCGATGTCCCATGGCCTGCAATCGCATCGCGGCCGCCAGCCCGCCGATCCCGGCACCGACCACCAGCACCCGGCTCATGCCCACACCTCGCCCGGGCCGTGTCCGTCCTGTGAAGCCATCCCACCGCATCCTTCCCGTCGAGGACCACGGCGGCGACCGTTCGACTCCCGGCTCGCCGTTGCCCGGCCCGCGTTCGTTCCTGACAGGCGGCCGCGCTGTCACCGGCTCGCACTGCGCACTCTGCCACGGTGGTGACGCCTCCGGTGCCCGAACCGCTCGGCGCGCCGGTGGGCCGTGACCGGCGCGGGCGCGCGCTCCGTTACGGAGCCGCCGGAACATCCTCCGGCGCAAGCAGTCCGGTGTCGGTGGGCAGCGTCGCGATGACACTCTCCAGCCGGCGGTGGTGTGTTTCGGCCGCCGTCAGCAGACGGTCGACGTCGCGCGCGAGGAAAGCGTCGAGCAGGTGGGCATGGTCGGTGTGCAGGAGGATGCGATCGGCTCGATCGACGTGCACCATCGTCTGCACGGGTTCGGTGACGTTCCAGGCTGTTTCGAGCATGTGCAGCAGCCGGAACATGCGCGACGGCCTGGTCAGGGCGACATGGAAGTGCCTGGACAGGCGGTGGTAGGCGACCGGGTCGTCGTCGCGGATGGCGGCTTCCAGATCGGCGTTCACACCGAGCAGGGCCTCGATGTCGGCCTCGGTGGCGTGGCGGGCGGCCGCGGCCAGCGACGCTGTCTCCAAAGTCTCCCGGACTATGTACATCTCGCGTAGCTCGGCGGCGGTGAGCTGGGCAACGGTGTATCCGGAATGCGGCTGGTGGGTGACCAGCCCCTCCCCCATGAGCGTTTTGAGCGCCTCGCGAACCGGTATGTGGCTGACGCCGAACAGTTCCGCGACTTCACGCAGCGGAATGGCGGTGCGCGGTGGCACCGCCCCGTCCAGGATCACCCGGCGCAGTTCGCCCAGAATGATCTGGGGCCTGCCGGGTTCGTCGACCACCAACCGGGCGAGCAACGCGGATCGTCGGCGTGGCGGCATGGCCCTCACGGTAGGCGGCTCGTGTTGCGATCTCGGTCACGGATGTGACAGGCAGGAAAATGTACGTGCAGCCGCGCGCTCGACAGGAAACGGAACGGATCAACCGTGCAGCATGTCCCGCATCTGGTCGATCTCGGCCTGCTGGCCGTCGATGATGTGCTGGGCCATGGCCTTGGCGTCCGGGTAGGCGCCCTCGGCGAGCTCGGTGCGCGACATCGTGATCGCTCCTTCGTGATGGGTGATCATCCCGGTCAGCCACAGCCGGTCGAACTCGGCACCGGTGGCGGCCCCCATGTGCGACATCTGCTCGTCGTTCATCATTCCCGGCATCGGCCAGCCACCGCCGTGCGGGCCGGGGCCGTGCCCACCGCCCATGACGGGCACACCCCATGCCTGCAACCACGCGGTCATCGTCGCGATCTCGGGTTGCTGGGCGGCCTGGATCCGCTCGGCCAGCTCGATGAGTTGCGGATCGGTCGACCGCATCAGCGCCATCTCGGCCATCATCACCGCCTGCTGATGGTGCGGGATCATCTGCTGCGCGAAAGCGATGTCGGCGTCGTTGTGCGCCTCGGCCGGGACGGCCGTGGTGGCGGTGCCCGGCGCCGCGGGCGCCGAAACGCTGGTGGTGGTCACCCCCTCGGTGCGGCCCGCGGCCGAATCGTCGTTGCCGCAGCCGGTGAGTACAGCAGCCGCGGCCAGCACCACCAGCACGGCTGAGGTAAGCGTCTTGCCGGACATGATCACTCCTGACGTTTTCCGAAGGTGTGCATCAGGCCGATATGGGTGTCGCCGCGACCTGGGCCGGGCAACTCTTGGTCCGTTCACGCGCTGCGGCCGCATCCGGCGCCACCAGCACGAATCCACCCTAGCAACGAGCTACCTGCCACTGCCGACATCGTCCCGGGTCGCTTGTGACCGCCGGTTCCGGGATCTCGCGGTGTGTGGCCCACCTCCACCGCCTCCGCTGCGCTCGCTTCTGGCTCCTGCGCGCCTGCCTCGGGAGACGGAGCGCGATCCGCTCAGGCCAGTTCCTCGATCTTGGCGGCCAATTCGGCGCCGGTGAGGGGTTCGCGGGCGATGACGGCGATGGTGTCGTCGCCGGCGATGGTGCCGACGATGTAGGGCAGGGCGGCGCGGTCGAGGGCGGAGGCCAGATAGCCCGCGGCGCCGGGTGGGGTGCGCAGCACGGCGATATTGCCGCTGGCGTCGGTGGAGACGAGCAGGTCGCCGAGGAGTTTGGAGAGGCGGTCGGTGCCGCCGGTGACGCCGCGGACGGGGCTGCCGTCCTCGGGGACGACGTAGACGCCCGCGCCGCCGTCGGCCGCGCGGAGCTTCACGGCGCCGAGTTCGTCGAGATCACGGGAGAGCGTGGCCTGGGTGGTCTCGATGCCCTCGGCGGCAAGCAGGGCGGCCAGTTCGGTCTGGCTGCGCACGGCGTGGGCGGAGAGCAGTTCGATGATGCGGGACTGGCGGCCCGCGCGGGTGCGGGCGATCGCCGGTCCTCTACCGTCGGACGATCGCCCGGAGCCGCGCTCAGGGGTGGAGACGCTCATCGTCGCGTCTCCCCGCGTCGTCGGTGCTGCGTCGACCGGACCGCACCGGTACCGCCCACGGTATCCCCGCGCCGCGCAACCTGTCCGGCAGCAGTTCCGCGTCTCATAGCGACGCGCCCTCCCGTTTGGCCAGCAGCCAGACCAGAAGAGCCTTCTGGGCATGCAGCCGGTTCTCGGCCTCGTCCCAGACCGCGCTGCGCGCACCGTCGATGACCTCGTCGGTGATCTCGTCGCCGCGATGCGCGGGCAGGCAGTGCAGGACCACCACGTCGGGTTCGGCGTGGGCGAGCAGTGCGGCATCGATGCGATACGGGACGAACGGGCCGACCCGGTCCAGGCCGTCGTTCTCTTGGCCCATCGAGGTCCAGGTGTCGGTGACCAGCGCGTGCGCGCCGCGGGCGGCGGCGACGGGATCGCCGGTGACGGTGATGGTCGCACCGGTCTCGGCGGCGCGCTTGCGGGCGGCCTCGAGCACCCACGGCAGCGGTTCGAAACCGGCCGGGGCGGCGATGGTGACATCGAGTCCGGCGGTGACGCCGCCGAGCAGCAGCGAGTGCGCCATATTGTTCGCACCGTCGCCGAAGTAGGCGAGCTTGCGGCCCGACAGCGTGCCCAGGCGCTGGCGCAGGGTCATGAGATCGGCCAGCACCTGGCAGGGATGGAACTCGTCGGACAGCGCGTTGACCACCGGAACCGTTGCCGCCGAGGCCATCTGGTCGAGGCGGTCCTGCTCGAAGGTACGCCAGACCACGGCTTCGACATAGCGGGAGAGCACCCGGCCGGTGTCGGCGAGGGTCTCCTCGCGGCCCAGCTGGGTGTCGCGGCCGTCGACAACCACCGCGTGCCCGCCGAGCTGGGCGATGCCCACCTCGAAGGAGAAGCGGGTGCGGGTGGAGTTCTTCTCGAAGATCACCCCGACGCCGCGCGGGCCCTCGAGCGGGCGGCGCGAGAACGGGGCCTTCGCGAGTTCCAGTGCCAGGTCGAGGATTTCGGCCTGTTCGGCGGGCGAGACGTCGTCGTCACGCAGGAAATGGCGCAGTTCGCCGGTCATCACCGGGCTCCCTTCGCGTCGGCGGCCGCGGCGTCGAGGATGCCGGGCAGGTCCGCGACGAAATGTTCGGCCTGGGCCTCGGTGAGCACCAGGGGCGGCGCCAGCCGGAGGACGTTCGGCTTGGGGGCGTTGATCAGGTAGCCCGCTTCCCTGGCGCGCGCCTCCACCTCGGCGGAGACGTTGTCGGTCAGGGCGATCCCGATCAGCAGGCCCGCGCCGCGCACATGATCGATGAGCGGATGCTCGAGCACGGCGATGCCGTCACTGAGCCGCTTGCCGACCGATTCGACATGGGCCAGCAGCCCTTCTTCGTCGAGGGTGCGCAGCACGGCGAGCGCAGCGGCCGCGCAGACCGGGTTGCCGCCGAAGGTGGTGCCGTGCATGCCGGGGTTGAACAGTTCGGCGGCGCGGCCGGTCGCCAGCATGGCGCCGATGGGCAGGCCGCCGCCGAGTCCCTTGGCCAGGGTGATGACATCGGGGACGATGCCCGCGGCCTGGTGGGCGTAGAAGGTGCCGGTGCGGCCGATGCCGGTCTGTACCTCGTCCAGGATCAGCAGCGCGCCGTGGCGGGAGGTGATCTCGCGTGCCTTGGCCAGGTAGTCCAGCGGCGGAACCACCACGCCGGATTCGCCGAGGATCGGCTCGAGGAACACCGCGGCGGTGTGATCGTCGACGGCGGCGGCCAGCGCGGCGGCGTCACCGTAGGGCACGTGCACGACGCCGGGCGGCATGGGCTCGAAGGGCGCACGCTTGGAGGGTTGACCGGTCAGCGCCAGCGCGCCCATGGTGCGGCCGTGGAAGGCCTCCTCGCAGGCGACGATCTTGGTCCGGCCGGTGAGCCGGGCGATCTTGAAGGCGGCCTCGTTGGCCTCGGTGCCGGAGTTGCAGAAGAAGGCCTTGCCCTCACCGTCGCCGAAGTGCGCCAGCAGACGCTCGGCCAGCTCGATCACCGGTTCGCTGACATAGAGGTTCGACACGTGGCCGAGGGTGCCCAGCTGCTGGGTGACCGCCGCCAGGATGGCCGGGTGCCCGTGGCCGAGGCTGTTGACCGCGATGCCGCCGAGGAAATCGAGGTAGCGCTTGCCGTCGGCGTCGTAGACGACCGCGCCCGAGCCGCGCACCAGCGCGACCTGCGGGGTGCCGTAGTTGTTCATCAGCGCCGAGGACCAGCGCTGCCGCAGCTGCTCGGTGCTCTGTCCGGTGCCCTGCGCTGCCGCGCCGGGCTGTGCTGAAGCGTTCATTCCGTCTCTCCTCCCGGAGTCACCATCGTGCCGATCCCCTCTCCGGTGAACAGTTCCAGCAATACCGAATGCGCGACCCGACCGTCGATCACGTGCGCGCTCGGCACTCCGCCGCGCACGGCGCGCAGGCAGGCTTCCATCTTGGGCACCATGCCCTCGTCCAGGCTGGGCAGCAAGGTCTCCAACGCGCCGGCCTCGATGACACTGGTCAGCGAGGAACGGTCGGGCCAGTCGGTGTAGAGGCCTTCGACGTCGGTGAGGACGACCAGCTTCTCGGCGCCGATGCCCTCGGCGAGCGCGGCGGCGGCGGTGTCGGCGTTGATGTTGTGCACCACGCCGTCGGCGTCCGGGGCGATGGTGGACACCACCGGGATCCGGCCCGCGTCGATCAGGTCGAGCACGGCGGCCGGGTTCACCTCGGTGACATCGCCGACCAGGCCGATGTCGGTGGGTTCGCCCTCGACGAGGACGGTGCGCCTGGTCGCGGTGAACAGCCGCGCGTCTTCGCCGGAGATGCCGACCGCGTACGGGCCGTGGGCGTTGATCAGACCGACCAGCTCACGCCCGACCTGCCCGAACAGCACCATCCGCACCACATCCATGACTTCCGGTGTGGTGACCCGGAATCCGCCGCGGAACTCGCCCTGCAGGCCGAGTTTCTTCAGCATGGCGCTGATCTGCGGACCGCCGCCGTGCACCACCACCGGGTGCACCCCGACGGTGCGCAGGAACGCCATGTCGGCGGCGAAGGCGCGCTTGAGTTCGTCGTCGACCATGGCGTTGCCGCCGTACTTGACGACGACGATCTTGTCGCGGAACTTCTGCAGCCAGGGCAGCGCGCCGGCCAGGACGTGTGCTTGGTCCAGCGCACTCAGGCGATCGACGGCGGTCATGAGCTGTAGGCCGAATTCTCTTCGACGTAGGCGTGCGACAGGTCGGTGGTGCGCACCATCGCCTCGCCCTCGCCCACGTTCAGTTCGACGCGAACCTCGATGTCCTCGCCGGACAGGTCCACCTCGCGCGCGCCGGGCGCGCCGACGCTGTCGATGCACACCGGATTCCCGTTGAAGGACACGGAGATCCGATCCGGGTCCAGGGTGATCGGGGCGATGCCGACCGCGGCCAGCACCCGGCCCCAGTTCGGATCGGAGCCGAACAGCGCCGTCTTGACCAAACTGTCGCGGGCGATGGCGCGGGCCGCGATCAGGGCCTCGTCCTCGCTGACCGCGCCGGTGACGACGACCCGCACCCGCTTGGTGACGCCCTCGGCGTCGGCCATCAGCTGGGCGGCGAGATCGTCGCAGACCGCGAAGACAGCGGCGTCGAGCTCTTCCTGCGAGGGCGTGACCCCGGAGGCGCCGTTGGCCATCAGCAGGACGGTGTCGTTGGTGGAGCAGGAGCCGTCCACGTCGAGCCGGTCGAACGTGAGCCGGGTGGCCTTGCGCAGCGCGGAGTCCAGCGCCTCGGCGCTGACGGCCGCGTCGGTGGTGAGCACCACCAGCATGGTGGCCAGCGAGGGCGCCATCATGCCCGCGCCCTTGGCCATGCCGCCGATGTTCCACTTGTCGCGGTGGTGGAAGGCGACTTCCTTGGGCACCGTGTCGGTGGTCATGATGGCGTGCGCGGCCTCGGTGCCGCCGGAGAGCCCGCCCGCCATCTCGTGCACGATCTCGGTGATCGCCGGGATGAGCTTGTCCATCGGCAGCCGGTCGCCGATCAGGCCGGTGGAGCAGACCGCGATCTCGCCCGCGCCGGTCTCGGTGCCCCAATTGCTCAGCGCCGCGGCGAGTTCCTCGGCGGTGCGGTGGGCGTCCTGGAAACCGCCGGGGCCGGTGCAGGCGTTCGCGCCGCCGGAGTTCAGGATCACCGCGCGCAGCCGCTCGGCGGTCAGCACCTGTTGCGACCACAGCACCGGCGCGGCTTTCACCTTGTTACTGGTGAATACGCCGGCGGCGGCGTATTCGGGACCTTCGTTGAAGACCAGCGCCAGGTCCGGTTTGCCGCTGGCCTTGATGCCCGCGGCGATGCCCGCCGCCCGGAAGCCGAGCGGGGCGGTCACGCCCTGGGTCCGCACCAGCTTGCCGGTGCCGCTCTCGGTTGTCGTCACGGTGCCACTCCTACGGTGGGAAGTCCTTCGGTCTCATCGAAGCCGACGGCCAGATTCATCGACTGCACCGCGCCACCGGCGGTGCCTTTGGTCAGGTTGTCGATCGCGCCGATCGCCACGAGCAGCCCGGCATCGGCGTCCACGGTGACCTGCAGGGTCATCGCGTTGGAGCCGAGCACCGCACCGGTCTGCGGGAGCATGCCCTCGGGCAGCAGGTGCACGAACGGTTCGTCGGCGTAGGCCTTCTCGTAGACCGCGCGGGCCTCGGCGGCGTCGACGGTGGTGGGGGCGGTGCAGGTGGCGAGGATGCCGCGCGGCATCGGAGCCAGCACCGGGGTGAACGACACCTTCACCGGGTCGCCGGACAGCGCGGACAGGTTCTGCGCGATCTCCGGGGTGTGGCGGTGGGCGCCCGCGATGTTGTAGGCGCGCACCGAGCCCATCACCTCCGAACCGAGCAGGCCGACATCGAGCTTGCGGCCCGCACCGGAGGTGCCGCTGACCGCGACGACGTTCACCGTCGGCTCGACGATGCCCGCCGCGACCGCCGGGGCCAGCGCCAGGCTCGACACCGTCGGGTAGCAGCCGGGCACCGCGATCCGGGTGGCGCCGCGCAGCGCCGCGCGGCCACCGGGCAGTTCGGGCAGGCCGTAGGGCCAGGTGCCCGCGTGCTCGGTGCCGTAGTACTTGGTCCAGGCGGCCGCGTCGCGCAGCCGGAAGTCCGCGCCGCAGTCGATGATCACCGTGGATTCGGGCAGCTGCGCGGCGATCGCGGCGGACTGGCCGTGCGGCAGGCCGAGGAAGACCACGTCGTGGCCGGACAGCTCTTCCACCGTGGTCGGCGCGAGGATCCGGTCGGCCAGTGCCAGCAGATGGGGTTGGTGGGTGATCAGCGGGGAACCCGCGTTGGAGCCCGCGGTCAGCGCCCCGATCTCGAGGTGCCCGGATCGGTAACGTGGGTGGGCGAGCAGCAGGCGCAAGACCTCGCCGCCCGCGTATCCGCTCGCTCCGGCGACAGCAATCCGCAGAGGGGCATCCGAATCAGCCATGAAATGATTATGCACGACTGTGCAAGCTCATTCATGACCGGGTCCGAGGGCCGTTGCTCGCCGATGTCGATGCCCACCCCCGGACACCTCGGAAGGCACCGGGATGAAGAGGCCGAAGCCGAGCGTCTCCCACGCCTCGCCCACCGGATCGACGCCACCGCCGGAGTCAGCCCAGCCGAGCGCGTGCGGGGCCGACGAGAATCCCGAATATCAAGAGCAGCACCACATCCGGGATGCAGCCACGCGACAGCCGGGACACCACCGGGGCCGCGACCGCGGCGACGGCGATTCGGCCACAGCGACACCGACCGCCTCGGCTGCCACCGGACCCACCGAGTGACCGTGACCCAACGGTGACACGACTCGGCGTGACCTGCTCGCCTCGTCGACCGCCCGCATGCCGGCAGCCGGCCGGCCACCCGCTTCCGCATGTCCGCGCGGAGACGAAGGCCTTGCACCGCAATCGGATTCGCCAACGGGTCCGGCTTCGTGAATTTCCGGCGAGGGCTGCGAAATTCAAGATCAGAAATTCTCCGGACAAGACGAAGAGACGCGAATCCGCTCCACCGGCGGCGGAATTCACCCCGGCCGCACACCGCGTCGGTCACGGCCCGACACCGAGCCCACGAGCGCCGTTCCGACCCGTAGCCGAGCGCGCAGTTTTTCTCGAACAAAGCTATTCATATAATTCGAAACGGCCGCACAGCAGCGGGCGAGCCACTGTCGACGCGGCAGCGTCTATCCGGCCCCGCAACTCGGAGTAACACATCGAGACCAATGCGGCGACCGGCAGAAACCTCGATCTACCTGCGGAAATGACGAGCCCGTCCAGCTCGGCACGCGAATTGGCGAGCCTCTTCGGTCGCCCGCATCACATATCCGCAGGCCTGAAACGTGAGGTGCGCCACAATTCCGTTAGAACATCCGATCGAACGACCCCCGCATTTCCGTGCCTTTACCGGGAGCAATACAGTTATCCCTCGATAATCGGTCAAGACATTAGCGACGTTACCTCCGCGTGATTGTTCGAGATTCTTTCGTTATGGTCGAGCTCGGCCCGATCGAACCGAGACGGGCACGCCGCTCGAACCGCCGAACACCGACAGACCCTGTCCCACGGTTCGAGATAACCCCGACATCCACTGGGGACAGGGACTCAGGCCACGTTGCCGAGTCGGTGGGCGCAGCGAGGAACTTCTCATGTCGCAGAACCGAAAGATCAGCACCCGCGTCGCCACCTTCGTCGCCGCTGCCGGCGCCTTCGCCGCCATCCCGTTCGGTCTCTCCACGGCCACCGCCTCGGCCAACAACTGGGACGCCGTCGCACAGTGCGAGAGCGGCGGCAACTGGGCCATCAACACCGGTAACGGCTTCTACGGCGGCCTGCAGTTCACGCAGAGCACCTGGGAGGCCTACGGCGGCTCCGGCCAGGCCCACAACGCCAGCAAGGCCGAGCAGATCCGCGTCGCGGAGAACGTGCTCGCGGGCCAGGGTCCCGGCGCATGGCCGGTCTGCGGCGCCTACCTCTGATCGAGACGTCTCCGATCGAGCGCGCTGCCTGAGCGGGACGTCCCCCGCCGAACGAGCAACACAGCCCCTGTCACCAGTGCCGGTGACAGGGGCTGTGGTCGTCCACGGGCCGCTACCCACCGTGGCGGTGTGCAGGTGGAACCGCCGGGAACATGCCATCTTCTGTCAGGTTCCGCGGATAGTGTTCGCGGATGCGCGCGAGCCGTTTGGTGAGATTGCTGCTGCTGTTGCAGACCCGGGGGCACATCAGCGCACCGGAACTGGCCGCCGAGCTCGAGGTGTCGGTGCGGACCGTCTACCGCGACGTGGAGGCGTTGTCGGCGGCGGGCGTGCCCGTCTACAGCCAACAGGGCCGGGGCGGCGGCGTCCGCCTGCTCGACGGTTTCCGCACGCGGCTGACCGGGCTCACCTCCGAGGAGGCCGATGCGGTCCTGTTGACCGGCCTGCCCGGCGCAGCCACCGACCTCGGCCTGGGCACCGTGCTGGCCACCGCCCAGCTCAAGGTGCTGGCCGCGCTGCCGCCGGAGATGCGCGGGCGCGCCACCCGGATCGCCGAACGTGTGCACGTGGACGCGCCCGGCTGGTTCCGTCGACCCGATGAGACCCCGGCTCTTGCCGCGATCACCGACGCGCTCTGGCACGACCGCACCCTGGAAGTCCGGTACGGGCGCGCCGACGGCGAGGTACTGCGGAATCTCGACCCGCTCGGCCTGGTCCTCAAGGCGGGCACGTGGTATCTCGTGGCCCGCAGCGGCGACGCCATCCGTTCCTATCGCGTGGGGCGCATCGTTTCCGCCACCCCCACCGATCGCGCCTTCACCCGCCCGCCGGGCTTCCAGCTCGCCGAGCACTGGGCCGCCGCGCAGGAGGAGTTCGCCCGATCCATGCTGCGCGTGCGTGCCCGGTGCCGCATCGCCGCCGACCGGTTGGGCCTGCTGCGGCTGTTCCTGGACCCCGCCGCGGCGACCGAGGCGCTGGCGACGCGCGGCGAGCCCGACGAACAGGGTTGGGTCGAGGTGACCGTGGGCGCGGAGTCCTATCCGGTCCTGGTGCACGGACTGCTGCCGATGGGCGAGCACGTGGAGGTTCTCGAACCGGTCGAGTTGCGCGAGCGCATGGCGGCCACCACCCGGGCGATGGCGGCCCGATACGCCGACGACGGCTGACACACGGATACGCGTGCGACTGTTGCGGCCCCGGCGATGGGTGACCTGCTCCTGGTGATGTGGGAAGTCACCTCGGCGGAGCTGCTGCCGGCGGTGGCTCAGGTATCACCGCCCGGCATCGGCGGATCACCGCGCAGGCCGTTGCGCCGTTCCCGTCGTGGTCCGCGGTCCCGGTGGGTCAGGATCGCGGTGGCGGTGGCCGCGATCTCCCGGTCGCCGTCGTGTGTCAGGGCGTCGAGTACGCGCCGCGCGGCCGGGCCGGGGATCTCCGCGAGTGCCTGGGTGAGGCGCAGCCGGACGGCTGGGGCCTCGGCGCCGGCGAGCGCTCCCGAGACGCACGCGACGATGTCGGCCTCGGACGCGATGTCGGCCAGGAGGCCGAGCGTTTCGGCCGCTTCGACATCGCTTCGGCCCTCGACGACCATCGCCAGGAGGGCGGGCAGCGCGTCGATCTCGCCGCGGGAGCCCAGTGCCAGCGCCGCGCGCCCGCGGACTGTGGCATCCGCGTCGCCGAGCGCCGCGCGCAGCAGTTCCGTCGCTTCGCCCACGCGCAGTTCGGCGATGGCGGTGACGGCGCGACGCCGGACCTCGACCGATGCCGAGTCCAGTCCGGCGGCCAGACCCTCGAGCCCATACCCCCGTGCCCTGGCCAGCGACCACCGCAAGGCCCCGGCCACATCCGCGTTGTCCTCGGCCAGGACGGCATCGACCAGGGCATCGATCGGCAGCGCGGTGGGCGCGTCCGCGGACAGGACCGCCTGTTGACGGCGCGGAGCGTGACCGGATTCCAGGGCGCGCAGCAGCGCGACCACGCGCAGCACGTCCTCCCACTCGGCCGGGGCGGCGGCGTCGACCCGCTCGAGCTTCGCGAGCAGTTCCTCCTCGGCGGCGATCCGCAGGCGGGTGTGCCGGATGAGGTCGGTCACCAGCTCGGCGGGCGTGAACTCGGGCTCGTCGAGCGCCCGCTTGACCTCCTGCAGCGAGAGCCCGAGGGTGCGCAGGCTCTCGACGTGCAGCAGGCGGCGGATGTCGTCGGCGGAGTACTCGCGGTAGCCGCCCGAGGTGCGCCCGGTGGGCTGCACCAGGCCTACCGCGTCGTAGTGGCGCAGCATGCGGGTGCTGACGCCGGAGCGCCGCGAGACCTCGCCGATCAACATCGCCTCTCCTCTCAGTGGTCCGGACCCGCGATCACGACACGTTCGGCCACCTCCACCGAGAGGGTGAAGCTGCTCTCGGGGTCGCGCACGAGCTGTCCGGTCGCCTCCGCGTGGGCGCGGACGAGCGGATCGGGATGCGTGTCCACCGCGTCGAGTACGGACAGGACGACCTCGCCGAGTCCGGCGAACGCGCGGCTCAGGCTCAGTTGCCTGTCCCGGTCGCCCCGCCCGAGTTCGGGCACCAGCGCGGTTGCCAGTGCGAGTTCCTCCCCCACGGGCACGAGCGCCACCGCGGCTCGCCACGCGCTGCGCGCCACCTCGTCGTCCTCGTCGTGTACTCGCGCCGAGACCGGCGGCCAGGCGCGCGGGTCGCCGATCTTGGACAGCGTGTGCAGCGCCTGGCTGCGCGCCTGCGCGATCGCGGAATCGAGCTCCTCGATCAGCCTCGGCACCGTGATGTCGGCAGGCAGCCGGCACAACGCCCAGGTCAGCATGTCGCGGATGAAGAAATCCGGCTCGACGCCGCACCGGGCGATCAGGATCTCCAGCAGACCGGGATCGGGCTCGGTACCCGCGGACAGGGCAGCCCGCAGCCGGACCGACGAGTCGGCCGCCGACAGGGCGTCGGCGAGCCGACCATGTGGGGTTGTGTTCACGACAACCACCTCCTTCGCCGACCATTGGAGTCCTTGACATCGTGTCAAGGTCAACTGCCGGCAGCGGGCGCGGATCGCCGGTGGCACAGCGATGAATTCGCCGGGGCTGCGTCGTCTGCACTACGACAACCCTCGTCACGATGCAGGAGAAGCGAGTGCCACAACTACTGCGAGTCCAGAATTTCAACGTCTCGAGCGACGGCATCGCCGCCGGGAAGGACCAGAGCCTCGACACCCCGTTCGGCCTCGACCCCGGCGCCATGCTCGCCTGGGCGGGCGCCACCGCCAGTTGGCCCAACCGCACCGATCCCGGCGGCAGCCGCGGGCTCGACGACTACTTCACCCGGGACTTCGCGAACAATATCGGCGCCGAGATCATGGGCCGCAACAAGTTCGGACCGCAGCGCGGACCGTGGCAGGACCACGCATGGCAGGGCTGGTGGGGCGAGCAGCCGCCCTTCCACACCCCGGTGTTCGTCCTGACCCACCACCCCCGGCCGTCGATCACCCTCTCCGACACCACCTTCCATTTCGTCGACGAGGACCCGGCCGCCGTCCTGGTCCGGGCGAAGGAGGCCGCGCAGGGCAAGGACGTGCGGCTCGGCGGCGGCGTCACCACGATTCGGGAGTTCCTCGACGCCGACCTCGTCGACACCCTGCACGTGGCGGTCTCGCCGATCGAGTTCGGCTCCGGGCTGAAGCTCTGGGAATCCCCCGAGGAACTGACCGATCGCTTCCACCTCGAGAAGGTGCCCAGTCCGAGCGGCGTGACGCACCACATCTTCTGGCGGAAGTAGGTCGAAGCCGGGCGGCGCTGACGGCCGGGCGAGGCGCCCGGCCGTCAGCGCAGTGATCGGAAGAACGCACGGATGTCGTCGACCAGCAGGTCGGGCGCCTCCAGGGCCGCGAAATGGCCGCCGCGGTCGTACTCGGTCCAGCGGACGATCGTGTGCCTGCGCTCCGCGATCGCGCGGATGGACGTGTCGCCGGGGAAGACGGCCGCCGCGGTGGGGACACCGGAGGGTCCGGGGGCCGCGCCCCATGCCTCGCCTTCGCCGTAGAGGCGGATGGAGGAGGAGAAGCAGCCGGTGAACCAGTACAGGCGGACATCGGTGAGCAACGCGTCGCGGCCGACCGCGTCCTCGGGCAGGGTGATCGCGGGATCGGTCCAGCGGTGATACATATCGGCGATCCAGGCGAGCAGCCCGGCGGGGGAATCGTGCATGGCCACGGCGAGAGTGCCGGGGCGACCGGATTGCACCGCCGCGTAGCCGTAGTGGGTGAAGCTCTCCGCGCCGGTGAGGACCTCCAGCTTCGCGCGGTCCTCCGTGAGATCGGATTCGATCGCGCGCCAATCGAATCCGTCGCGCCAGTACTGCGCGAGCGCCCGCAGATACGACACCGGAGTGCCTTTCTCCCAGCCCGCGGCGGACTCCCCTGGCCATCGCGTATGGGCCAGCCGCCGGTGCAGATCGTCGATGCGGTCCTGGGGGATGTCGATGCGAAAAGGGCGTATCTCTTCTCGGAGGGTCATGGATGGCACGCTAGGCACGATTGCGGTCGATTACCGGCCGCAATTGCGAGATGTCAGGGTCGCCAATCGAGAATCGTCGCGAGAACACGGAACTGGGCCGAAGAAGGGGTCAGGCGCATGACCGCGTCGCGGGCGGCGACGACGGGCCGGGCGGAGAGCTGACCCACGGCGCCGAGCCGGGCGGATCTGGCGGCGATCATCCTGGTGCGCGGGCGGCGCAGACGGTCGTATTCGGTGAGGTCACCGGAATTCTTCGCGATGCGGGCGAGGACGACGGCGTCCTCGAGCGCCTGGCAAGCACCCTGGCCGAGATCGGGGCTCATCGCGTGGGCGGCGTCGCCGAGCAGGGCGATGCGGCCGGAGACGAAGGACTTCAGATTCGGCAGGCGATAGATGTCGTGATGCAGGACCGCGGCCGGGTCGGCGTCGGCGAGCAGCGCGGGGATGGGGTCGTGCCAGCCGCCGAACACATCGCGCAGTTCGGGAAGGCCCGCGCTCGGCGCACCCTCGGGTTTGTTCGCGGCGCCGAAGCAGTAGACGCGGTCGTCGGCGAGAGCGGCATAGCCGAAGCGCAGCCCGCGACCCCAGGTTTCGCCGAGGGCGGCGATCGGGCGGGTAGGGGTGACGATCACCCGCCAGGCGGTATAGCCGGCGTAGACCGGGGCGACCGTGCCCGCCACGGCGCGGCGCACGACACTGTTGATGCCGTCGGCGCCGACGACCAGGTCGGCGCGGGATTCGCCCGCCGAGTGCGTGACGGTACCGTCGATGCCGGCTTCGGTCACGGTGATGCCGGTGCGGATCGAGCCGGCCGGGACGGCGGCGCGCAGGATGTCGAGCAGATCCGCGCGGTGCACCACGATGGGCAGGCCGTAGCGGGCCTGCAGCGCCGGCACGTCGAACCTCGACAGCCAGGCGCCGCGACTGTCGCGGATACCGGCGGAGCCGTCCTCGCGGGCGCGGGCGCGCACCCGGTCACCGATCCCGAGCGCGTCGAGCGCCCGTAAGGCATTGGGCCACAGGGACAGTCCCGCACCCGGGGCGGTGAGTGCGGGCGCGCGTTCGAGCACCTCCACCTGCCAGCCGATCCGGGTGAACGCGATCGCGGTCGCCAAGCCGCCGATTCCGGCGCCGACGACGGTCAACTCGGGCATATCGCTTCTCCAGTCCGTGAGGGCCACTGTACGGCCACGGTCCGAAACTACTACTTCCGTAGTACAGATACAACATCTGTAGTGGCGATCACTACCGGCGTAGTATCGCTGCGTGCCGACCACCCGCGAACGACTCCTCGACGCCGCCATCGACCTGCTCGGTACGCGGGGTTCGCGTGCCCTGACCCATCGAGCGGTCGACGAGGCCGCCGGGCTCCCGGCCGGCTCGTCCTCCAACTACTTCCGCACCCGCGACGCCCTGCTCAGCGGAATAGCCGAGCGCCTGGAGGAGCGCGACCACCTCGACTGGGCCGCGCTGAGCCGCGTCCCGGCTCCCGGCACGGTCGACCAGCTCATCGAGACCATGGCCGCCTTCGTCCGCCACGCCGTCACCACCGACCGCACGCGCACCCTGGCCCGCTACACGCTGTTCCTCGACGCCCGCGCCGACGGACCGCACGAGTCCGTGCTGCGCGGACGGCAGCGGCTGACCGCGTGGGCGGGCGAGCTGGTGCGTGGCGCCGGACGCGACGAGTCCGCGGCCGCGCTGCTGGTCGACTACCTCGACGGGGTGACGCTGCGGGCGGCGGTGTCCGGTGCCGACGGCTTCGATCCGAAGCCGGACCTGGAGCGGATCGTGCGCGCTCTGCTCGGCTGACGGCTCGGGCACTACGCACCGGCCCACTGAACGCCGGCGCACTGAGGCGGAGGTCGGCCGACCGACGCGCGCCGGCCATCGCCGCGCGGGTTCGGGGCGCGGATCCGCCACGTATCGGCCGACCACGTATCGATCGGCCGTGATCGAGACGCGGGCATCGGCGTCAGAAGAAGGTGTGGACGAGGTCGACGACCACCGGTTGGGGCGCGGAGGTGTCGTCGACGACGGGAATCAGGCGCCATTTGTCGAAGGCCGTACAGGGGTGTGACAGGCCGAGCCGCAGAATCGAGCCGATCGGCGGGCCCGCGGTGTCGGCGGGCAGGCGGAGAAAGGCGTGCTGGTCGTTGAACGCGCTGATCGTTGCTCCCGGAATCCTCTGCGGCACCGGCATTCCCAGGTCGTACGGGAAGTCGCGCTTGCCGCCGTCCAGAAGGGCGAGGCCGGGTTCGGGAGCCGAGAGCACCCGCGCCCAGCCGTGCATGGCGGGCAGCAACGTGCGCGGGGCGCGGTCGGGAGCGAGTGGCGAGATGCCCGCGTAGAAGCCGTCGTCGTGGACGAGATAGGCGCCGGAGCGCAGGACTACCGTGGTGGGCACACCGCGTGCGCCGGTTTCGTCGGCCAGTCCGGCGAGGTGATCGATCACGAGATCCTGGTAGGCGCTGCCGCCCGCGGTGACGATCGCGGGTCCGGGATAGCCGCCGGAATCGGCGAGTTCATGATGCAGGCGGGCCAGTTCGGTGAGGTAATGGGCCACCTTCCGCAGGCTCGGCGGCTCCCGGTCGGCCGCCAGGGCGGCCTCGTAACCGCCGACGCCCGCCAGACGCAGGTGTCGGGAGCGTCGCACGGCTTCGGCGAGGCGGTGGGCGTCGGCCACCGAGCGCAGGCCGGTGCGGCCGCCGGGGGCGCCGAGTTCGACGACGACGCCCACCTCGACGGGCTCGGGCACGTCCGCCAGGCAGCGGTCCATGATGTCCACCCCGGCCGGGTCCTCCACCCAGCAGTAGAACTCGAAATCCGGGTCGCGGGCGAGCTCGCCGGCCAGCCAGTGCAGTGCGCTCCGGTCGAGCAGGCTGTTGGCCAGCACGATCCGGCGCACCCCGAACGCGCGGGCCAGCTGGACCTGCCAGCCGGTGGCGAGGGTGATGGCCCAGCAGCCCGCCGCCAGCTGGTCTGCCCACAATTGCGGGGCCATCGTGGTCTTGCCGTGCGGGGCCAGACGCACCCCGGCCCGGCCCGCCCACTCCCCCATCACCGTCGCGTTGTGGGCGAGCGCGGCGCGGTCGAGGGTCAGCAGCGGAGTCTGGAACTCCGCGAGTTCGGGTGCGGTGGAGAGGAATTCGCGTGCGGTGCGACCCCATGCCGCAGGCGGCAGGCTCTTGTGTTCGGGGCCGAGCACGCGATCGGCGAGGGCGGCGACCGCGGCGTTGTCGATCATCGCCCTACCCCGAGTTGCGCAGGGCTGTCGCCAAGCCGTTCATGGTCAGCAGGATGCCGCGTTTGACCAACTCGGTGTCTTCGCCCGAGCGGAGCCTGCGCAGGAGTTCCACCTGCATCTGATTGAGGGGTTCGAGGTAGGGGAAGCGGTTGTGGATCGACTCGGCCAGCGACCGGTTGTCGGCGAGGAGCTGATCGTGGCCGGTGATGGCGGCGTGCATCCGCAATGTGCGGGCGTGTTCCTCGGTGATCATGCCGAAGATCCGGTCGCGCAGATCCACGTCGTCGACGAGTTCGGCGTAGTGGGCGGCGATGGCAAGATCGCTCTTGGCCATCACCTGCGCCAGGTTCGACAGCACCGTGTTGAAGAACGGCCAGCGCCGATAGAGCTCGGTCAGGCGGGACAGCCGTTGCGGGTCGTCACCGACCCATTCCTCCAGTGCGGCGCCGGTGCCGTACCAGCCGGGCAACATGACCCGGGCTTGGCTCCACGACATCACCCACGGAATCGCCCGCAGATCGCCGACCGAGTTGGTGGGCTTGCGGGAAGCGGGCCGACTGCCGATATTGAGATCGCCGACCTCGGCGATCGGGGTGGACTGCCGGAAGTACTCCACGAAGCCGGGAGTCTCGTGCACCAGGCGCGAGTAGGCGGCCCGCGCCCGCGCCGCGAGATCGTCCATCAGCTCGTAGGCGGGTTCGGCATCGGCCCCGAGGCCCTCCACGTCGAGCAGGGTCGATTCCAGGGTGCCCGCGATCAGCGACTCCAGATTTCGATGTGCCGCACCGGCTTCGGCGTACTTCGCGGCGATCACCTCGCCCTGTTCGGTGAGCCGAAGCGCGCCGCGCACCGCGCCCGCCGGCTGGGCGAGGATGGCGTCGTAGCTACGCCCGCCGCCGCGGCCGACCGTGCCGCCGCGGCCGTGGAACAGCCGCAATCTGATGCCCGTCTTGCGCGCGACCTCGACCAGATCCAGTTCGGCGCGGTACAGCGCCCAATTCGCGGCCAGGTATCCGCCGTCCTTGTTGGAGTCCGAATACCCGAGCATCACCTCCTGGCGCATGCCCGCCGCCGCGACGAGATCCCGGTAGACGGGCACCTCCAGCGCCGCGGACAGCGTGGCGGCACCCGCCGCGAGATCCTCGATCGTCTCGAACAACGGCACGATGTTCACCGAGCAGCGCGGTCCGGACGCGGACGGGCTGTCCGCGCCCGCGTCACCGTCGCCCGCGCGACCCACCGGCCGGACGCTCGCACCCGGGTCGAGCAGGCCACCTTCCTTCAACAGCAGCGCTGCCTCGAGCATGTCGCTGACCGAGGTGCACATGCTGATGATGTAGTTCGGCACGGCCTCGGGGCCGAAGGTGTCGACCACGCTCGCAGCCGCGCGGACGATGCCGATCTCCTTCTCCGCCACGTCCCCCAGCCGCGCGTGCGGGCCGAGCAACGGTCGCCGGGTGCGCAATTCGGCGGCGAGGAGCTCGACCCTGGCGTCCTCGTCGAGGTCGGCGTAGGCGGGGTGCACGCCCGCCCACGCCAGAAGTTCCGCGACCACCTGTTCGTGGACCTCGGAGTTCTGCCGCATGTCCAGACCTTGCAGATGGAAGCCGAAGGTCTCCACCGCGTGCCGCAGCGCCGCCAGCCGGTCGTCGGCCAGCAGATCGTCACGGGAGGCGCGCAGGGAGGCGTCGATCGCCTCGAGGTCGGTGAGGAATTCGCGGGGCCCCGGGTACGGCTCGGGGTCCGGGCCGGTCGCCGAGTTCGGCAGGGCGGCGCCGAGGGCGCGTTCGGCGGCGGCGGACAGGCGGACCCTGATGCGATGCAGCGCACGGCGATACGGCTCGTCGCTGTAGGTGGCGGGGTCCGGGTAACCGGCCGCCGACAGGGCCTCGACCTCGGGCGTCACCGATACCAGCCGGGCCGACTGGGAGAGGGTCTTCTCGAGCTCCACCAGTTCGCGCAGATACCGGCCGAAGGCCACGCTCGCGGCCTGACTCGCGGCGTGCCGGACCACATCGGCGGTGACGAACGGATTGCCGTCGCGGTCGCCGCCGATCCACGAGCCCGGACGCAGGATCGGGCGATCGAGCAGCTCCGCCTGCGGCCAGCGGGCGCGCAGGGCGGCACGCACCTCGGCATTGATGGCCGGGATGACATCGAACAAGGTGAGATCGTAGTAGCGCAGTCCGACGGCGATCTCGTCCTGAATGCGCAAGCGCGCCAACCTGATCAACGCCGTCCGCCACAGCGAGAGCACCTGCCTGCGGATGCCGAGTTCGACCTCGGCGCGTTCGCGCGGGTCGTTGACCCACTGCCGCCGGCGCATCAGCTCGGTGATCCTGGCCTGCGCGTCGAAGACGGTGCGGCGACGCGTCTCGGTGGGGTGGGCGGTGATGACCGGCGAGACCAGCGCATCCGACAGCAGATCGGCCACCGTGCCCGCGTCGAGTGCGGCGGCGTCCAGCTTGTTGTAGGTGGCGGCCAGTGAGGAATCCTGCGGCGCCTCCCCCGCGGCGACGTGCACGGCGCGGCGGCGATCGCGCTGGATGTCCTCGGCGAGGTTGGCCAGCAGGACGAAGTAGGTGAAGGCGCGGATCAGCGGCAGCGCCACGGCGATGTCGACATCGCGCAGCATCTGCGCCACGGCGCTGCGTCCGACCTCCTCGCGGCGCACCCGGAACGCTTCCACGCGCACCCGTTCGATGAGGTCGAACACCTCGGGGCCCTCGTGGTCGCGAATGGTCTCGCCGAGCACGCCGCCGAGGAAGCGGATGTCGTCGCGCAGCGGCCGGGTGGCGTCCTGTTCGGTCTCGATCCGCGGTTCGGTCATGCGCTCGACCCTACTGCCGGATCGCGTCGTCGGGCGGCCCGGACGCGGCAGAATCACACAGGCGCGCGGGCGGTGCCCGGCCTGTGGACAACCGGGTAGCGTGCACCCGCACGACCCGAACTATCCCGAGGAATTCGCATGGCAAACGACGTCACCCCGACGAAACTCACCGGCACCGGCCGGGTGGCGCACTTCGGCAGCACCCGGCTGACCGGCATCACCAAGCTGCAGAGCCGCCTGCACGCCCGCCTCTACACCCGCTTCGGCGGCACCCGGTTCGGAAAGTTCCTCGGGCGCCCGATCTTCCAGCTGACCGTGGTCGGCAGGAAATCCGGACAGCCGCGGCCGGTGGTGCTGATGTACGTGCCCGACGGCGACGATCTGCTCGTCTGCGGCTCCTACGGCGGCAACCCGAAGCCGCCGAACTGGTGGCACAATCTCGTCGCCGCCGGCCGCGCGGAGGTACAGGTCGGCGCCGAGTCCTGGCCCGTGGCGGCACGCGTGATCACCGATCCCGCCGAATACGACGCGCGCTGGAAGGTGCTGGTGCGGCACTACCCCGATTTCGCGACCTACCAGGCGCTGACGACGCGCACCCTGCCGATCGCGGTGCTCGCCCGATCGGAGTCGTGAACGCTCGGCCGGTGGCCGCCGGCGCCCCGGCCGGGTTGCCCGCCGTATCGGCAGGCGGGCAGCAGGTCACTCACCCGCGTCGGCGAGGATGCTCAGGACGACATCGGAGGTGTAGAACGGCTCGAGGCGTTCGCGAATGAGGCGGGCGAGCACCCCGTCGCGCTTGGCGGCCTCGACGACGGCGGGGCCGTAGCGCAGGATCTCGGCGGTGACGTCCTCGGCGGTCAGGCCGATTTCGGGGAGCATGGCGGCGAGGGTGTGATCGCGGTATTCGTCGTAGAAGACCTCGACGCACTGGGCGACGAGTTCGCCGAAGTACTGCTTCTCCCGGGTGGTCACCGCGATCTCGTAGCAGAGCAGGACGAGTTCGTGCAGGTCCTTCTTGGTGAGGTACTCGCGCAGGCCGCTGACCGGCTCGCCCGCGTGCAGGTCCCAGAACTCCATGGCGGCCGAGTGCACGGGGGCGTCGCGCAGCATCTCGCGAATGGCGTTGTTGGTGCGCTTGAGGGCGAACAGCGCGCCCCTGCCCGCGAGATCGCCGACGAAAGTGTTGTCGGCGGCGGCCTTCTTGGCGCGGTTGGCCGCGGACTGGCCGAGCGACATCAGCGAGCCGACGCCGGGGATCTTCTCGGCCCGTTCCCGGTTGGCCTGCACGAAGTCGTTGATCAGCTTGTCGACGAACTTCGAGGCGACCGTGGCGACGAGCGGGGATTCGGTGAGCCGGTCCAGGATTCGCTCCTGGGCCTGGTGCATACCGAGCACCTTTTCCAGCAACTGCTCGACCGGTTCGCGATCGACGACCGAACCGAGGGTGTCGGTGTCGTTGTCGGCGATGTGGTCGTAGATGGCGTCGGCGAACACGCCGACCATGTCGGCCAGCACCGGGCTGCCGCCGATCAGGTCCACCACGGTGGCTACGGTCTGCTTGCCGTCCTCGAGCGCCACCACCTCGCCGAATCCGATGGTCCCGGCGACGGCGAGCACGTCGGCGACATCGCGGGCGACCACTTCCGCGAATCGCTCACCGGTAACTTCGGCCAGCAGGAAGTCCACCTGGGCGTCGAGCAGCCGTTCGGCCATCGCACGCGGTTCGGTCATCGAATCCACCCCTGTCGTCGGTCCGCCCGCCGAGGGCGGCGGGCGTCAGTCGGCGTCCTCGCCGTGCAGTGATCTGCGGATACGGTCGAGGCGCTCACGCGCGGCTTGCTCGCGCGCGGCGAATTGTTCGTCGGCGTCGCGTCCCGCGGGGGTCAGGCGATCGAGTTCGCTCATTCCCTGCGCGGTGCCGAAACGTCGGTCGACCTTATCGCGAACCGAGTCGAAGGTGGGGACTCCGGAGGAGCTGTAGCCACTGTCCCCCGAAGCCGGGAACCCCGTGGAGCCGGGGAAAACGGGGCCACCTACCTGGCCCGATATCGAGCCGGGAGGGTCACCGACGGGTCGAGTAGTGGTGCTGGTCACACTACCGGTGCCGTCGCCCCGAGGAATCGTCTCGTGTTCGGCGAGCCCTTCCCCACCGCCGGAATCGGCCATCTCGGCGAGGGCGGCGTGCACGGCGTGAAAAGCGGGCCGGCCGGCGACGGCCGCACGCAGGACTTCGGCCAACTCGGCATCGGGCAGGGCGGCCAGCCCGGCGAGGATCTGGTCCTTGTCGCTCATGTAGCCAGGCTACGCAGCGACCGGAGCCGCTGCCGGGGGTTGCGTCCCGGCAGCAGTTCGATGCGACCTACAGGCAGTCAGTCCTCGACGACGTCGACGCCACGCCAGAACGCGACGTGGTCCTTGATCTGCGCGGCGGCCTCTTTCGGCTCCGGGTAGTACCAGGCCGCATCCGGGTTCTCGCTCCCGTCCACGCGCACCGTGTAGTACGAGGCGGTGCCCTTCCAGGGGCACACGGAGTGCGTATCGGTCGGGGTGAAGTACTCGGAGCGCACGGCGGAAGCCGGGAAGTAATGGTTGCCTTCGACCACCACCGTGTCGTCGCTCTCCGCGAGCACGACGCCGTTCCATTCCGCTCGAACAGTCATGAGAGCCTCCGTGATCATCGACGAACCGGACCGATGTCCACGCTACTCCCGCAGCCTCTCGATCCCGGCTCACACGAAACCGAACAGCGGCGCCACCGCGGCGACCACCAGCGCCGCCCACAGGCCGAAGACCGGCAGGTAGCGGGTCTGCCAGCGCTCGGCCGCGTGGAAACCGAAGCGGCCGAGCAGGAATCCGCCGAGCAGCCGGGCCGACCACACCAGGTTCACCGCGAGGACCAGGTTCAAGCCGAGGGCGACGGCCTTGTTCGCGGTGACGCCGAACTCCGCGATCCGGCTGAGCATCGCCGTCAGCATGACCACGTCCACCGCGAGCGCGAGCACGACGAGCACCAGTTGGAGTGTGTCGAACAGGTCCGCGGGCAGCAGCGGGTCGCGCGCGGAGATCGCGTAGAGCAGCAGGCCGAGAACCACGACGAGGATGAGATCCATCAGGATCAGCAGCTCGCGGTCGACGTCGACAAGACTGCCCGCCGCCGCGAATCCCACCAGCAGGACCGTCAGCATGACGATGGTGATCGGCGTGAACACCCTGGTCAACACCGGCGCGATGTTCTCCACGACATTCTGCTTGGCTTCCACCAGCCAGGCGGCGACCACGACCGCGCCCGCCGGTCCGAACCGCAGCGCCCAGTCCAGGACGGTCTCCTCGGCGTCCAGGCCGAGCGACTCGAACGCGCCGACGGTCAGGCCCATCAGGATCAGGCCGCCGAGCGCGATCAGGGTCAGGTAGACGATCCATTCGCCGGTGAACCGGATGAAATCCATGCGACGGCGGTCCGATCGCCACTCGCCGCCGACATAGGCGAAACCGACGGCGAACCAGAGCATGAGCGGCGCGTGGATGGCGGCGATCACCTCTGTGGCGCCGTCGCGCTCGAACGGAAAGGTCGTGAGCAGAATCCCGGCGGCCACGAACGGCAGGACCAGGACGGCGAGCGCCCGCGGGCCCAGCTGCCGCTTCCACGCGAAATAGGCTGCGAGGAAGGGCAATACGAACAGACTCGCGGTCCGGGCGAACAGGTTCTCATCGATACCGGCCAGCACGGCGATCGTGATCGCCACTCCGGCGGACGCGGCTGCCGCGAGGACCACCAGCAGTTCCCGGTCCGGGCCACGCACGCCCTCCGCGGGCGCGGGCAGCAGCACCAACTGCTTCCACAGCCGCTCGGAATGCTCGCGCGCGAACTCCCGCGAGATGGCGTCCACGCTGCCCATGCGCTTGACCGCGACCAGGAAGGCCTCGTCGGCGGCCAATCCGGCGGTGCTCAGATCCGAGATCTGGTCGCGCAGGTGGTCTTCCATCTCGTCGACATCGGCCGCCGAGATCGCGCGATGCCGTTCGATGTAGCCGCGCCACTGCCCTATCTGCGATTCCAGTCGCTCGTCGGTGCCCGTCATGCCAGGCCACCTTCGGCGGCGCGTGGCAACTGCGCGCTGCGCCACACCTCGTTCAACGCGTCGGCCACGACATCCCACTGGCTGCGCCGTTCCACCAGCACCCCGCGCCCGGCCTCGGTGAGCGCGTAGTGCTTGCGCTTGCGTCCGGTCTGCGCGGCGCCCCAGGACGCCGACACATAGCCTGCCCGCTCCAGTCGGTGCAGCAGCGGATACAGCATGCCGTCGGTCCACTCGATCCGGCCGCCGGACAGTTCCTTCACCCGCTTGAGGATCGCGTACCCGTAGGACTCGCCCTCGGCCAGGATTCCGAGCACCAGCAGCGTGGAGGACGCCGCCACCAGATCCTTGTCTATATACATAGCACCTCTATGCCTATAACTTCTAGGCATCACGGTAGCGGAACTCGGCGCCACGGCAGGGAGTTTTGAGGTCAGTGGGCTTCCACGTAGTCCTCCCCGCCCACGTAGAACGTGTGACCGTCCGACACTTCGGCATCGACGGCCCGCACGACAGTGGCGGCGAAATCCTCGACGGTCGGCAGCGGTCCGGCGTTTCTGCGGGCGGCGACCGCGGCCGGATCGCGCCGCTCCAGCAGGCGGATGATGATCGTGCCGTCGATCATGTCACCGGAGACCACCGTGAATCCGACAGCCCGACGGGCGAATTCGGGAACGAGATCACGCAGGGCGTCCTCCCCCGCACGTTTGCTCGCCGCGATCGGCTCGTAGCCGTCGGGCAGCGGACGACCGCTGCCGTGGAAATGCGCCTGATGGCTGGTCACGAAGACGATGCGGCCGCCAGGCGAAAGCAACGGCAGTGCGGCGGTGGCGAGATCGACTTGGGCGTCGCGGTTCAGCCGCAGGGCGTAGCCGGCGCCGGCGTCGCGCTCCAGACCTCCGGAGGCGTTCAGCACCAAGGCGCCGAGCCGGCCGAAAATATGGTGCTTCGAAATGAGAAGCGCAAACTCCGACGCGGACGGCGGCTCCGAGAAGACACCCGCACATACCCGAGTCCTGTCCACGATCGATCTGCTCGGGCAGCGCTGGACGCTGCGCATCATCTGGGAGCTGGAGCCGGGTCCCCTCGGTTTCCTGCAGTTGCGCCGCAGCATGGGCAACTGCTCGTCCAGCATGCTGTCGAACCGGTTGCAGCAGTTGCAGGAGGCGGGCTTGGTGCACAAGCACGGCCCGAAAGGGGCCTACGAGCTCACCGTCTGCGGCGTCCGGCTCAGCGATGCGCTGCAACCACTCTGGGACTGGTCCGACACCTGGACCGGGGCGCCGGACGCCGACAGCGCGATTCTCCCGCGCGACTGAAGGCCCTTCGCGCCCGATCGGCGTGCCTCGCACCGACCGGGCCCGTGCACGGGTGTGTCCGGCCGATGAGTTCGGCGGGCCGGTCCGGTCTCAGTTGGAGAGTGGAGAGGAGCAGGCGATGGTTGTCGTGGCCGGATGCGCAGGGGTGGTCGAGCAGGCACGGCGAGCGCGCGGGTGCCTGGATTTCGCGATCGGCGCGGACCTGGTGGAGCCCGGCCGGATCAACGTGTTCGAGCGATGGGCGACGCAGGAGGAGGTCGAGGCGTTTCGCGGGAGCGGGCCCGAGCAGGGGCAGAGTGCCGCGATTGTCGAAGCGTCGGTGACGGAATTCGATATCGCCGCGGTTCGGCCGCTGACCTGAACGAGATCGGCCGGCAGGGTGTGCCCCCCTGCCGGCCGATTCCGGATGCTCTCGCCGCTCAGCCGCGCAGGACGGCGCCCACCGACTCGCCCGCGGCGGCAACCGCGGCATCGCGGGCCGCGCTGGCCTCGTCCTCGGTGAGGGTGCGGTCGGAAGCGCGGAAGCGCAGGGCGTAGGTGAGGGACTTGCGGCCCTCGCCCGCCTGCTCGCCTTCGTACACGTCGAACAGGGCGACGTCCTCGAGCAGATCGCCCGCGCCGCCGCGCAGAGCGGATTCGACGGCCGCGGCGGAGACGGACTTCTCGACGCTGACCGAGACGTCCTGCAGCACCGCGGGGAACGCCGAGACGACCGGCGCCGGCCGGGCCTCGGTCAGCGGCAGAGCGTCGAGGTCGAGTTCGACCGCGCAGGTGCGGGCGGGTAGGCCCGCGCGCTCCAGGACCGCCGGATGCAGCTCGCCCGCATGACCGACGACGGTGCCGTCGACGACGAGCTCGGCACAGCGGCCCGGATGCCAGGGCAGGTAGGCGGCGGCGCGACGTTCGATCACCACGCCCGCGGCGTCGGCAACGGCCTCGACCAGGGCGAAGGCGTCGGCGGCCTCGACCTGCCTGCCCGGGCCCCACGGGCCGCGCGGTTCCTGGCGGCCGGTGAGCACGGCGCCGATCCGGACGGGCTGCTCGGGCAGCGAGGCCAGTAGTTCGGTGATCTGCTCGTCGGTGGGACGGCGGTCCACCGGCAACGGCTCGACGGCCTTGGTCGCGCCGGTGGCCAGGGTGACCTGGCCGATGGCGTAGAGGGTGAGGTCGCGGGCACCGCGGGAGATATTGCGCTGGGCGATCTCCAGCAGACCGGGCAGCAGCGTGGTGGACAGCTCGGCGCGCTCCACGTCGAGCGGGTTGAGCACCCGGGTGGTCGCGCGGCGCGGATCGTCCTCGTCCAGGCCCCACACGTCGAAGACGCCCGCGGCCAGGAACACCGGCGCGGGCACCTCGACGGCGCCTGCGAAGGCCAGCGCGCGGCTCACCGCCCGGCGGCGACGCTGCACCGCGGTCAGACCGCGACCGGCGGGGGCGGTCGGCACAATCGACGGAATCTGCTCGAGGCCCTCCAGGCGCAGCACCTCCTCGACCAGGTCGGCGGGCTGGGCGAGATCGGGACGCCAGCTCGGCGGGGTCACCACGAGCTGACCGTGACCGGTCTCCTCGTCGACGGAAACCTCGACGTGGCAACCGATCTGGGCCAGCCGGCGGGCCGAGGTGCCGCGCGGGTAGGTGACGCCCGCGACGCGATCGGCCAAGTCGATGTCCATCCGGATCGGCTCGGGGGCCGGGGTGGGCACCCGCACATCGGAGAGCACGGGTTCGACGGTGCCGCCGGTGATCTCGGCGAGCAGGGTGGCGGCGCGGTCCAGCGCGGCGACATTGAGTTCCGGGTCGACGACGCGTTCGTAGCGCTTGCCCGCCTCGGAGACCAGCTTGTGCCTGCGCGCGGTGCGGTAGATGAGCAGCGAGTTCCAGGTGGCGGCTTCCAGCAGCACGTCGGTGGTTTCCGCGCTCACCTCGGTGCTCGCGCCGCCCATCACGCCCGCCAGCGAGATCACGCCGGAGTCGTCGGCGATCACCACGTCCTCGTCGTCGAGGGTGCGTTCCACGTCGTCGAGGGTGCGCAGGGTCTCGCCCCTGTTGGCGGTGCGCACCACCAGACCACCGTTGAGACGCGCGGCGTCGAAGGCGTGCAGGGGCTGGCCGAGTTCGAGCATGACGTAGTTGGTCACGTCGACGGCCGGGGAGATCGGCCGCACGCCCGACAGCAGCAGCCTGCGCTGCAGCCACCACGGGCTGACCGCGGCCGGGTCGATGCCGGTGACCCGGCGCGCCGCGAACCGGGTGCATCGGGAATCGGATTCCACCCGGATCGGCCAGGCCGGGGCCTCGTCGGCGGGCAGCGTGCGCACCGCGGGATCGAGGTACTCCAAATCGGCCCCGCAGGCGATCTCGCGGGCCAAGCCGCGGACCGAGAAGCAGTAGCCGCGGTCGGGGGTGATGTTGAGCTCGATGACGGTGTCGTCGAGGCCGAGCAGTTCGTTGGCGTCGGTGCCCGGCTCGGCGGTGCCCGGTTCCAGCACCAGGATGCCGGAGTGGTCCTTGCCGATGCCGAGTTCGGCCACCGAGCAGATCATGCCGTTGGAGACGTGACCGTAGGTCTTGCGCGAGCTG
This sequence comes from Nocardia higoensis NBRC 100133, assembly GCF_000308595.1. GTDB lineage: Bacteria > Actinomycetota > Actinomycetes > Mycobacteriales > Mycobacteriaceae > Nocardia > Nocardia higoensis. The sequence continues at coordinate 118,947 of NZ_BAGA01000065.1, read as the reverse complement.
ATCGCGAACCCGCCGGGCAGCACGCCGCCGGGCAGCACCACCACGACCAGGTCGCCCACCGCGAAGTTACGCGCGCCGCAGACGATCTCCTGCGGCTCGACATTGCCGACGTCGACCTTGCAGAACCGGATCGGCTTCTTGAACTCGGTCAGCTCGGTGACCTCCAGGACGCGGCCGACCACCAGCGGATGCTCCAGGTCGCCGGTCACCCGGGCCAGCTTGTCGACCTCCTCGACCTCCAGCCCGACGCGGACGAACGCGGCGTCCAGTTCCTCGGGCGTGACCGACCAGCCGGGGGTGGCGCGCTCGATGATCTCGGTCAGCCAGGACTGCGCTACTCGCACGTGACTTTTCGCTCTCTCGATCGAAGGGGGAGGTCAGGACTGGATGCCGAAGGGCAGGGTGAACCGCACGTCGCCCTCGACGATGTCGCGCATATCGGGGATGCCGTTGCGGAACTGCAGGGTCCGCTCCAGACCCATGCCGAACGCGAAACCGCTGTACTCGTCGGGATCGATGCCGCTGGCGATGAGCACCTTCGGGTTGACCATGCCGCAGCCGCCCCACTCGACCCAGCCCGCGCCGCCCTTCTTGTCCGGGAACCACACGTCGACCTCGGCCGAGGGCTCGGTGAAGGGGAAGTAGTTGGGCCGCATACGGGTGCGGGTGTCGGGGCCGAACAGGGCGCGGGCGAAGGCGTCCAGCGTGCCGCGCAGATGCGCCATGGTCAGGCCCTTGTCGATGGCCAGCCCCTCCACCTGGGAGAACACCGGGGTGTGGGTGGCGTCGAGCTCGTCGGTGCGGAAGGTGCGACCGGGGCAGACCACATAGATCGGCAGCTCGCGCTCGAGCATGGAACGCACCTGCACCGGGGAGGTGTGCGTGCGCAGCACCTGGCGCGAACCCTCCGGGGCGATGTGGAAGGTGTCCTGCATGGTGCGGGCCGGGTGGTCGGGCAGGAAGTTGAGCGCGTCGAAGTTGAAGTGCTCGGTCTCGACCTCGGGGCCTTCGGCGACCTCCCAGCCCATCGCGACGAACACATCGGCGATGCGCTCGGAGATGACGGTGATGGGATGACGGGCGCCGGCCGGGCGCCGGCGGGCGGGCAGCGTCACGTCGATGGCCTCGGCGACCAGCACGGCGGCATCGCGCTCGGCCAGCAGCACCTCGCGGCGGGCCTCGAAGGCCTGCGAGACCCGGCCGCGGGCCACGTTCACCCGCTTGCCCGCGTCCTTCTTCTCCTCCTTGGGCAGCGCGCCGAGCGCCCGCTGGGCCAGCGCCAACGGGGCCTTGCCGCCCAGGTGGTCGGTCTTGGCAACCGCGAGGGCGTCCAGATCGGCGGCCGCGGCGAAGGCCTTCTCGGCTTCGGCGGCGGCCGCGGCCAGCGCCTCTTCGCTCAGGTCCACGGCCGATTCCGCGGCATTGCGCTCGTCGGTCTTGCGCTCGACTCCGGTGCTGTCGTCGGCCACGATGGTTCGTCTCTCCCGTTGGGGTCGGTGCGGGCCGGGTCGAGTCCCGGTCCGGATTGCTGCTGGTACGAAATCCTATGGGATCGGTTTCCGGCGATTCACCCGGATTACCGGCGCGCCGGATCCGAGTCGCGAGCGCGGTGGTGCACACGGGCGCTCGCGTAGAGGCAGATCGCCGCCGCGGCGGCCAGGTTCAAGCTCTCGGCGCGGCCGTGGATGGGGATGCGCACGCGGTGGTCGGCGCGGGCCGCCACGGCCGGATCCAGGCCGTGCGCCTCGTTGCCGAACAGCCAGGCCACCGGGCCCGCCAGGATCTCGTCGGCCTCGTCGAGGTCGACCTCGCCGTCGGCCGCCGTGGCCAGCAGGGTGAGCCCGGCTTCGCGCACCGCGGTCAGGGTCTGCTCGATCTCACGGCCGCGCACGATCGGCACGTGGAACAGGCTGCCCGCACTGGCCCGCACGCACTTGCCGTTGTGCGGGTCGACGGTGGGGCCGGCCAGCACCACACCGTCGGCGCCGACCGCATCCGCGACCCGGATCAGGGTGCCTGCGTTGCCGGGCTCGGCGATCTCCACCGGAACCGCCAGCAGGCGCGGGTCGCGGCCGAGCACGTCGGCAAGCGGCACGTCGATCTGCTCGCAGACGGCGACCAGGCCCGGAGCGGTGACGGTCTCACCGAGGTGTTCGGCGGCGCGGTCGTCGACCAGCGTGGTGCGCACGCCGGTGGCGGCGGCCGAGGCGACGAGCTCGTGCTCGCGCTGGGCCGCGGCGGCCGAGTAGAACAGCTCCCGGACGCGGCCCGTCGCCAGCGCGGCGGTCACCGCGTTCGCCCCCTCCGCGAGGAACAGCCCGGTCTTGCGGCGGTGCGCGGCCCGATGGAGCTTGGCAGCCGAGACGACTCGCGGATTGTGCCGGCTCGTCAGCTCGTCCACGACGACCCACCGCGGTGCGATACGACGAAACGACCCGCGAGATGCGCCCGTGAGAGCGCGTCCGCGGGTCGTTCCGAAGAGTTTCCCGTTGTCAACGAGGTTCGGCTCAGGCGGCCGGGGCGTTGACGTCCTGCGGGAGCGCGGCCTTCGCGACGGCCACCAGACCGGCGAACGCCTCGGCGTCGGAGACGGCCAGCTCGGCCAGGATCTTGCGGTCCACCTCGACACCCGCGGCCTTCAGGCCCTGGATGAAGCGGTTGTAGGTGATGTCGTTCAAGCGCGCCGCGGCGTTGATACGCGCGATCCACAGCTTGCGGAAATCACCCTTGCGCGCCCGGCGGTCCCGGTAGGCGTAGGTGAGCGAGTGCAGCTGCTGTTCCTTGGCCTTGCGGTACAGCCGCGAGCGCTGGCCCCGGTAGCCCTTGGAGGCCTCGAGGATGGAACGGCGCTTCTTCTGAGCGTTGACGGCCCTTTTGACGCGTGCCACTGGTCAGTCCTTGATCGAGTAGGGGGCGCGGTCGCGCCCGGATGTGGTCGGGAGGATGGCGGTGAGCCGGTGGAGCGAGTTACCGGCCCAGCAGCTTCTTCACGCGACGGACATCGGCAGCCGCGACGACCTCGGTGCCGTCCAGACGACGAGTCCGGCGGGAGGACTTGTGCTCGAGCAGGTGGCGACGGTTCGCCTGCTGACGCAGCAGCTTGCCTTTACCGGACACCTTGAATCGCTTCGAGGCGCCGCTGTGGCTCTTCATCTTCGGCATGGATTCCTCTATCTGTCGTCCCGCAGGTCACCGGGAGACCTGCGGCATCTGAACGTATTACTGCGGACCGGCGGCTTGCCCGCCCTGGTCGGCGGCGGGGGCCGGTGCGGCGGCCTGCCGGGGCTGCGTGGCCGCCTGCTGCGCCTTCACGCGGGTCTTCGCACCCTTGTGGGGAGCGAGCACCATCGTCATGTTGCGACCGTCCTGCTTGGCCGAGGTCTCGACGAAACCCAGGTCGGCGACGTCGCCGGCGAGCCGCTGCAGCAACCGGTACCCGAGTTCGGGCCGGGACTGCTCGCGACCCCGGAACATGATCGTCACCTTGACCTTGGACCCGGCCTCCAAGAAGCGCATCACATGGCCCTTCTTGGTTTCGTAGTCGTGGTCGTCGATCTTCGGCCGGAGCTTCTGCTCCTTGATGACGGTCTGCTGCTGGTTCTTCCGGGACTCGCGCGCCTTCTGCGCGGTCTCGTACTTGAACTTGCCGTAGTCCATGATCTTGCAGACCGGCGGACGGGCATCCGGGGCGACCTCGACGAGATCGAGATCGGCTTCCATTGCGACGCGTAGTGCATCTTCAACACGCACGATCCCAACCTGCTCGCCGCCAGGTCCGATGAGTCGGACCTCGGGAACACGGATGCGATCGTTGATGCGGGTCTCAGTGCTGATGGGGCCTCCTAGGTCAAGCGGTGTCGTCACGACGACCGCAAGTAATGCAACCCCTGTTTCAACACAAAAGCCCCGGTGCGGTATTTCACCGCAACGGGGCCCGAGTCGACCGATCGCCGATGCGACGGAATCGCAACGACTCCCGCGCACGGATCTCGCGCGGAAAATCCGCCCGTATCGGCGGATGACCGGACCGTTTCACCAGTGCGATCGTCCGAACGGTCGTCGCCGGCAACGGTGGGAGTCGGGCTCCACTTGTCAGCCCCAGCACAGCCGGGGCGGTCGTCGGCAGAAAGTCTAGCACTATCACGCCCGTGCTCCGAATCGCCCGGGACCGGATCGCCGGAAATCCCGTTGCGCGCGCAGGCAGCGCCCCACATGCTGTCCAGCATGCCGATACCCTCGCGCGAACTGCTGCGCTGGCAGTTCGATCTGACCTGGGCGCTGGCCGAGGTGCACGTGGACACACTCACCGAGACGGACTTCCTCTGGCAGCCCACCGAGCTGGTCTGGACGGTACACCGCGGCCGCGACGGGCGGTGGCGCCCGGACTGGGCCGACACCGAGCCCGACCCGATCCCGGCCCCCACGATCGCCTGGCTCAGCTGGCACATCGACTGGTGGTGGAGCACCGCGCTCGATCATGTCGCCGGGCGGGAGCCGACCCCGCGCGAGCAGTTCTGCTGGGCGGGCAGCGGCGCGGCCGCGCTCACGCGCTTGCGCACCTTGCGCGCCGAATGGGCGGCGGCCCTGGACTCGGTCGCCGACGCCGGATTCGAGGCGCCGTCGGCCTATCCGTGGCCCGCGGCGGCCGGCCTGACCATCGCACACCTGGCGGGGTGGGTGAACGCCGAACTGATGAAGAACATCGCCGAGATCGGCCAGCTCCGGATGCTGCGAGCGGCCTCGCTAGCCTGTCAGTCATGACTGACGAGCTCGACGACTCCCCGCGTGAACCGGGCGATGTGCGCGAACTGGCCGAGATCCCCGCTGTCGAGGTGATCAGCCGCGCGGCCGTGATGCTGATGAGTTCGGCCGCGGAGAAACTCGGACTGGCCGACGAGGACCCGGACAACAGCCCGCGTAAGGACCTGGACGAAGCACGGCGGGTGATCACGGCGCTGGCAGGGCTGGTAACCGCTTCGGTGGAGTATCTGGGGCCACACGCGGGACCGATCCGCGAAGGACTGCAGGCCTTGCAGCGCGCGTTCCGCGAGGCGTCGGCTCATCCGGACGAGCCGGGCAAGGGGCCGGGCGAGAAATACACCGGCCCCGTCTACTGAGCCCGATCGGGTGGTCCCGAAGCCGGGGAATCGTCACCGCGACGACAGAGCGCGCCGGGACGGAGCGAGGCGGCCTGGCAGCGGCCGCCCCGCCCGGAAGTCACTAGGCCGGCGGCGGGGTGACCGAGATCGAGGAGCCCGAGCTCAGCATGTTGGCCAGGGCGGTGAAAAGTGCGGTGAGACCGGAGCTTCCGGATTCCATGTGGTGTTGATTCCTTCCGTGACGGACGCGCTCAGGCAGGCGTGCCCGGGATGTAGTTGATCGACGAGCCGCTGCCCAGGAATCCGAGAACGAGCTCGAGAATTCCGGCGATGTCCACGCCTTCCATGGCTGCATTCCTTTCTTGTCCCCCGGCTTCGGCCTTTAGGGTGGAGCTCCGTCGGTGCGCCACCGCGCCTCGGCGCCGGGGATCGTGTACCGCGACTGTCCGGAACCGTTCCCGGACACGGTGACGCCGATCTTACACATCATCGTTTCACTTTCCCCGGGTTTTGACGCCCGGGTAACTTCGCCGCACCGCGACGCGCCCACCCTCCCCTGTCCGAGGCGCTGACCAGCAAACATACGACGGCCGGCACGCAGAAGCGCACCGGCCGTCGACGCGGAATCACTCGTCCCGCCTGCCCTCTCACCCACGATCAGCGCAAGGCGGCTGCCTTCCTGGCCGCACGCTTGGCGGCGGCGTTCTCGGCCGGCTTCTTCTTCGCGGCCTTCACCGGGGCCGCGGCGTTCTCGGCAGCCGCTACCTTCCCCGCGCTCGTACTCTTGCCCGAGGCCGCCCGCTTCGCCGCGGCGCCCGACTTCGACGCCCCGGCCGCCTTCGCAGCAGGGGCCTTCTTCGCCGCGGGAGCCTTCTTCGGCGCCGGTCGCGCGGCCGTCGGGCTGCCGGCCGGTCGGGCGGGGGCCGCGGCCGCCTGCTCGAGCACTTCCGCCAGGAAGCGGCCGGTGTAGCTGGCCGGAGTCGCGGCGACGTCCTCGGGCGTGCCCTCGGCGACCACCGTGCCGCCGCCGGACCCGCCCTCCGGGCCCATGTCGATCACCCAGTCGGAGGTCTTGATGACATCCAGGTTGTGCTCGATGACGATCACGGTGTTGCCCTTGTCGACCAGACCGTTGATGACCATCAGCAACTTGCGGATGTCCTCGAAGTGCAGGCCGGTGGTCGGCTCGTCGAGGATGTAGACGGTGCGCCCGGCCGAGCGCTTCTGCAGCTCGGCAGCCAGCTTGACGCGCTGGGCCTCGCCGCCGGAGAGCGTGGGTGCGGGCTGACCGAGGCGGACGTAGCCGAGGCCGACGTCGACCAGCGTCTCCAGGTAGCGATGGATCGAGGTGACCGGCTGGAAGAACTCGGCGGCCTCGTCGATGGGCATGTCCAGCACCTCGGCGATGGTCTTGCCCTTGTAGTGCACCTCGAGGGTCTCGCGGTTGTAGCGCGCGCCGTGGCAGACCTCGCACGGGACGTACACGTCCGGCAGGAAGTTCATCTCGATCTTGAGGGTGCCGTCACCCGAACACGCCTCGCAGCGGCCGCCCTTGACGTTGAAGGAGAACCGGCCGGGCTGGTAGCCGCGCACCTTGGCCTCGGTGGTGGCCGCGAACAGGGTGCGGATCTTGTCGAACACACCGGTGTAGGTGGCCGCGTTGGACCGCGGGGTGCGCCCGATCGGCGACTGATCGACCCGCACCAGCTTGTCGAGATGCTCGAGGCCGTTGACGCGGGTGTGCCTGCCGGGCACCTGGCGCGCACCGTTCAGCTTGTTCGCCAGCACGGTGGCGAGGATGTCGTTCACCAGGGTGGACTTGCCCGAACCGGATACGCCGGTCACCGAGGTGAGCACGCCGAGCGGGAAGGACACGTCGATGCCCTTCAGATTGTGCTCGGTGGCGCCGACCACGGTGAGCGTGCGCGACCTGTCGACGGGGCGACGCACCATCGGCACCTCGATGACCTGCTGACCCGACAGATAGGCGCCGGTCAGCGATTCGGTGTTGACGAGCAGTTCCTCGTAGGGACCGCTGTGCACCACGCGTCCACCGTGCTCGCCCGCCAGCGGACCGATGTCGACCACCCAGTCCGAGGCGCGGATGGTGTCCTCGTCGTGCTCGACGACGATCAGGGTGTTGCCGAGGTTCTTCAGCCGCGTCAGCGTCTCGATCAGCCGGCGATTGTCACGCTGGTGCAGGCCGATGGACGGCTCGTCGAGCACGTACAGCACGCCGACCAGGCCGGAACCGATCTGCGTCGCCAGCCGGATGCGCTGCGCCTCGCCACCCGAGAGCGTGGCGGCGGCCCGCGAGAGCGACAGGTACTCGAGGCCGACGTCGAGCAGGAAGCCCAGCCGAGCCTGCACCTCCTTGAGCACCTGACCGGCGATCGCGGTCTCGCGCTCCCCCAGCGTGAGGCCGTTGAGGAATTCCGAGCAGGCGCCGATGGACAGCTCGCTGACATCGGCGATCGACTTCTTCTCCGCGCCCGCGGCCAGGGTGACCGCGAGAATCTCCGGACGCAGCCGCGCGCCCTGACAGACCGGGCAGGGCACATCGCGCATGTACCCCTCGTAGTGTTCCTTCATCTGCTCGGACTCGGTGTTGTCCATCCGCCGGTGCAGGAAGGGCATGACGCCCTCGAAGTCGGCGTAGTAGGAGCGCTTGCGGCCGTAGCGGTTGGTGTAGGACACGTGCACCTGGTCCGAGCTGCCCTCGAGCACCGCCTTGCGCGCCTTGACCGGCAGCTGACGCCAGGGGGTGTCCATCGAGAAGCCGATCGCCTCGGCCAGGCCCGACAGCAACCGGTTGAAGTACTCGGCGGTCTGACCGCGCGACCACGGCGCGATGGCGCCCTCGGCCAGGCTCAGGTCCGGATCGGGGACCACCAGCTCGGGGTCGACCTCCTTGCGGATGCCGAGGCCGGTGCAGTCGGGGCAGGCGCCGTAGGGCGAGTTGAAGGAGAACGATCGCGGTTCGAGATCCTCGATGTCGAGCGGGTGGCCGTTCGGGCAGGCCAGCCGCTCGGAGAAGCGGCGCTCCCGATCGTGGGCGTGCTCGTCGCGGTCCACGAAATCCAGCACGACGATGCCGTCGGCCAGCCGCAACGCGGTCTCGATGGAGTCGGTGAGGCGCTGCTTGGCGCTGGTCTTGACGGTGAGCCTGTCGACCACCACCTCGACGTCGTGCTTCTCCTGCTTCTTGAGCTTGGGCGGCTCGGTGAGCGGATAGACCACCCCGTCGACCCGCACGCGCGAGTAGCCCTGGGTGTTGAGCTGGTCGAACAGGTCGACGAACTCGCCCTTGCGGGTGCGCACCACCGGCGCGAGCACCTGGAACTTGGTGCCCTCCGGCATGGCGAGCACCTGGTCGACGATCTGCTGGGGGGTCTGCTTGGCGATCAGCTCGCCGCAGACCGGGCAGTGCGGGGTGCCCGCGCGGGCGTAGAGCAGGCGCAGGTAGTCGTAGACCTCGGTGATGGTGCCGACGGTCGAGCGCGGGTTGCGGTTGGTGGACTTCTGATCGATGGACACCGCGGGCGAGAGGCCCTCGATGAAGTCGACGTCCGGCTTGTCCATCTGGCCGAGGAACTGGCGGGCGTAGGCCGACAGCGACTCCACGTAGCGGCGCTGCCCCTCGGCGAAGATGGTGTCGAAGGCCAAGCTCGACTTGCCCGAGCCGGACAGGCCGGTGAACACGATCAAACTGTCGCGGGGCAGATCGAGGTCGACCCCTTTCAGGTTGTGCTCCCGAGCTCCGCGCACAGTGAGGCGATCGGCCACCAGGTGAGTCCCTTCTCGATCGGGTACAGCGAATGAACAGACATGACCCCCGATCGCCATGCTAGGCGCGCCCACCGACAAGTTCGCCGGATCGACGGCGCACATCACAGCCGCCACCCGATCGCGCCCCAGCACGATGCGGCCGCACGGCGAGCGGGATACGGTGGCCCGGTGGGAAATTCGTTCGAGCCGGCCACCGGCCGGTCGTCGTCCGGATCATCGGCACCGGGAGGCGTGCTCGGGGTGTTCCTGGTCGACGACCACGAGATCGTCCGGCGGGGCCTGATCGACCTGCTCGACAGCGATCCCGGTCTGCGGGTGATCGGCGAGGCCGGTGACGTCGCGAGCGCACGCACCGGCATCCGCGCGGCCCGCCCGGACGTGGCGGTACTCGATGTGCGCCTGCCCGACGGCAACGGCATCGAACTGTGCCGCGAACTGCTCGCCGAGATCGACGGGCTGCGCTGCCTGATCCTGACCTCCTACACCGACGAGCACGCCATGCTCGACGCGATCATGGCGGGCGCCAGCGGCTATGTGGTCAAGAACATCAAAGGCATGGAGCTGGCGGAGGCGATCAAGGCCGTCGGCGCGGGCCGTTCACTGCTGGACAACCGGGCCGCCGAAGCGCTGAAGGCGCGTCTGCGCGCGGACACCGGGCCGCTGGCCGGGCTCACCGACCAGGAGCGCAAACTGCTCACCCTGCTCGGTGAGGGACTGACCAACCGGCAGATCGCGGCCCGCATGTTCCTCGCGGAGAAGACGGTGAAGAACTACGTCTCGCGACTACTGGCCAAGCTCGGCATGGAACGGCGCACCCAGGCGGCCGTGCTGGCCTCCAAGCTGCGCGGGCTGTGAGCCGAGGCCCCTCGGCCTCGGCTCAGGCGGGCGCCACGATGGTCAGATCGCCGTCGTAGCGGCGGTACAGCAGCCGGCCGCGGCCGGTGCGGGCGTCGGTGAAGAACAGCAGCGCCTGCCCGCGCCCGCACAGGTGCTCGACCGCCTCGGATTCGGTGAGCACCGGCGCGGGCTCGGAACGCACCCGCAGCGGCACCGAGTCGAGCAGGTCCTGATCGCGCTCCCCCACCTGAGCGATGCTGCGCTGCCGGATCAATGTCACCCCGACCGGCTGGGTCCAGCAGACGATCGCGTCCTCGCCGGTGTCGGAGTCGGTGAACAGGTGGGCGTCGTAATCCATCGCGTCCATCACCGCGGCGGCCTCGGCGGGCGTGCCGATGAGCAGGGTGCAGCGCTTGCGGCGCACGATCGGGCGGGTGGCGGTCACCTCGGCCAGCGGCGGGCGGGCGGGATCGGGCCAGTCGCGGCCGCGGCGGGCGGCCAGGCGGGTCAGCTGGCGGTCCAGGCGCTCGACGGCGAAGGTCACCGCGAACCCGCGCGGTCCGGTGACCTGCACGCGAGCCGGTGTGTGCGGCAGGCGGACATTGGCCTGGACCACGTTCGGCCGGTCCCGGTCGTCGGCGCCGAGCGGAGCGGGCGCGGTGATGCGGACACGGGCGGGAACGTCGAGATGGTGACGACGCAACACCCGGCCGATCGCGCGCACCGCGCGGGTCACGTCCGCGGGCGCGACGTCGCCACGCGTCGTCACGGCCAATTCCGGATCTGCGGCACTCGACCAATGTTCGGACAACGACAGCGCTCCGGTCGCACCCATATGACACCCCTGCTCTCTCATCCCCGGTGGATCAGTCTCGCGGCTGCGGCGGTGGGGTGGACAGGGCCGAAAGTCCCCGATCCGGGGATTAGAATCGCCGTGCGCGGCGGATGCGCGCCGAGGGGACGGGGACGGCATGATCGACAGGGGTGAGAACCGGCATCCGGTGCGCGACAGCACTTCCCGTGCTCGCCTGCGCGAACTGCTCGCCGAGGTCGAGGACCGGGTGGAGCGGATCATCGATTCCCGCGACCGCATGGACGGACTCGTGGAGGCGATGCTCACCGTCACCTCGGGGCTCGATCTGGACGAGACCCTGCGCGCCATCGTCCGCACCGCCATCAGCCTGGTCGACGCCCGCTACGGTGGTCTCGCGGTACGCGACCGCGACAAGCAGGTGACGCAGTTCATCGAGGGCGGCGTCGCCGAGGGCGTGCGGGAACGCATCGGCCGGCTGCCCGCCGGGCACGGCGTGCTCGGCGCGGTGTTCCGCCGCAAGGACCCGTTGCGCATCGACGAGCTGGCCGGGCATCCGGAATCGGTCGGCTTCCCCGACGGTCACCCACCGATGAGCTCGTTCCTCGGCGTCCCGATCCGCATCCGCGACGAGGCGTTCGGCAGTCTCTATCTCACCGACAAGGCCTGCGGCGCGGCCTTCACCGACGACGACGCGGCGCTGGTCCAGGCGCTGGCCGCCGCCGCGGGCATCGCGGTCGACAATGCCCGCCACTACGAATCGGCGCGGACCAGGCACGCCTGGATCGAGGCCACCCGCGACACCGCCACAGAATTCCTGGCGGGCACCGACGCCGACGAGGTGCTGACCCATGTCGTCGAGCACGTGCGCGCGCTGACCGGTTCGCAGCGCTGCTTCCTGGCCTGCGTGCCCGACGGCCCGATCGCGCCGGGCGAGCCCACCGATCTGCTGATCACCTGCTGGTCGGGGCCGGGCGAGGGACACGAGGGCGCCGCGATCCCGGCCGAGGGCACCGTGCTCGGCGACGCGCTCGAGCGTCACCGGCCGCTGCGGTTCGAGGAATCCGCCGGGTGCGAGTTCGGCGTGCCGCTGCCCGACGCGGGCCCGGCCCTGGTGCTGCCGCTGTGCACCCCGGACACGACGCTGGGCGTGCTCGTCGCCGTGCGGCCCGCGGACGCCCCGCGCTATCCCGACGAGCTGATCGAACTGACCGCGGCCTTCACCGACCAGGCGGCGATGGCGATGCAACTGGCCGACGCCCAACGTCGGATGCGCGAACTCGACGTCCTCGCCGATCGCGATCGCATCGCCCGCGATCTGCACGACCACGTGATCCAGCGCCTGTTCGCGATCGGGCTGACGCTGCAGGGCGCGATGCCCAAGGTGGAGGTGCCCGAGGTCCGCAGCCGGCTCTCGGCGGTGGTCAACGAACTGCAGGAGGTCGTGCAGGAGATCCGGGGCGCGGTGTTCGATCTGCACAGCGACGACGACGGCGAAGGGCTGGCGCAGCGGCTCGAGCGCGCCGTGCGTACGCAGACCGGGGAGTCGGCGTTGCGGTCGACGGTGCGGGTGAACGGCCCGCTGTCGGTGGTCGACGGCGAGCTCGCCGATCATGCCGAGGCGGTGGTGCGTGAGGCGGTCAGCAATGCCGTGCGCCACGCGGGGGCGGACACGCTCACCGTCGAGATCACCGTGGACGATGAGCTGACGATCGTGGTCGGCGACAACGGCTGGGGCGTGCCCAAGCGGGTGGCGCGCAGCGGCCTGCGCAATCTCGAGCAGCGGGCGCAGAAGGCCGGCGGACGGTTCGAGATCGGCCCGGCTCGTGAACCGGGCCGGGGCACGCTGCCCGGCACGCTGTTGCGCTGGTCGGTCCCGCTGCCGGCGCAGGAGCGCAGCCGCGGCGAATAGGGCAGGTGTGCGTGGTCAGGCGGGTCCCAGTACCAGCACGGAATTGTGGCCGCCCATACCGAGTGCGGTTTTCACCGTGATGCCGCCCTCGAACGGCTGCGTGCCGTCGAGCAATCGGGGGTGGGCGGGCGCGACGACCGGCCCCGCGGGTACCACCCCGCGCTCGTAGACCAGCGCGGCGACGGCGATCTCCACGCCGGCCGCGGCCCCTTGGCTGTGCCCGGTGAGCGGTTTGAGCGCGTGCAGCCACGGACGGTCGCCGAACACGGTGGCGCTCAGGTCCCGTTCGGCCGCGTCGCACTGCGCGGTGCCGGTGCCGTGCACGTTGAGATAGGTCACCTCGTCCGGGGTCACGCCGGCCCGCGCGAGGGCGATGCGCGCGCACTCGATGATGTGTGCGTAGGTGGGTTCGATGGACACCACGTGGTGGGCGTCGTTGGTCATGGCGCCGCCGAGCACCGCCGCGTACGGCCTGCCCGGGGTGCGGGTGACCACGAAGGCCGCCGAGGCCTCGCCGAAGACGAAACCGCGGCTGCCCTCCTGGAAGGGCCGGCAGGCGGTGAGCGGGTCGGCGTCGGTGACCGCGGCGCCGAGCCGGACGAAATGCTCGACCATGTCCGGGGTGCAGGAGATGTCGGAGGTGACCACGACGACATCGTCGGCCAGTCCGGCCTCCAGCCACAGCTGCGCGGTGATCATGGCGACGCTGCCCGAACTACAGGCCGCGGAGACGTTCATCGACGGGCCGTGGAAACCGAACTCGCGCATGACCATCGCGATCGGCGTGGAGGGCAGCAGCGTCAGGTAGCCGCGAGATCCCCGGTGGCCACCGTCCACGGTGTAGAAATCACGCCAGTTGCGGACGTCGCCGAGCACGATCGCGTGGATGACGCCCACGGTCCGGCCGGGCTCCCAGCCACGATCCACGGCGTCGGTGACGGCCTCGCGCACCGACGCACGAACCGCGCGGGCGTAGCGGTAGTCGCCGGTCTCGGGGTCGCCGCCCTCGGGAACCAGCGCGACCCAGGCTTGTTCATCGCGCTCCGGCCCGTATCCCGGATGCAACGCGGCCGCCGATTTCCCGCTCAGCAACCCTCGCCACAGCGCCTCGACACCCCACCCGTACCCGGTGACGGCCCCTACGCCGGCGATCCGCATGCGCTGCCCCGGTCTCGGCCCGACCTCCGGCATAGCCCGCTCCTCCCCGGTTCCGGACACCGCTGCGGCCCGGAACCCCACCTTCCCATGATCCGTTGCCAGATGTAATGATCAAGTTCGGGGTGAATGCGAACTTCTGGGCGACAATATGAGCTGTACGACAGTCATAGCGGTGTGATCTTTTCAACCATAGCCAGGTCTACGATCGGGGGTCGACGAGGTGGGTGAGGAGCTTACGAACGACGCGTTCGACGCCGAGCAGCTCGCCCAGCGTTATCGGGCGCTGATCGAGCACACACCGGACGGGATCTGCGTGCACGAGCACGGAATCGTCGTCTACGTCAACCACGCGGCGGTTCGTCTGCTCGGAGCCCGCGACGCCGCCGAACTCGTCGGCAGGCCGCTCACCCGATTCGTCGACCCGGCCTCGGTGCCGGGAATGTTGCATCGCATCAGCAAACTCACCACCGCGGGCGCGGCCTCGGCCCCCACCGAGATGTTGCTGCGGCGCACCGACGGCAGCACCGTTCCGGTGGAGACCGTCTCGGTGCTCACGCCCTGGCACGACCACTACGCCTATCAGGTCGTCATCCACGACCTGAGCGCGCAACGCGCCGCCGAGGACGCCCAGCGCCGCGCCGAACAGCACTTCACCGCCGTGGTCTCACAGCTGGAAGAGGGCGTGGTGGTGATCGCGCGCGGCGGGGTCATCGAATCCGCCAACCCCGCCGCCCTGCGCATCTTCGGCGCGGTCGAGCACGCCGACGAGGTGGTCGGGCACGATATCGAGGACCTGCCGCTGGTCCTGCTCGACGCCAACAGCAAACCGATGCCGGTGACCGAGCATCCGATGGCTCGCACGCTGGCCACCGGCGAGCCGTTCACCGGCTATGTCTTCGGCGTGGACCGGCGCGACGGACAACGACGCTGGCTCACCGGCAGCAGCAGGCTGCTCAATCCCGGCGACCGCTACTCCTCGGTGGTGTCGTCGTTCTCCGATATCACCGAGTTCCGCGCCAGCCGCCGCCAGCTCGAGTACCAGGCCACCCACGACTCGCTGACCGGACTGGCGAACCGCTCGCTGATCCTCTCGCAACTCGCCGGGGCGCTCGCCGCCAGCAGCGACGACCTGCCGGTGGCCACCGTGCTGTTCATCGACCTCGACGAATTCAAATCGATCAACGACTCGCTCGGCCACGCCACCGGCGACACCGTGCTGCAGATCGTCGCCCAACGGCTGCAACGCGCGCTGCGGGCGGGCGATTCGATCGGCAGGCTCGGCGGCGACGAGTTCCTGGTGCTGCTGGCCGACGGCCCGGGCCGCGTCGACCTCGACGACATCATCGCCCGGTTGCGCGCCACCATGGCCGAGCCGATCATCGCCAACGGACACCGCATCGAGGTGCGCGCGTCCATCGGCGGCACCGTGCTGAGCCCCGGCGACCCGCGGACTCCGGAAGAGGTGCTGCACGACGCCGACGTGGCCATGTACCGGGCCAAGCCGCCCGGCCACCGCGACCGCTTCGGCGCTGCCCAGCATCGCGGCATCGACTCCTCGCACGTCTGCTGAGGGCGCCGCGTCCGAGAGCACATCGGCCGAGCCCCGCCGGACCGGGGCGGCGGTGACGGCGGGAGCGGCGAACTCCCAGTAGACTCGACAGCTCTGTTTTCCGCCGTGCGCACCTGCCTCGCGCACGGCGGCCCCGTGCAGCGCTTCCGCACCGGACAGCGGCATCGAGAAGGAGTTCACAGTGCCCGACCGCCTCCCCCTGGCCGGCGACACGACCGACGCCGCTGCCGAGCGCGACCGTGAGATCGCCCGCGAACAGGACTACCTGACGCTGCTCTACGACCGGCTCGACGGGATGCGCGCCTACACCCAGAACCGGTTGCGCACCGTCCTGCTGGAGAACAGCGGCGCCCCGCAAGCCCGCAGCGAACGCGAATCGTTCACCCAGCTCTACACCGAGGAGCTGACCAAGTTCGACGCCGCCGAGCACGGGCTGTGTTTCGGCCGCATAGATCTGGCGGCCGAGGGCGAGGAACCACGATATATCGGCAGGATCGGCATCCTCGACGAACGCGACGACTACGCCACCCTGCTGCTGGACTGGCGCGCTCCGATGGCCCGCCCGTTCTACCTGGCCACCACGGCCGCGCCGGACGGGGTCACCCGGCGCAGGCACATCCGCACCCGCAACCGCTCGGTCACCGCGATCACCGACGAATACCTCGATCTCGACGCCGCCGAACGCGCGGGCATGGTCGACTCCGGTGGCGGCGTCGGCAGCGAGAGCGCGCTGCTGGCCGCCCTCAACGCCGCCCGCACCGGGCACATGACCGACATCGTCGAGACCATCCAGAGCCAGCAGGACGCGATCATCCGCTCCGAACACAAGAGTGTGCTCGTGGTCCAGGGCGGGCCGGGCACCGGCAAGACGGCGGTCGCCCTGCACCGCGCCGCGTACCTGCTCTACAACTTCCGCCAGCAGCTGGCCAAGTCCGGCGTGCTGATCGTCGGCCCGAATGCCACCTTCCTGGACTACATCGGCCAGGTGCTGCCCTCGCTCGGCGAGACCGGCGTGCTGCTGTCCACCATCGGCGACCTGTATCCGGGCGTGAAGGCGACCAGGGCGGACTCGCTGCGCGCCGGCGAGATCAAGGGTTCGCTGCGCATGCTCGAGGTGCTCAAGCAGGCCGTGCGAGAACGCCAGGAGGTGCCCGCCCAGCCGATCGCGCTGTCCTTCGACGGCTATCCGGTGACGCTGGACAAGAAGATCGCCACCAAGGCGCGCGGGCGGGCCCGCTCCTCGCGCCGCGCGCACAATCTCGCCCGGCCGATCTTCGCGAACTCCGTCATCGACGCGCTCACCGAGCAGCTGGCGCAGACCATGGGCGCGGATCTGTCCGGCGGGCCGAGCCTGCTCAGTCGCGCCGATCTGGCCGAGATCCGCGACGAGATGAAATCCGATCCCGCCGTCCAGGCCGCCATCGCCCGGCTGTGGCCGCTGCTGACTCCGCAACAGGTGCTGGCCGATCTGCTCGCCGACCCTGACCGCCTGGACAAGGCGGGCCGCTCGCTGGAGCCGGTGGAACGCGCCGAGCTGCTGCGGCCGGACACCGGTGAATTCAGCGCCGCCGACGCTCCGCTGCTCGACGAGCTGGCCGAGCTGCTCGGCGTGGACGACGCCGAAGAGCGGGAACGCGCCCGCAGGCGCTGGCGGTCCAAGATCGCCGAGGCACAGGACGCGCTCGACATCCTCACCGGCTCCGCGCCGCAGGATCTCGAGGACGATCTCGATCCGGAGATCCTGATGGCCTACGACCTGATCGACGCCGCCCAGCTGGCCGAACGCCAGGACGTGCGCGCCAAGCTCACCGCCGCCGAGCGCGCGGCCGGGGACCGCACCTGGACCTACGGGCACGTCATCGTGGACGAGGCGCAGGAACTTTCGGAGATGGCATGGCGGATGGTCATGCGGCGCATTCCGAACCGGTGGATGACGGTGGTGGGCGATGTGGCCCAGACCGGCGACCCGGCGGGCGCGTCGTCCTGGCAGGAGGTGCTGGAACCGTATGTCGCCAAGCGCTGGAAACTGACCGAGCTGACCGTCAACTACCGCACCCCGTCGGAGATCATGGCGATCGCCGCCGACGTGCTGGCCGCCATCGATCCCACGGCGAGCGCGCCGCGCTCGGTGCGCGACTCGGGGCATCCGCCGGTCGCGTACCGGGTCGGACGCGAGCAACTGGCCGCGCGGGTCGCGGAGGTGGTGGCGCAGCGGCGCGGACCCGGCACCACCGCGGTGATCGCGCCGGCCGACACGACCACCGAGCTGGCGGAACTGGACGGCGAGTCGGTGCGGGTGCTGACGGTGCAGCAGGTCAAGGGCCTGGAGTTCGACGATGTGGTGCTGGTGGAACCCGCGGGGCTGATCGCGGAATCCCCGCGCGGGCTCAACGATCTCTACGTGGCGCTGACTCGCGCCACCCAGCGGCTGATCGTCGTGCACAGCGCCGATCTGCCCGAGGTGCTCGCCGCACTGGACTGACCCCGGAAAAAGGCGAGCTCCGCATCCCGGACGCCAGGATGCGGAGCTCGCCCGAGCGGAGGCGGGTCAGCGCACGGTGTGCACGATCAGCACATCCGAGCGCGACTTGCGCGCGACATCGGAGGGCACCGAGCCGAGCAGGCGGCCCGCCAGCGTGTTCAGACCCCGGTTGCCGACGACGAGCAGATCCGCGTCGGTCTCCTTGATCAGGCTCAGCAGCGACTCGACGGGTTCACCGACGATCGGGCGCTCGACGATGTCCTTCGCGCCCGCCGCCGCGGCCTTGTCGCGGGCGATGCGCAGGATCTCGGTGGTCGGAGCCGACCCGCGGACCTGGTAGGCCTCGTCCTTGAGCACATCGGCGGCGGCGGCGATCTCCCGGTCGTCGGTCGGGTAGTAGGCGCAGGCCACGACGAGGGTGGCTCCGGCGTCGGCCGCCAGCGCGGCGGCCTTCTCGACTGCTACATACGACGAGTCCGAGCCATCGGTACCGACGACAATGGTCCGGTAGGCGGTCATTTCTCCTCCAACTATGCGGGTCGGGTACCTGCGCTCAGCACTCCCGGCATGTCGGGCACCGGCGCGGCGACTGAACCGACGATAGCCCCTCCGGGTGCGAAAACTGCATAATTCGCAACACATCACAGTCCGTCATGTCGCGGTGGCACCGATTCCGGACCGGCCGTGTTTGTGCCGGGCACCGACTCACCAGGGCGAATCGGAATTGTCCTGGGCGCATGCTGTGAACAGTCACAACGAATCCGAAGTGGCTTGGCACGCTGGGACATTCATCACAGGAGCCGAAATCGCGGCGCACGTCGCACGCGACCGGGCGCCGCGACGCCGAGCCCCTTGACCAGTCCTGTTACCGCGACCACAGACCCTCGCGGGCCATTGTGAACCCCGCCACGGTCAACTCTCGCGACCTCCCGAAAATCGCCCGCTCGAATTACCCGCCGGTGCGCTGAACCGTATCGGGCGCAAATCCTCCGACAGCGACCGAGGAATGCCGCGCATACTCCGAGGGCGACATTCCGATCTCTGCGCCGAACTCACGAGAGAAATGCGCTTGATCGAAATAGCCGAGTTCCACCGCCAGCCCGGCCAAATCCGTGACATCGCCGCGGGCGAGCAGATCCGCTCCGTCCTGCAGGCGATAGCGGCGCAGCACCCACTTCGGGCTCGCCCCCACATACCGGGCGAACATGCGTTGCAGCGTGCGGACCGACACTCCGAATCGTTCGGTCACCTGGTCCACCCGGGTCAGTTCGCGATCGTGTTCCATTGCCGCCACGATGCGCAGCACCAGGCGATACGTTTCGTCCGGCTCGACCGCCTCGGCCGCGAGCCACTGCTCCACCAGCGCGCGGCGCACCTCGTCGTCGTCCTCGGCCAGCACCCGCTCGCCGAGATCCCCCACGTCCGGAAACACCTCGCGCAGTTCGACACTGCGGTCGCGCAGCGCACCGACATCGGATCCGGTGTAGGCGCCGAACCCACCGGCGCGGAACCGCACCCCGAAAACGCGGCCCGCGCCGGTCAATTCGCGAATGTAGCGGGTGGTGGTCACGCCGGTGACGAAGGCGCCGGTGCGGGTCGCGCTGCGTTCGAAGGTCAGGTTCACGCAGGGGAACGAGAGCACCTCGGCGCGATAGGCGGGCCGGTCGCGCAGATCCCAGTCGACCAGCCAGTACCACTGCACGAACCGGCCCGCCGACGGGCCGGGCGACAGCCTGCGCAGCCGGCGATGCCGGGACTGCTCACGCGGATGCAGGATGCCCTTCTCCCCCGGATCAGTCTCCACGGCGCGCTCCCGCGGATTGTCGCCTTCTTACAAGCCCGCCGCGGCCCGGCCCAGCAGACTCGAAGCCATGACAGCGAAGGTTGATCCGATTCCCGAGGGATACCACTCCATCACCTGTTTCCTGGCGGTCGCCGATGGCAATGCCGCGATCGACTTCTACACCGAGGTGTTCGGGGCCGAAGTCTTCAGCCGCAACGACCTTCCGGACGGCAATCCCGCACACGCCGAACTGCGCATCGGCGATTCCACCGTTCAGGTGGGCATGCCGGTGCCCGAGCACGGCGTGCTCGCACCCAACGGCGAGTGGGTGCACACCTCGATCGTGCACTACTGCCCCGATGTCGATGCGGTGATCCGGCGCGCGTCCGAGCGCGGCGCCCGAGGCGTGGAACAGCCGCAAACCTTCGTCACCGGCGACCGCTACGGCTTGGTCCTCGACCCGTTCGGGCACCGCTGGGTGGTGATGACCCGCGTCGAGGACGTCTCCCGCGAGGAGGGCGAGCGGCGCGTGAACGAGTGGCTGGCCACCCAGGTCTGATCGAGCGGGAAGTGCCGCGCCGCACCGGCTTCCACGATCGGAGACCGGTGCGGCGCATCCGCCGGCGGGCACGGCTCAGCCCAGTCCGGCGGCGTCCATACCGCGCAATTCCTTCTTGAGGTCGGCGATCTCGTCGCGCAACCGGCCTGCCAGCTCGAACTGCAGTTCGCGGGCGGCGTTCATCATCTGATCGGTGAGCTGACCGACCAGATCGGCCAGTTCGGCGCGCGGCATGGACTTCACGTCGCGACCCTCGAACACGCCCGCGCTCATCGCGCGCCCCGGCTCGCCCTGGGCGCGGCGACCGCGGCTGGCATTGCGCCCCGACCCGCCGATCTCCACCTCGGTCTCCTCGGCCTCCCGATAGACCTGATCGAGGATGTCGGCGATCTTCTTGCGCAGCGGCTGCGGGTCGATCCCCATCTCCTCGTTGTAGGCGATCTGCTTGGCGCGGCGCCGCTCGGTCTCCTCGATGGCGTGCTGCATGGAGTCGGTGATCTTGTCGGCGTACATGTGCACTTCGCCGGAGACGTTGCGGGCCGCGCGGCCGATGGTCTGGATGAGGCTGGTGCTGCTGCGCAGGAAGCCCTCCTTGTCCGCGTCCAGGATCGCCACCAGCGAGACCTCGGGCAGGTCGAGGCCCTCGCGCAGCAGGTTGATGCCGACGAGCACGTCGTACTCGCCCAACCGCAGCTGTCGCAGCAGTTCCACCCGGCGCAGGGTGTCGATCTCGGAGTGCAGGTAGCGCACCCGCACGCCGAGGCCGAGCAGGTAGTCGGTGAGATCCTCGGCCATCTTCTTGGTCAGCGTGGTGACCAGCACCCGCTCGTCGCGCTCGGTGCGCAGCCGGATCTCGTGCAGCAGATCGTCGATCTGTCCCTGGGTCGGCTTCACCACCACCAGCGGATCGACCAGGCCGGTCGGGCGGATGACCTGCTCGACCACCTCACCGCCGGTCTGCCCCAGCTCGTAGGGCCCCGGGGTGGCCGACAGATAGACCACCTGGCCGATGCGCTCGGCGAACTCCTCCCAGGTCAGCGGCCGGTTGTCCACGGCCGACGGCAACCGGAAGCCGTACTCGACGAGATTGCGCTTGCGCGACATGTCGCCTTCGTACATGCCGCCGATCTGCGGCACGGTCACGTGCGATTCGTCGATGACGAGCAGGAAATCCTCGGGGAAGTAGTCCAGCAGCGTCGCGGGCGCCGATCCGGCCGGGCGGCCGTCGATGTGGCGCGAATAGTTCTCGATGCCGGAGCAGAAGCCGACCTGGCGGATCATCTCCAGGTCGTACTGGGTGCGCATGCGCAGCCGCTGCGCCTCGAGCAACTTGCCCTGCCGTTCCAGTTCGGCCAGCCGCTGTTCGAGTTCGGCCTCGATATCGGCCACCGCGCGCTCCATCCGGTCCGGCCCCGCCACGTAGTGGGTGGCCGGGAAGATGCGCACGGTGTCCACCTGACGCACCACGTCACCGGTGAGCGGGTGCAGGTAGTACAGCGCCTCGATCTCGTCGCCGAAGAACTCGATGCGGACCGCGAGTTCCTCGTAGGACGGGATGATCTCGACGGTGTCGCCGCGCACCCGGAACGAGCCGCGGGTGAACGACAGGTCGTTGCGGGTGTACTGCACGTCGACCAGCAGCCGCAGCAGTGCGTCGCGATCGACCTCGGTGCCGACCTCGAGCGCCACCGACCGGTCCAGATACGACTGCGGCGTGCCCAGGCCGTAGATGCACGACACCGAGGCGACCACCACCACATCGCGGCGGGACAGCAGACTCGAGGTGGCGGCGTGGCGCAACCGCTCCACGTCGTCGTTGATCGAGCTGTCCTTCTCGATGTAGGTGTCGGTCTGGGCGATGTAGGCCTCGGGTTGGTAGTAGTCGTAGTAGGAGACGAAGTATTCGACCGCGTTGTGCGGCAACATCTCCCGCAGTTCGTTGGCCAGCTGGGCGGCCAGCGTCTTGTTCGGCGCCATCACCAGGGTCGGCCGTTGCACGCGCTCGATGAGCCAGGCGGTGGTCGCGGACTTGCCGGTGCCGGTGGCGCCGAGCAGTACCACGTCCTTCTCCCCGGAGCGGATGCGCCGCTCCAGTTCGGCGATGGCGGCGGGCTGGTCACCGGCCGGCTTGTGTTCGCTGACCACCTCGAAGCGGCCCTCGACACGCTCGATGGAGCCGACCGGGCGGAACTCCGAGTGCGCGAGAGGCGTGCTCTCGTCCTCGGCGGGGATCTCGGTAGCGAAAGCCATGGAACCAGCGTAATTGCGAGGACCGACAGGAATCGCCCGAGCGGGCCGGACTCCCCTCCAGCCCGGCCCGACTCACGCCCCCGGCTGATGGCGGGGAACCGGATCGGAACGCTCGAGCCTCGGGCCGAGCCAGAATATCCACGCCAGCTATCGTCTAGCAACAAGTTCAACTCTCAACGATCCGAACCGGTCGGTTCGGCAACGCTCGCCCTACCGGTCGGCTGAACACCTCACCCCGGCGACACCGGTAGATTTCGGTCCATGACGCAGGCACCCGTGCATGTGCACCGGCCCAAGGTCGAGCACTTCGATGTGGCGAACAAGACCAACACCGACCCGAAGGGCTTCGTCCGCGCGGTCGAGCGCTACCGGGTGGAACCGTGGGGCCTGTACATGGCGCGGCATTCCGACCACCCGGAATTCCACTACCTGCAATCCTGGCTGCTGCCCGAGCTCTCGCTGCGCGTCACCGTCTTCGACTTCACCCCCGAGTGTCCCCGCGACCAGGACTTCTACCTCGATCTCGGAGTGTTCGCCCAGGTCGAGCCGCAGCTGTGGCGCTCGGTGGACCACTACCTCGACATCGTCGTGCGCACCGGCCGCGACACCGAACTGCTCGACGTGGACGAACTGCTCGCCGCACACGCCTCGGGATTGCTGACCGCCGCCGAGGCGCAGGCCGCCGTGGAGAACGCCACCCGCGCCATCGACGGGATCGCCGCGCACGGCTACTCGCTGGAACGCTGGCTCGACTCGCTGGGCATCACGCTCACCTGGCGCTGAGAACACCTCGAACGAACACCGGAAACGACATTCGGCCCGGCGGATATCCGCCGGGCCGATTCCGGGTGCCGTCCGCGGATCAGCCCGCCGACAGGCTCGGGAGCAAGCCGCCGAGCCCGCCACCGCAGGAGGCGCTGCCGGTGAATCCGCCGGAGCTCGCGGCCACCTGCACGGTCAGCGAGTCGCTGATCAGCAGCTGCCTGGCCTCCAGCCGGTGCGAACCGGCGGTGGTCGGCTTCCACTTGATGGTGACCTTGTCGCTGAGGAGCGAGGGCTTCACCGGGCTGCCCGGGATCGCCACGCCGTTGTCGGTGAACTTCACCTCGGTCAGCCGGTCGAGGTCGACCCGGGCGGTCAGGGTGTAGGAGCAGTCGACGGTGTGATTCTCGCCGGACACGGAGAGATCGCCGACCCAGGCGGCGGCGTGCGGGGCGGTGAGCACCGCGGTGGCGACCATGGCGCCGAATGCCGACGCGCCGAAACCGGCGCGCCGCAGGTGACGGTGTGATGCTGTCATGGGCGTTGCAACTTCCTGTCTTCCCTACCCACTCGTGTGGGTAGGCGTCACGCTACACAGACAAAGGCAAGCCCACGGTTATTTCTGAAATAAAAGCTTTTAACTACTTTCGCCCCGCTCCCCAGCCTGGATCCGCACGAGCGCGGGCCTGCCGGGGTCGGCATTGCCGTGCCACCGCTCGCCCGCCTCCGCATCGTTCCCGCCATCGCCGAGCGCGGGGAATCCCGAGGTCGTGAGCGTATCCCGCAGACCCTCCGCGGTGGCCACATCGGCGACGGTCACCCGGATATCGAGGAGATCCCGCGCGGGCAGTTCCGGCACCGCCGTCGGACCGACGTGCTCGATGCCCGACACCGCGGCGCCGCACGCCACCCGCAGCCGGGCGATCAGCCGCTGCGCCTGGGCCGCCCAGCCGGGATCGGCGGTCAGGAGGTCGGGGCTCGCCTCCGCCGCGACGCCGGTGCGCAGGTTGCGCTCGAAGGGGACCAGTCGCCGGTCCCACAGTTCGTGCACGACCGGCGCGATCGCCCCCTCCGGGCCACTGTTGTCCAACAGCACGTCGGCGACCGCGCGCCGCTGCTCGTCGGTGGCCTGCGCCGCGATCCGGGCGCGCGCGTCGTGCTCGGGCACGCCCCGGAATTCCACCAACCTGCGAATTCGGGTCTCGGCGGGTACGTCCACGATCAGCACCAGATTCATGAACGGCGCGAGACCGTTTTCCACCAGCAACGGAATATCCTGCACCACGATCGCGTCGGCAGGTGCGGCCGCGATCAATTCCGCGGTGCGCTTGCCGACGAGCGGGTGGGTGATGGCATTGAGTTTCGTCCTGGATTCGTCGTCGGCGAATGCCCTGGCCGCCAGGGCGGGCCGATCCAAGCTGCCGTCCGCAGCCAGGATGTCCGCGCCGAACGCCTCGGCCAGCGCGGCCAGCCCCTCGGTCCCGGGCGCCACCACTTCCCGCGCGATGACGTCGGAGTCCACGATCACCGCCCCGCGCTCGGCGAGAATCCGCGCCACCGTCGACTTGCCCGCTCCCATGCCTCCGGTGAGGCCGATCCGCAACATGCGCCCAGTCTCGCATCCCGGCACGACGGCTCATCCGTGGGCGTAGGCCGCATTCGGGCAGAATCTTTCGTCGCCGCCGGAGAATTCGTTACCGGCCGCCCTTCTTTTTGCCCGGACCGTGATATCGCCGAGACGATATCGCAACATTTTCATCGGTTTACCGCCGACGGCGACAAAGTTACGACACGCTCCCCCGCTCGGGCCCGCAAAATACGCCGAATGCGCGTGTCGCTCGACTAATCTTCGCCCTGGCGAATCAGACCGAATCCCCCAGTCCGACACCGAGCGAAGGAAATCCATTGCGCATGAGAATCCGCCGAGCGGGTCGCCACCGCCTCGGTATGGCAGGCGGGGTGCACTGCCTCGCGATCCCCGCTGTCGCGGCCGCCCACGCCGAGCATCGCCGGCCGTGGCTGTCGGCGCTGCTGCAGCCTGCCCGGCACAGTCTCGCCGCTCGCCGCCGGAGCACTCCGGCGCCCGCGACCACGCGCTGGGTACCCGCCACCGCGAACTGATCCGATCCGCTTCCGTTCCACCCGCTCCGAAGGCCCGGCCACCCGGCCGGGCCTTTCTCGTACCCGCGGCCCGGCCCGGTATCGACCGGCCGGCTTCCGGTGGGCGATGGCTGATAGCGACAGCGGTTGCAGAGTTCGCGACGGCGGCCCTACGCTTGACGCACTACCTGACAGTCACTATCAGGTAGCCGAAGGAGGGGCTCATGTCGTCACCCGCGCTCGTGGATTCACCGCCGGGTTCCGCCCCGCACCCCGCATCCGGGCTGCTCGGCCGATGGGGCGCCGCCATGGCCCGCCACCGCCGCCCGGTGCTCCTGCTCTGGTTGCTGCTGGTGATCGCGGGCGGCGCGGCGTTTCCCGCACTGGAAGGGCGGCTCGGCGCCCCTGACTTCACGGTGCCGGGTTCCTCCTCGGCCGAGGCCGATCGCCTTGTCGCCGAGCACTTCACCGCCTTCGGCGTGGAACAGGATCTGCTCGTCATCCACTCGCCACGCCACACCGCCGATGCCCCGGAATTCCGGGACGCCGTCGCGCGGGCCATGGCCGCCGCGCGCGCCACTCCCGGGGTGACCGGCGGCATCGGGCCCTACGACGGCGACCCGGAAGCACAGCTCTCCGCCGACCGGCATACCGCGCTCGGCATCGTCGGCATCGGCGGCGGGATCTCCGAACGGGTCGAGACCGCGACCCGGCTCCAAGCCGCGGTCACGGCGACCGCATCACCCGACTTCGAGGTCGCGGTCACCGGATACGGCCCGATGCAGGCGGATCTGATGGCGGTCGAGACCGCGGACATGCAGCGCGCCGAGACCATCGGGTTACCGATCGCGGCCGCTGTCCTTGTCCTCGCGCTCGGCGCGCTGGCCGCCGCCCTGCTGCCGATCGCCGTGACCGCGGCGGGAATCGCGGTCGCGGTGGGCGTCCTGTTCGGGCTCACCACCTGGCTGACCTTCGATTCGCTGGTGCTCTCGGTCGCGACGATGATCGCCACCGGCACCGCCATCGACTACGCGATGTTCCTCGTCAGCCGCTTCCAGGAGGAATCGCAGGCCCGCGGGATCACCAGCCGCACGCAGCGCGCGGAGATCGAGCAGGCCGTCGGCGCGACACTCGACACCACGGGGCGCACCGTCCTGGCCTCCGGCGTCATCGTGATGATCTCGCTGTGCTCGCTGGTCGTGGTCGGGTTGCGGATGCTCGACGGCATCGCGATCGGCGTGATCGCCGCGGTGTCGGCGACGCTGTGCGCGGCGATCACGCTGCTGCCCGCGCTGCTGGCGACCCTGGGCCCGGCCGTCGAGCGCGGCGCCCTGCCCGCCCGGCTGCGTCCCGCCCGAGCCGGCGACGATCCGGGCGCGAGCGCGTGGGACCGCTGGGCGCGCACCGTCATGGGCAGGCCGGTGGTCTTCGGCGTTCTCGGCGTCGCCGTGCTGGCGGCGTGCGCGTTTCCACTGACGACGATCTCGCACGGCATCGACATGGGCATGAACTCTCTGGACGGACAGCCGAGTGGGCGCGCGACCGTGCTGGTCCACAACGAATTCGGTCCCGGGCTGCTCGCCCCGTTGACGGTGATCGCGACCGGTCAACAGGATGCGCCGCTCCCCGCCGCCGCTCAGTCGGCGGTACTCGCCTTCGGCGCCGAACTCGGCCGCGACGAGCGGGTGGCGGCAGTCCTGCCCCAGCAGTCGGGAGGGCGCATCCTGCTCACGGTCGTCCCGCGTGATTCCTTCGATTCGGCCGCCGTCGCCGAGCTGACCCGGGAGCTCGCCGAGCGCGCCGAGGAGGTGCCGGGCGCCCGGATCGGGATCGGCGGCACTCCGGCCGTCTTCGCCGACGTCTCGGACCGGATCGCCGCCCGTTTCCCCTGGGTGATCGGTCTGGTCCTGACCGTCTCGCTGCTGTTCCTCGTCGTCGCGTTCCGCAGCGTGGTGCTCGCGGTGAAGGCGATCGTGCTGAATCTGCTGGCGACCGGCGCGGCGCTGGGTGTCACCGTGGCGGTCTTCCAGTACGGCCTCGGCGAGCGGGTACTGGGCTTCACCAGCACGGGTTTCGTGCAGGTCTATCTGCCGATGCTGGTGTTCGCGGTGCTGTTCGGACTGTCGATGGACTACGAGGTGTTCCTCATCCGCCGAATTCGCGAGGCGTGGGATCGCGAAGGCGACAACGAGATCGCGGTCGCCGAAGGCCTGCGGCACACCGCCCGCCCGATCACCGCGGCGGCCGCCATCATGGTCGCGGTCTTCGCCGGATTCGTCACCGCCGACGTGCTGGAGCTGAAGCAGATCGGCTTCGCGCTGGCCTTCGCCATCGCGATCGACGCGGTGATCGTGCGACTGGTGCTGGTTCCGGCGTTCATGCGACTGTTCGGGCGCTGGAACTGGTGGCTGCCCGGGCTCAGCCGACGATCCGCTCGATCGCCCCGATGACCGAATCGACCGCCTCGGCATAGACCTCGCGGAGTCCGCGCGCGAAATCGGCGTCCGCCCAATGATCCAGCGCCGCCACCGCACCCCAGATCGCGGTGGCGGCCGCCATCCGCACCCTCAGTTCGTCGGGGTCGCGTCCGCAGCGCGCGGCGAACACCGTGCGGAACCGGCCCTCGAGTTCACGCATCTGCCGGGTCTGGCCATCCCGTACTTCGGGGACGGTATGCACGAAGCGCAGGCGACGCGCGATCCGCTGTTCGGCCTCCTCGGTCAGCAGCGCGTCGATGGCGTCCGGCACGAGTGTGCGGGCCAGGGCGAGTAGTTCGCCCGGCGCCATGATCGCACCTTCCCCCGCCGTGCTGAGCAGGTCGAGGACTTGCTGATCGGCCTCGTCGTAGAGGACCAGCATCTCCTTGGTCCCGAAATAGCGATAGATCGAACTCGGTGACACATCGGCGGCGGCGGCCACCCGTTCGACGGTGACATCGCGGTAGCCGTACTCGTCGAACAGATCGAAGGCGACGCGCTGGATGCGGTCCATCGCCTCGCGCTTGCGGCGCTCCCACGCAGTCGAAGTCACTGCCGCTGCCGAATCCCCTGCCGTCACCGGCGCGCCCCGGCGGACGCGCCCCGCACCATCTCGACCACGGGCTCAGACTCTACCCCTGGCCCAGACACCCCAGGACGGCCGAAGACCCCCGGCCCACAGGGGACCGGGGGTCTTCGGAACTACTGCTGTCAGGCGTTGCCGGAGAGCTTCTCCCGCAGCGCGGCGAGCTGGGCATCGCTGGCCAGCGAACCACCGGCCGGCTCGGCCTGGCTCGAGGCCGACGGCGCGCCGCTCTCGGAGGAGTAGTTGCCGCTGCCGCCGTTGGCCGCCTCGGCCTCGGCGTCGGCCGCCATCTTCTCCATCTGAGCGGTGTGCATCTTGTGGCGACGCTCGGCCTCGGCGTAGCGCGACTCCCACTCGTCCCGCTGCTTCTCGTAACCCTCGAGCCACTCGTTGGTGTCGGGGTCGAAGCCTTCGGGGAAGATGTAGTTGCCCTGCTCGTCGTAGCTGTCGGCCATGCCGTACTTCGACGGGTCGAACTCGGCGCTGTAGTCCTCGTTGGCCTGCTTGAGGCTCAGCGAGATCCGGCGACGCTCCAGGTCGATGTCGATGACCTTGACCATCGCGTCGTCGCCGACGGCCACGACCTGGTCCGGCACCTCGACGTGGCGCTCGGCCAGCTCGGAGATGTGCACCAGGCCCTCGATGCCCTCTTCGACACGGACGAAGGCGCCGAACGGAACGAGCTTGGTGACCTTGCCCGGCACGATCTGGCCGATGGCGTGGGTGCGGGCGAACTGACGCCACGGGTCTTCCTGGGTCGCCTTGAGCGACAGGGAGACGCGCTCGCGGTCCAGGTCGACGTCGAGAACCTCGACGGTGACCTCGTTGCCCACCTCGACGACCTCGGACGGGTGGTCGATGTGCTTCCAGGACAGCTCGGAGACGTGCACCAGGCCGTCCACGCCGCCCAGATCGACGAAGGCGCCGAAGTTGACGATCGAGGAGACCACACCCTTGCGGACCTGGCCCTTCTGCAGCTGGTGCAGGAACTCGCTGCGGACCTCGGACTGGGTCTGCTCGAGCCAGGCGCGACGCGACAGGACCACGTTGTTGCGGTTCTTGTCGAGCTCGATGATCTTGGCCTCGATCTCCTTGCCGACGTACGGCTGGAGATCGCGGACGCGACGCATCTCGACCAGCGAGGCGGGCAGGAAGCCGCGCAGACCGATGTCGAGGATCAGGCCGCCCTTGACGACCTCGATGACGGTGCCCTTGACGGCCTCGTCCTTCTCCTTGAGCTCCTCGATGGTGCCCCACGCACGCTCGTACTGCGCCCGCTTCTTCGACAGGATCAGGCGGCCTTCCTTGTCCTCCTTGGTGAGAACAAGAGCCTCGACCTCATCGCCCACGGAAACGACCTCGTTGGGGTCGACATCGTGCTTGATGGAGAGTTCACGAGAGGGGATGACGCCTTCGGTCTTGTAACCGATGTCGAGCAGGACCTCGTCGCGGTCGACCTTGACGATGGTTCCTTCGACGATGTCGCCGTCGTTGAAGTACTTGATCGTGGCGTCGATGGCGGCGAGGAAATCCTCGGCGGAGCCGATGTCGTTGACGGCTACCTGCGGCGAGGTGACGGTGGTGGGCATATGTCGGTTTGCTCCGGACGGATTGTGGTCGGTTGCGGACATTGGAACTTTCGGTACGCTGCGTGATCACCGCGGCGTTGCGATGACGGGTACGTGAACCGTACCGCACCGCTGATGCGTGAAACCCAGCACGGGGTGCCTTGATTCCCAGTACGCTCGAGCTTTCCGATACCGCGATCCGATACCCGAAACCCCCAGCACACAAGGACCCACTGCACACTCGCGCGTTCAGCGTACGCGACCTTGGTAGACCGGGGCAAACCGGTCCGGACGCCACTCCGGCGACACGACGGAAACGGACATAAACCCCACGCGCAAGCCCCCGAAGCCGGTGCGCGCGGCGGCGACCCCACGAGGGACGCGGCGGCCGATCGAGCGCGCGGGCACCGATACAGTGCACCCGTGTCGGATGATCGCCATGCGCAGGCCAATGCCACTCTGGGCACCACGGGTACCACCAGGACGCGGCTGGGTTCGGCCGACAGCCAGCGCGCCAGCCGCCGCTGGTGGGACGCCGACGCCGAGGACTACCACCGCACGCACGCGGAGTTCCTCGGCGTGGACTCCCCCGGCGGCGAGTTCGTCTGGTGCCCGGAGGGCTTGCACGAGGGCGATGTGCACCTGCTCGGCGACGACCTGGCCGGCAAGCGGATCCTGGAGATCGGCTGCGGGTCCGCACCGTGCGCGCGCTGGTTGACCGGCCAGGGCGCCTACGCCGTCGGGCTCGATCTGTCGATGGGGATGCTGCGGCGCGGTATGGCGGCGATGGCCGCGGGCGGGCCGCGGGCGCCGCTGGTACAGGCGGGCGCCGAGTCGCTGCCGTTCGCCGACGAATCCTTCGACGCGGCCTGCTCGGCCTTCGGCGCGGTGCCCTTCGTGGCCGATTCCGCCGCGGTGATGCGCGAGGTCGCGCGGGTGTTGCGCCCGGGCGGTCGCTGGGTGTTCTCGGTGAACCACCCGATGCGCTGGATCTTCCCCGACGATCCCGGTCCCGCCGGGCTGCGCGCGACCATCCCCTATTTCGACCGCACCCCCTATGTAGAGGTGGACGGCGACGGCGAGCCGACCTACGTGGAGCACCACCGCACCATCGGCGACCGGGTGCGCGAGATCGTCGCCGCCGGATTGCTCCTCGGCGATGTGGTCGAACCGGACTGGCCGGAGTGGCTGGACCGGGAGTGGGGACAGTGGAGCCCGCTGCGCGGCGAGATCTTTCCCGGCACGGCCATCTTCGTCACGCACAAACCCGGCTGATCACCCAGCCGGGTTCGTCACGGAAATCCCCGCCGCGCCGCGCGCTCCCCCGTTCGCGCGCCCCGGCCGACTCGAACGAAAGCCTCAGTCGGAATCGGGGACAGCACCGGGCTTGGGCTTGCGCCCGGCCTGCTCCAGCGCCAGCCGCAGCGCGTACTCGATCTGCGCGTTGATGCTGCGCAGGTCGTCGGCCGCCCACCGGGCGATCGCCTCGTGGACGGCCGGGTCGAGCCGCAACAGCAGCTTCTTCCGTTCGGGCACGGCCGGGCTCAGTTGTAGAGCGTTCCGGCGTTGACCACCGGCTGGGTGGCGCGATCGCCGCAGAGCACCACCAGCAGGTTCGACACCATCGCCGCGCGCCGCTCCTCGTCGAGTTCGACCACGCCCTGCGCGGTGAGCCGATCCAGCGCCATACCGACCATCCCGACGGCTCCTTCCACGATGTGCGCCCGTGCGGCGACCACCTGAGCCGCCTGCTGACGTACCAGCATGGCCTGGGCGATCTCCGGCGCGTACGCCAGGTGGGTGATGCGCGCTTCGATCACCTCGATACCCGCCATCGCGGTGCGCTCACGCAGCTCGACGGTGAGTTCCTCGGCGATCTCGGTGCCGTCGCGCAGGCTGGTGCGGCCGGCGTCGTGCGCGTCGTAGGGGTGGGTGGTGGCCAGATGCCGGACCGCGGCCTCCGACTGGGTCTCCACGTACTCCTCGTAGTCGTCGACCGAGAAAGCCGCCTTGAAGCTGTCGACCACCTTGTAGACGACCACCGCGCCGATCTCGACCGGATTGCCGTCTGCGTCGTTGACCTTGAGCTTCTGGGTCTCGAAGTTGCGTACCCGCAGCGAGATGGATTTGCGGTCGGTCAGCGGGATCACCGAGTAGAAGCCGGGCTCGCTCACCGAGCCGATGTAGCGCCCGAAGAACTGCACCACCTTGGCCTCGTTCGGGTTGACGACGGTCAGGCCGGTCAGCAGGAGGAGCAGGACGGCCACGCCGACGGAGGCGGCGATGGCGGCGATCAGCGCGGGCACATTGTCACCGCCGGCCGCGGCGACGAAGCCGAGCGCGGCCGCGCCACCGAAGACGAGCAGCAGCACCAGCAGCGCCAGCAGTACGAGGAACCCGTTGACGCGCGATGCGGACCGGAACTCCATGACAACCTCCCGGAATATCGAAGTGATATCACGAAGATAGCACTGCGCGTGCCCGAGCTCACACGGTTCCCCACAATGCACACGAGCCCCGGAGGTTTCCGGGGCTCGTGCCGAGGGTGCGTCGAATACGACTCAGAGCAGGCGGGAGAGGAAGGCCTTCGTGCGCTCGTGCTTCGGCTCGGCGAGCATCTCGCGCGGCGGACCGGATTCGACGACCACGCCGCCGTCCATGAAGACCAGCTGATCGGCGACCTCCCTGGCGAAACCCATCTCGTGGGTGACCACCACCATCGTCATGCCGCTGTCGGCGAGCTCGCGCATGACCGTGAGCACCTCGCCGACCAGTTCCGGATCCAGCGCCGAAGTCGGCTCGTCGAAGAGCATCAGCTTGGGGTCCATCGCCAGCGCGCGGGCGATGGCGAGGCGCTGCTGCTGACCGCCCGACAACTGCGCCGGATAGGCATCGGCCTTGTCGGTCATGCCGACCCGCGCCAGCAGCTCGCGCCCGCGCTCGAGCGCCTTGGCCTTGGGCACCTTCTTGACCTGGGTCGGCGCCTCGATGATGTTCTCCAGCGCGGTGCGGTGCGGAAAGAGATTGAAGTGCTGGAACACCATGCCGATGTCCCTGCGCTGCCTGGCCGCCTCGCGCGGATGCAACTGGTAGAGCTTGCCGCCCTTCTGCCGGTAGCCCACCAGCTCGCCGTCGACGTAGAGCCGGCCCGCGTTGACCTGCTCGAGGTGGTTGATGCAGCGCAGGAAGGTCGACTTTCCCGAGCCGGACGGGCCGATCAGGCACATCACCTCGCCGCGCGCGACCTCGAGTGAGACGCCCTTGAGCACCTGCAGCGCGCCGAAGCTCTTGCACACCCGCTCGGCGCGGATCATCGGGACCGGCCCGTCGGCCGTTGCTGTCATTTCGCGATATCCGGTTTCTGTGCGTCGGCCAGTGCCCGCAGTTGCTTGGCGGTCAGCTGTCGCGACACGCCCCGCGAGTAGTGCCGTTCCAGGTAGTACTGCCCGACCATGAGCACGCTGGTGATGGCCAGATACCAGGTGGCGGTGACCAGCAGCAGCGGAATGGGCTGGAAGTTGACGCCGTAGATGTCACGGGCGCGGCCGTACAGGTCGGTGCTGAGCGGGATGGCGGTGACCAGTGAGGTGGTCTTGAGCATACCGATCAGCTCGTTGCCCGTCGGCGGGATGATGACGCGCATCGCTTGCGGCAGCACGGTGCGGCGCATGGTCTGTGACCAGGACATGCCCAGGGCCACCGAGGCTTCCCGCTGACCCTCTTCCACCGAGTTGATGCCCGCGCGCACGATCTCGGCCATGTAGGCCGCCTCGTTGAGCCCGAGGCCGATCACCGCGAAGGTGAACGCGGCCTGCAGACTCTGGATGTCGAACTCGACGAAGCTGGGCCCGAACGGCACCCCGAGCACGATCTGCTTGTACAGCGAGGGGAACAGACCCCAGAACACCAACTGCACGAACACCGGGGTGCCGCGGAAGATCCAGAGGTAGACCCATGCCGTCGCGCGCAGCACCGGGTTGGGCGACAACCGCATCACGGCCAGCACCGTGCCGAGCACGATGGCGATCAGCATGGCCAGCACGGTGAGTTCCAGGGTGACCACCGCGCCGGCGAGGATGCGGGTGTCGAACAGGTACTTCGCGTAGGTATCCCACTTGTAGGCCTCGTTGGTGGCCGCGCCGTAGATGAACAGCCCCAGCAGCGCCAGGATGATCGTCGCCGCGATCCAGCGCCCCGGCCTGCGCAGCGGGACCGCTTTGATCGGCTCCGGTGCCGGCGTCGCGTCGTCGGTTGCCGCCATCGATCAGCTCACGGCCCCGTTGATCACCGACTCGGTGATGGCGCCTTCCTGCACACCCCAGTTCTCGGTGATCTGCTTGTACTGGCCGTTCTCGATCAGGTGGTTGACCGCGGCCTGCAGGGCAACTGCCAGCGACGAGCCCTTCTCCACGGCGTAGCCGTACGGGGCGGAGTCGAAGACCGGTCCGGCGAGCTCGATCTTGCCGCCGCTCTGCTTCACCGCGTAGGCGGTCACCGGCGAATCCGCGGACATGGCGTCGACCTGCCCTTGGACCAGCGCGTTGGTGGCCGCGCTCTGCTCGTCGAAGGCCTTGATGGTTATGGGCGCCTTGCCCTCGGACACGCACTTGTCGCTCTTGGCAGGCACCTCGTCGGTGTGCTCGACCGTGGTGGCCTGCACCGCGACCCGCAGGCCGCAGGCATTGTCCGGGTCGATCGACTTACCGGTCTGCTGGGCCCACTGGATGCCCGCGCTGAAGTAGGTGGTGAAGTCGACCTGCTTCTCGCGCTCCTGGGAATCGGTGATCGAGGACATGCCCACGTCGTAGGTGCCCGCCTGGATCGCCGGGATGATCTTCTCGAAGGCGGACTCGACGTACTCGGCGTCGATGCCAAGCACCGCGGTGACGGCGTTCATCAGATCCACGTCGAAGCCGACGATCTTGCCGGAGGCGTCCTTGTACTCGTTGGGCTGATACGGGATGTTGACGCCGACCACGAGTTTGCCCGCCTGCTTGATGTCGTCCGGCAATTTCGCGGCGATCTCGGCGACCTCGGATACCTCGACCTTCGCGACCTCGTCGCCGGAGCCTTCGGTGTTGGTCGTGCATCCGGCCAGAACCAGCGCACCGCCGAACGCCGCGCACATCGCCTTCACACCGGACCTGCCCAGTACAGAACGAACAGACACAGCACCCTCCACAGTCTCCATGGGTGAAACGTGCGTTCACCACACGGTCGCAATGTAAGCGACACTCGGCGTTCGCGCTGGACAGTAATGCAAGCGAAACAGAACGACCGGAACCGCGATGCGGTGGCGTGCGCCGCTCAGGGCCGCAGGCCGCGGCGATAGACCTCCGCGATCCATTCCTCGTGGTCGTCCAGCTCGGGGATCCCCGCACCGGGCAACGGCCTGGTGATCGTCGCCAGACCGAGCAGGAACCGGACTGCCGAGAGGTCCGGCCGCACCGGCCCGGCTGCCGCAGCCCTGGAGCGAGGTCGGTCAGCTGCTGCCCATCGGCGCCGCGGGCACCGTCATCCGCTCCGCCGCCTTCTTCGACTGCGCCGGGTCCGGGCAGGCCACGCTCGTGCTCTTCGGATGGATCGTTCTCGGCCTCGCTCTGGTCGCCCTCTCGGCTCGTCACGCCACCTCGGCGACCACGGCCGACCCCGCCGACGAGCCGGCCGAGCGCGCGCCCCAGCCCGCGTGACGGCGTAACCAGCCGATTCCCAGGCGATCTCGCCAATAAGTGAATGGGGATTCTCATGCTGGGCTACGCTCGGCTCAACGGTTCGGGGGGCTGGGAACCGCGGTCGAGTGAAGTGGAGAATGTAGTGGGCAAAAGGGTGTCACCACGGGAAATAGCGCGGACGGCGACCGATGCGGTATCCGCGCTCGCGGTCCTCAGCAAGCGCGGGATGATCAACCCGCTGCAGCCCGCCGAAACCCTGCGTACCATCCGCGATTCGGAGATCTACGGCCCGTTCACCACCGTCATGCGCCACGGCGTGCGCGCCCACGGCGACTCGCCCGCGGTGGTCGACGAACGTGGCACGCTGACCTTCCACGAACTCGACCGGCAGTCCGACGCCCTGGCGCGCGGCCTGGCCGCCGCCGGGCTCGGCTCCGACACCGTGCTCGCCTCATTGTGCCGCGACCATCGCGGCATGATCCTGACCATGCTGGCGGCGGGCAAGCTCGGCGCGCGGCTGGTGCTGATGAACACCGGATTCGCCAAGCCGCAGCTGGCCGATGTCTCGGTGCGCGAGCAGGTGCAGGCGATCCTGTACGACGACGAGTTCACCGCGGTGGTCGAAGCGGTGCCCGAGACCACCAAGAGGTTCCGCACATGGGTCGACGACCCGGCCGGCGAGGACACCACGCCGACGATCGATGCGCTGATCGCGGCGCACGCCGACGGCCCGCCCCCGGCGCCACCCGCCGAGCCCGGCGGCGTCGTGATCCTCACCAGTGGCACCACCGGGACGCCGAAGGGCGCACCGCGCGACAAGGTCTCGCCGCTGACCTCGGCGCAGTTCCTCGACCGTATTCCGCTGCCGAGGAACAACACCATGGTCATGGCCGCGCCGGTCTTCCACGGCACCGGCCTGTCCCAGCTCGCACTGGGCTGGAGCCTGGGCAACAAGGTGGTGCTGCGCCAGCGCAAGTTCGATCCCGAGGCCACCGTGGCGGCGGTCGCCGAGCATCGCGCCGCGACCCTGGTGCTGGTACCGACCATGCTGCAGCGCATCATCGATCTCGGCCCGGAGGTGCTCTCCCGGTACGACACCTCCTCGTTGCGGGTCATCTTCGCGGCAGGCTCCTCGCTGTCGCCGGATCTGAGCGCGCGCACCGAGGCGGCCTTCGGTGAAGTCCTCTACAACCTGTACGCCTCCACCGAGGTGGCCGTCGCCGCCGTGGCCACCCCGCGCGACATGCGCGAGGCGCCGGGCACGGTGGGCCGCCCGCCGGTCGGCTGCCGGGTGGCGATCTACGACGAGCAGCGCAAGAAGGTCACCACGCCCGGCGTGGTCGGCACGATCTTCGTCTCCAGCGGCCTGAGCTTCAGCGGCTACACCGACGGCCGCACCAAGGAGACCGTCGACGGCCTGCTCTCCAGCGGTGACGTCGGGCATTTCGACGCCGAGGGCAGGCTGTTCATCGACGGACGTGACGACGACATGATCGTCTCCGGCGGCGAGAACGTCTTCCCGCTGGAGGTGGAGAACCTGCTCGTCGAGCGGCCCGACGTGCTCGAGGCCGCGGTGGTCGGGGTGCCCGACCGCGATTTCGGCAAGCGCCTGCGTGCCTTCGTCGTCACGACCGAGGACGCCGCCCGCGATCCGCAGGAGATCAAGGACTACGTCAAGGCCAATCTGGCTCGACACAAGGTCCCCCGCGACGTCGTCTTCCTCGACGAGTTGCCCCGCAACGCCACCGGCAAGCTGGTGCGCCGCACGCTCGAGGAGTACGAGGCAGCCACCGGATAGGCGCGACACGCCGAATCACGGCTGCGAATGCCCGGCGTGTCCATTGCCGGGGGAACAATGGCGCGCGTGCCCGGTGTACCGGAGATCGGCGAGCTGGACTGCCTGGTGGAGATCACCTGGCCCGCCGGTTCGCGGCCGTGGTGGGCGGCCCGGCACACCGGCACCGGCGCCCAGGTGGCAGCCGCGCTGGACGAACTGGCGGTGCGGGTGCGCATCGACCACTGGGCGCGCGCACTGTCGGTGCTCGACGAGCCGCTGGTCGGCTACAGCCTCACCGTCTGTGATCCCGAGGGCGATTTCCTCATCGACTACGCGGCGGCGGTCGCCCTGCACTCGGTGCCGGCCGTGATCCGGGCCCATGCGAGCCGGATCAGGGAACACGCCCGCCGTTAGCCCGATTCCGCACCCGCAGCACAGGATTCGCGACGCGCGAACCTTGTAGGGTGGCCATCGGGGAATCCCGGAGCACGTGCCGGGTTCGCGGAGAAGGGAATACAGGCCATGCCGGATGCCTCGACCGAGGTACTCCTCGACGATTTCGAGAACAGGGACGACTGGGAGATCCGTGGCCCGGGCGCGGAGCAGACCCATCTGACCACCTTCGTCGAGGGCGCGCCGGCCAAGCGCCCC
The DNA here is from genome assembly GCF_000308595.1 of Nocardia higoensis NBRC 100133. Classification (GTDB taxonomy): domain Bacteria; phylum Actinomycetota; class Actinomycetes; order Mycobacteriales; family Mycobacteriaceae; genus Nocardia; species Nocardia higoensis. The sequence goes on along the minus strand of NZ_BAGA01000065.1, from coordinate 81,104 downwards.
GGCATCTACGCCGACGGCGAGCGCGGTGCCGACCACCGCGCCGTCGTGCTGCTGATCCGTTCGGCCGCAGCCGGTTTCGAGGTCGAGCTCGCGCCGCGGGCCGGGCGATCGCGGGCCCTGCCCGACGGGACGAGCGAGCTGCGGCTGTGGATCCGTTCGCCGCACGCCGATCTACGGGTGTGGGCGGTCCTGGCGGACGGCGAGGTGCCGCTCGGATCGACCCCGGCCACCGGGGAATGGATCCGGCTGCACCACGACTTCGACGGACCGATCGCCGCCACCGCACTGCGCGCCCTGCGGGTCCGGCTCGACGCGGTCACCAAGCAGGCGGGTGAGGTCATGATCCTGCTGGACGACCTCACCGTGGTCACCGCCTGAGAACGGGTCCGCAGGGCTCGCGACGTACCCCCCGTACGCAGGCGCATGTTTGCCGTGCGCCCGGCACGGGTAGGTGCGGGTACACCCCGCACAGCCGAGCTCCATCCGACAACCGAGGAGTGATCATGGCTCAGTCATTGCTCGACTCCGTGATCGGCAGCACGGTTTTCGACGCCAACGGCGAAACGGTCGGTGCCGTCGAAGAGATCTACATCGACACCGACAGCGGTTCGCCGACCTGGGTAGCGGTCGCCACCGACATGGCCGAGGGGAACGCGCTGGTCCCGTTGTCCGGCGCCCAGCATCGGTTCGACCGCGAGTCCCTGCGAGTGCAGGTGAGCAAGGAACGGGTGCGCACGGCCCCGCATCGGGACCACGACGGCGGTGTGAGCCGCACGGCCGAGGCCGAACTGTTCGCGCACTACGACATCGACCCGCGCCGCGGCGGCTGGGACACCTACGGCCGCCATCGAATTCACCCCGGCGCCGACGAGCCGCTCACCTACGGGCCCGACAACCCGGTGCGCGGCCACGACTCCGTCTGCTCGGAGCCGGGCGCCTCGGTCCGATTGCGCAGGTACGTCGCCGCGGAGTCCTGACCGCTCACTCCCGGCCGCAGGACGTGACCGGTGGTGTTTGCCCGCGGATCGCCGGGGTAGTTGCGTGGAGATAGCTGATCTGCCAGCCGCGCCCCGGCGCCTCCCGCAGGGGCCTCGGAAACCCACGAACTCCCGAGGAGCGCACGTGACTCAGTCAACGCTCGATTCCCTGCTGGACAGCATGATCATCGACGCGGACGGCGCCAGAATCGGCAAAGTCAAGCAGATCTATGTCGACAACGACAGTGGCTCTCCGACCTGGGTCGCGGTCTCCACCGGATGGTTCTCCGGAGATTCGCTGGTCCCGCTGGCCGGTGCCAGGCCACAGGGCGAGAAGGGAGATCTGCGGGTCCGGGTGCGCAAGGCCCAGGTCAAGTCGGCGCCGCGCCTGGACTCCGACGGCCGCCTCAGCCGTGATGCCGAGACCGAACTGTTCTCGCACTACGGCTTGGCTCCGCGCTCGGCGAGCCGGGATGCCGGGGAAGGCCGTCATATCCGTCCGGACGCCGACACTCCGATGACCAGCGGCCGCGCCGACGTCGCGCCGCACGGAAGGCGCACGGCCCGCTCCGAGGAACAGCTCGTGGTCGGCGCCGACAGCGAACGCCCGGTGGGCAAGCATCGACGGCGCACCGAGGACCCGCGCGACCGCTGGTGACCGGCACACGCGGCGTCTCGGCGATGCCCGGCCCCGCCGGGCGTCGCGTCGTCAGCGGCGGTGCACCCGCGCGCAGACCTGCTCGGTGAATTCCCCGGTGGACGCCGTGCCGCCGAGATCGGCGGTGGCGATGCCTGCCGCGAAGGTGGCCGCCACCGCGCGCTCGATGCGCTCGGCGGCATGGGTCAGCACCACGCTGTCGTCGCTAATTCCCAACCAGCGCAACAACATCGCCGCCGACATCTGCATCGCCACCGGATTCGCCCTGTTGTGCCCGGCGATATCCGGCGCCGCGCCGTGCACCGCCTGGGCCATCGCGCGGGTCGCCGAGGAGTTCAGCGACGGTGCGGTGCCGAGCGATCCGCTCAACTGCCCGGCCAGGTCGGAGAGGATGTCGCCGAAGAGATTCTCGGTGACCACCACGTCGTAGTCCTCGGGCGCCCGCACGAGATGGGCGGCGGCCGCGTCGACGTGTTCGTCGTCCACGCGGATACCGGGATAGGACTGCGCGATCTCATAGCAGACCTCGCGGAACAGCCCCATGGTGCGCGGCAGGACGTTCGCCTTGTGCACGATGGTCACCTTCCCGCGCCGGCTCGCCGCCAGCCGCATCGCCTCGTGCGCGATGCGCTCGGTGGCCCCTCGGGTGATCACCGCGACCGACATCGCCATGTCGGCGCTGGGCTGGAACTCCCCCGATCCGGCGAACATGTTCCGGTCGGCGTAGAAACCCTCGCTGTTCTCCCGCACGACCACCAGGTCGATTCCGGGAGCCGCGGCCCGCACGCCGGGGAAGGCGCGGGCCGGGCGGATATTGGCGTAGAGGTCGAAGTGCTTGCGGATCGCGCCACCCGGCGGCGTGGCCTTCCGGAACTCGCCGGGATAGGAGACATTGTCGTGGGGACCGAGCAGCCAGGCGTCCAGGCCCTCGAGCACCTCGATCGTCCGCCGCGGTAGCGGCTCGCCGAACTCCTCGATGGCCCGGTGGCCGATCGCGGCGGGCACCCATTCGATCGGTGCGCCGCCGACCGCCGCCATCGCCTCGTCGACCACCCTCCGGGCCGATCGGACGACCTCCGGTCCGATCCCGTCGCCCTCGATCGAGCCCAGCCGCAGCGGACTGTTCGCCGTCCCGGACCGTTGGAGGTTCTTCGCTTCGCTCACCGGCCCATCTTCGCGCCGGCTGACCCGCACCCGACGGCCGACCCGCCCGACGAGCTGTCTACGTCCCGACGAGGTGTTTCCACACCCCAGCCCGGGTACTCGGGACGGAACGGCGAACGACGCCGCGCCCGGCCGGCATGCCCACGGGGGAAGATCGACGGCGTGCCCGGCGTTACACCAGGCGACACACGACACGAGAGGACGTCATGGCGACCCAGACGCTCACCCAGCAGAACTTCGACGAGGTAGTCACCGGCAACGACGTGGTGCTGGTCGATTTCTGGGCCGAATGGTGCGGACCGTGCCGCAACTTCGCGCCCACCTACGAGGCCTCCTCGGACAAGCACCCCGACGTCGTGCACGGCAAGGTGGACACCGAGGCCGAGCAGGGCCTTGCCGCCGCCGCCAACATCCGGTCGATCCCGACCATCATGGCCTTCCGCGAGGGCGTGCTGGTGTTCGCCCAGCCCGGCGCGCTGCCGCCGGCCGCGCTGGAGGATCTGGTTTCCCAGGTGAAGGCGCTCGACATGGACGAGGTGCGCAAGCAGCTCGCCGAGCAACAGTCCGCGGCGGAGTAATCACCCGCCTACGACGAACGGCTCGTCCCCCGTTCGGTGGACGAGCCGTTTCGTCATGCGGCGGCGCTGACGCGCAGAGATCAGGAACCGAGCCGGTTGACACCGGAAAGGATTGCGCGGACCGAGGATTCGGCGCTGTCACCGGCCATGGCGGCGCCCCAGCCGCGCTTGCCGTTGAACTCGCAGCGGACGAAGGTCGCGGTGCCCTCGCCGGTGCGACGCTGATGGAACTGCAGGATCTCGACCGGGAAACCCTCGTCGTAGAGGGCCGAGGTGAGTGCGGCGACCGGGCTGCCGGTGGTTGCGACGGTGCGCAGCCGGTCGTCGAACTCGAGCGTCGCGGTGTATGCCGCGGCGCGGTCGCCGAACGCGGCCCAGTCACTGAGCCGGATCGGGCCGGTCTCGCGGCAGTAACGGTCGTGGAATTCGGCCGGAGTCATTCCGGCGCTCTCGGCACGCAGGCCGCGCGGGGCGGCGGAGGCCAGCGCCTGGGGGTCGATGGTGGTGGGCATGGTGGCGAAAGACATGGTCATTGAAGGAGGTCTTCCCGAAGAAGTCGGTGGAGGGGACCAGCATCAACAGAGGTAACAGCCCGCAGCGAGGGGGCCGGTCCGAAATCAGACCCCGCTACGGCGGGTTACTACGACGGGTAGCGCGTACGCCGGGGTAATGGCGTTCTGCGCCTGCATGGTGAGCCCGGCAAGAGCCATCGACGACGCTGCGTCGCGGTCGGCGACACCTAGCGTTGCGTTGAGGCGATGAGCGGGATTCGGCACGGTCTCGACAATAGGCACCCGAGGGCCGGACCGCAACCTTATCGCGCTCTCGGTGTCGCTACCCGTGAGTATCATCACCGCAGCTCACAGCTGCACCGACAGACTCGGCGTGGCGCAGGCACGCCGGGCCGACGGGTATGAGGGAATGGCCTATGCGATTCGACGAGTACCGCATGCACGACGCGATCGGTCTGGCCGAACTCGTCGCCGCCGGCGAGGTGCGCCCGATCGAGCTGCTCGAGCTCGCCCTCGCCCGCTGCGCCGAGGTCGACCCCGATCTGGGCGTTCTCACCGCGCTGCTGGACCGCCCCGCCCGCGAACGCGCCACCGGTTCCCTCGACGGTCCGTTCGCCGGCGTGCCGTTCCTCATCAAGGACCTGATGCAGGACTACGCGGGTCACCCCACCTCGGCGGGCACCGGCCCGCTGCGCGCACTGCCCGCCGCCGAGCACAGCATCGTCGTCCGGCGCTGGCTGGACGCCGGTCTGGTGATCTTCGGCAAGACCGCCACCCCGGAGTTCGGCTGCAAGGCGGTCACCGTCTCGCGCACCTTCGGAATCACCCGCAACCCTTGGGATCTCACGCGCACGCCGGGCGGATCATCGGGCGGTTCGGCGGCCGCCGTGGCCGCCGGAGTCGTGCCGGTCGCAGGCGCCAACGACGGCGGCGGCTCCATCCGCATCCCCGCCGCCTGCACCGGCCTGTTCGGCTTGAAGCCCGGACGCGGCCTGGTGCCCAACGGCCCGCTGGCCGGTGACTCCATCCTCGGGGCGGGCGTCCAGGGCGTCGTGTCCCGCAGTGTCCGCGACACCGCCGCCATGCTCGACGTCCTGTCCCCGCCCGATCCCGGCGCGCCGTATACGGTGGCCCGCCCGCTGCAGTCCTACCGCGAGGCCATCGCCCTGCCGCCCGGACCGCTGCGCATCGGCTTCACCGACCGCTCACCCCTCGGCACTCCCGTGCACGAGCACGCCACCGCCGTCGTCACCCGCACCGCCCACCTGCTGGAATCCCTGGGCCACGCGGTCGAGCCCGCCGAACCGGAGATCGACGGCCCGCGGCTGGCGCAGGACTTCATGACCGTCTGGACCGCGCACCTCGCCACCTCCGTCGCCCAGACCTGCGCCAGGACCGGTGCCTCACCCACCGATTTCGACATCGACACCCAGGCCATGGCCGCCGTCGGCCGCGCGGTCTCCGGACCCGGACTGGTCGCCGCCGGTGACCGCTGGAACGAGTACACCCGCGCCTTGGCCGCATTCCACTCCCGCTACGACTTGCTGCTCAGTCCCACCCTGGCCGAACCGCCGCTGCCCATCGGCCGCGACGATGTCCCCCGCGCGGTCGGCCTGATCCTGCCCTATCTGTTGCGGGCGGGCGTGGGCCACATCGTGGCGCGCACCGGCCTGTACCGCAACACCGTCATCGCCAATCTCTCCGCGGCGCCGTTCACCCAGCTCGCCAATGTCACCGGCAGACCCGCCATGAGTGTTCCGCTCTCGATCACCCAGGAAGGCCTGCCGATGGGCGCGCATTTCACCGGCCCGACCGGGAGTGAGGCACTGCTGCTGCGCCTGGCCGCCCAGCTGGAGGCCGCTGCGCCGTGGTTCGACCGGCATCCACCGGAGATCGCCCGGCGGTGAACTGCGCGCCGGTCCGGTCAGCGCAGCGACGGGGTGGTCTCCGCGCCCATGTGGGTCAGCTTCTCCGGGTTGCGGACGTAGTACAGGCCCGCGACCCGGCCGTCCTCGACGTGCACCGCCAGCACGCCGTCGAACACGCCGTCGGCGGTGACCATGAAGGCCGGACCACCGTTGACCACGACGCGCTCGAACGACAGCGTCGCGCCGGTCCTGCCGACGGCCCCGGACACGAAACGGATCACCTTCTCCGCGCCGACGACGGGCCGCAGCGCGGTCCGCACCAATCCGCCGCCGTCGCCGACGATGACCGCATCGGGGGCGAGCACGTCGAGCAGGCCCTGCAGATCCCAGGTTTCCAGCGCCCGCTGGAACGCGGCGAGTACCTCCTCGGTCGCATGCGCAGGCACCGAAGCCCGCGGGCGTCGGGCCGCCACGTGCGCGCGGGCGCGATGTGCGATCTGACGCACCGCCGCGGGGGTCTTGCCGACGGCCTCGGCGATCTCGTCGTAGCCGACCTCGAACACCTCGCGCAGCACGAACACCACCCGTTCGGTCGGTGCGAGTGTTTCGAGAACGAGCAGCAACGCCATCGACATGCTCTCCGCGAGCTCGACGTTCTCGGCCACATCCGGTGTGGTGAGCACCGGCTCGGGTAACCACGGCCCGATGTAGGACTCCCGGCGCCGCCGCACCGTCCGCAATCGGTTGAGTGCCTGGCGAGTGGTCATCCTGACCAGGTACGCGCGCGGGTCCCGCACCGGTTCCGGATCGACCTCCACCCAGCGCAGCCATGTCTCCTGCAGTACGTCCTCGGCGTCGGCGGCCGAGCCGAGCATCTCGTAGGCGACGGTGAACAGCAGATTCCGGTGCGCGAGGAAGACCTCGGTCGCCGGGTCGGCGGCGTGATCGCTCATCCGCGGAAGTCCTTTCCTCCCGGCACCCGTGGTCAACGCCCCACCGGCACGATATCGTCGGCCGCCCGCACGGTCCGGCCGCGCTTGCTGTCCCGGAAGATCCAGGAGAAGGCGCCCGGCTCGCGGGCCTCGGCCGCCAATTCCTCGATCACGCCGCGGCAGGCATTCTCCTTGATCATCGCGGCCACCCGGCCGCCGAGCCCGAACCGGGTGACGGTGTCGTCCTTCGTGGCGAGCTGAACCATGGCGGCCCGGCGGCCCAGGCCGATGCACTGGCCGAAGAAACCGACGTTGATGTCGCGGGGCCGTTCGCCGGCGATCCTGGCCAGCACCGTGTCGGCGGCGTGCGCGCCCAGCGGCCGCGCGCTCTGGCAGCTCATCCGCAGCGGCGCCCCCGACGGCGAAGCGCAGTCTCCAGCCGCGACGATCCGGTCGTCATCGATACTGGTCAACGTCTCGTCGGTGAGCAGACGGCTCAGCGCGTCGGTGCTCAGACCGCTGCGCGCGGCGAGATCGGGGGTGGCGAAGCCCGCTGTCCAGATGGTCACCGCGCTGCGCAGGGTGTGCCCGCCGCTCAGCCGCACCCCGCCTCGGGTCACCTCGACGGCGGTCGCGTCCGGCCCGTCGAGCAGGGTGACCCCGAGCCGGGTCAACCGCCGGGCGATCGAACGCCGCACCCGCGGATGCAGGTAGCCGTGGAGCACGTCACCGCAGACCAGCGTGACGGCGCGCCCCTGTTCGGCCAGTTCGGCGGCGACCTCGATGCCGGTGGAGCCACCACCGACGACGGTCACCGGTGCGGACGGCGGCGCGCCGTCGAGGACCGGGCGCAACCGCCGAGCCTCTTCCAGCGTGCCCACCTGATAGGCGAATCGGGCCGCGCCGGGGACCGCGGGCGCGGCACCGCCGCTACCCACGGCATAGATCAGGTAGTCGTACCCGAGGTCAGGCCCCTGCGCCGTGGCCACCGTGCGCCCGGCGACGTCGATCCGGTCGACCGTGTCCACCAACAGCCGGACCCGCTCGGACAGCACGTCCCGATAGTCCACCACGGCCTCGTCCGAACCGGCGATCAGCTGGTGCAGCCGGATACGGTTCACGAACACCGGGCGCGGATTGACCAGGGTGACCCGCACATCCGCGCGCCGGGTCAGCCGGTTCGCGGCCATCACTCCGGCATAGCCGCCGCCGATCACGACGACGTCGATGTACTCGCTCATGTGTCCTCCTCCATCGTGGGGTTCGGACACAGGACACCGGCGGCCCCGGAATCGTGACAGCCGGTGACCCGGATCACCGCCGATCAGTGCGCGGCGGAGTCCCAGCTGCGGCCGGTGCCGACCGAGACGTCCAGCGGCACCGACAGCGAGATGGCCGAGGACATCCGATCACGGGCCAGCTGCTCGAGCGCCTCCCGCTCCCCCTCGGCGACCTCGAAGACGAGTTCGTCGTGGATCTGCAGCAGCATCCGCGAGCGCAGCCCCGCCGCCGGAATCGCCTGGTGCACATCGATCATCGCGACCTTGATGATGTCGGCGGCGGTGCCCTGGATCGGCGCGTTGAGCGCCATCCGCTCGGCCGACTCGCGGCGCTGGCGGTTGCTGGAATCCAGATCGGGCAGGTAGCGGCGGCGACCGAACAGCGTCTCGGTGTAACCGACCTTGCGAGCTTGCTCGACCACCTCGTGCAGATAGTCGCGGATGCGCCCGAAGCGGGAGAAGTAGATGTCCATCTGCTCCTTGGCCTCGGCGGTGCTGATCTTCAGCTGCGCCGACAGGCCGTAGGAACTCAGCCCGTAGGCCAGGCCGTAGGACATCGCCTTGATGCGCCTGCGCACCTCCGGGGTGACTTCCGAGATCGGGATGTCGAACGCCTTCGAGGCCACGAACGAGTGCAGGTCCTCCCCGGAGTTGAACGCCTCGATCAGGCCCTCGTCGCCGGACAGATGCGCCATGATGCGCATCTCGATCTGGCTGTAGTCGGCGGTCATCAGCTCGGCGTAGCCGGACCCGACCACGAAGGTGTCGCGGATCATCCGGCCGGTGTCGGTGCGGATCGGGATGTTCTGCAGGTTCGGCTCGGTGGAGGACAGCCGGCCGGTGGCCGCGATGGTCTGGTTGAAGGTGGTGTGGATGCGGCCGTCGTCGGCGACCGACTTCAGCAGGCCGTCGACGGTCACCTTCAGACGGGTGGCGTCGCGGTGCTCGAGCAGGTGCGCGAGGAAGGGGTGCTCGGTCTTCTCGAACAGCGATTCCAGCGCGTCGGCGTCGGTGGTGTAGCCGGTCTTGGTGCGCTTGGTCTTGGGCATGTCCAGCTCGTCGAAGAGCACGACCTGCAACTGCTTGGGCGAGCCGAGGTTGATCTGCTTGCCGATCACCCCGTAGGCGGCGTCCGCGGCCTGGGCAACCTTGTCGGCGAACTGCCGCTGCAACGCCTCGAGCTGATCGCAGTCCACCGCGATGCCCGCGTCCTCCAGTTCGGCCAGCACCGAGAGCAGCGGCAGCTCCATATCGGTGAGCAGCGCGGTGGACTCGATCTTCTCCAGCTCGGCGTCCAGCGCCTCGGCCAGATCGAGCACCGCGCGGGCGCGCAACATCTCCGCGCGCGCGGTTTCGGCGTCGAGGGTCTCCTCGTCGTCGAGCAGCGAGAGCTGGGGGCTGTCGTCGGTCTCGGCACGCAGCTCGCGGTGCAGGTAGCGCAGCGAGAGATCGTCGAGGTTGAAGCTGCGCTGCCCCGGCCGCACCAGGTAGGCGGCCAGCGCGGTGTCGCTGGTCAGGCCGCCGAGGGTCCAGCCGCGACCACGCAGCGCGTGCATCGCCGATTTGGCCTCGTGCAGGGCCTTGGGCACGTTCGGATCGGCCAGCCAGGCGCCCAGCGCGGCCTCGTCCTCCGGCGTCAGGATCGCGACATCGATGTAGCCGCTCTCGCCGTCACCGCCCGCGATGGCCAGTGCCGTCACGTCACCGTGCGCGGGCGCACCCTTGCCCACCACCGAGACACCATGGCGCACACCTGTTTTCGCGTGCTCCGCCAGCCAGTCCGCGACCGCGCCGACGGCGAGCGCGCCACCGCTGATCTCGAAGCCTGCCTCGGCTTCGGGCTGCGGCGGCGCCAGCGTCTCGAACAGCCGGTCACGCAGCACGCGGAACTCGAGGTCGTCGAACAGCCGGTGGATCTTCTCCCGATCCCACGGCCCCTGCGCCAGCTGGTCGGGCGTGTACGGCAGCGACACGTCCTTGATCATCTCGGTCAGCTGGCGGTTGAGCACCACACTGCTCAGATTCGCCCGCAGCGCGTCGCCGACCTTGCCCTTCACCGTGTCGACCTTCTCCACCAGCGTGGCCAGATCGCCGTACTCACGGATCCACTTCGCCGCCGTCTTCTCCCCCACACCGGGGATGCCGGGCAGGTTGTCGCTCGGGTCGCCGCGCAGCGCCGCGTAGTCCGGATACTGGGCGGGCGTCAGGCCGTACTTGGCCATCACCTCCTCCGGGGTGAACCGGGTCAGATCCGAGACGCCCTTGCGCGGATAGAGCACCGTCACATCGTCGTCCACCAACTGCAGCGAGTCCCGGTCGCCGGTGACGATGAGGATGCGGAAGCCCTGCGCCCGCGCCTGCGTGGTGATCGTCGCGATCAGATCGTCGGCCTCGTACCCGTCGATCGCCATCACCGGGATCCCCAGCGCGGCCAGCACATCCTTGGTCAGCTCCACCTGCCCGCGGAACTCGTCGGGCGTCTGACTCCGGTTGGCCTTGTACTCCGGATAGGCCTCGGTGCGGAAAGTCTTGCGCGACACGTCGAATGCCGCCGCGATGTGCGTGGGCTTCTCGTCGCGCAGCAGGTTGATCAGCATGGCGGTGAACCCGTACACCGCGTTCGTCGTCTGGCCCGTCACCGTCTTGAAGTTCTCCGCCGGTAGCGCGAAGAACGCCCGATAGGCGATGGAATGGCCGTCCAGCAACATCAGGGTCGGCCGGTCACCCCCGGCGGGGGCAGCGGTGGAACCCGGACGCGGAGTGGTGGTCGCTGGAGTCACCCGTCAGAGTGTATTGAGCCGCACCGACAGCTGCCGCACAGGGCGCGAGGCAGGCCCGCGCGAACGGGCGGCGCCGCCTCCCCGTCGTGCCGGAGAGGCGGCGCCGTGCTCACCCGACGCCGAGATAGGCGGACTTGACCGCCGAGTCGGTCAGCAGTTCCGCGCCGCTGCCGGACTTGGTCACCGCGCCGGTCTCCAGGATGTAGGCCCGGTCGCTGCGGGCCAGGGCCTGCTGGGCGTTCTGCTCGACCAGCAGCACCGTGGTGCCCTGCTCGTTGATCTGGCTGATGATGCGGAAGATCTGCTGGATCACCATCGGCGCCAGCCCCATCGAGGGTTCGTCGAGCAGGAGCAGACGGGGGCGGGCCATCAGCGCCCGGCCGATGGCGACCATCTGCTGCTCGCCGCCGGAGAGGGTGCCGCCGACCTGTTTACGGCGTTCCAGCAGCCGGGGGAAGAGCTCGAAGACCCACTCCAGGGTCCGGTCGTACTCGGACTTCTGCTTGAAAGTCCTTCCGTAGCAACCCATGTCGAGATTCTCCTGGACCGTCATGCCGGGGAACACGCCCCGGCCCTCCGGCGCCTGGATGAGGCCGCCGACGACGCGGTCGTGGGCCTTCGTGGTGGTGATGTCGCGGCCTTCGAAGGTGATGCGGCCGCGGGTCAGCGGCAGCAGGCCGGACAGGGCGCGCATCGTGGTGGTCTTGCCCGCGCCGTTGGCGCCGAGCAACGTCACCAGCTCACCCTCGGCCACGCTCAGCGAGACGCCGTGCAGGGCCTGGATGCGGCCGTAGTTCACCACCATGTCCTCGACCTCGAGCAGCGGGGCGCCGCCCGAAGGCCTGGTCGCCGCCGCGACCGGCGTGGGTTCGGCCGTGCGCTGGGGCCGGGGAGCGGGTTGGGAAACCCGGGCCACCGGGCCGCCGCCGGGCTTGGTGACCGGCAGCTTCTGGGTCGGGTAGTCGGCGGGCGAGGGCGCGCTCGACGGCTGCGTGGGCGCGGCCGGTGGCGCCGCCGGGGTCCTGCCCGACACCTCCTCGTCGGGCACACCCAGATACGCCGCGATCACCGCCGGATCGTCACGGATCTCCGAAGGCAGCCCGTCGGCGATCTTGCGGCCGAACTCGAGCACCACGATCCGGTCGGTCACGCCCATGACCAGCCGCATGTCGTGCTCGATGAGCAGCACGGTGAAGCCGTCGTCGCGGATCTTGCGGATCAGATCCATCAGCGCCGACTTCTCGCTCGGGTTGAACCCCGCCGCCGGCTCGTCCAGGCACAGCAGTTTCGGCTCGGTGGCCAGCGCGCGGGCGATCTCCAGGCGGCGCTGATCGCCGTAGGAGAGATTGCGGGCCTTCTCCACCGCGCGCGGGGCGATGCCGACGAACTCGAGCAGCGCCATGCCGCGTTCGATGGCGTCGCGCTCCTCCCGGCGATGCCGCGGCGTGCGGAAGATCGCGCCCGGCACCGAGGTCTTGTGCCTGGCGTCGGTGCCGACCACCACGTTCTCCAGCGCGGTCATCTCCCCGAACAGCCGCACATTCTGGAAGGTCCGGGCGATGCCGAGGCGGGTGATGGCGTTGCGCTTGGTCTTCTTCAGCGGCTGACCGTCGAAGAAGACCTGCCCCGCCGAAGGCGCGTAGACGCCGGTGATGGCGTTGAAGCAGGTGGTCTTGCCCGCACCGTTCGGGCCGATCAGGCCGAGGATCTCGCCACGTCGGATCTCGAAACTCACCTCGTCGAGCGCGGTCAGGCCGCCGAAGCGGACGGTGAGCCCGTCGGTGCGCAGCAGCGGCTCGCCGACCGCGGTCTCGAACTCCCGGTGCGGTGCGACGACCTCGGCCACGACGTCGTCGTCGGCCAGCACCGGCAGCACCGCGGTCACATCGACCTCGCCGACGCTCCTGGCTTCCGGCGCCGCGGCGTATCCGGCCGCCATGTCCTCGTTGTCGAACAGCGCGTCACCCGCGCCCGGCCCGGTCACTTGCCCGCTCCGATCGGCTCGCCGACCGTCGGTCTGCGCACGGCCTGATACACCTGCCTGCCGTAGGTGAGCAGTTTCTGCCGCACCGGGAACAGGCCCTGCGGCCGCAGAATCATCATCACCACCAACGTGATACCGAAGTACAGATACTTGAGGTCACCGAGCGATTGCGCGCCGCCCTGCCGGAACAGCAGCACGCTGCCCAGCAGCAGCGCGCTCATCACGCCGGTGAAAACCATGGCCGTGTTCGTCAGGGTGCGCAGCCAGCCCAGCAACTCCTTGCCCCGGAACTTCCAGAACACCAGCAGACCGACGAAGACCAGCACGGTCACGATCAGCCACAGGTAACCGGTGGACTCGCTGTCGACCAGATTGACCGAGGTCAGCCGCTTGGGCAGGTAGGCGATGATGAACGCGCCGAAGATCACGCCGAGCTTGTTGCCCTGGCCGCCGATCACCACCGCGCACAGGAACAGCATCGAGTTGATGATGTTGAAGCCGGTGGGGTTGATGAACTGCACCTGACCGGCGTAGATCGCCCCGGACAGACCGCCGATGGCGGCGCCGATGGTGAACGCCCACAGCTTGAACTTGAAGGTGGGCACACCCATGACCTCGGCGGCGTCCTCGTCCTCGCGGATGGCCACCCAGGCGCGCCCGACCCGGCTGCGCTCCAGGTTGCCGACGATCAGCAGCACGATGATCACCATCACCAGGCCGAACCAGAACCAGTAGGTGCCGTAGCCCGCGCGATCGAGCAGATTCGCGCTGTCGGGATCACCGGTGTTGCCCGCGGAGAACACGCCGTTGGGCTTCTCCTCGGATTCACCGATGTGCGGGTAGGCGACGCCGGACAGGCCGAGGCTGCCGTTGGTCAGCTCCTGCAGATTGTCGGCGAGCAGCCGGACGATCTCGCCGAACCCGAGGGTGACGATCGCCAGGTAGTCGCCGCGCAGGCGCAGGGTCGGCGAACCCAGGATCAGACCCGACACCGCCGTCACCAGCACCGCCAGCGGCAGGCAGGCCAGCCACGCCCAGCTCGGATCGAGCCAGCCGCCGTCGGTCTGGTTCCACGGGCTGTTGGGACTGGTCAACAGGCCGACGGTGTAGGCGCCGACGGCGTAGAAGCCGACATAGCCGAGGTCGAGCAGGCCGGCTTGGCCGACAACGACATTCAGGCCGATGGCTATGAGCGCGAACATCGCGAACTCGGCCATGACCAGGCCGAAGTTGTAGGACGGGGTGTCCAGGAACGAGGGCGGGAACAACGGCAGCAGCGCGAGCAGAATGATCGCGGGCACGCCGACGCCCCATTGCGCGGGGCGCGACAGGCCTTCCCACCAGGTGCGGATCGCGTCGCCGAGGCCCGCGCGCGGTGGGGCCGATTCGGTCGAGGCGGGCGGAGTCGATGCGGGCGGAGTGGCGATCGAGGTGCTCATACCCTGGCCTTCCCGAGACTTTCACCGAGGATGCCGGTGGGACGAATCATCAACACCGCGACCAGCACCACGAAGGCAACCACATCGCGCCATTCGTCGCCGAAGAGCATCTGGCCGTACTGCTCGGTCACGCCCAGCAGCAGGCCGCCGAGCAGCGCGCCGCGCAGATTGCCGATGCCGCCGAGCACCGCGGCGGCGAATGCCTTGATACCGAGGATGAATCCACCGGAATAGATGATGCCGAGCGGGATCTTCACCGCGTAGAGCATCGCGGCCGCACCGGCGAGCACACCGCCGATGAGGAAGGTCAGCATGATCACCCGCTCCCGGGAGACGCCCATCAGCGTCGCGGTGTCCGGATCCTGGGCGACCGCGCGGATACCGCGGCCGAATTTGGTTCGGTTGATGAGGATTTCGGTGGTCAGCGCGAGCACGACAGCGGAGGTGACGATCAGGATCACCACATTGGTGACATCGGCGCCGAAGAAGCTGAACTGCGTCGTGGGCGTCACCAGCCGGATCGGCTGCTGGGCATTGGTGCCACCGAGATCGGGATCGATCTTGGGCAGCAGGAAGTGCACGAACTCCTGGAGCACGAAGGACATGCCGATCGCGGTGATCAGGAACGCCAGCGGTTTGGCGCCGCGCCTGCGCAGCGGCCGGTAGGCGATACGTTCCAGGCCGACGGCGGCGCCGCCGGAAACCACCATGCCGACGACCATCGCCAGCCCGAGGTAGATCACCGTCAGCACGACGCCCTGGCTATAGGCCTCCGGACCCGCGGTGAACCCGAAGATCATGAAACCGATCAATTGGCCGAACATGCCGAGCATGAAGATTTCGGAATGGGCGAAATTGATCAGCCGGAGCACACCGTAGACGAGCGTGTAGCCCACCGCGACCAGCGCGTAGATGGAGCCGTGAGTGATTCCGTCGACGGTCAGCCGCCAGAATTGATCGATCAACGCCTGGTAGTTGAAATCTATCGATCCGGCAGTGAGTAACACTCCCGCCGATGCTGTTGTTGTCATGCCCGATTCGCCCTCATCTTCTGCCCTCATGAAACAGCACGCACGACGGGGCGTCGGTATCCCTGTCGTGCGTGCTGTGTCGTTACCGGCCTACTTGACCTCGTAGATCCAGATCTGCGCGTTGGCCAGTTCGCCGTCCGGGCTCCACTTGTACTGGCGGGCCAGACCCGGCGCGTCGTAGGTGCGCACGAATTCGAGCAGGTCGGGACGGGTCACCTTGCCGCCGTCGATGCCCTTGGCCAGGATGGTGGCCAGGTCGTAGGCCTCGACCGAGTACACGCCCGGCGCCTGGCCGGCGAGCTGCTGGTAGTCCTTCGAGAACTGCTCCGGGGCCGGGCCACAGGGGCAGGTCAGCACGGCGCCCTTGGCGGCGTTACCGGTCTGCGAGATGAACTGCGGGTCGTTGACGCCGTCCGGGCCGACGAACACCGCGTCCACGCCGCCGGACTTCAGCTGCTGGGCCAGCGGAGCACCCTCGGCGTAGTAGCCGGCGAAGAACACCGCGTCGGGCTCGGCCGCCGCGATCTTGGTGACGGTGGCCGAGAAGTCCTTGTCACCCTTCTTGACGCTGGCCGCGCAGGCCGGATCGGCCGCCGCGCCCAGCGACTCGGTGACCTTGGTGCCCAGGCCGACACCGTAATCGGTGTTGTCCTGCACCACACAGACCTTGCCGTAGCCCGCGGTGTTCACCAGGTACTTGGCAACCGAGGGGCCCTGGACGTCGTCGTTGGCCAGGCCGCGGAAGAAGCTGGTCCAGCCGTTCTTGGTGAGGGTGGCGTTGGTGGCCGAGGAGGTCAGCGTGGGCAGGCCCGCGTCGCTGAGGATCTGGCCGGTGGCCTTGGTCTCGCCGGAGAAGGCCGGGCCGACCAGGCCGACGATCGAGCGATCGTTGATGACCTGCGGGATGACCTGGGTGGCTTTCTGCGGATCGCCCTCGGTGTCGAACTGCTTGAGCTCGATCCGGCAGCCCGGGTTGGCCTCGTTGTGCTTGGTGATCGCGAGCTTCGCGCCGTTGAGGATGTTGATGCCCAGGGCCGCGTCGGGGCCGGTGAGCGCACCCGCCATGGCGATCGACGTGCCGGGAGCGCAGGTCGCCGAGCCGTCGCCGGCGGGGTCGGCGGCCGAGGCCGGGTCGGTCGCGGGCACTTTCTTGCCCTCGAGATCCACCTGCGTCACGGGCTGGATGGACAGGCCCGCGGTGCCGGTGCCAGTCGTTTCGGAACCGCTGTCGGTCGATTTGTCGCTACATCCGGTCAGCGCGAGGGCCGCAGCGGCGCCGATGGCCACCATGCCTCGCGTCGTACGACCGCGCCGAGTCGAACCGAACCAAGTCGAACTGCGCACGTCTCACCTCTACGTCCTGAGCTCCCCGGCGGGCCGGGAGGCCGACCAATGTCGGCCCGGACAGAAACATAGCGTCGGTTCGGACGATCCGCATGGCAATGGGCACATGCAGGCGGCGATGTGTCGAATTCTTTCCGGCAATTATGTTTCCGGTGCGTAAATTCTTCCCGGGTTCACCGCGCGCACGGCAAAGCGCCGGCTCCTCGGCCCCGGCTCACTTGGGCGCGAGGTTCTCCAGCACGACTTCGGCCACCGCCTTCATCGTGGTCCGCCGGTCCATCGCGGTGCGCTGAATCCACTTGAACGCCTGCGGTTCCGACAGCCCCTGGGTCTGCATCAGCACACCCTTGGCACGCTCGACCAGCTTGCGCGTCTCCAGCCGGTCGGACAGATTCGCGACCTCGCTCTCCAGCGCGGTGATCTCGTGGAACCGGCTCGCCGCCAACTCGATCGCGGGCACCAGATCCGACTTGGTGAACGGCTTGACCAGATACGCCATCGCCCCCGCGTCACGGGCCCGTTCGACCAGGTCGCGCTGACTGAACGCGGTCAGGATCACCACCGGCGCAACACGTTTCGACGCGATTTCGGCAGCGGCATCGATCCCGTCGCGGCGCGGCATCTTCACGTCCATGATCACCAGGTCCGGCCGGTGCTCCACCGCGAGGTCCACCGCCTGCTGCCCGTCGCCCGCCTCGCCGACGACCTCGTAGCCCTCTTCGGTCAGCATCTCGACCAGGTCCATCCGGATGAGCGCCTCGTCCTCGGCGACGACGACCCGCTTCGCACCGGCGGACTTCTTCACTCCGGCGGCGTCCTGCGCGCCGGCATCCCCAGCTGTAGTGCTCATACCTCGACCCCTCTGGTGTCCCGATGCCTGTCCCGACCACCACGCGGCACGGCGACACCGGCATTCGGCGTCTTCCGCCCGACAGGTGTCGAGTGCTGTAAAGACTACCGTTGCGGAGCCCTCATAACGCATATACCCTGCGCAAAGTCCGCATCCACCGACTCCTCCCGCCCCGTTTTCGGAGATCCGCCCCGCACCCGCTATAGTTCACTTTCGGTGCGCCGGGTTGGCGGAACTGGCAGACGCGACGGTCTCAAAAACCGTTGTCCGAAAGGACGTGTGGGTTCGAGTCCCACACTCGGCACCAAGGTCATTGGACGTTTTCTTCGTCGTGGCCATCTTCTCCCCCTTCACGCAGTCCGCAGCTGGTCCGCAGCAGTCCGGGCGCCCTCATCCATTCCCCTCGCCACGGCGTCGAGATCATCGGGGAAAAGATGCCCGTAGAGATCCAGGGTCAGCATCGCCGTCTTGTGCCCGAGCATCCGCTGAACGACCTTGATGTTCGCCCCCGCGCTGATGGCCAGCGACGCAGCCGTGTGCCTCAGACTGTGCGGCACGACCCCCGTCAATCCAACGGCCTTCACCGCCGGATCGGACACCCAGCGGAACTCGGTCGACTCCAGATGCCCGCCCTTGTGACTGGGGAAGACCAGCGCCTCCGGCCGGCGGCCCTTCATGATCACCTCGAACTCACCGGCCAGAGCCTCCGGCACAGGCACTGACCGAGTCGTGTGGTTCTTGGTATCGGTCACCACTGTGCCCCGACCGCGCACGAAGGTCGCCGAACGCGAGACCTCGATACGCCGCCGAACCAGGTCCACATCCATCACCCGCAGTGCCGTCGCCTCGCCGAACCGAATCCCGGTGTAGGCCAACGTGAACACCAGCGGCCGGAATCGGCCGGCGGCCATGGCCAGCTGCATCACCTGCAGATGTGTCAGATACCGCCGCTCCCCCGCCATCATCGACGGCAGTTCGACCTCATCTGCCGGATTGGTCGCCAGCCGCTTCGACTTGACCGCGAACCGCAGCACCTGACTCAGCACCTGATAGGACTGGATAACCCGAGACGCCGACAACCCACGCCCCTCGAACCGAGTACTTCCCGCCTCGGAAAGCTTCACCACCCACTCTTGAATGTCCTCGAATTCGATTTCCCGCAAAGGAACCGACTCCCACCGCGGCAAAACGATCGTGTCCAGCAGCGAGCGGTACCCCGCCACCGTCTTCGGTTTGCGGAACTTCTTCGTAGCGAACCATTTCTCCGCCACCACACCGAAGACCACCCCGCTCCGGTCAGGATCGACCCACGTCCCCGTGGTGACCTTCGTCGTTACCTCCCGATCGAGGTAGCGCTGCGCCTCCACCTTCGTGCCGAACGACCGGGACCGCTCCACACCGCTCGGATCGACGTACCGAGCCCGCCAGCGCTTCCCCCTGCCGAACCGCTCCTCCGATTTGACCTTCTTCTTGGTCTTCTTGCCCGTGTCGGGATCGACCTCGACCACCGTCGTGTACCAGCGGTCCTCCACACCCGACCGCGGATTCCGATTCACCATCAGGCGACCTCACGTCTGCCGAACCAGCCGCCACTGCGTGACCTCTTCGTCTCGTTCCGCTTGCGCCACGTCAGCCGGACTCATCAACCCGAACGTCTCGGGCGGCAGATCCATTGCCTCCGCGAAGAGTCGAAGCTGATCGACATCCCGGCACGATCGAGTTCCGTTGAGGTACTTCGAGACCAGCGTTCGATCCACCCCTAGCACACGGGCCATCTCCTCATGCTTCGACAACCCCGTGCGCTTGCATGTAGGCCCGCAGCACATCGGCCAAACGGGACTCGCGCTTGGTTTGCGACATCAGAGCGCCCCGATCTCCTAGAAGGTGGATATCCACCTAAACCGTAGCAACATGATCGTTCGCTGACAGCGACAATGTGTCACGCCCGACCGCCGGACCAGACTGACGGCCGTCGGTTTCAGCATCAAGTGAAGCCAGCACGTAAAGCATCAGTCGAACCACGACAAGCGCTCACGACAGTTGTTGCCGAATTCCGCCATACAGGATCAAGGGGCGGCGCTGGCGCGCCGCCCAGCGGTGCCGCCGCGCGGCACCGCTTTGGCGACGGGGTAGAACGCCGACTGGTTCCTATCTGGCCGCCTTCTTCATCAACCGAGCAGGGCGGGGCACGACGCCAGCCCTACCGAACTTGCCTCCCGCAGCCGAGCACATTCCGCTGGCACTCTGCCCGGTCGACTGGCTGTCGTCGCCGCACCTGCTCAGCCAGGGACGGACTACTCGTCAGTACCGATCGGCCGCGCACTGCCAATCCGTATGAGACATTCTCCACATTCATTGCGCGACCTTCGGCCGCGTGGCCCTGCTGTGTGGTGGCCTGCATTGTGTTCCCGCGCCCCTCCAGCCTCAAGAGCGCCGATGGCGTCCCTACGGGATGGGCTTCGCCCACTCTTGACCCTGGAGCCTCTACGCGAGAAGGGCAGGCCCATGAGGGGCAGGCGCAGCCAGCCCGCCGTCAGGCGCAACCCACCACCCAGCAGGGCCAAACGGTGGTCCCGTAGTCCGGAACAAGTCCGCAGCAGCCGTACGCACGACAAATCTCGCCAACAGTGTCTGCCGGGGTTTTCGCAGGTCACGACGATCTGTCAACCATCACCAACGATGCCGTGACCTGCAACTATTCAGCTAGTCGACCTCGCATGATGGACCACTATTTTCGCCCCAGCCTTCGCGGCCAGGCTGAGCAGTTGATCGACCCTATCCGCCTCGATGAAACCCAGGGTGAATCCATCCCCCTCCACGTCGACACCCACGACCGCGGTATCCAGCGCGAGGCATTCCTCAGCCAGTGGGCCAACGAATTCCTGGATGTCGTCGTAGTCCCATGCGTCATCGTTGGTCCATGTGAACCAGTCCCAGGTCAACGCAGGTGGCGTCGCGGGAAGGCCCTCGAGGTACATGCGGATTTGTGGCGGCGTTATTCGACATTCGCAGTAGATAAGTCCATCTTCACGAAGTGCATCGACGAGCGCGCTGTCCGGGCAAAACCCTCGCGGGTCGGGATGCTCGAGTGAGTAGGTCATGCTCTCATGTGACCTATCGCGGTACACGGCCCACAGATCGATGATGGCAAACAGCGCCGCCCGTTGTTCGTCCCCGACAGACATGGCAGGGAATGTATCGCACCCCACTGACGTCCCAATGACACAACAGCGACACAACTACCCCGAACACCGCCGGACGGCCGAATACCGAATCGCCAAATGACGCGACGGCCCCGTCCAGTCGGATACCTGGAAAATCGGTCCGAGTCTGCCTCCGGAGCAGAAGCGAACTCCTCCTCAATCAGCGTTGCGATTCAGATCGCCCTGTCGCCGACGTTCCATGATCGTGGCGTACGTCGGTTCTTTGGAGTTCGCCGGCAGCGGAGTCGCGTATGGGTCGCCGTACTTGTCCAGACGATCAGCGTGCTTCTTGCACAACTTGCCCCAGCGGCCTCGCTCGGCCCGGGCCACATACTGACAGGTTCCGTCGGGCAACGGACCGTCCAATGGACACTTATCCAGGACATCCATCTCAGGCATGCAGGCAACGATAGCGGCAGCGCATGTTCCAGGCAGGACGGCCGCGCATCTGGGTGATGAGTGCCCGGCCGTTGGCCCGCGCACTGGTTCCCCTTTCTCCACGAAGCCGCAGAGTAGGAAATCTGGCTCGGCCGCCGACCTTATGGCAAGTTGGGCGCGCCGTACATGACCGCAAGCACTTTAGGGATCTAGACGTGCATCAAAGCGCGGCCGGTCCGCAGACTGTCCGCAGCAACGCCCCGCGGAGCCGATTCTTACCAACGATCCCGCACCCCAGATCACCAGGTCATCGCCCGGTCCCCTCTCCCACAAATAACGGCCAACCACACCAAACGCCTGGAGCGACAACCTCAAAAACCGTTGTCCGAAAGGACGTGTGGGTTCGAGTCCCACACTCGGCACCAAGGTGGTGCGGCATTATCGCCGCGGTTCACGGTTGCCCGGATTCCGGGCATGTTCGGCGGTCGTCTCTCGACGACATCGGCGCCGGTTTCGATCCGAGACCTCGTGCACGTCATCGGTTTCCATCCGGTCGTGGCGCTCCCCCGCCGGGTTCGGTGACATCCGCGGGGTGTCCGACTGAATGACCGGATCCGTTCGGTATACGGCACGCAACGCCGGGATGAATATGTCCGCACCTACCCGCGATATGCGTTTTCGCAGCTTCTGCGGCTGCGCGGACCGCTTTACCGTAGGCCCATGCACGTCCTGTTCGTCTGCAACGGCAATGTCTGCCGGTCGGCCATCGCCGAGCGGCTCACGCAGGCCATCGCCATCGAGTACCGGCTGCCGGGGCTGACCGCCGAGAGTGCGGGGACCCGCGCGCTGGTCGGATTTCCCATCGAGCCGCTCGCCGCGCAGACGCTGCGGGGGCTGGGCGGGGATCCGGAGGGGTTCCGGGCGCGCAGGCTCGCCGCCACCCACGTGGACCGGGCGGATCTCGTGCTGGCGATGACCGAGCAGATCCGTGATCAGGTCGCCCTGGACTACGGTGCGGGGGCCCGGACGTTCACGTTGCCGCAGGCGCACCGGATCGCCAAGCTGACCGGGGCGCACACCATCGCCGAACTGCATGCGGCGCGTCATGATCTGTCGCTGGTGGGGCGGGAGAACATCGCCGACCCGGTCGGGTTGTCGGAGGCCGCCTTCTGCGAGGTGGGCGATCGCATCGCCGAACTGCTCGTGCCGCTGCTCCGGGCGCTGGCACCGCACGAACAGCCGGTGGAACGGGCACATCGGCCCCGGCTGGTGGTCGGGCCGAGCGCGCATGCCCGGCCGCTGCCGAGGTTCATGGCCGCTCAGCGCGTCGGCTGAGCCGGCTGGGCGGTCCCGGGTTCGTCGCGGCGGGCACCGGGAAATATCGCTCCCGGGCAAATTTCCCTCCACCGGCTGTGTCGCCGGTGCGCATCGAGGGATTACACTGCCCGCGAACACCTTCCGCCGTTGACGTCTTCGACACGGGACAGGAATCGGACATGCCGAAGCGCATATCGGATCTTTCGCTCCATGTGTATGCCATGCCGGAAACTCTCGACCGGGTCGTCGACACCGTCCGGACGGTGGTGGACGATCACCTCCAGGACCGCGACGTCTTCGCCTGGCGGTTCACCCTGCCCGCGGGCGAGGAGGATCCCGCGCACATCCTGCTGGCCGCCCAGTGGCTGCTGGAGCATCCCGGCGAGCAGCCGGGGCCCAGGAGTACCTACGAGATCGCGCTGAGCCTGGTCGGCGCGCCAGAGGCCCTCACCGAACCGGATCTGGATGCGCTGCGGCAGCGATTGCTCGGCGAGACCGCGGGGCTCGAATCCTCCGGTGCCGACATGGCTTCGGGCCTGCCGCGCACCATCACCGTGCGCAGGCGCGACAGCTTCGACTACGAATTCGAGCGCGAAATCCTCTGAAACGGCGATCGGTGCCCGAGAACCATCTCGGGCACCGATATCACGTCAGTCGTACCGGCGCAGGCATTCGGCGTGATGCGGCGATCGGCCTCGAGCACCGGCCCGGCGCCGGCGGACGAGTCAGCGCCGCGCCGGGAAGTGCCGGATCATGCCTTCCTGCACCGTGGTGGCCAGCAAGTCGCCACCACGCGAGTAGAATCGGCCGGTCGCCAAGCCGCGCGAGCCCGCCGCCACCGGCGATTCGGTGGCGTAGAGCGCCCAGTCGTCGAATCGGAAGGGCCGGTGGAACCAGATCGAATGGTTCACCGTGGCCGCCACGATGCGATCCAGACCCCACGACAGGCCGTGGGTGGTGAGGATCGAGTCGAGCACGGTGGTGTCCGACGAATAGCCCAGCGCCGCCACGTGGATCAGCGGATCGTCGGGCAGCGCGCCGTCGGTGCGCATCCACACGCGGTTGTGGTTCAGGCGCTCGCCGGTGCCCTTGAGGATCCAGGCCGGGTCGTTGGTGTAGCGCATGTCGATCGGGCGCGGGGCCTTGATGAACATCTCGAGCTTGTCCTCGAAGCCCACGAAGCTCGCCTCCACGCGCGGCAGCGTCTCCGGGTCGGGCACCTCGGGCAGGGCGTGCGAGTGCTCGAGGCCCTTGCCGTACTCCTGGAAGGCGGCCAGCATGACGAACAGTTCCTGGTCGTCCTGCAGGGCGGTCACCGTCCGGTTGGCGAAGGCGCGGCCGTCGCGGTGGCGCTCCACCCGGTACTCGATCGGCTGCTTCGGGTCGCCGCCGCGCACGAAATGCGCGTTGACGGCGTGGATGGTCCGGTCGCCCGCGGTGCGGCCCGCCGCCATGATGCCCTGGGCGACGAGCTGACCGCCGAAAGTGCGGCTCCACACCTTGTCCGGATGGTGCCCGATGAAGACATCGGGCTCGGCTTCGTCGAGGTCGAGCAGACCGAGCAAGACATCGAGGTCCGAGGGTCCCTCCGGCACCGACTCCGTGCCGACGGAATCACTCAGCGAGATGCTCACTAATGGTCCTCCTCACCGATGCGGTGCACGTGGATCAGGTTGGTCGATCCGACGGTGCCGGGCGGGGAGCCGGCGACGATGACCACCAGATCGCCCTTACGGTAGCGGTCCATCGAGAGCAGCGCCTGATCCACCTGGTGGATCATGGCGTCGGTGCTCTTCACGGTCGGCACGATGAAGGTCTCGGTGCCCCAGGTCAGCGCCAGCTGGCTGCGCACCTCGGGCAGCGGCGTGAACGCCAGCAGCGGCAGCGGGGTGTGCAGGCGGGCCAGGCGGCGCACGGTGTCGCCGGACTGGGTGAAGGCCACCAGCGCCTTGGCGTTGAGGCGTTCACCGATGTCGCGGGCGGCGTAGGAGATGACGCCGCGCTTGGTACGGGGCACGTGGGTCAGCGGCGGCACCCGGGTCGAGGACTCGGCCTCCACCGCGTGCACGATCCGCGCCATGGTGCGCACCGTCTCGATCGGGTACACGCCGACGGAGGTCTCGCCGGAGAGCATCACCGCGTCCGCGCCGTCGAGCACCGCGTTGGCCACGTCGGAGGCCTCGGCGCGGGTCGGGCGCGAGTTCTCGATCATGGATTCGAGCATCTGGGTGGCCACGATGACCGGCTTGGCGTTCTCGCGAGCCATCTGGATGGCCCGCTTCTGCACCAGCGGCACCTGCTCGAGCGGCAGCTCCACGCCGAGATCGCCGCGCGCGACCATGATCGCGTCGAAGGCCAGCACGATGGCCTCGAGGTTGTCGATCGCCTCGGGCTTCTCCAGTTTGCCGATCACCGGCACGCGGCGGCCGACGCGGTCCATCACGTCGTGCACCAGTTCGACGTCCGCGGGCGAGCGCACGAACGACAGCGCGATGAAGTCCACGCCGAGCTTCAGCGCGAATTCCAGATCCTCGATGTCCTTCTCGGACAGCGCGGGCACCGAGACGTCCATGCCGGGCAGCGAGACGCCCTTGTTGTTGGAGACGGGGCCGCCCTCGGTCACCCGGCAGACCACGTCGTTGCCGTCGACGCGAACGACGGTCAGGCCGACCTTGCCGTCGTCGACCAGCAGGCGGTCGCCGGGCTTGGCATCGGTGGCCAATTCCTTGTAGGTGGTGGAAACACGGTCGTGCGAACCCGCGATGTCGTCGACGGTGATCCGGACTTCCTGACCGGTGGCCCACACCGTGCGGTTCTCGACGAAACGGCCGAGACGGATCTTGGGGCCCTGCAGATCGGCCAGGATGCCGACGGCACGCCCGACATGGTCGGAGGCCTCCCGCACCTTCTTGTAGTTCTCGGCGTGGTCACTGTGGTCGCCGTGGCTGAAGTTCAGCCGCGCCACGTCCATACCGCTCTCGACGAGTTCGCGGATACGTTCCTCGGTGGCAGTGGCCGGGCCGAGTGTGCACACAATCTTCGTCCGTCGCATCACGGGTAGAG
Organism: Nocardia higoensis NBRC 100133; assembly: GCF_000308595.1. GTDB lineage: Bacteria > Actinomycetota > Actinomycetes > Mycobacteriales > Mycobacteriaceae > Nocardia > Nocardia higoensis. The sequence goes on along the minus strand of NZ_BAGA01000065.1, from coordinate 55,746 downwards.
CGTAGTCCTGCCCCTCGGGTGGAGGCGGTTGCGGCCTCGATGAAGAGTGCGTGAACTCCGGCGTGGACGGCCCCGGCGTGTCGCCCGGGCGCCCGGACAGCACGACGGGCACCTTCCCGGTCGGGAAGGTGCCCGTCGTCGATCGGGCCGGACCGCGGATCAGTCGCGCAGCGGGCGCCCCTGGGCGTCCGGCACCTTGCCGGTCAGGATCATGATGCCGTCGATCAGCGGCCAGATGGCGCCGAGGCCACAGGTCAGCCAGGTGACGGCGATCTGGGCGATGGCGATGCCGGTGTGGCCGAGGTAGAAGCGGCCGACGCCGAAGCTGCCGAGGAAGATCTGCAGCAGACCCGCGGTCAGCTTCTGCTTGTCCGAGAACGGCACGCCGAACGGGTCGCGACCGTAGGGCGCTTCCGGGTCGTTCGGGTTGTAGCCCTGCGGCATGGCGGGCGGGTAGCCACCCGGCTGCCCGTAACCGGCGGGCGGCTGGCCGTAACCCGCGGGCGGCTGGCCGTAGGGCTGCTGCTGCTGGGCGTACGGGTCACTCTGCTGACCGTACGGCTGCTGGCCCTGACCCTTGTTCAGGTCCGGACCCGTTCCGGCCGGGCCGTACTGCGGGGCACCGTAGCCCGGGTTGTTCTGGTAGGGGTCGGTCACTCATGTCCTCCTCATTCGTGCGGGCACCTCCTATTGGCCCCCGTTCACGCGATCGGTTCGGGGCACCCCGCGACGATCACGCGTCATTCTTGCCGGTCTCGACCCGTTTTGTCGCCCCGGCCATCCACTGGCCGCGCGGCCGATGACCGCCGGAGGGCGGGTCTCGACTCGTTATCGCGGTCGGTGGTGGTTTCGTTGCCGCATTGCCGCGGCGAGCTTCTCGGCGTGCGCCGTCTTCCTAGCCGGCGCTGCCCGCGCTCGGCTTCCCGGATTTCCCGGCGGACGCCGCCTCGTCGGCCTTCGGGTTATCGGCGGGCTCTGCGGCCTGCGCGGATTCCTCGGCAGCTGCGGGCTTTTCGGCTGCCCCGGATGCCGGGGATTCGCCGTCCTCGGCGACAGCGGTCGTGTCGGCAGCGGTCGGTTCGCCTGCGGCCGTCTCGGCTTGCCGCTCCGCGGTGCCCGGCTCGTCGGCGGCGGCCTTCTTCGAGCCGGTCTGCTCCACGCCTGCGCTCTCGGCATCGGCAGTCGCCGAATCGGTCTCCCCGGCAGCGGCCGCACCGGTCCCCCGCTCGGGATCGGCGTCCTCGGGACCGGAGTCTTTCGCATCGCCCTTTTCGGCGGCGCCCTTTGCGGCGGCGCCCTTTGCGGCGGCGCCCTTCGCCGGCTCGCTGTCGGCCTTCGCCGCGACGGACTCCCCGTCCGCGCCGTCGAACGTCACGGTCTCCGGTTCGGCGGGCGCGGGCGTGTTCGCCTCGGGCCCCGCCGCGCGCAGTGCCTTCCATTGCCACGGCCACGGACGGGTGGTGGCGCCGGGCTGCAGGCGGCTGGGGTGCTCCCTGCCCTTCGTCGCGAACACGACGTAGGCGAGCGCGGCGAGGAACACCAGCGCGGAGGTGAAGTTGTTGATGCGGATGCCGAAGATCTCGGTGGCCTCGTCGTCGCGCATCAACTCCACGAAGAAACGGCCGAAGCTGTAGCCGGCGACGTAGAGCGCGAACAGACGACCGTGGCCGATGCGATAGCGCTTGTCGATCTGCACCAGCAGCACCACCACGAGCACGTTCCACAGCAGTTCGTAGAGGAAGGTGGGATGCACGATCTTCTCCACGACGCCGTTGGAGACGCCGGCCATCGCGTCCGGATCGCCGTTCGCGTCGAAGCGCGGGTAGATCTCCAGGCCCCACGGCACGGTGGTCTCGCGGCCGTAGAGTTCCTGGTTGAACCAGTTGCCGAGGCGTCCGATGGCCTGGGCCAGCAGTACCGGCGGCGCGATGGCATCGCCGAAGGCGGGCAACGGGATCCGGTAGATGCGGCAGGCCAGCCAGGCGCCGATGCCGCCGAGGAAGACCGCGCCCCAGATGCCGAGGCCGCCCTGCCAGATGTAGAGGGCCTCGATCGGGCGCGCGCCCTGGCCGAAGTACTTCTCCCAGTCCGTCGCGACGTGATAGAGCCTGCCGCCGATCAGGCCGAACGGCACCGCGAACATCGCGACGTCGAGCACCGTGCCCTCGCGGCCGCCGCGTGCCTGCCAGCGCCGCTCGCCCCACCAGATGGCGACGATGATGCCCAGGATGATGCACAGGGCGTAGGCCCGCAACGGAAACGGCCCGAGGTTCCACACACCCTGCGCGGGGCTGGGGATGTAGGCCAGCACATCGCTTCGTAAGGTCACGGGGCCACCGTAGTCGAGACCCTGTGCCGCGGGCGATCCGGCCGGTGACCGGACGCGCGCGACTAGGAGGCGACGGTCGCCGAACGCACGCCCTCGGCGAGCTCGGAGGTGAGTGCGCGCACCGCGTCCAAGCCTTCGCCTGCCGCGCTGACCAGCGCCGAACCGACGATCACGCCGTCGGCGTAGGCGGCGATCTCGGCGGCCTGCGCGCCGCTGCGCACGCCGAGACCGACGCCGATCGGGATGTCGGAATGCGACCGGATGCGCGAGCACAGCGCGGGCGCGGCCGAGGACACCGCGTCACGTGCGCCGGTGACGCCCATGGTGGAGGCCGCGTAGACGAAGCCGCGGCTGGCTTCCAGGGTCTTCACCAGGCGCTCCTCGGTCGAGGAGGGCGCGACCAGGAAGATGCGGTCGAGATTGTGGGTGGCCGAAGCGATGAACCACTCGTCGGCTTCCTCGGGGATCAGGTTCGGCGTGATCAAGCCCGCGCCGCCCGCGGCTTCCAGATCACGGGCGAAGCGATCGACACCGTAGGCGAGCACCGGATTCCAGTAGGTCATCACCACTGCCTGACCGCCCGCGTCGGCGACGGCCTGGACGACCTTGAACACGTCGCGCACGCGTACGCCGCCACGCAGGGCCTGCTCGGCCGCGGCCTGGATGGTGGGTCCGTCCATCACCGGATCGGAGTAGGCCACGCCCACTTCGATGATGTCGCAACCGGATTCGACCATCGCGCGCACCGTGGCGATCGACTGGTCGAGGTCCGGGTAGCCCGCCGGGAGGTAGCCGATCAGCGCGGCGCGGTGTTCGGCGCGCGCGGCGGCGAAGGTGGCGGCGAGACGGGACTGCTGACTCACTGGTCGGACTCCTTGCCGGTGGTGTTCTCCGCGCCGGGAGCGGGCGCGGCGTCGTCGAACAGACCGAACCAGCGGGCTGCGGTGTCCATGTCCTTGTCGCCGCGACCGGACAGATTGACCAGGATGATCGCGCCCTCGCCGAGCTCCTTGCCCAGCTTCAGCGCGCCCGCCACGGCATGCGCGGACTCGATGGCCGGGATGATGCCCTCGCTGCGGCTGAGCAGCAGCAGCGCGTCCATCGCCTCGGTGTCGGTGATCGGCAGGTACTCGGCCCGGCCGATGTCCTTGAGCAGCGCGTGCTCGGGCCCCACCCCGGGGTAGTCCAATCCCGCGGAGATGGAATGGGATTCGATGGTCTGGCCGTCCTCGTCCTGCAACAGGTACGAGTAGGCGCCCTGGAAGGCACCGGGGGTGCCCCCGGTGAAGGTGGCGGCGTGGCGGCCGGTCTCGACGCCGTCGCCCGCGGCCTCGTAGCCGATCAGGCGCACGCCCGGATCGTCGAGGAAGGCGTGGAAGATGCCGATGGCGTTGGATCCGCCGCCCACACAGGCCGCGACCGCGTCGGGCAGCCTGCCGGTGAGCTCGCGGATCTGCTCGCGCGCCTCCAGGCCGATGATGCGCTGGAAGTCGCGCACCATCATCGGGAACGGGTGCGGGCCCGCGGCGGTGCCGAAGCAGTAGTAGGTGTCCTCGGCGTTGGTGACCCAGTCGCGCAGCGCCTCGTTGATCGCGTCCTTGAGGGTCTGCGAACCGGTGGTCACCGAGACCACCTCGGAGCCGAGCAGGCGCATGCGCGCCACGTTCAGGGCCTGGCGGGCGGTGTCGACCGCGCCCATGTAGATCACGCACTCGAGGCCGAGCAGCGCACAGGCGGTGGCGGTGGCCACGCCGTGCTGGCCCGCGCCGGTCTCGGCGATGACGCGCTTCTTGCCCATCCGCTTGGCCAGCAACACCTGGCCGAGCACATTGTTGATCTTGTGCGAGCCGGTGTGATTCAGGTCCTCGCGCTTGAGCACGATGCGCGCGCCGCCCGCGTGCTCGGCCAGCCGGGTGCATTCGAACACCGGGGAGGGCCGGCCGGTGTAGTCGCGCTGCAGCCGGTCGAGTTCGTCGAGGAAGGTGTGGTCGGTGCGGCACTTCTCGTAATCGGCCGTGACCTCCTCGATCACCGCCATCAGCGCCTCGGGGACGTGCCTGCCGCCGTAGACGCCGAAATGACCGCCGTGATCGGGCTCGTGCGCGCTCGGGTGGGCGACCCCGGCGCTGGCCTTGGGCAGATCGATCGATGTCATCAGCGACCCCTTCGCGCGGGCTTCGGGCAGGACGGGTGAGTGCCCGCGGTCACCAGCTCCGACACCGCGCCACGCGGGTCGCCACTGGTCACCAGGCCTTCACCCACGAGCACGGCGTCGGCGCCCGCGCCCGCGTAGGCGAGCAGATCGGCGGTGCCGCGGATGCCCGACTCGGCCACCCGGATCACCTCGGTGGGCAGGCCGGGGGCGATCCGCGCGAACACATCGCGATCGACCTCGAGGGTCTTGAGATTGCGGGCGTTGACACCGATGACCGAGGCGCCGGCCTCCAGTGCGCGGTCGGCCTCTTCCTCGGTGTGCACCTCGACCAGGGCGGTCATGCCGAGCGATTCGGTGCGGTCGATGAGCGAGGCGAGCACGTCCTGTTCCAGGGCGGCCACGATCAGCAGGATCACATCGGCGCCGTGCGCGCGTGCCTCGTGGATCTGGTACGGGCCGACGACGAAGTCCTTGCGCAGGATCGGGATGCTCACCGCGGCGCGCACGGCGTCGAGGTCGTCGAGCGAGCCGCCGAAGCGCCTGCCCTCGGTGAGCACGCTGATCACGCGGGCCCCGCCGTCCTCGTAGGCCTTGGCGAGGTACGCCGGATCCGGGATGTCGGCCAGCGCGCCCTTCGACGGACTGGCCCGCTTGACCTCGGCGATCACGCCGATGCCGTCTTCCAGCAGAGCGGCCCGAGCATCGAGGGGCGCGGGGGCCTTCGCCGCGGCTGCCTTGATGGACGGGAAGTCCAGGAAAGCCTCGCGGGCGGCCACGTCCGCGCGAACCCCATCGAGAATCGAGTCGAGTACCGTCATCTGGCTCGAATCCTTTCCTGGGAGACGCCACTTGCTGCCTGAGAATCCCCCAAGGCGCTGTCTCACCGATATCGACAAAGAATAAATGGGTGGTTGTCCCGGCTCGGCGGCGGGGTGGCGGGGATCTGCGCGAGCCGATCTGATAGACGATGCCACCCGAGCAGGGCGGCACGGGTGGTCTCACGTCACGTCGGCGAGCCCGGCGGACCGTCACCCGTCCGCGGGTTGTCCTCGGTGGGGTCCTCCCCCGCGTCGAGCGCGTCCCACAGCACCCGTTCGGAGAGCGCCGAGCCCTCCTGCGCGCGCCGCTCGGCGACCGCCTCCGCGGCTGCCGCCTTGCGCGTGCCCGGCGCGTCGTAGCGGCCGGTCAGCCCCTGCGTCTCGCGCGGCATCCTGGCCAGCAGCAGGCCGGCGCCGAACGCGCACAGGGCGGCGACGACGGTCACCACCGCGGGCAGGACGGAGGTCTGCACGTCGGTCACGGTGGCCCGGCCCGGCAGCTCGGCCAGCGCGCCCGCGCGCTCGGCGGTCGCGCCGGAACCGGTGAGCAGCGCGAAGGCGGGCACGGCGGTCACCGCGCCGATCAGCGCAACCAGGACGCCGACCAGTCTGCGCAGCCAGCCCTTGGTCGCCAGCACCGCCGCGATGGCGGCCAGCAGCACCAGGGCCAGCGGGGTGAGCGCGCCGAACCAGACCGCGCCCTTCAATTCGTCGACACGGGGTTCGGTCAGGCCGTCTGCCGAGGAGACGGTCACCCAGGTGAGCCGGGACACGCCCCACATGAGCGCGGCGGCCACCGCCAGCAGGATCACGGGCACGATCGGGCGGGCCCGGCGCGGCGCGACGGGGACCACGGCCGCTTGGTCACCGGCCGCGTCGTATCGGTCCGGGTCGGCGGCGGGGTCCAGGTGAGCCGCGGCGGCGGGGGCACCGCGATCCGAGTCCGGCCGGGCCGGACCGGCGGCCGCGTCGGGGTGCTCCGACGCGGCAGGCGTGCCCTCCGCCTCGCCGGTCGGGTCCGAGTCGGGGGAGGTCATCGGGGCCCACCGTTGTCGGCCGAGAAGGGACGCACGGTCCCGGCGGCGGCGACGGCTTTGAGCACGGCCATCGCCTTGTTGCGGGACTCGACGTCCTCGTAGTCGGGGTCGGAGTCGGCGACCACGCCCGCGCCCGCCTGGACGTAGGCGATGCCGTCCTTGAGCAGGGCGGTGCGGATGGCGATCGCGGTGTCGGCGTCACCGGCGAAATCCAGGTAACCGACGACGCCGCCGTACACCCCGCGCCGGGTCGGCTCGATCTCCTCGATCAGCTCCATCGCGCGAACCTTCGGCGCGCCGGACAGCGTGCCTGCCGGGAAGCAGGCCCGTACCGCGTCGAGGGCGACCTTGCCCGGCGCGAGATGACCGGACACGGTGGAGACCAGGTGCATGACGTGGCTGTAGCGCTCGATGTGGCGGTACTGGGTGACCTTCACCGTGCCCGGCGTGCACACCCGGCCCAGATCGTTGCGGCCGAGATCGACGAGCATCAGGTGCTCGGCGTTCTCCTTCTCGTCGGCCAGCAGGTCCTTCTCCAGCAGCAGGTCGTCCTCCTCGCTGGCCCCGCGCCAGCGGGTGCCCGCGATCGGGTGCGTGGTGGCGACGCCGTCGACGACGGTCACCAGTGATTCCGGGCTGGAACCGACGATGGAGAAGGCGGTGTCGCCGTCCGCGTCGGGGATATGCATCAGATACATGTACGGGCTCGGATTCGAGGCACGCAGCATCCGGTACAGATCGATGGGAGCGCCGTCGTAGTCCATCTCGAAGCGCTGCGAGAGCACCACCTGGAAAGCCTCGCCCGCCTCGATCTCCTTCACCAGCCTGCGCACGCCCGCGCCGAACTGCTCGGAGGTGCGACCGCGCCGGAACTGCGGCTCGGGACGGTCGAAGACCGACACCGTGGAGGCGGCGGGCGCGGCCAGCGCCTCGGTCATCCGGTCCAGGCGTGCGAGCGCGTCGTCGTAGGCCTCGTCCACGTGCTCGGCCGTGCCGTTCCAGTTGACGGCGTTCGCGATCAGCGTGATGGCGCCTTCGTGGTGGTCGAAGGCGGCCAGGTCGGTGGCCAGCAGCAACACCATCTCGGGCAGGTTCAGGTCGTCGGTCGCCAGCGCGGGCAACCGCTCCATGCGCCGCACGGCGTCGTAGCCGAGATAGCCGACCATGCCGCCGGTCAGCGGCGGCAAGCCGGGCAGGCGCTCGGTGCGCAGCAGTTCGAGGGTCTCGCGCAGGGCGTCGAGCGGATCGCCACCCGATGGCGCGTCGGCGGGGATGTGGCCGAGCCAAGCGGCCTCGCCGTCCACCACGGTCAGCGCCGAGGGCGCTCCGGCGCCGATGAACGACCAGCGCGACCACGACTTGCCGTTGGCCGCGGATTCGAACAGGAAGGTGCCGGGGCGGTCACCGCCCAGCTTGCGGTAGGCCGAGAGCGGAGTCTCGGAGTCCGCCAATACCTTTCGGGTCACCGGCACGACCCGGTGTTCGGCGGCCAGCTGCCGGAACTGTGCACGGGTCGTGGTCGTGGGATCGGTCGCGACTGGCATGGGCCCATCATCCCAGGCCGCGTCCACGGCGAGCGCGGCGGGACTTCCCAGGCCCGAGATCGGCCGCCTGCCGGTACTGTCCAGGAATGCAGAAAGGTGCTCAGGCCCCACATTTCACACTTCCCGATCAAACCGGGACGGCGCGCTCCCTCGACGAGTTGCTCGCCGCGGGCCCCCTGGTGCTGTTCTTCTACCCCGCCGCCAACACTCCGGTGTGTACCGCCGAGGCCTGCCACTTCCGCGACCTGAGTGCCGAGTTCGCCGCGCTGGGCGTCTCCTGTGCGGGGATCAGCACCGACGCGGTCGGCACCCAGGCGGGGTTCGCCGATTCTCAGCGTCTGGACTATCCGCTGCTGTCGGACGCCGACGGGACGGTGGCCGCGCAGTTCGGGGTCAAGCGCGGTCTGCTGGGCAAGATCGCTCCGGTCAAGCGGCACACCTTCGTCATCGACACCGATCGCACGGTGCTCACTGTGATCACCGGTGAACTACGGGCGAACGTCCACGCCGACGACGCACTGACGTTCCTGCGCAAGCGCGCGAAGTAGCCCCGCGCCAGGCTGCCGGCCGGACGGACGGGCATACGGCACCCGATGTCGCTACCGGCTGGAAATGATCCGGATGTGAATGATTTCACCGCTCCCGCCTGCGCTATGACTAGCGAGCGAAGCCGTGGCAAACTCGGAGTCAGTGGTGGCGGTCTCCTTCCAACGCCGCCTGATTTCGGAAGGGGGCGCAGATGGCGCAGTGGCTGGAGCCGGTCGAACAGAAGGCGTGGAACGCCATAGTCGCCCTCCTGAACCGGCTCCCGAGCACACTGGACACCAAGTTGCAGCGGGATTCGGGCATCACGCATTTCGAGTTCGTGGTGATGACCGTGTTGTCGCACGAGCCGGGGCACCGCTTGCAGATGAGCGAACTCGCGCACAAGGTGAACTCCTCGTTGTCACGCCTGTCTCATGTCGTGTCCAAGCTCGAACGGCTCGGCCTGGCGAAGCGGTCGGTGACCGAGGGCAAGCGCGGCGTCCAAGCCGTACTCACCGACGAGGGATATCTGACCACCGTCGGGGCCACCCCCGGCTACATCGCCACGGTGAGCCAACTGGTCTTCCGCGGCCTCGACGACGAGCAGAAGACCGCACTGGCCGATATCGCCGTGACGGTGCGCAGGCAGCTCGATGCCGAACTCGGGCGCGCCAAAGAGGATTCCGAGCAGTTCTTCCGCATCTGATCCGCGCGGCATCCGCCCGGCGCCGCGCGCCGACGGCAGCGCCGGACCTAGGCGGGCGCGCCGAGCAGCACGTCGGTATCGAAGCAGGTGTGCGAGCCGGTGTGACAGGCGGCGCCTTCCTGATCGACCACGAGCAGGATGGTGTCACCGTCGCAATCCAGCCGCACTTCGTGCACGTACTGGGTGTGCCCGGACGTCTCGCCCTTGACCCAGTACTGCTGCCGCGAACGCGAATAGTAAGTCGCGCGGCGGGTTTCGAGTGTGCGGGCCAGCGCCTCGTCGTCCATCCACGCCATCATCAGCACATCGCCGGTCGCGCGTTCCTGTGCGACGGCGGCGACCAGCCCGGCCTCGTTGCGCTTGAGCCGGGCTGCGATAGCGGGGTCCAGAGTCATGGTTCCGTTATATCCTCCGGCGCCGGGCGCCGCGGCGACGGGGTTCAGCGCACCACCAGGTCGGCAGCGCGCAACGAGTCCTTGACCTGACCGATGGTGAGGTCACCGAAGTGGAACACGCTGGCCGCCAGCACCGCGTCGGCGCCGGCCCGGACGGCGGGGGCGAAATGCTCCACCGCTCCCGCGCCGCCGCTGGCGATCACCGGAATGGACACCGCGGCCCGCACCGCGCGGATCATCGCCAGGTCGAAACCGGCCTTGGTGCCGTCGGCATCCATCGAGTTGAGCAGGATCTCGCCGACGCCGAGTTCGGCGCCCCGCTCGGCCCACTCGACGGCGTCGATGCCGGTACCGCGCTTGCCGCCGTGTGTCGTGACCTCCCAGCCCGACGGGGTCGGCGGCTCGCCCTCGGGCACCGTCCGCGCGTCCACCGAGAGCACGATGCACTGCGAGCCGAACCGCTCCGACATCTCGCGCAGCACCTCGGGCCGGGCGATGGCGGCGGTGTTCACCGACACCTTGTCCGCGCCCGCGCGCAGCAGCCGGTCCACGTCCTCGACGGTGCGCACGCCGCCGCCGACGGTGAGCGGGATGAAGATCTGCTCGGCGGTGCGGGTGACCACGTCGATCATGGTGCCGCGATCGCCGGTGGAGGCGGTGACATCGAGGAAGGTCAGCTCGTCGGCGCCCTGGGCGTCGTAGCTCGCGGCCAGTTCGACCGGGTCGCCCGCGTCGCGCAGGTTCTGGAAGTTGACGCCCTTGACCACCCGGCCCGCGTCCACGTCCAGGCACGGGATCACGCGTACCGCCAGTGTCATCGCTCGATTCCTTCCTCGGCGGCCGCAGGTTCGGCGACCGCGCAGATCATCTCCAGCAGTTCGGCGTGCACCCCGGGCGCGGCGGCCAGCACCGAGCCCGAGGTGATCGTCCACGGCTGTCCCGCCAGATCGGTGACCACGCCGCCCGCCGCCCGCACCAGGGCGACTCCGGCCGCGTTGTCCCACGGATGGTGGCCGAACACGATGGCGCCGCCGAGCACGCCGGAGGCGGTGAAGGCCAGATCGATACCGGTCGAGCCGTGCATGCGCACCCGGGAGGACAAGGTGCTCAGGGAGCCGAGCAGGTCGAACCGGAAGCGGCCAGGGATGCGGCCGTTCGAGTCCAGATTGAACGTGCCGAAACCGATCATGGATTCGGCCAGTTTGCCGGTCGGCAGCGGCGGCATCGGATCGCCGTCGATCAGCAGCGGTCCGCCCTGCACGGCGGCGTAGCGCCTGCCCATCAACGGCAGCCAGGTCAGCCCGACCACCGGCTCACCGTCGTGGACGAGAGCCAGCAGGATGGCCGAGAGCGGATGCCCGGAGGAGTAGTTGAAGGTGCCGTCGATCGGGTCGAGCACCCACGCCGTTCCCGAAGTGAGCTGCGGGCCGCCGAATTCCTCACCGTGCACGGCGATTCCGGTGCGCTCGCGCAGGGCCGCGGACACCGTGCGTTCCAGTTCGAGGTCGAATTCGGTGGCGAAGTCGTTGCTGCCTTTGGCGACCGCGCTCGGCGCGCCGATGCCGTGGACGAAGCGCTCGGCCGCGCCGTCGAGGATGTCACTCGCGATGTCGAGCAGGCCGGGCAGATCGGGTAGGTCGGCGTTCGGGTCGGCAGCCATCGTCTCGGGTCAGCGCACCGCGGCCAGGGCTTCGGGCAGGGTGAACCGGCCCGCGTACAGCGCCTTGCCGACGATCGAGCCCTCCACCCCGTCGGGCACCAGGCCCGCGATCGCGACCAGGTCGTCGATGGTGGACACGCCGCCCGAGGCGATCACCGGCGCGTCGGTGGCCGCGCAGACCTCGCGCAGCAGGTCCAGATTCGGTCCGGTCAGGGTGCCGTCCTTGGTGACATCGGTGACCACGTAGCGCGAGCAGCCGTCGCCCTCCAGGCGCTCGAGCACCTCCCACAGGTCGCCGCCGTCACTGACCCAGCCGCGCCCGCGCAGCCGGTAGTCGCCGTCGATGATGCGCACGTCCAGGCCGACGGCGATGCGCTCGCCGTGCTTGGCGATGGCCGCCGAACACCACTGCGGGTCCTCGAGGGCGGCGGTGCCGAGGTTCACCCGGGCGCAGCCGGTGGCCAGCGCGGCCTCGAGCGAGGCGTCGTCGCGGATACCGCCGGACAGTTCGACTTTCACATCGAGCTCGCCGACGACCTGGGCGAGCAGTTCACGATTGGACCCGCGGCCGAACGCCGCGTCCAGATCGACCAGGTGCACCCATTCGGCGCCGGCCTCCTGCCACGCCAGCGCCGCCTCGCGCGGCGAGCCGTAGCTGGTTTCGCTACCGGCCTCCCCCTGAACGAGGCGCACGGCCTCTCCATTGGCGACATCGACGGCGGGAAGCAGCACAAGACTCACTTTGGGCAGCTTAGTAGCTGCCCGGCCGTGGTCTGTGCCCGGGCCGGGCATGGCGCCCGATCTACAGCGCGCCCACCCAGTTGCGCAGCAGTTGTGCTCCCGCGTCGCCGGATTTCTCCGGGTGGAACTGGGTGGCCGAGAGCGGGCCGTTCTCGACGGCGGCCAGGAACCGGGTACCGTGCTCGGCCCAGGTGAGCTTCGGGGCGGCGATGTGGTCGTTCGGCGGCAGCTCCCACTTCTGTGCGGCGTAGGAGTGCACGAAGTAGAAGCGGGTGTCGGCGTCCAGGCCCGCGAACAGCACGCTGTCCTCGGGCGCGTCGACGGTGTTCCAGCCCATGTGCGGCAGCACGGGCGCGTCGAGGCGTTCCACCACGCCGGGCCATTCGGCGCAGCCGTCGGTCTGGACGCCGAACTCGACGCCGCGCTCGAACAGGATCTGCATGCCGACGCAGATGCCGAGCACCGGGCGTCCGCCGGCCAGGCGCTGGCCGATGATCTTCTCCCCGCGCACCGCGAGCAGCCCGTCCATGCAGGCGGCGAACGCGCCGACGCCGGGCACCACCAGACCGTCGGCGGCCAGGGCGACCTGCGGGTCGGCGGTCACCTCGACCTGCGCGCCCGCCCGCACCAGGGCCCGCTCGGCCGAGTGCAGGTTGCCGGAGCCGTAGTCCAGCAGGGCGACGGATTTCGTTGTCACAGTGATCCCTTCGTCGACGGCACACCGGTGACCCGCGGGTCCGGTTCCACGGCGGCGCGCAGCGCGCGGGCCACCGCCTTGAACTCGGCCTCGGTGATGTGGTGCTGGTCGCGTCCGTAGAGCACCCGCACGTGCAGGGCGATGCGGGCATTGAGGGCGATCGACTCGAAGACGTGCCGGTTGAGCACCGTCGAGTACGGCGCGCCCGGATCGCCGCTGCCGCGCACCGGGGAACCGGGGATCACCGCGTGAAGCAGGTGGTCCGGCTCGCCGACGTGCACGCAGTAGGGGCGCCCGGAGACGTCGACCGAGGCGTGCGCGAGCGTCTCGTCCATCGGGATGAACGCGTCGCCGAAGCGGCGAATTCCCTTCTTGTCGCCCAACGCCTGCCCGAGCGCCTGTCCGAACACGATGGCGGTGTCCTCGACGGTGTGGTGCGCCTCGATCTGGATGTCGCCCTCGGCCCGCACCGTCAGGTCGAAGCTGGCGTGCGCGCCCAGCGCGGTGAGCATGTGGTCGTAGAACGGCACGCCGGTGCTGATGTCGGTGCGGCCGGTGCCGTCGAGGTCGAGCTCGACGACGATGCTGGATTCCTTGGTGACGCGTTCGACGCGCGCGGTGCGGTGGTCCTCGATCATTTCGTGCCTCGTTCGTCGTTGGAAACCGCCGCGCCGGAAAGTGCTGGGCCGCCCGCGATCTCGTCGGCGGCCAGCAGTTCGCTCACCCGCAGGAACTCGTCGTTCTCGGCGGCCAGGCCGACGGTGGCGCGCAGCTGCCCGGGGATGCCGACATCGCGGATGAGCACGCCGTGCTCGAGATAGCGCTGCCAGGCGCGCGGGGCGTCGGTGAAGGGGCCGAACAGCAGGAAGTTCGCGTCGCTGGGCACCACGTGGTAACCCATCTCGGTCAGCGCCGCGGCGACCCGGTCGCGCTGGGCCGCCAATTCGGCGACGCTGCCGAGGGTTTCGTCGGCATGGCGCAGCGCGGCCCGGGCGGCGGCCTGGGTGACCACCGACAGGTGATAGGGCAGCCGCACCAGCAGCAGCGCGTCGATCACCGCCGGAGCGGCGACCAGATAGCCGAGCCGCCCGCCGGCGAAGGCGAACGCCTTGCTCATGGTCCGGCTGACCACCAGCTTCGCCGGGAACCGGTCGATCAGCCCGATGGCGCTGGGCTGCGCGGAGAACTCGGCGTAGGCCTCGTCCACCACGACGATGCCCGGCGCGGCTTCCAGGATGCGCGCCAGATCCTCGAACGGGATGCTGTGCCCGGTCGGATTGTTCGGGCTCGTCACGAACACCACGTCGGGACGGCGCTCGGCGATGGTCGCCACCGCGTAGTCGACATCCAGGGAGAAGTCGGCGTTGCGCTTGGCCTCCACCCATTCGGTGTCGATGCCCTCGGAGATGATCGGGTGCATCGAGTACGAGGGCACGAAGCCCAGCGCGCTGCGACCGGGCCCGCCGAAGGCCTGCAGCAACTGCTGCAGGATCTCGTTGGAGCCGTTCGCCGCCCACACGTTCGCGGTGGCCACGGCGACGCCGGTCTGGCGGGTCAGGTACTCGGCGAGGTCGGTGCGCAGCGCGACGGCATCGCGGTCCGGGTAGCGGTGCAGGTCCGCGGCGGCCGCGCGCACAGCCTCGGCGACATCGTCGACGAGCGCCTTGCTCGGCGGGTGCGGATTCTCGTTGGTGTTGAGCTGCACCGGCACGGTCAATTGCGGTGCGCCGTAAGGCGATTTGCCGCGCAGATTCTCCCGCAGCGGCAGATCGGCCAGGGTCGCGGCCGCGCCGGGCACGGCGGGAGCGTTCACGTCGTCGACCCGGCTCATGCCAGCGCCTCGAATCGCACCGTCACGGCCTGGCCGTGCGCGGGCAGATCCTCGGCGGTCGACAGCGCCACCACGTGGCCTGCCACGTCCTTCAACGCCGCCTCGGTGTATTCGACGACGTGGATGCCGCGCAGGAAGGTCTGCACGCTCAGCCCAGAGGAGTGCCGGGCGCAGCCCGCGGTGGGCAGCACGTGATTGGAGCCCGCGCAGTAGTCGCCCAGGCTGACCGGCGCGTACGGGCCGACGAACACCGCGCCCGCGTTGCGCACCCGCGCGGCCACGGCCGGGGCGTCGGCGGTCTGGATCTCCAGGTGCTCGGCGGCGTAGGCGTCGACCACCCGCAGACCCTGGTCGATGTCGTCGACCAGCACGGTGCCCGACTGCGCGCCGGTCAGCGCGCTGCGCACCCGTTCGGCGTGCTTGACCACGGGCATCTGCGCGGACAGCGCGGCATCCACCGCGTCGGCCAGCGCCTGGCTGTCGGTGACCAGCACGCTCGCGGCGAGCACGTCGTGCTCGGCCTGGCTGATGAGGTCGGCGGCCACGTGCGCCGGATCGGCGGTGGCGTCGGCCAGGATCGCGATCTCGGTGGGGCCGGCTTCGGCGTCGATCCCGACCAGGCCGCGGCACAGCCGCTTGGCGGCCGTCACATAGATATTGCCGGGGCCGGTGATCAGGTCGACCGGGGCGAGTTCGCCGCCGTCGGTGTCGGTGCCGCCGTAGGACAGCAGTGCCACGGCCTGCGCACCGCCGACCGCCCACACCTCGTCGACGCCGAGCAGCTGCGCGGCGGCCAGGATGGTCGGGTGCGGCAGCCCGCCGAAGTTCGCCTGTGGCGGGGAGGCCACCACCAGCGAGCCGACGCCGGCGGCCTGGGCGGGCACCACGTTCATGACCACGCTCGAGGGGTAGACGGCGTTGCCGCCGGGCACATACAGCCCGACCCGCTCCACCGGCACCCACCGTTCGGTGACCGTGCCGCCGGGCACCACCTCGGTGGTGGTGTCGGTGCGCCGCTGGTCGGCATGCACCTTGCGGGCGCGGGAGATGGACTCCTCGAGCGCCGCGCGGACCGCGGGATCGAGTTCGTCGAGCGCGCGCCGCAGCTGCTCGGCGGGCACCCGCACGGTCTCCGGGACGACTCCGTCGAACTTCTCGCCGTACTCCAGCGCCGCCGCCGCGCCGCGATCGCGGACGGCCTCGACCACCGGCCGGACATGATGGAGCACCGAGTCCACGTCGACCCCTCCACGCGGCAGCGCGGCGCGCAGCTCGGCAGTGGAAGGAGTGCGACCGCGCAGATCGACGCGGGCGAGCTCGATGCGGGATGTCATGTCGGTGTCGATTCCTTCGTCTGGCGGACGTGCGGCAACAGGAAAGTTGCCGCTACCAGCCTAATGGTCGGCCGTCGGTGCGGAACGTCACCCTCCGTCCCCGGTCCCCGGGTCGAGGCGGGGAACGACTAGCGGGTGTCGCTGTCGATGAGCAACCTGCCGTTGTGCGCGACAACCCGCAGGACCATCGGCTTGGAGGTGCCGCCG
Organism: Nocardia higoensis NBRC 100133; assembly: GCF_000308595.1. GTDB lineage: Bacteria > Actinomycetota > Actinomycetes > Mycobacteriales > Mycobacteriaceae > Nocardia > Nocardia higoensis. The sequence goes on along the minus strand of NZ_BAGA01000065.1, from coordinate 39,767 downwards.
ACGGTGATATTGCCCAGGCGCATGTCGACCGAGCCGTCGCTGTTGTTGGCGCCGGTGGCGGCGTTGATATTGGCGAAGCTCTCGATAATGCGCGAATTCCAGTAGTCCTGGAAGTCCTGCTGGCTGCCGTAGGCGGCCTGCGCGGCCGGGGTCAGCAACGACCAGGAGCTGCTCGGGCTGTTGTAGAAGTCGACGATCAGCTGACCGGCCGAACCCCAGTCGACGGTGCCGCTGCTCGGCGTCGCGCCGAGCGCCGCTGCCGTGGTGGTGGTCGCACCGGGCTTGGTCGTCGAGGAGACGGGTGTATTCGCTTGCGCCACCGAGCCGTTGGACTCCGAGTCGTTCATCGTTCCGATCAGCAGCGCCGAGACCGCGACCAGCCCGCCCGCCAGCCCGCCGATCAGCACCGCGCGACGCTTGCCACCACTGGCCGAACCCGAACCCGAACGCGCGGGCGCGGTGGTGGGATGGGCGGCCGTCTCCGGATGGGCCACGCCGCGCTGCGGGGGCGGCAGCGGGCGCTCCTGCCGGGTGGGCTGGTGCACGGGGGCGGGCGAACGAAGCGCCCTGGTGGCCGCGTCGGGTTCGCCGCCCTGCCTGCGGGCGTAGGCCTCGCTGGCCGGGACGAACCCGACCGGCGCGGCCGAGCCTGCGTCGGCGAAGGCCGTTAGTGTGTCGCGCGCGACCCGCATGCTGGGCCGCACGTCGGGATCGGGATCGAGCAGCGCGAGCAGGAACTCGGTCGCGGGCCCCGCATTGCGTGGCTGGCTGACCTGCCCGTTGGCCGCGGCGTAGAGCACCGCGAGGGGGTTGGCGCTGGCGCCGTAGGGCGGCTCGCCCTCGAGCGCGTGGAACAGCGTCGCGCCGAGGGAGAAAACATCGGCGGCCGGAGTCGGATCCGACCCGCGGGCCACCTCGGGCGCGAGGTAGGCGGCGGTGCCGCAGATGAGGCCGGTTTCGGTGAGGGTGGCATCGCCCGCGGCGCGCGAGATGCCGAAGTCGGTGATCTTGACCGTGCCGTGATCGTCGAGCAGCACATTGCCCGGTTTCACGTCGCGGTGCACGATGCCCGCGTTGTGCGCGGCGATCAGCGCCGAGGCGACCTGCTCGCCGATCCGGGCCACCTGCGTCAGCGGCAGGGTGCCCTGGGCGGCCAGCACCGCGGCCAGGCTGCGCGACTGCAGGTATTCCATCACCAGGCAGGGATCGCCGTCGTGCTCGGTGATGTCGAAGACCACGATGGCGTTGGGATGCTGGAACCGGGCGGCGTTGCGCGCCTCGCGGATCGCCCGCTGACGCATGATGTCGCGCTCGGCCTCGGGCAGGCTGGGCTTGATCTGTATCTGCTTGATCGCCACGGAACGTCGCAGGCGCTCGTCCGTGGCACGCCAGACCACGCCTGTGCCGCCGCTACCAATCCGCTCGACCAGGCGGTAATGCTCCGCGATCAACTGACCGGTATCGATGGCGCCTACTCCGAACCTTCTCGAAATCGTGACATCCCACATGTTGACCGCAGGTGCGGCCCGCCGACGAGTGTAGCGGGCCGTGGGACTTCGGCACGCGTCAGCCGGGGTCTGCGCGACCGCGAAAATGGGCCCGGCTCCGGCGACGTCGAAGGATAGCCGACGGCTACCGTGGCGCGCGCAGCATCCGGCCCGCCGCCGCCACGGCGGGAGCCGAGCTGCCCGCGTCCGCGGCGAACACCGCGAACGCCAGATCATCGGCGATACCGACGAACCAGCCGTGCGCGTGGGTGTCGTCGATGTACTCCGCGGTGCCGGTCTTGCCCAGCACGCCGGGGATGTCGGCGAGCGCCGTCGCAGTGCCGCCGGTCACAGTCTCGCGCATCATGGTGCGCAGCTGTTCGGCCACCGTGGCGGGCAGCGGCTCCGGCTGCCGGTCCGCGGTGCCGGGACGTCCGGCGACCACCGCCGGAACGGGCAGCGATCCGTCCGCGATGGATGCCGCGACCAGCGCCATCCCGAACGGCGAGGCGGTGACCGCGCCCTGCCCGATGGCGGCCTCCACCCGGGCGGCGGACGTCTCGGCGGGCGGCACCGAGCCCGTCACGGTGGTCAGGCCCGGGGTCACATAGTCGATGCCGAGTCCGAGCTGCGCCGCGGCGCGGGTCAGCCCGTCGGCGGGCAGGCGCACCCCGAGCAGGCCCATCGTGGTGTTACAGGAGCGCGCGAAGGCGGTGTGCAGGGGGACCTCGCCGAGATCGAAATCGTCGTCGTTGGGAATCCGGCGGCCTTCGATGGTCGCAGCGCCCGGACAGGGCAGCACGGAGTCGGGGGTGGCTTCGCCCGCCTGCAATGCCGCCGAGACGGTCACCGTCTTGAACGTCGACCCCGGCGGATACAGCCCCGACAACGCGATCGGGCCCTGCGCGTCCGCGGCGGAGTTCTGCGCGATCGCCAGCACCTCGCCGGTGGACGGCCGGATCGCCACGATCGCCGCGGGCCCGGTCAGCGGCGTGAGCGCGGCTTCGGCCGCCCGTTGCAGACCGAGATCGAGGGTGGTGGCGATGTCGGAGGTCGGCCGGGGATCCTCGCCGGCGATGCGTTCGGTGCCCTGCTGGGTACGCACGCGCACCGCCCAGCCGGCCGCATCGTCGGCCTCGCTCTGCCAGAGTTCGGCCAGTCCACCGAGAGCGGGCGAGGCCAGCGCCTTGTCGACGGTCAGCAGCCGGGTCTGCGGTGCGAGTGCGACACCGGGCAACGCGGCCAGCCGCTCCTGGATAGGCGCGATGTCCTCGGCGCGCAGCGTGACTGCGGTGACCGGTGCGCCCTGCTGCGCCAACTCGGCCCGCAGGCTCTCGGCGGTGATGCCGGGGGCGAGCGGCGACAGCAACGCGGCCACCGCGGCGGTATCGGCCTCGGCGGAGACGTTCACCAGCGTGACGATCTGCTCGGTCATCAACGCGCCGCCCGCCGCGTCCAGCACCCGGGCGGGCGCCGACCTGGTGAGACCGTATTCCAGCGTGCCCTTGTCCAGGCCGGGGGCGATCGTCGCCGGGTCCCAGCGGATCACCGGGTCCTCGCCGCCCGTGGTGAGGCCCGTTGTGGTGTAGGTCCATTCGTCGCCGGCCGCGCCGAGCTTCCAGGTGGCGGCGAGGGTGAATCCGTCGCCCTCGCCCCCGCGCACCTCGTAGTGGACGTCGGTGCCCAGGCCGTCGTAGAGCTGGTTCAACGTCGCCGTCGCTCGCGCCGGATCGTCGGTGAGCGCGGCGACCGCCGCCACATCGCCGCTGTCGAGCGCGTCGGCGAACCGGCCCGCGACGGTCTCCGGCTGATCCGGGCCCGAGCTACAGGAGACCAGGACGAGCACGGGTGCGGCGAACAGGACGGCGAGTTTGCTCCGGTTGGTACGCACGCGCCGACGGTACTCGACGGTGACAACGGGAATACCGGACTCACGAGCCGATATCTTCAGCTGATGCATCGTTTTTGCATCGTTTCTACGGTACTCTGCCACTACAGCACTTCCTCAGGAGGCAAATGATGCACACAGTGCGCGGCAGAACAGATCGAGTGGTGGTCGTCGGGGCCGGCCTGTCCGGGCTCGCGGCGGCGCTGCACCTGGCCGGACGCGGCAGGGAGGTCGTCGTCCTGGAACGCGACGCGCATCCCGGGGGGCGAGCGGGCCGGCTCGACGTGGACGGCTACCGGCTCGACACCGGCCCGACCGTGCTGACCATGCGCGACATCCTCGACGAGACGTTCGCGGCCGTCGGCGACAGCGTCGACAGCAGGCTCGACCTGCTGCCGCTGCATCCGGCCTACGACGCTCGTTTCGCCGACGGGTCACGCCTGGCCGTGCACAGTGAGGCCGACGCGATGTACGACGAGGTGCGCCGGTTCTCCGGCGTCGCGGAGGCGGAACGCTACCTGCGCCTGCGCGATTGGCTCGGACGGCTCTACCGCGCGCAGTACGACAGGTTCATCGCGGCCAATATGGATTCCCCGCTCTCGGTGCTCACCCCCTCGCTGGCCCGGGTGGCGGCGCTGGGCGGATTCCGCTCGGTCGACGCCCAGATCTCGCGCCGCCTGCACGACGAGCGGCTGCGCCGGGTGTTCAGCTTCCAATCGCTGTACGCGGGCGTCGCGCCGCAGCGCGCCCTCGCCGTCTACGCCGTGATCGCCTACATGGACACCATCGCGGGCGTCTACTTCCCGAAGGGCGGCGTGCGCGCGCTGCCGGACGCGCTGGCCGCGTCGGCGGCCGACGCCGGTGTCGAGTTGCGCTACAACGCCACGGTGACCGAGTTGGAGCGCTCCGGTTCCCGCGTCACGGCCGTGCGCACCGCCGACGGCGAACGGCTCCCCTGCGACGCCGTCGTCCTGACCACCGAACCGCACATCACCCACCGGCTGCTCGGCCGCGTGCCCCGCCGGCCGGTGCCGTTGCGCGCGGCGCCCTCGGCCGCGATCATCCATGTCGGCGCTCCGGCCGGATCGGACGTCGGTCACCACACCATCAGCTTCGGCGCGGCCTGGCGGGAGACATTCGCCGAACTCATCGACCAGGGCCGCACGATGAGCGATCCGTCGCTGCTGATCACCCGGCCGACCGCGACCGACCCGTCGCTGGCCCCACCCGGACAGGATCTGTTGTCGGTCCTCGCGCCCGTGCCCAACTTGACAACGCACCGCGGGACGCCCGCGTTCGACTGGCACGCCGACGGCGACCGCTATCTGCGCGAGGTGCTCGCCCTGGCCGCCGAACGGGTCGCGCCCGGTCTGGCGGATTCGGCCCGCGTCCTGGCGACCCTCACCCCGGCCGACTGGGCGAAGGCGGACATGACGGCGGGCACGCCCTTCAGCTATGCCCACAACCTGGCCCAGACCGGTCCCTTCCGGCCGAACAACTTCCCGCGCTTCGTCGACAACGCCGTGCTCGCCGGATCGGGCACCACCCCCGGCGTCGGGGTACCGACAGCCTTGATCTCCGGCCGGCTCGCGGCCGACCGCATCACCGGTGCGGCGCGGCCCGCGTCCGTCATCATCCCGAGGGAGGTCCGCCATGACGCAGCGTGAACTCGACGCCGCCGGAATCACCGACCCCGTTCTGCGCCGGGCATATACGCGCTGCCGGGCGCTGAACGCGGAGCACGGACGCACCTACTTCCTGGCGACCCGGCTGCTGCCGCCCGAACGGCGACCGGCCGTCCACGCGCTCTACGGGTTCGCCCGGTACGTGGACGACCTCGTCGACATGCCCGGGCAGGACAGCACCCCCGAGGCGATCAACGACCGGATCGAGGAGGCCGAACGTCTGCTCGCCGCAGCCCTCGCCGACGACGACAGCGCCCGCCCGGGCGACGCCACCATCGGCAATGCTGTCATCGGCGATGGTCTCACCGGCAATGCTCTCACCGGCGGCGCAGCTCTCACCGGCGGCGCAGGCACCGGCCGCCCTCACACCGGCCCCGCTCACTCCGACGGCGGGCAGTCCGTGGCGCTCGCCCTGGCCGACACCGTGCGCCGCTACGCGATCGATCCGGCACTCTTCGCGGCGTTCCTGGGCTCGATGCGCATGGACCTGCTGTTGCGCGAGTATCCGACCCGCGCCGCCCTGCAGCGCTACACCTATGGCTCGGCCCAGGTGATCGGCCTGCAGCTGCTGCCGGTGCTCGGCACGGTCACCCACCGCGACGAGGCGGCGCCGTTCGCGGCCGCACTCGGCGACGCCTTCCAGCTCACGAACTTCCTGCGTGATGTCGCCGAAGACCTCGACCGAGGCCGGATCTACCTTCCGGCCGACGAACTCGCCGCCTTCGGCGTGGATCGTGACCGCCTCGCCTGGTGCCGCAGCCACGGTCTGGCCGACGCGGCGGTCAGGTCCGCGCTCGCCGAGCAGGTCGCCACCACGCGCACCGTCTACCGCAGGGCCGCCCCGGGAATCGGCATGCTCTCGCCCTGGGCACGACCGTGTGTGGCCACCGCGTTCACGCTCTACTCGGAGATCCTGGACCGCATCGAGTATCTGGACTACAACGTGTTCGCGAGCCGGGCGACCGTCGGCGCCGCGCGCAAAGTCCGCGTCGCGGCGCCCGCGGCCGCCCGCGCCTGGTGGATTCGTCGCTCCGATCCCGCGCACCGGGCGCGGACCGCACCGACGAGCGGCTAACCCGCCGCCGTTCGAGTGGGCGGGTGCGGGCGATCGAATTGTTCGACCCACTCCCCCGTGGTCAGCGCGTGGGCGTCCGCATCGGTCAGATCGATGCCGAAGATGTCCTTCAGCACCCCGGGGATTTCGTCGGTCTCCAGTTCCCTCGACTCGACTGTGCCGTCAGGCCGTTCGGCGCTCAGGCTGTGCCCGTCGAGAATGTGGCGGACGTCCGGCAGGAACCGCTGGACGAACGGGCGCATGGTGAACGGCGAGCGCGGCGAGGTGGACACGAAGTGGTTGCCGACCTCGAAATCGATGCGGTACTGCGGATTGGTGGTGAAGGTGTACCGCTCGACCCAGCCGTCCTTGCCGAACTGGTGCAGCGCCCACAGGTCGGCGCCGAGCTCACCGATCCGGCGCTCGAAGCGAAAGCGCCACTGCCCCAACGCGAATTCCTCCGCGCGGGGCACCAGCTCCCATGGTTCCGGCGGTCCCTGGCCGAAGCCGACGTCACAGATCCAGACCCGGTCGTCCTCGGCCGTGGTGACCCGCACCAGCGCGTGCGTCGCGGGCCGCGCGGCGACCGCCCCCAGCGTCACGCGGGCGCTGAGCCCGGTGACGCCGAAGCCGAGCCGCTCCAGCGCGGCCGCGAACAGGCCGACGTTCTCGTAGCAATACCCGCCGCGCCCGCGCCGGATCATCTTCTCCTGGACCTCGGCGGGCCCCAACGGCACGGGCCGGCCGAACAGCGCCTCCAGATTCTCGAACGGGAGGGTGGTGGTGTGCCGGTACACCAGCTCGCGCAGCGTCGCGACCGTGGGCGCGCGCTCACCGGTGAATCCGATCCCGGCCAGATAGCCGTCCAGGTCCAGCTCTTCCCCCTTCCAGCGGTAGCTGCGATCCACGGATTCGACCATCGGGCACCTCGATTCGTCGTCACTCATGTCTGCGGCAACTCCCGCCCGGCGCCGGACATTCCACCACCGCTCCCGGCACGCCACGCCGATCCGATCTGCTACCTTCCGAGCGTCTGCCGGAACGAGTCGTCACGTCCCGGCCCTTGCTCGCGGGAGTTCGCATGTCCTTCATCAACAAACTCTTCCACAACGCCAACAACATCTCCCGCCTGCTGGACCTCGCCGACAAGGCCCCGCAGTGGCGCAAGCAGCTGATGGAGAAGAAGAACGAATTCCGCGGCGGCGCCTTCCGCGACGCGGTGATGGGCATGTGCGCGCTGGTCGCCGCCGCCGACGGCACCATCGCCCCCGACGAGCGCATGCGCGTGGCGAACATGATCTCCACCGAGCCCGCCCTCGACGCCTTCCCCGCCGACGAACTGCGCCAGTTGTTCGACGCCAACTGCGATCGCGTTCTCGCCGACCCCGCGTTCGGCAAGACCCATCTCATGCAGCAGATCACCAAGGTCGCGGGCAAGCCCGACCAGGCACGCGCCATCGTGCAGATCGGCATCATGATCGCCAATGCCGACGGCAGGCTCGATATCGCCGAGATCCACGCCGTGCGCGAGGCGTGCGCCGCGCTGAACATCCCTCCCATGCTCGACCTGCCCGGCTGACACCTGACTCGGCGCCGCGACCAGAGCACTTCGCCGACCACACCGTCCGTGCCCGCGCCGAACGAGAGCCCCTCGGTCAATCGAGCTGCGCGGAATCGCCGAGCTTCGCCCGGCCGTGGCTGTCCGCGAACGCGAGCAAGGGAGGGATCACCCGCTCCCGAGCCGCCCAGATCATGTCGTGCCCGACCCCGGGGTAGATCTCGATCTCGGCGGAGGGAACGCGCTCGCGGACCAGACGCGCCGCCTGTCCGGCATCGTGGACGACCGTCTCGGCGCCGAACAACACCTGCAGCGGAGCGCCGAGGGCCGCGAACCGCTCGGCGGGCAGCGGGCGCGGCCACGGCATGCCGGGCCGGAACTTCAGGGTGGCCATCGTCATCGCCCATTCCTCGTCGGTGAGTCGCACAGCGGGCGAGAGCCACCTGGCGAACTTCTCCATCTTCGCCTGGACATAAATGGTACGTGCATATCACCAAATCCGAGTTGATCTACGGCTGCCGCCTCCGCGGCGCGACAGCTAGAATCCGCACATGCGTTCGATCGGAGTCGAGGAACGACGAGCCCGCCTGGCCGAGCGCCACGGCCTGCACGCCGCCGCCCGTACCGCCCCAGCCGCCGACGACGTCGCCGGCCTCGTGCGCTCGCTGGTCGCCCTGCACGCCACCGATCCCGCCACGGTCTACCTCTCGGTGGCCGCCCGGTCCGCGACGGTGAAACCGGCCGACATCGAGCGTGCCCTCTACGAAGACCGGACCCTGATGCGCCTGCTGGCGATGCGCCGCACCATGTTCGTGGTGCCGGTGGAATTCCTCGGCGCACTGCGTTCCTCGGTGACCGACGCGCTGGCGGTCAAGCAACGCCGCACCTACTGCAAGCTCATCGAGCAGGCGGGCGTGGTGGACGGCGACGTGACGGCGTGGTGGGCCGAGGTGGAACGCGAGACCCATGACGCGCTGCTGGATCTCGGCGCGGCGACCGGCGCGCGATTGAGCAAGGCGGTGCCGCGCTTGCGCACGGCCGTCGACGTCTCGCCGGGCAAGGCCTATTCGAAGCCGACGAACATCACCACCTGGATGCTGGTGGTGCTCGGCGCCGAGGGCCGGATCGTGCGCGGCAGGCCCAACGGCACCTGGGCCAGCAGCCAGTACAGCTGGGAGCCGATCGAGACCTGGCTGCCCGACGGCATTCCCGACGTCCCGGCCGAGGAGGCCAGGGCCGAGGTCGTGCGCCGCTGGCTGACCGCCTTCGGGCCTGCCCCCGTCTCGGACATCAAGTGGTGGACCGGATGGACTGTGGCACAGGTCCGTTCGGCGCTGTCGCGACTCGACGTGACCGAAGTCGACCTCGACAGCGTGCCCGGCGTGGTCCTGACCGACGACATCGAGCCCGCCCCGGGCGTCGAGCCCGCCGCCGCGCTGCTGCCCGCCCTCGACCCGACGCCGATGGCCTGGCAGTCCCGCGACTGGTTCCTCGGCCCGCACGCGGAGGCCCTGTTCGATCGCAACGGCAATATCGGGCCGACCGTCTGGTGGGACGGGCGCATCGTCGGCGGCTGGGCCCAGCGCGGCTCCGGCGAAATCGCGTTCCGCCTGCTCGAGGACGTCGGCGCCGAGGCCGAGGCGCACGTCGCTGCGGAGGCCGAGCGCATCGGGGCGTGGTTCGGCGACATGCGCACAATCCCTCGCTTCCGCACTCCGCTCGAACGGGAACTCACCGCCTGACCCGCGGCCTCACCGCCCGGCCTGTCGGCCTCGGTGGTCCGCCGCGCGTCGATCCGGCACCCCGACCGGCGCCCGACTCCGGCACTCTCGTTCGCAAGGCTATTGCGTTGCCGGGCAGGCGGTCTTGTCCGCCACCGACACCGGTCCGCCGTAGGAGATGTCAGGCGAATCCACCCCTCGCGTGACAATGCCGGGGCTAGGTTGAACATATGGAGATCCGGCAGGCATCCGAAGCCGATCGCCCCGCCCTGCGAGAGCTGTTCCCCCGGGCCGGCGCCGGTTCGCCGACCGGAGATCTCTGGGGCGACCCGGAATCCGAGGCGGCGGTGTATCTCTACCCGTACCTCGAGCGCGAGCCGGAATCGGTGTTCGTCGCCGCATCCGACGACGGCACGCTGCTCGGCTACCTCACCGGGTGCGTGGACAGCACCACCTTCCCCGGCGAGGAGAAGCGCGTCGATGCGGCCATCCGGCGGTACGGACTGCTGCGCCGCCGGACCGCGGTCGCCTTCTTCGGCCGTGCGGTCACCGACACCGTGTGGGCGAAACTGCGACGGCAGTCCACGACATGGGAGTTCACCGACCCCCGCTGGCCGTCGCATCTGCACATCGACCTGGCGCCCGAGGCCAGGGGCACCGGCGCGGCCGCCGGGCTGATGAACCGCTTCCTCGCGCACGCGAAGGCGGCGGGATCACCGGGCTGCTACTTGCAGACGGTCGTCGAGAACCCCAGAGCCGTCGCCTTTTTCCGGAAGATGGGCTTCACCGCGCACGGCGACACCCCGATCATTCCCGGACCGCGTTACGAGGGCGCGAAGCTGCACCAGCTGACGATGGTGCGCGCCCTCTGATCCCGCCGTGCGGCTCGCCTACATGTCCAGACCGAGATCGAGCACACCGACCGAGTGGGTGAGCGCGCCCACCGCGAGGTAGTCCACGCCGGTGCGCGCGTAGTCCGCGGCCACGTCCAGGGTCAGCCCGCCCGAGGATTCCAATTTCGTCCGCGGCGCGACGGCATCGCGGCGCTGCACGGCCGCCTGGGTCTGCCACAGCGGAAAGTTGTCCAGCAGCACCAGTTCCACGTCCTCGGCGAGCACCGCGTCGAGTTGCTCGAGGCTGTCCACCTCGACCTCGCAGGCGATATCGGGGGCCAGCTCGCGCACCGCGCGCAGCGCCGCCACCACCGAGCCTGCGGCGACCACGTGGTTGTCCTTGATGAGCGCGGCGTCGCCGAGACCCATCCGGTGATTGACGCCCCCGCCGACGCGCACCGCGTACTTCTGCAGCGCGCGCAGACCGGGCAGCGTCTTGCGGCTGTCGCGGATGGCGCATCCGGTGCCCTCGACCGCGTCCACCCAGGCGGCGGTGGCCGTGGCGATGCCCGAGAGGTGGCAGACGAGGTTGAGCATGGTGCGTTCGGCGGTCAGCAGGCCGCGCGTCGGCGCGAGCAGGCCGAGCACCGACTGCCCCGGCTCGACCCGGGTGCCGTCCGGCACGCGGTCGGTGATCTCGTAGGAACCCGCGCCGATGACCTCGTCGAGCACCAGCAGGCCGATGTCGATGCCCGCGACCGTGCCCGGTTTGCGGGAGACCACCGCGGCCTTGCTGGTGGCATCGGCGGGCACGGTGGCGTTCGTGGTGACATCCGGGCCGTAGCGCAGGTCCTCGTCGAGCGCGGTGCGGATGAGGGCGAGCACGGCGTCGCGGTCCAGAGCGGCGTCCAGGGTCATGGGTGCACTCCTGTTCTCGTGGTCGTCGGGCGGCGTCACGGGACGGCCGCGAGTTCGGGGCCGTCCGGATCACCGGCAGGCAGGTCGGGCAGACCGGGCAGGTCGATCGAATCCAGCAGGTCCGGATGCCCGTCGGGATCGAGGCGGATCGCGATCGGACGGCGCAGTTCCGGGTCGGCGGCCGGGTAGTCGGTGCGGGTGTGGCAGCCACGGCTCTCGGTGCGCGCCGCGGCGGCCAGCAGCAACACCCGTGCGGTCAGCGTGAGCGCGCCGTCTTCCAGTTCGGCGATCCGCCGGGCCGCCAATTCCGTTTCGCCCGAGGCCGGTTCGGCTGCGGCCGACCTGGTCTGCGAGTAGCGGGAAGACAGGTCGCGCAGCACGGCCAGTTCCAGCCGCCTGCTCGCCTCGGCCAGCCCGTCGCCGTCGCGAACCACCGCGGCATGCGTGGTCATGACCTGCTGGAGCGCGGCGCGCGCCACCCGCGGCATGGCACGGGTCCGGATCTCGGTCACCTCGGCGGGGATCTCGCGACGCTCGGCGACGGCCGCTCCGACCCGCTCGCCCACGACCAGGCCTTCCAGCAAACTATTGGAGGCCAGGCGATTCGCCCCGTGCAGTCCGGTGCGCGCCACCTCACCGGCCGCGTACAGACCGGGCACCCCGGTGCGCCCGTGCGGGTCGGTCACCACGCCGCCGCACTGGTAGTGCGCGGCCGGCGCGACCGGGATCAGATCGGCGCGCGGGTCGATTCCGGCGGCCAGGCACGAGGCGGTGATCGTCGGGAACCGGCCGGTGAATCCGTCGATTGCCCGCGCGTCGAGATACACGTGATCGGTGCCGAGCTCGCGCATCCGCGCCGCGATCGCCTTGGACACCACATCACGCGGAGCCAGATCACCGCGCGGATGCACTCCGGCGGTCACCGACCGGCCCGCGCCGTCGACCAGCACCGCGCCTTCGCCGCGCACCGCCTCGCTGATCAGCGGGCGACGGCCGAGGCCGCCTGGCGTGTACAGCACCGTCGGGTGGAACTGGACGAATTCCAGATCCGCGACCGCCGCACCCGCCCACAGCGCCAACGCGACGCCGTCGGCCGTCGCGCCGGGTGGATTGGTGCTCAGCGCATAGAGCTGTCCGAGTCCCCCGGTGGCCAGCAGCACGGCCGGAGTGTGCACGACGCCGAAGCCCCTGTCCGACACCGCGATCACGCCCTGCACGCCGTGCGGTCCGGTGACCACCTCGCAGGCCGCCGCGCCGAACAGCACCGGCAGCCCGGCCGCGTTCAGCGCCCGCTGGACTTCCGCGCCGGTCGCGTCGCCGCCCGCGTGGATGATGCGCCGGGTGCTGTGCCCGCCCTCGCGGGTGCGGGAGATCTGTCCGTCGCGGCCCAGATCGAAGACCGCGCCGAGGTCGGTCAGCGCGTCGATCGCGGCCCGGCCGCCCGCGACGATGGACCGCACCGCCGCCTCGTCACAGAGCCCGCCGCCCGCTTCCACCGTGTCGCGGACATGTGACTCCACCGAGTCGCCGTCCGGGGCGACCACCGCGATACCACCCTGCGCGTACTGCGTGGAGGTGTCGGTCGGCCCGCCTTTGCTCAATGTCAGAACCCGCAGTCCGCGCAGCGAGGCGGTCCGTGCCGCCGTCAATCCCGCCACGCCGCCGCCGATCACCACCAGGTCGGCCGTGGCCTCCCAGTCGATCGTCGCCGGAGCCGTCATGTTCTCGTGCCTTTCGCTCCGAGCGCCCGCCGCGGATCACGCATGCGGGTTCGGGTACGCGGCCGCAATGCCGCGCACCGTCCAACCGTCAGCGACGGTTCACTCACCGCCGCCTGGATTGCCGATCTCGATCATCCGCTGGACCGAATTGCGGCCGAGCGCGGCGGTCTCGGGGTCGACGTGCACTTCGTCGGCGCCTTCGACCAGGCACCGCAGCAGCGCGGCCGGGGTGATCATCTTCATGTACGGGCACGATGCCCGATCGTTGACCGCCTGGAAGTCGATGCCCGGCGCGGCCTTGCGCAGCTGGTGCAGCATGCCGACCTCGGTGGCCACCAGCACCTGATTCGACTTGGCGGCCTTGGCGGCGTCGATCATGCCGCCGGTGGACAGGATGTGCACCCGGTCGGCCGGGAACGAGCCTTCGCCCGCCAGGTACAGCGCCGAGGTGGCGCAGCCGCACTCGGGGTGCACGAACAGCTCCGCGTCCGGGTGGGTGCGCGCCTGTTCGGTGAGCTCCTCACCGTTGATGCCCGCGTGCACGTGGCACTCACCCGCCCAGATGTGCATGTTCTCCCGGCCGGTGACCCGCTTGACGTGCGCGCCGAGGAACTGGTCGGGCAGGAACAGCACTTCGCGCTCGGGATCGATCGAGGCCACCACGTCGACGGCGTTGGACGAGGTGCAGCAGATATCGGTCAGCGCCTTGACCTCGGCGGTGGTGTTCACATACGACACCACGACCGCGTTCGGGAACTCCGCTTTCCAGGCGCGCAACTCGTCGGCGGTGATCGAGTCGGCCAGCGAGCACCCGGCGCGCTGGTCGGGGATCAACACCGTCTTCTCGGGGCTCAGGATCTTCGCGGTCTCGGCCATGAAGTGCACGCCGCAGAAGACGATGGTGTCCTCGGGCGCTTCGGCCGCGATCCGCGAGAGCGCCAGCGAGTCGCCGACGTGATCGGCGATGTCCTGGATCTCGGGCAGCTGATAGTTGTGCGCGAGAATCGTCGCGTTGCGCTCGCGGGCCAGGCGCTTGATCTCCTCGGCCCACTCGGGTGTCGCCGCGACACCGGCGTACCCGGTGGGCCCGTCGACCACCTGTTCCATCAGCGCAGGCGCGGGCTGCACACCTGTTGTCGCCATGACGGCTCCCTTCCTCGTGCGGCCGCCCGCGTCCGTTTCCGTGTCACGCGACGCTGCGATTCGCACCAACCAGGTTTTCGACTTACAATCGAAAACGTGCCCCATAGTAACACTGTTCACGAAACGCTTACCGCGGTGTTCCAGGTTCGCCGCTTCCCCGCCGCGAGATCCGCAGGTCAGCGCGATGTGACCGGCGTTACCGGGGCGCAGCGGAGCGCTAACGGCGATCGCCGCCCCGAATTGGCCGTCCTGCTGTGGGAGCGCGCGCTCGACCCGCAGAAGGGCACCTGGTCGCTGCCCGGCGGCCGCCTGCGCGACGACGAGGACCTCGACACCTCCGCGGGCCGCCAGCTCGCCGAGAAGGTGGACGTGCGCGAGTTGGCCCACCTCGAACAGTTGTCGGTCTTCAGCGATCCCCACCGCGTCCCCGGCCCCCGCCGGATCGCCTCGGCCTATCTCGGCCTCGTCCCCCTGACCGCCGAGCCGGAACTGCCCGAGGACACCGCCTGGCACCCGGTCTCCGCGCTCCCCCGCATGTCCTTCGATCACGGCACCGTCGTCGAGCACGCCCGCACCCGCCTGGCCGCCAAGCTCTCCTACACCAATATCGCCTTCGCCCTGGCCCCGGCGACCTTCACCATGTCGGTGCTCCGCGAAATCTATTGCGCGGCATTGGGTTACGACGTGGACACGACCAATCTCCAGCGCGTCCTCAATCGCCGCAAGGTCATCGTCCCCACCGGCGACACCGCCGCACCCGGGCGGGCGGGCGGGCGGCCCGCGGCAGTCCACCGGTTCAACGACTCGGGCCTGCGCGTCACCGACGAGTTCGCCGCGCTGCGCCCGCGAAGCTGACATCCGATCCCGCCGCCGGCGAATCGCACTGCGCCATCGCCACCCGCGTGCCCCGCGGGATCCGCGACGACGGCGCATTCAGCAGTCGTGGGACCGATGGCGATGCTTGGCGGTGCGACGGTAGCGCCGCTTGCTCGGAATCGGTCGCGCCGCGGCGGACCGCCGCAGTTCGTGCCGACGCCGCCACGCCACCAGATCGGGCCGTTCCGCCGCTTGCCCGGGTGCCCGGCCGTCCCCCGCGCGAAGGCCACTCATGTCCTCACCCCCTCGGGGCGAGGCTAAGCGATGGCATGCCCGATCCGCCACCGATTTTCGATCCGCTCCGTCCGCCGCGACGGACGCCCGCGATATCGGGCTACCGACCTGCGAGTCCGAACCCCGGACAGGTCAGCGGGTTCGCTCGGCCTCCGGCCCGGCTTCCGGCTGCGGGTACGCACCGATCGCGCCGGGCGAGTCGAAGGCCGGGACGGCACTCCACTGCGGCGTCGGCACGGCGTGCCCGAAGGGACCGAGGTAGCCGGTGCCCAGGTCATCGGAGGTGCTCAGCGCGACGAGGAGCAGCACGACCAGTGAGGCGATCAGCGGTTGCACCAGCAATGCCAGGTCGGTGCCCAACCCGGTGGACAGCGTGACCACGGTTCCGATCGCCGGATCATCCGCCCGCGGATGCAGCAGATCCCCCACCGTCTCCCCGCTCCACGCCATGGCGTAGGCGCCGACGAGCGAGCCCGACAGCAACCCGAGTTGCAGCAGTGGCCCACGCACCGGACGCAGCAACCGCCAGACCGCGACCGCGGCGAGCAGCCCGGTGACCGCCCCGAAGCAGACGAACATCGCCACCGCGTCGAACTGGTGCAGGCTTTCCCCGATCAGCGCCGACCCGCGCCCGGGCTGCGTGACAACCAACTGCTCGGTCGGCGACACCAGCCCCCACAGGGCGCCGAGCGCCAGGCTCACCGCGACCACCGCCGCGGCCACCAGCAGACCCGCCGCCGCCTCCCTGCGCACCCCGGCCGAGCGAACCCCGCTGCCCGCCACCATCAGCGGTGTTCCAGACCGGCGGAGTCGAGCACGCCGTGCCGGGAGCACTTCGCCCACCAGCCGTCGGGGCTGATCTGCACGACCATCCGCCTGCCGCACTCCTCGCAGAAGCGCGGCGGCTCCAGACCGAGTGCCGCCGCCGCGGGCACGGCATCGTCGACACCGGGCACGATCCGTTTGCCGGTGAACGGGTTGTAGCGCTCGTCCATGTCCATGACCCTACCCATGGTCGTCACTTCGCCGCGCCGACCGGCTCAGAGCGTTTCGTTGAGCGCCTTGATCGGCATCTTCAGCTCGCCGAGCAGGTCGATATCCGACTCGGCCGGACGACCGAGGGTGGTCAGGTAGTTGCCCACGATGACGGCATTGATGCCGCCGAGAATGCCCTGCTTGGCGCCCAGATCGCCGAGGGTGATCTCGCGCCCGCCGGCGAAGCGCAGGATGGTGCGCGGCAGCGCCAGCCGGAACGCCGCGACCGCCTTCAGCGCCTCGGCGGCGGGCAGCACCTCGAGATCGCCGAACGGGGTGCCCGGACGCGGGTTCAGGAAGTTCAGCGGCACCTCGTCGGGCTCCAATTCCGCCAGCTGGGCGGCGAATTCGGCACGCTGCTCGAGGGTCTCGCCCATCCCGAGGATGCCGCCGCAGCACACCTCCATGCCCGCCTCGCGGACCATGCGCAGGGTGTCCCAGCGCTCTTCCCAGCTGTGCGTGGTGACCACGTTCGGGAAGTGCGACCTGGCGGTCTCGAGATTGTGGTTGTAGCGGTGCACGCCCATCGCGGCCAGCTGGTCGACCTGCTCCTGGGTCAGCATGCCCAGCGAGCAGGCGACCTGGATGTCGACCTCGTTGCGGATGGCCTCCACTCCGGCGGCGACCTGCGCCATCAGCCGGGCGTCCGGGCCGCGCACGGCGGCGACGATGCAGAACTCGGTGGCGCCGGTCTTGGCGGTCTGCTTGGCGGCCTCGACCAGGCTCGGGATGTCGAGCCAGGCGGCGCGCACCGGCGACTGGAACAGGCCCGACTGCGAGCAGAAGTGGCAGTCCTCGGGGCAGCCGCCGGTCTTGAGGCTGATGATGCCCTCCACCTCGACCTCGGGCCCGCACCACTTCATCCGGACTTCGTGGGCCAGCGCGAGCAGCGCCTCCAGCCGATCGTCGCCGAGGCGCAGCACCGCCAGGGTCTGCTCCTGGGTCAGGCCCTCACCGCGCTCGAGCACCTGCTCGCGCGCGATCTCGAGAATGTCGGTCTGGACGGGTGCCTGGGTCACGGCGGAATTCCCTTCGGGCGGGACTCATCGTCGGCGGACGCGACTGCCTCGTCCGAGGTAGCCGCATGACTTGAACGGTGTTCAGCTAAGCTTGAACAGCGTTCAGGTTAGGGTAGTGACCGGTGTGAGTCAAAGCACCGGGGAGCAGTCCCCGCGACGCCGCGGACGCGCGTCGAGCCCAGTTCGCCGAGGCAGGTCCGATCGACCACCTGGGCCGATTTCCGCAACCGCCGGTGCGGCGGGCGAGCCGCACCGGGTAGCGTCGAGGCCCCGCCGGGGTAGCCAGGAAGGTGACGAGCGAGTGCAACTGCACAGAGCGGATGTGGTCGAGGGCGCGATCGCGATCCTCGACGAATACGGACTGGCCGATCTGACCATGCGCAGGCTGGCCGGTTCGCTGAAGGTGCAGCCCGGCGCGCTCTACTGGCACTTCCCCAACAAGCAGGCCCTGCTCGGCGCGGTCGCCGACCGGATACTCGAGCCCATGGCCGATCCGGTGACCGCCGAGGACTGGTCCGGCCAGATCACCGAACTGGCCCACCGCCTGCGCGACTGCCTGCTGGCCTATCGCGACGGCGCCGAGCTGGTCTCGGCCACCTACGCCTCCCGCCTGACCACCAGCAAGGGCCGCGAGCGCTTCGCGGGAGCGGCCATCCGAGCCGGAATGCCGCGTCAGGAAGCCGACCTGGCCGCCTACACCCTGCTGTACTACGTGCTCGGCCAGACCGTCGACGAACAGGCCCGCATGCAGATGGACGCGGTGGGCGCGCTGCCGGAGACCCCCTCGGCGGGCCCGGACTCCCCCGATGCCGCGCCGTTCGCCGAAAGCACCGACGCGACAGCCCGTTTCGACTTCGGACTGCAATTGTTCGTCGCGGGTGTGCGGCAACTGCTCGGTAGCCGGGTGCGCTGAGAGCGGCCCGGCCGACGGGCGAGACAGCGCGTCGGCCGGGCTCCCGACCGTCTCGGGGCCTACTTGGCAGGAGGCTGCGGCGCGGGCGCGTTGATGGTGGTGAAGTACTGGACGGCCGCGGCGATCGCGACCGGCGCGGTGATGAGCAGCTGGCCCGCGAGCGTGCCGAGGGCACCGACCGCGATCACGCCGCCGATGCAGCCGACGGCCGCGGCGGGCACGAACGGCCCGAACAGACCGACGATGGTCGCCGACGCGACGGTCGCGCCCGCGATGCCGCCGAGCACGCAACCCACGGCCGCGCCCCCGATGCCGCCGACCACGGTGCCGATGGCTGCCCCCATCGAGATGGTGCTGGTCAGCCTGCTCCAGGCCGCCACCTCACGGTCGTATTCGTTCTTCCAGGGGGCCTTGTCCTCGAAGGGCAGCGCGACCGGCTCGAACACCGCGTGCTCGCGATCGATCTGCGGGGTCAGCGTCGCCGTGCGGTCGGCGATCTCGGCCGCGATCGGGAACTCGAAATCGTCGATGCGGAAACTCAATGGCATGCCGGCGAGCACAGTTCCGTCGACGGCCTTGATCTTCAGCGCCGAATCCTCGACGACCAGCGCGCCCTCATCGATGCTGATGATGCTCTGGGTGTCGGTGGCACGGGCGGTGAAATCGACGATTCCATCCCCGCTCGGAGCCGCGCCGGCGGTGCCGGACACGATTCCGCATGCGGCGGCCAGGCCCGCGGCCACCGCAACAATCTTCCTCATCCTGATGTGTCCTCTCGGTTTTCGTGATGACGGCGCTACGCACCGTGTGCCGGCGGCCGGAGCGGCCACCGGACAGTTCAGAGGTCGAGCACGAGCAGGTCCTGCCCGGCCCGGGAGACGCAGAGCATCATGGTTCTGCCCTCGGCTCGCTCCTGGTCGTCGAGCACCGAATCGCGGTGGTCGACGGCGCCTGCGACCACCCCGGTCTCGCAGCTGCCGCAGGTGCCCTCACGGCAGGAGGTGATCACCTCGACGCCCGCGGCCGCGAGCACGTCGACGATGGACTGCCCCGGCGCGACGCGGAAGGTACGTCCGTCCCCGGCCAGCCGGATCTCGAAGGCCCGCTCCGCGCCGGGCTCGGCCGGTCGGGGCGCGAAGCGCTCGACGCGCACGGTGACACCGCGACGGGCGCCCTCGGCCTGGGTCGCGGCGAGCAGCGGTTCGGGCCCGCAGCAGTAGACGACGGCGCCGGGATGCCGGTCGAACAGTTCCGCGAGCGGCAGCAGCCCGGTCTCGTCCTGCGGCAGCAGGGTGACGCGCGGGCGCAGGCCGGCGAGCGTGCCCGCGAAGGCCATCTGCGCTCGGCTGCGCCCGCCGTAATACAGCGACCAGCGGGCGCCGCGGGCCTCGGCGGCGGAGGTCATCGGCAGGATCGGGGTGATGCCGATGCCGCCGGCCAGGAACAGATACTCCCGCGCGTCGACGAGTTCGAAGTTGTTGCGCGGTGCCGAGACTCGCAGCAGTGAGCCAGGCGTCGCGGTGCGCCACAGATGATCGGAGCCGCCGCGGCCCCCTGGCTCGTGCAAGATCGCGATCCGCCAGCGGGAGCGATCGCCCGGGTCGCCGCACAGCGAGTACTGGCGCACTCCGGCGGCGCCTGCTGCGACGTCGATGTGGGCGCCGGGGGTCCAGGACGGCAGCGGCGCACCCGAGGCGTCGGTGAGTTCGAGGGAGAACACGCCGTCGGCCTCGTCACGACGTGCGGCCACCCGTGCCGTGATGTCGTTCATCTGGTCTCCTCACCAGCCGGTGTCTCGCGATCACCGTCACCGGAAACCAGCGCGCTCGCAGTACCCGAACAGGCAGTCGATTCGCGCAATCGACATTGACTATCGCCCCGGCGCGCGGGCGACCCACCCGCCGACACTGACGCCATGACTACAGTCGCGCAGTTGGTGGAGCGGACCGAACAGTTCATCCATGAGCAGGTCGTTCCGGTGGAACGCGAAGTCGTCGTCGACGGCCGGGTCATGGACGACGCCCTCCGGCTCGAATTGCAGAAGAAGGCCAAGGACGCCGGCGTCTTCGGCCCGCTGTCGGAGACCCGATACGGCGGGCTCGGTCTGGACACCCGCGCCCAGGCGCAGGTGCTCGAGGCGGCGGGCGCGAGCCTGCTCGGCCCGATCGCGCTCAACGCGTGGGCGCCCGACGACGGCAACATCCACCTGCTCGCGCATGTCGCGAACGACGAGCAGAAGCAGCGCTACCTCGCGCCGCTGGCCGCGGGCGAGGTCCGCTCGGCCATCGCGATGACCGAACCGGCTCCGGGCGCGGGTTCGGACCCGTCGATGCTGCAGACCTACGCGCAGGAGACCGACGGGGGCTGGATCATCAACGGCGCCAAACATTTCTGCACCGGCGCGCAGGGCGCGGCGTTCGTGATCTGCGTCGCCGCCACCGACGACGGTCCGACCATGTTCCTGGTCGATGCCGACAATCCCGGTCTGCGGGTGGGCAGGCGGATGCCGACGCTGGATTACACCAGCGCCCCGGGCGGGCACTGCGAGGTGAGCTTCGTCGATTGCGTGGTTCCCGACGCTGCGGTGCTCGGCGAGGTCGGCCAGGCATTGCCGTTGGCGCAGGTCCGGTTGGCGCCCTCGCGGCTGGTGTTCTGCATGAACTGGCTCGGCCTGGCGGTGCGGGCCCAGCGGCTGGCCATCGACCACATCGCGACCCGCACCTCCTTCGGCTCCCCGATCGCCGAGCACGGGATGGCGCAGGCACTGATCGCCGACAGCGAGATGGACATCGCCGCCTCCCGGGGGCTGATCCGCACCGCCGCCGAGACCATCGACGCCGCGGGCCCGACCGCGTCGCAGTCGCGGCACGAGGCCTCCATCGCCAAGACCTTCGTCTCCGAGGCGGTGTGGCGGGTGCTCGACCGCGCGGTGCAACTGCACGGCGGACTCGGCGTGTGCGAGGACCACCTGGTCGCCCGATTCCTGGTGGAGGCCCGGGCTTTCCGCATCTACGAAGGCCCCTCCGAGGTGCTGCGTTCCTCCATCGCCCGGCGCGCGCTGCGCGCACGACTCCCCCGCGCCTGAACCCGCGCGCCACGCCCGCACCACCGCGCGTCCCGTGGCGCCCCTCCCCGAAAGGCACTGACGATGACCACTGGTGAACTCACCGGATTCGCGGCGGGCTATCCCGAGCTCGACACCGCCGCCGTCGATTACGACTACCTGCGCACCGCCTCGCACGCACTCATCCCGTTCGGCAACCATGTCGGCACGGTCATCACCGAGCTCGGCCCCGAGCGGGCCGTCGTCGAGATCCCCGCCGGCGGCCCCGTCACCAATCACATGGGCACCGTGCACGCGGGCGCGTTGTTCACCGCCGCCGACATCGCGGGCGCGGCCGCTTTCGTCGGCGCCGCCGCCACCGGCCTGACCAGGGTGAAGCGCCTGGTGCTGCGCGGGGCGAGTTCGGCCTACAAGCGCCCGGCGACCGGACGCATCCGCGCCGTCGCGACCGTCGCCCCCGAGGACGTCGCTGGTGTGGCGGCCTCGACCGGCACCGAGCGGTTCGAGATCGCGGTGCCGGTCGCACTGCTCGACGACGCCGACGTGCTGGTCGCCGAATTCACCTTCGACTACGTCTGCGACACGAATCCCGGGGCGGGTGAGCGATGACCAGCGCTCCGTCGAGCAAGCGCCCCTCGCTCACCGATCTGGAAGCGATCCGGGTCGAGACCGGCGACGGCGTCGCGTTCACCCTGCGCCTGCTGCCCGCCACCCGGCCCGAGGCGCCGGTGGTGCTGATCCTGCCCGCCATGGCGATGAAGGCCAAGCACTATCTGACGCTGGCCACGAGCCTGCACGAGCAGGGCCTGTCGGTGGTGACCACAGACCTGCGCGCGCAGGGCGAAGCGGTGCCGCCGCTGGGCGAGCACACCGACTTCGGCTACCGGGAGATGATCGAGACCGACCTGCCCGCACTGGTGCGCGCGGTGCGAGAGCGCTTCCCGCAGGCTCCGATCCACTTGTTCGGGCACAGCCTCGGCGGCCAGCTGGCACTGCTGTTCGCCGCCGCCGAGACCGAGCAGGTGGCGGGCGTGGCGATCATCGGCACCGGCACGGTGTTCTGGTGGGCCTTCGGGCCGCGCCGCTGGTTCGAGGCGCTCGGTCAGATCCAGTGGATCGGCCTGGTGGCCCGGGTGAAGGGGCTCTGGCCCGGGGGCGTGCTGATCCCGGCCCCGATGGCGGGCGGGGTCATGCGCGACTGGTCGTGGCATTCGCTGACCAGCTACTACCGCCCCAAGGGCAGCAAGCGGCGTTACAACACCCTGCTGCGCGCGCTGTCGCTGCCGGTGCTGGTGATCTCGCTGGACTCCGACGTGCTCGGACCGAAGTCCAATGTCGACTTCCTGGTCTCCCGGATGCCGAGCGCCCGGCTCAGCCGCTGGCACATCGACGCGAACTCCGGTGTGGCGCACCGCGATCACTTCACCTGGGTGAAGGACTCCCCGGTGATCGCCGCCCGCGTCGCGGCGTGGGCACGTGGCGAGCGGCCGGAGTAGGCGAAATGGCACGATTGCGAATCGAATCGGTGTCCAAGCGGTTCGGCGACGCGGCCGCGGTGCGCGAGGTCGATCTCGACATCGCCGACGGCGAGTTCATGGTGCTGCTCGGGCCGAGCGGCTGCGGGAAGTCGACGCTGCTGCGCATGGTCGCGGGCCTGGAGGACCCGAGCGGGGGCCGGATCCTGCTCGACGGCAAGGACATCACCCACGTGGCGCCACAACAGCGCGACCTGGCCATGGTGTTCCAGAGTTACGCGCTGTACCCGCATCTGACGGTCGCGAAGAACATCGGCTTCCCGCTGCGGGCCCGGCGGACCCCGCGTGCCCGGATCGCCGCTCGGGTCGCCGAGGTCGCGGACGCGCTCGGGCTGACCGACCTGCTCGGCCGCAAACCCGCCAACCTCTCGGGCGGCCAACGCCAGCGGGTGGCTCTGGCCCGCGCGATGGTACGCGACCCCGGCGCGTTCCTGATGGACGAGCCGTTGTCCAACCTGGACGCCAAGCTGCGCAGCGCCACCCGTGCGGAACTGATCTCGCTGCACCGCAGCCTGGGCGCGACGTTCCTCTACGTCACCCACGATCAGGTGGAGGCCATGACCATGGCCGACCGGATCGCGCTGCTCGACGAGGGCCGGGTCGAACAGGTCGG
Source organism: Nocardia higoensis NBRC 100133 (assembly GCF_000308595.1). Classification (GTDB taxonomy): domain Bacteria; phylum Actinomycetota; class Actinomycetes; order Mycobacteriales; family Mycobacteriaceae; genus Nocardia; species Nocardia higoensis. The sequence goes on along the minus strand of NZ_BAGA01000065.1, from coordinate 16,470 downwards.
CACGCCCGCCGAGCTCTACGACCGGCCCCGGTCGACATTCGTCGCCGGGTTCCTCGGATCGCCGCCGATGAACCTGTTCCCCGCGACCGTGGACGCGCGCGGGGGCCGGCTGCACCTGACCGCCGAGGGCGTCGACATCGCGCTGGCGTACCCGGCAGCGGACTTCCGCGGCCCGCTCGCGGTGACCGCGGGCATCCGCCCCGAGCGGTTGCGACCCACGACGACCGGGCCCGCGATCCGCGGACAGGTGCGCATGGTGGAAAACCTCGGCAGCGAGGAACTGGTGCATCTGGACACCGGCGCGCACACCTTCGCCGTGCGCGTGCCGCGCCCATCCGGGGTGAGCGCGGGCGAGACGCTCGGCCTGCACGCCGATCCCGCCGAGGTCCACCTGTTCGACGCCGCCTCCGGGCTCCGGCTGCGGTGGAGCGAACCGGGAACCGGCGCCCCGATCGACCGCGACGCCGAACGCGTCGCCGTCGCCTGATCCCCGCGATCAGGTCCGCACCACCGATGATGAGGAGTACACAGTGAAACGCACCGCGCCCCTTGCGGGCCTGGTGTTCGCGGCCGTCCTCGCGCTCAGCGCGTGCGGCGGCCTCGGCCCGACCACCACCGACGAGGGCGCCGAGGGGGCCAGGATTCCCGAGCTCGCCCCGGACCAGAAGGTGTCGATCGTCTTCGAGTCCTACAACTACGGACTCGCCGGCGCCTGGACCGACACCTTCGACAAGCTGCTCGGCGAGTTCCGCGCCGAGCACCCGAACATCACGGTGACGGCGCAGAAGCCGCAGGGCAACAGCCCCAACCCGGCCACGGACACCATTTCCAGCATCCAGAACCAGATGGTGGCGGGCACCCCGCCCGACGTCGCGCAGCTCGGCTTCAGCGACCTCGACTTCACCATCGACCAGCTCGGCGCCAAGCCGCTGGACACGCTGGTCGGCGCCGACGAGGTGCAGGCCAACTTCGACGGCGAGAAGCACCCCTACGCGGAGCGCGCGCAGACCCTCGCCGACTGGGACGGCCACACCTACGGCGTGCCGTTCGTGTTCTCCACCCCGGTGCTGTACTACAACGCCTCGCTGTTCACCCAGGCCGGTCTCGACCCGGCCGCACCGCCGGCCACCTGGGATCAGGTCGCCCGAGCCGCGGCATCGATCACCGAGCGCACCGGCAAGGGCGGCGTCTACATCGACTGCCTCACCAAGACCGCCAAGGACTGGTGCTTCCAGTCGCTGGTGCGTTCCAACGGCGGACGCGTCATCTCCGAGGACCGCGCCACCCTCACCTACGCCGAGCCCCCGGCCGTGGAGGTCGCCGCCATGGGACAGCGCCTGGTGGAATCGGGCTCCATGCCGCGGCTGAACCAGAAGCAGGGCTACGAGGCCTTCTCCCGGGGCGAGATCGGCATGATCCTCGAGACCAGCGCCATCCAGGGCACGTTCGTCACCGGGGCGAAGGACAAGTGGGACCTGCGGGCCGCGCCGATGCCCAGCTTCGCGGGCAAGCCGACGGTGCCGACCAATTCCGGCGCCTCCCTGTACATCCTGTCCAACGACCCGGCCAAGCAGCGCGCGGCCTGGGAGCTGATCACCTTCCTCACCAGCGAGAGCGCCTACACCACCATCTCGCAGGGCATCGGCTACCTGCCGCTGCGCACCGGCCTCATGGATGATCCGGCGGGCCTGCAGGAATGGGCCGCCCGCAACCCGCTGCTGCAGCCCAACGTCGCTCAGCTGGCGACGATGGAGCCCTGGATCTCCATGCCCGGCAACAACTATCTGCAGATCCGCGACGGCATGATGGACGCCGTCGAAGCCGTGGTGTTCCAGGGCAAGGACCCTGCCTCCACGCTGGCGGCGGCGCGCGATCAGGGCGCCCAGCTGATGCCGGCGCCGTAGCACGCATCTCCACCACCCGACCACCGACCCGGCCGCGCGTCCCACTCACGGGGACGCGCGGCCTCCCGAGGGGAATCCCATGCCCGAGGTGACCATCGTCCAGCTCACCGACACCCATATCCGGCCCGCGGGTGAGCAACCCCTGCACGGCGTCGTCGACACCTACGCCAACCTGACGCATGTGCTGCAGCAGCTACGGGCCTCGCACCGCTCGATCGACGCGATCGTGTTGTCCGGTGATCTGGCCGACAACGGCGCGCCCGAGGCCTATCGCCGGTTACGCGACGCGGTGGAGCCGGTGGCCGCGGAATTGAACGCGCGCATCGTCTACGTGATGGGCAATCACGACGAGCGCGTCGCGTTCGGCACCGAGTTGCTGCGCTCGGACGCGGCACTGCGGGATCCCGACAGCACCCACGATCAGGTCGTCGATGTCGCCGGCCTGCGCATCATCGCACTCGACAGCACCACGCCGTACCAGCACGACGGGGTCCTGCGGCCCGCTCAGCTCGACTGGCTGGCCGATCAGCTGCGCGAGCCCGCTCCGCACGGGACGTTGCTGGCGTTGCACCATCCGCCGATCCCGTCACCGCTGCCCACCACCGAATACCTGCGGCTGCGTACCCCCGAGCAGCTTGCCGAGGTGTTGCGCGGCTCGGATGTGCGTTTGGTGATCTGCGGGCACAATCACCTCACCGCCGCGGCCTCGCTGGCAGGCATCCCGGTGTGGATCGGGCCCGCGGTGGCCTACCGGCTCGACCCGCTGGCGCCCGCGGGCAGGCAACGCGCATTCGCGGGATTCGGTTTCAGCCGTATCGATCTGCTCGGTGACACGCTGGTCGCCACCGCCGTGGAAGCGACACCGGCCGGCACCGTCTACGACCGTCCCGAACAGGACGTGCTCGACCAGCTCGCGGCCCTGGCCGCCGAAGCGAGGTAGTCGATGTTCGTCCTCGACGCGCCCGCGCCGGTCACCACCGAACCCGTGCGGTACAGCTCGTCGCGCCCCACCCGGTTCCGCCGGGCGGGGCGCGGTGTCGTGCCGTACCTGTACCTGGCGCCCGCGCTGCTGCTGCTGGTCGTGTGGACGTATCGGCCGCTGATCCAGGCCTTCGAGCTGTCCACCTATTCGTGGAATCTGCTGCCCACCTCGCCCATGCGTCCGGTCGGCACCGGCAATTACGAACGGCTGCTGAATCTTCCGGCGTTCTGGGACTCCCTCGGCCGCACCGGCGTGCTGATCCTCGGCATGCTGCCGTTCACCGTGCTCGCGCCGCTGGTGATCGCGCTGGCCAGCCGGCGGGTGCGCGGGCGCGCCCGGACCCTCTACCACGCCTTCATCTTCGCGCCGTTCCTGGTGGCCCCGGTCGCCGCGGCCGCGGTATGGCGATGGCTACTGCATCCCGGCGGCGGTGTCGTCGGCCGGGTGCTCGGCACCGACCGCAACTGGGTCTACGACGCAGGCACCGCGCACTCGGTGATCATCGCCATCACCGGCTGGCAACTGCTCGGTTTCGCCGTGCTGGTGATGTGGGCCGGACTCGCGGGCATCAGCACCGACTACGAAGAGGCCGCCGGAGTCGACGGCGCGAGCCCCCGCCAGATCCTGCGTTGGGTCACCCTGCCGATGCTCTCGCCCACCCTGATGTTCCTGGTGCTGACAACAGTGCTGCTGAGCCCCACGCTGACCTTCCCGCTCATCGACTCGATGACCCAGGGCGGCCCCTCGCAGTCGACCACCAACATCTATTACCTGTTGTGGGACTACGCCTTCCACAGCTTCGACGCCGGACTGTCCGCCGCGGCCGGAGTGCTGCTGTTCGTCGGATTCGGCGTGCTCGCCGGAATTCTGGTCTGGATCTCGGAAAAGGTCTCCTTCCATGACAATTGACGCCCCCGCCCGCTCGAGCATCGCCGACCGGCTGCGGGGCGCGGGCAGCCATCTGCTGCTCACGACCACCGCCCTACTGGCGGCGTTCCCGATCTACTGGCTGTTCGCGACCTCGCTGCGCCGCCCCGAGGACGTCACCTCGCTGTCCCCCGTGCCGTGGCCGCTGTCGATCGGCAACTACACCGACGCCGCCGACAAGGTGGACGTGCTGGGGTTGATCGGCAACACCTTCTTCGTCGCGACCTTCTCCGCGGCCGGGCAGCTGCTCGTCGCGCTGCTGGCCTCCTACGCCTTCGTCATGTACACCTTCCCCTTCCAGAAGGTGCTCTACCTGGCATTCGTCGGCGTCTGGCTGGTCCCGTTCCAGGTGACGATGCTGCCGAACTACGTGCTGCTCACCCAGCTCGGTCTCATCGACACCCTGATCGGCACCGCATTACCCACCCTGTGCTCGGCGCTGGCGGTGCTGCTGCTGCGCCAGCACATGGCGAGCTTCCCCAAGGAACTCGTCGCCGCCGCGCAGATCGACGGCCGCTCCTCCTGGTCGATCCTGTGGACGGTGGTGGTGCCGAACCTGCGCCCCGCGCTGGCCGCCCTCGGCATCCTGCTGTTCATCAACGCCTGGAACGAATACTTCTGGCCCGCAGTCGTATTGCGCCAGTCCAACAGCGTGCTGCAACTGGGCTTGCGCAGCTTCATGGGCACCGACGGCGACCAGTGGGGGCCGATCATGGCGCTGGCCGGGCTGGCCTGCCTGCCTGTGCTGGTGATGTATCTGCTGCTGCAGCGCCACATCGTGAACGCGTTCGTGCGGTCGGGGTTGAAATGACGGTCGAGGCTAACGACCGGTGTCCGCACTTTCACCGGCGTAGCAATAACTCCACGTATACCTGGTCTTTCCGTTCTCGTCCCCATGGTGCTCACGCCCTGTCATAACCTTGTTCGGGGGAGCCATGGCCGCATCTCCCGACGACTCCTTCAACCAGGCGCCCTCTTTGCTGTCGATCGTATTCAGGTATGCCTTCCTGTCCCCACGCTTGGAATACACCCGCGCGAGCAGGTATTCGGTCGGCGAATTCTCGTCACCATGATGCCTACGCCCGACGACGACGCATCCTTCACGGGCAAATTTCTCGTCACTGGTCTTCGTGGTGAACCACTCCATCTGTTCCGTCTGCAGCAAATCGCCCCCGGACAGACGCAGCGGAGCATGAAAGTATGTGGTGCGGCCATTTTCGTCACCGACATGCTTGCGGCCGACCACTACCCGCCCGATAGGACAAACGAATGCATGGTTGGATTCTTTCATCTCCGGAGTCGCGGTGACATCCTCCGGCTCGTAATACGCAAGCGACGCACCCTGCACCGTCTTTGCGTAACGGTACGCCGGCTCCGTTGCCGCATTCTCAGCGTGCAACCCATTGACGACCGAATCACCATCGGCGCCGGGAGGTGGATATTGCGGCTCCCATACATCCGAGCGCACATCCATTTCGACAGGGATAAGACCGGACATCTCGGGCATGACTCTCTCCTCTACCATCGGAAGGAAGGAACGAGCACTGCACTGTCGAACGCAGCATTACCACCAGGCAGCCGGGGAAACCTCCCCGGATCGCGACTCGAATCCGATTCGGCTGCGCACCATTCGGTGACAGCGATCCGCCGCGATACACGCAAATCACCACAGCTACCCGACAGCAATCGAAATCCAAGTGAACCACATCCCGGGACCGGCTGCTACACCTGATCGACTTCCGACATGTCGTCGAGACCATGGCTCGGCGGGATCGCACGCTGTGGGCGATCCCTTGCCGTCCCTGCACGTCTTCCGGAGCGGCCGGGATGCCGCGAGGAGAATGTCGGTGGACACCTCCGGAGCGGGGCATCCCGAGCCGGATCGTGGGCTCCCGCTGCCGCACGGGAGCATTCACCCGCACGCGCGGTGTTCGATATCAGACGGAAATCCCGGTCCCCGTGATGATTTCACCGACGAGAGCGGTGTCGTGTTCGGCCGCCCGGAAGCGGGGGTGGTCGAGGATGTCGTGCAGGAATTCCGCGGTGGTGGCGATACCGCGGCCGGTGATGCGGGTCTCGGCCAGGGCCCGGCGCATCCGCGCGATGGCGGCCGGACGGTCCGGCGCCCACACGACCACCTTCGCCAGCAGCGAGTCGTAGTGCGGCGGGATGGTGTAGCCGGGGCCCACATGGGTGTCGACGCGGACGAACGGACCGCCGGGGAACACACAGTCGGCGAGTGTGCCCGGGGCGGGGGCGAATTCGCGTTCGGGATCTTCGGCGTTGATCCGGCATTCGATGGCGACGCCGCGCGGGGTGAGCTGGTCGGGGGTGAGCGTCAGCGGCTCGCCCGCGGCGATGCGGAGTTGTTCGGCGACCAGGTCGGTGCCGGTGACCATTTCGGTGACGGGGTGCTCGACCTGCAGGCGGCAGTTGACTTCCATGAAATAGAACTCGCCGGCGGCCGGGTCGAACAGGAACTCGAAGGTGCCCGCGCCGACGTAGCCGACGGCGCGGGCACCGTGGACGGCGGCCTCGCCGATCCGGGCGGCGAGGTCCGGGGACAGGCCGGGGGCGGGCGATTCTTCCACCAGCTTCTGATGCCTGCGCTGCAGCGAGCAGTCGCGGGCGCCGAGGTGGACGACCGTGCCGTGTGTGTCGGCGAGGATCTGCACCTCGACGTGGCGGGCCGAGTCCAGGTAGCGCTCGACGTAGAGCCTGCCGTCGCCGAAGACCGCGGCGGCGTTGGCTCTGGTCTCCTGCCAGGCGGCGGGGAAATCGGCGCTCGCGCGCACCACCCGCATGCCACGACCACCGCCGCCGGCTACGGCCTTGATGATGACCGGGTAGCCGATCTCGTCGGCCAGGGTGTGCGCCGCGCCGACGGTCTCGATCGGGTCGCGGCTGCCGGGCAGCAGCGGCAGCCCGGCCGCCGACATCAGCGCCCGCGCGCTGGACTTGTCGCCGAGGTCGGCGAGCACAGCGGCGGGCGTGCCGACGAAGACCAGGCCCTCGGCCTGGCACACCTCGGCGAAATCGGCGTCCTCGGAGAGGAATCCGTATCCGGGGTGGATGGCGTCGGCGCCGGTCGCCCTGGCCGCCTCGATGATCGCCGGGATGTAGGAGTAGCTGCGTTTGGCCGGGCCGGGGCCGATGCGGAAGGCGCGGTCGGCCATGCGCACGGCGGCGGAGTCCGCGTCGGCCGAGGAGTACACGGCCACCGTCTTCAGGCCGAGTTCGGCGCAGGTGCGGATGACCCGGACGGCGATCTCGCCGCGGTTGGCGACGAGCACCGTGCGGATCGGGCGCGGGGTCACGGGACCACCTCGAGCGCCATCAGCGCGGCGCCGTATTCCACCGCTTCACCGTTGCCCACCAGGAATTCGGCCACCCGGCCTTCACGGGTCGCCACGACCGGGATCATCAGCTTCATCGCCTCGACGATGCCGACCTGCTGTCCTACCCGCACCGGATCGCCTTCGGTGACGAAGGGGTCGGCGCCCGGCTCCGGCGACCGGTAGAAGACACCGACCGTCTCGGCGACGAGCGTGAAGGTATTGTCCCGCAACGCTTCCGGGGCGGCAGCTGCCGTGGACGACACAGGTTCCGGCGACACCTCCGAGGTCGAGTGGGAGGCGGTGCCCGCGGACGCCGATCGAGAGGCCGCGGCCACGGGCCGAAGCGCCGCGGAGTCCGCGCGTGCGGCCGTGTCGTCCCGGGTGAGCTCCAGCATCAGCGGACCGTTGGCCAGCGTCACCGAGTACGGCGCCGCCTCGGCCAGGATGGTCAGGGCGTGCCGGGCCAGCACCGTGAGGGCGAGGTCGGCGTCGACGGGGTCCATCGCGCGGACCGAGCGGGGGTTGATGAGGGACTGGGTCATGACAGCTCCTGGTCGTTGGGTGTCGGCAATCCGAAAGCGCGGAAGCGGCGGCGGCGCCGCTCGAGCAGGTCGGGCACGGGAACGGCGGCGAGAGAGCCGATTTCGCCGCGCAGCACGCCGCGCAGGATGATCGCTGCCGCATCGGGGTCGCGGTGCGCGCCGCCCTCGGGTTCGGGCACCACGCCGTCGGCGACGCCGAGCCGGACCAGCGAGGTGGAGTCCACGCGCAGGGCGGCGGCCGCCGCCGGGGCCGCCGCCGCGTCCTTCCACAGGATGGAGGCGCACCCCTCGGGGCTGATCACCGAGTACACGGCGTTCTCGCACACCAGCACTCGGTCGGCCACGGCCAGCGCCAGCGCGCCGCCGCTGCCGCCCTCGCCGGTCACTACCGCGACCACCGGGACCGGCAGGCCCGCGAGCAGTTTCAGCGATTCGGCGATGGCCGCCGCCTGGCCGCGCTCTTCGGCGGTGATGCCGGGATAGGCGCCCGCGGTGTCGACGAGGGTGACCACGGGAAGGCCGAGTTTCGCCGCGAGCCGCAGCGCCCTGGCGGATTTGCGGTAGCCGGCGGGGCTGGGCATGCCGAAGTTACGGCGGGACAGTTCGGCGGCGTTGTGCCCCTTCTGGGTGCCGATCACGACCACCGGCGCGCCGTGCAGGCGCGCCAGCGCGGTCACCATCGCCGGGCAGTCGGCCTCGAGGCGGTCGCCGTGCAGTTCCACGAACTCGTCGAAGGAGGCGGCGAGGTAGTCCAGGGTGGTCGGCCTGCCCAGTTCGCGGGCCGCGCGCACGCTCTGCCAGGCGTCGCGCTCCGGGAGATCGCCCGGATCCTCGCGCAGCAGCGGCGGATGCTCGATCGCGGATGCGCCGCGTGCCCGGACGTATTCCTCGTCGACCCGAGCCCCGGATAACCGCTCGCGGTCGGCGAACAGCGCCAAGATCCGAGCGAGCCGGTCCCGCAGAGCCGACCGGTGGCAGATCATGTCCACGAATCCGTGCTCGAGCAGGAACTCGGCGGTCTGGAAGCCCGCGGGCAGGGTCTGCCCGATGGTCTGGGCGATGACCCGCGGACCGGCGAAACCCAGCCGCGCGCCGGGTTCGGCGATGATCAGGTCGGTAGAGGTGGCGTAGGAGGCGGCCACGCCGCCGTAGGTCGGGTCGGTGACCACCGAGATGGTGAGCACGCCCGCGTCGTCGAGGTGACGCAGCGCCTGGCTGGTCTTGGCCATCTGCATCAGCGCGAGAATGCCCTCCTGCATTCGCGCCCCGCCGGAGGCGGTGACGAGCACCAGCGGCACCCGCCGCGCCAGCGCGGCTTCGGCGGCGGCGGTCACCGCCTCCCCCACCGCACTGCCGAGGCTGCCGCCGAGGAAGCGGAAATCCATCACGGCGAGCACCAGCGGCGCGCCGTCGACGGTGCCGTGCGCGCACCGGATGCCGTCGGTCATGCCGGTCTGGCGGCGGGCCTGCGCGAGGCGTTCGGGATAGCCGCGGGAGTCGGTGAATTCCAGCGGGTCGGCCACCGTCGCGGCGGGTTCGATCCATCGGACGCCGTCCGCGTCGAGCAGTGCGGCGATGCGCTGGTCGGCGGTGAGCATGCCGTGGCCGTCGCAGTCCGGGCACACCCGGCCGGAGCGGTCGTAGCGCTTGGCGTAGATCATGGCGTCGCAGTGCGGGCACACCGTCCAGGACGTCCCGATGTCCGGGCCGGTCTCGAGCGTGGTCATCGCTGCTCCCTCGGTCGGGGTGGGAATTCGGCGCATTCGGTGGGCAGGCGTACGCCCGCCGAGCGCAGCTGGGCGACGCGCGTCAGGTACGCGGCGCCCAGCATCAGCTGGTCGGCGATCTCGGCCGCCTGCCGGTTCGGCAGGGCGGCCAGATGGGTGCCCGCCGCCCAGGTGTTGAAAGCCCCCATGGCCGGACCGCACCACACCTGGTAATCGGTGACCCGGTCGGCCTCGCCGCGGATGCTCCACCCCGACGACAGGCCGAGATACCACCGGAACACCAGGGCCATCCGGCGTTTGGGGTTCGCGGCGGCGCCGGCGAGCTGGGCCGGATCGCGCTCGCTGAAGAAGCGCACGCAGTCCTCCCATACCTCCTCGACCGAGCGCCGGAACAGCGTGCGCTCGAGATCCTCGCGCAGCGCGGCGGGCAGCTCGTCGAGCCCGTCATAGGCCCGATAGGTCTCGTAGAGCCGCTGGGCGCGAGTGGCGAACAGGGTGCCGCGGCGCAGCACCTGCACCTGCACGCCCATCTCGAACATGTCCGCCGAGGGCGCCATCACGCAATCGGCGAACTGCGCCCTCGCCAGCAGTTCCTTGGTGGCCGCGCACTGGGCGGCCTCGACGGTGGCCTGGTTCACCGAACCGGTGACCACATAGGCCGCACCGAGCGCGAAGGCCGCGGCGGCCGCCGCCGGGGTGCCGATGCCGCCCGCCGCGCCGATACGCACGGCGGCCGCGCCGGGCAGGGTGCGCGCGACCCGGTCGCGGGCGGCGATCAGCTCCGGCAGCAGCACCAGCAGCGGCCTGCGGTCGGTGTGCCCGCCGGAATCGGCTTCGGCGGTGATGTCGTCGGCCATCGGCACCTGTTCGGCCAGCCGGGCCTGTTCGGCGGTCAACTCGCCCGCGGCCACCAGCCCGCTCAGCAGCTGAGCGGCCGCGGGACGCAGGAACGCCTCGGCCACCTCGACCCGGGAGACCTTCGCGATCACCCGGTGCGCCGAAACGATCCGGCCGTCACGTCCGAGGCTCAACCCCGCCGCCCGGTAACGCACCACCTCGGCGGTGAGATTCATGAACGCCGAGGCCTCCACGCACCGCACCCGGTGCCGCAGGCAGGCGTCGACGATGGCGCGCTCCAGCGCGGGCTCGGACGGACTGTGGATGAGGTTGCAGGCGAACGGCAGGTCGCCGAGTTCGCGGCTCAGTTCCGCCAGTGCCGCGTCGACCTGGGCGGGGGCGACGCCGGCGGCGCCGTAGGAGCTCAGATAGCCGGCCCGCGCCATCGCCGACACCAGGGCGGGTGAGGCGATGCCGTTGGCCATGGCGCCCGCCATGTAGTTGGCCCGCAGTCCGTGGGTGGCGCGGAACGTGCTGTCGCCCAGCATCTCCGGGGTGAGCGGGCCCGCCGCGGCGAGCACGCGGGCGCCGGGGACGGCCGATCGGTCGGCGGTGACCCCGACCCGGCCCTCGTGGTGCACGACCCAGACCGGACGGGCGAGGTCGCGCAGGACGGCGGTGACGTCGGGGGCCGTCTCGGCGACGAGGCCGGGCACGGCGCCCGTACGTGGAAGGGTGGTCACGGCTGTACCTCTCGTTCGCCGAGTTCGACGGCCAGATCGGTCAATGCGTAGATCCGCAGCCCCGGCTTCCACAGCGAGGCGTCCACCACGGCGATGACGTCGTACCGGTCTCGGCGGATCTCCTTGATGTGCGCCTCGAGTTCGACCGTGCCGTCGGTGGGCAGGAACTGGCCGCGATACCGCCAGCTGAAGGCGATGCCCGCGGGAATACGGAACACCGGGTCGGCCAGGCCGTCGGCGAAACCGGCGTCGAGCATCCATTCCTGCACCGCGTGGATCACCGATTCGACGCCGAGCGAACCGGGGATCACCGGGTCGAGGTGGAAGTGGCGGGCGAAATACCAGTCGCCCGGGTCGATGGCGCGCAGTGAGTGCAGGTAGCCCGCGCCGTGTGTGCCGCCGCCGTCCACCACGTCGACCCGGTCGATGAGGGCGAGGGTGTCCCGGGCGCACAGGGGTGCGGCGGGGTCGGCGCGGCGCGCGGCCACGTCGATCACCCGGACGTCCGCGCCGGGATTCTGGGCCAGCCAGGTCGGGGCGGGACGTCCGCCGTCCAGGCCGGTCTGGTTGGCCAGCGCCTCGTCGCTGAAATAGCCGAACATGGTCTCGCCGGTGTAGAACGGTTCGCCGTCCACCGTGAGGGTGTAGTCGAAGGTCTGCAGCGAGGAGCCGGGCAGGATCGTGGTCGACAGCAACCGCGAGTTCTGCCGGATCGTCGTGTCGCGCAGCTCCACTCGGCGCAACACCGTCGCGGTGCCGCCGAGATTGCGCAGGCTCAGCGTCGTGCCCGGCTGGGTGCGGGTGGGGCCGGCGTAGTAGCCCATCAGCAGCGCCGCCTGCAGGGAGGTCTCCATGTAGACGAAGTGCGGCATGGATTCGTTGGCGGTGGCACCGTAGTACCAGGAGTCGGCGGGTGAGTCGTACTCGGTGGTGTAGGCGGCGGCGTCCAGTTTTCCTCGCGCACCGTCGAATTCGAGGACGCGGTCGACCAGCAGCAGGCCGCCGGTCGGCAGGCGGGTGGCGCGGACGCCGGTGTACTCGGCGAACTCCGGGCCCATCGCGACGGCCTGATCGCCGCGCGCGAGATGGGCCATGTGGAACTCGTTGAGCAGCAGGGCGGCGTCCGGCTGTCCGGGACCGACACCGGCGCCGTCCGGTTCGACAGCGGTGACCGACACCGCGACCGGCGCGGCGGCGACACCGTGCACCAGCGCGCTCAGGTGCGGGCGCGGCACCAGATCGATCTCGGTGACGATCAATTCCAGCGTCGCCACCCGGCTGGGCCGCGATCCCGGCCCCTCGGCGACCAGGGCGCTGCCGGACAGGCACAGCGGCAGACCGGTGTAGAGGGCGAACACCTCGGCGGCCTGCGTCGCGGCGGCGCCGGGATCGCCGTCGAAGCGGGCCAGCAGACGGCCCCGGCCCTCGCCGCCGTACAGCTCCAGGGAGGTGATCTCGGTGAGCGCCAGCGGTGCGTGCGCCGCCAACCGCGCCTCGGGACGCACGCCCGGACGCCGGTAGGCCGGGCCGAACACGCCCGCCAGGTCGCCCTCGGCCAACCGGCGCAGGGCGGCATGGTCGAGGTGGGTGCGAGCGGTGCGGGCCACCGGCTTGAACGCCCATTCGGCGGCGTGCCGGCCCATCCCCGATGCGGGCGAACGATGATCGACCGGCGCCGCGGCCGAAGTCGCGCTGCCCGAGGTCGCGGCGACCGAGGTCGCGGCGGCCGGCACCGGCGATTCGGCGCCCGATCCGGCCGGCACCGGCATCTGCGCGCCAGGCGTGGCCGGGACCGGGACCGGGCGGCGCCTCCGCGCATGTTCGTCCGGGCCCGCAGCACGCTCCCACCGGGCCCGCTGCATCGCCAGTTGCGCGGTGAGCGCCGCGCGGTGCGCCGCGACAACCCCCGCACGTATCTCGGCCAGCGGATCGGGGCTTCGGGTCGTCGAGACCACCGACTGCGCCACCTCGGGCCGCGCGACGCCGGCCTCGTAGATGTCCTCGCCCGGCAGCCCGGGCGTCTCCGGGTCGAACGCGATTCCGTCGAACTCCAGGGTCGTCATGCCATCCACCGCCTCACCGAGGATCGGAACTTCTCCGTCAGATCGGGCGTCGTGACCACCACGACGTCCGTGAACCGTTGCAGGACAGTGCCGTCCGCATCCGTTGCGGTGGCGTCCACCCGGGCGTCGAAGCGGCCCGCGCGGGCGTTGCCGACCACCAGGGTGAACGGTTCACCGACCGGCAGCGGCCGGTAGTAGTCGACCCGGCCGATGCCGAGCGGCAGGCACGCGGAGCCGAGGACCCGGTGACCGAGCACCGGCGGGCCCTGCAGCATCAGGTCCGCGCGCACCGGATCGTGCAGGCGGCTCGCGTACGCCCCGCCCGCCACCGGCTCCGCGTCGAGCAGACAGTCGAAGACGAGCGTGTCGCCGGTGTCGGCCACGATCCGGCGCAAGCCCTGCAGCGCGGGGGCGTGGAACTGGATCGCCTCGCGGTAGATGTCGATCGCGCTGCCGGGACCGTCCGGCACCGTGATGGCCGGCGGCTCGACCGCCGCCGTCGCGAGTTCCAGCGTCGCCCGGAAGTGGGTGACCGCGCCGTCGCGGACGCTCACCCGGACGGGCAGGACGTCACCCTCCGCCGCGCCGGGTTCCAGGACGACGTCGAGAGTGTCGACCTGGTGGTCGAACACCAGCCCCTTGAGGACCTCGAAATTGCGCGCACCCACCACGATTCGACCCGGCAGTGCTCGTTCGACCACATGCGCCATCGCGCCGAGCCCGAACGTGGCGGGCAGCACCAGATGCTCGCCCACCCGATGCGCCTGGACGGTCGGCTCGTCGGTGAGCCCGCGCAGCGCCCGGCGGATGTGCACCGGCGTCGCGGGGGCAGGCGCCGGTTCCGAGAGCCCGGCGGCCGGGCCGATCAGCACGACCGTGTCGTCGGCGCGGTCGGCGGTGAACTGCTCGGTGAAGGCGGCCGCACCGATCTCCGGGGCCAGCAACGCCACGCCGAGCGCGCGAAAGTGTTCGCGCAGTGCGGGCGTCACCATCCCGCCGTCCCAGGCGCCCCAGTCGATCGCGGTGACGTGGCAGTCCGGATGCGCCCGCCGCCAGGCGAGTGCGTACCGGGACAGCGCCTCGTTGGCCGCGGCGTAGTCGGCCTGCCCGATATTGCCGAACAGCCCGGCCACCGAGGTGAACAGGATCAGGTGACGCGGTTCGGGCACCGCGGCCGTCAGCGCGGCCAGACCGGCGATCTTCGGGTCGAGCACCCTGGCGATCGACTCGGCGGACTTGGCCGGAATCCGGGAGTCCGCGAGGACGCCCGCGCCGTGCACGATGCCGGTGATCGCCTCGCGCCACGGCGCGAGCGCGTCGCGTACCGCCTGCGCGTCGGTGGCGTCGACAGTCACGTACTCGGCGCGCTCACCGAGATCAGCCAGCGTTGCGCGGATCTCGCGGCCGGCGCGCACGTCGGCACAGGCTCGCTCGAGATCGCGCGGGGTGGCGCCGGCCCGTGCCCGCACCGCCGCGTGCCGCAGATCCGCGTCGGCGACCCCGGCCGCCCACTCCGGTTCCGGAGCGAGCTCGGTACGGCCGAGCAGCAGGAACCTGGCGGGGCCGCGCCGGGCGAGGGCCCGCACGCAGGTGGCGGTGACGCCGCGGGCGCCGCCGGTCACCACCAGCAGGTCGTCGGCGGTGAGCGTGGTGGCGGGCTGTTCCCCGGCTGGCCGGATGGCCGTCACCGTGGGACTCGGGCCGTGCCCGCCGGGTACCAGCGTGTGGCGCGAGCCGTCGGCGGCGACACCGACTTCGGTGGTGTCGCGCGCCGGGTCGGACAGTTCGGCCGCCACCAGCTCGGCGCAGCGTCCGGCGTCGGCGGCCGGGTCGATGTCGAGCGCCCGGCAGAACAGATCGGGCCGTTCGGCGGCGAGGGTTTTCACGACGCCACCGACACCGCCGAGCAATGCGGCGGCCGGGTCGGTGACGGAGCGGAAGCCGAGTCCGCCGTCGAGCCGGATGAGGGTCACGAAGGCCGCGCGGCCGGCGTCGGCGGACATGCCGGGCGTGATCCGGCCCGTCGTCAGGATCGTCTCGCCGAGCAGCCGCGAGGCCGTCGACCGGTCCGCGCCGCCGAGGACGACCAGGCACAGGTCGGCCGGGGCGCCGGCCTCGGGCAGTCCGGTCTCGCGCCGCACCGACCAGCCGCGCGCGGTCAGTGCCGCCGCCAGCGCGTCGCAGTCGCGTCCGCTCGTGCCCGCCAGGTCGACGAGCACGGCCTCCGGGTGCTCCCGGTAGACGCCGATCGCCGTGTCCAGGGCGGGCAGGGCGACGAGTTCGACGGCATGCCGCGGCGTGACCGCCGCGGCCTCAGCTTTTGGGTGGACATCACCCCCTGCCGACGCCCCGAGTTCCTCGACGATCTGATCCAGCGTCCGCAGCGTGCCCAACTGCTCGGGGCCCAGATTCGGCAGGTTCGGGAACCGCTCCTGCAGCGCGCCGATCACCTGCACCCGCTTGATCGAATCCACACCCAGATCCGCCTCCAGATCCATCCCGGTGTCGACCATCTCGACCGGGTAACCGGTCTTCTCGGCCACCACCGCACGCAACGCCTGCCGCAGCGACTCCGCGGACCGGCCCTCGGCAGCCGACGCCTCCGTCGCGCCGTTCCCGGCGATCGGGGCCGTTGCGCGAGCAGAATCGGTGTCGCGGACCGGCATCGCGCCGCGAGCGGTACTGCCGTCGCGCTCGTCCAACACCGAATCATGCTGTGCCACAGCAATACCCGAGTCGGCGGCATTCGTGGCGAGTCGGCCGTTCGCGACCTGCGCCGCACCATTGGACGGGCGCCCGCCAGGCGCGGTCGTCAGCGCTTCGGGCCGATGCGCGGGCAGCACGGCCTGCCGACCTAACTCCGGCTCGGCGGCCTGCAAGTCGAACCCGGGCCCAGCGGCCTGCGGCTCGAATCCGGGCACAGCACCGGCGGGCGCGACGCCGGTGCGGCTCGCCGCGGCGGGACGGGCGAACCCGGCCTCGAGTTCGGCCAGCTGCGCCAGGACCTCGGAGGCGCGGGTGTGGCTGGCGCTGATGGCGATTCCGTGATCCTTCACGGCCTCGATCGCGCGCAGGGTCGCCTCGTCCAGCACGCCGCCGTCGAGGGCGCCGACCAGTGCGCGCGCCATGTCCAGTTGCCCGTCGAGGAACTGGTGGTGGGTGCGTAGGTGCTGGGCGAGCGCGCTGTCGAGTGCGTCGTCCGCACCGGGTCGCGAATGGGATGTCGAGTACACGGGGGTCTCCGATGTGTCGGTGGAAGCCGAGGAGGCGGGCGGGTTCTCGAAGGAAGCGGGGCGGGGCGGCGCCGACGGCGCGAGATCGACGGCACGACCCGCCGGAGAGGCCGCGAGGGCGACGGCCTCGCCGGCGACCGGCGAGGTGGCACTCCGCGTCCCGGCGTATGCGTT
>NZ_BAGA01000066.1 GCF_000308595.1 Nocardia higoensis NBRC 100133 | reverse complement strand
GGGGTGAGCGCGCCGTTCCACTATGTGCCGCTGGATTCCAGCCCGGCCGGACTCAAGCTCGGCCGCACCCCGCGGCCGTGCGTCCACAGCGCGGAGTTCTCCTCGACACTGGTGCGCTTGCCGCTGTGGCCGGGTCTCGGTGACGAGCAGGTCGAGCGGGTGCTCGCCGCCGTCACCGAGTTCCGGGTCTGAGTTCGCCTCAGGCCTCGGCGGCGCCGAAGAGTGCGGCGGCCTCGGCCTCGGTGAGCACCTCGTAGGACTCGGTATCGGGGTGGTACCACCAGGTGTCCGGGCCGGGCTGCGGCCGGCCCGCCGCTCGCACCGCGCTGGTCGAGGGCCGGTAGGAGGCGCTGCGCGGGATCGTGTCGACCACGTACACCAGGTCGGGGCGTCGACTCTTTTCGAGCGCGTGCATCGCCTCGGTGACGTCCTTGGGTTCGAGGTGCCAGCCGTCCCGAACACAGACCGCGGCCACCGACAAGTACTTCCCGCCCACCTCGAGACCGTAGGCGACCTCCATATCCACCGCGGCGATGTCGTTGAGCACGTCCAGAATCGGCTGACCGTAGACCGGGCCGCGCTCGGTGATCACCACGGTGTCGGCGCGGTCGATCAGCCAGTAGTCGCCGTCGCTGTCGCGGCGGAAGAGGTTCTCGGTCGGCATCCAGGCATCGCCCGGCGCGAAGACGCCACGCAGCCCGCCCGCCGACAGCTCGACGGCGTCGGATGCCTTGCTGATGAGCAGCCCGACCTCGTTGTCGGCGCAGCGCAGCGCGTACCCGCTCTCGTCGGTACGGATCGTGGCGGTCGCGGGGTCGTAGGCGACCAGTTCCACCTTCGCGGTACCCGGCACCGGACGGCCCCTGCTGCCCACCTTGCCGCCCTTGACATTGGCCAGCACCACATCGCCTTCGATGGACGCGTAGAACTCGAGCACCCGGGCGGGGGCGAATTGCTCGAGAGTCCGCCGCCACAGGCCCGCCGGCATGCCGGAACCGATGAACAGCCGGATCGGGTGGGCGTGGCCGGCCGGGAACACCTCGGCGTCGAGGATGTCGCGCAGCATCGTCCAGGTGTAGGTCACCACCGTGACGCCGTAGCGGTGCACCTCTTCGGCGAAGCTGCGCGGGTCCAGCGAGCGGGCCAGCGCGATCCGGCTGCCACCGGCGACGGCGCCGCCGAGGCTGACCAGCAGACCCGAGGAATGATGCAGCGGCGCAAGGCAGTACACCGTGTCCCGGCGGTCCAGGTCCGCCGCGGTGGCGGTGCCGAAAGCCGACAGCGCCCAACGATGATTGGTGATGTACTTGGTCTCCAGCCGGTCGCCCGTGCCGGTGACCAGCACGAACGCCAGCTCGCGCGCCAGGCCGGGATTCGGCCGGTACCACGCGGGCACACGTACCTGCGCCGGATCGATCTGTTCCAGGTCGATCACCTCTGCGCCCGTCGGGATGTCGAGCGCGCGGGCGTCGCCGCCGCCGAGTACGAGCACCTCGGCTCCGGTGGCCGCTGCCTGACGCAGGTTCTCCGGGTCGGCCAGCACAGTGCGAGTGCCGGTCAGCTCCATCGCCCGGCCGAGTTCGCTGCCCGGTGCGAGCAGTACCGCCACCGCGCCCAACCGGGACAGCGCCGCCACGGCGGCCAGCGCGCTCGGCCTGGTCTCCATCACCACGCCGACCCTGGTGGCGGGCCGGATCCCCGCCGAGATGAGACCGCGCACGATGTTGTCGATGCGCACGTCCACCGCGGCATTGGTGTGCACGCGATCGTCGAACAGGAAGCAGTCGCGCAGGGGCGCGCGCCTGGCCTGTTCGGCGAGCAGGCTGCCGAGCGAGATCCGGGTGCCGGACTGGATCATGCCCAGGCGGGTGAGCCGGGGCAGCGCGCGGGCGGCCTCGCCCACCAACTCGACCGAGCCGCGCACCGCGCTACCGGCCAGCCCCTCGAAGACCTTGCCCACCCCGTTGCCGACCTCGGCCAGCGCCGCCGCGGAACTGACGATCCTGTCGGCCGCCGAATGCTGTGCGCCGCTCTTGGTGTGCTCCGACATCGGGTGGATCTCCTCGGGCAACGGCTGATCGCCCGCCGCCCACTCGATCCACTGCCGCACCAGCGGCCAGGTGCGCTCGGTCGCGACGCTGCCCGCCACGAGACCGAAATGCCCCGCGTACAGACATGATTCGTAGACATCGGCATTCGGGGCGGCCCGCACGATGCCGCGCACGGCCGCGGGCTGGCCGATATCGTCCACCTCGCCGACGAACGCCAGGATGGGGCAGGTCAGTTCGGCCAGCGAGATGGGCTGATCGCGGATCACGAACCCGCCCAGCATCATCCGATTGTGCGCGACGAACTGCTTGAGTAGATCGGCCACCGCGGGCCCCGCGTATCCCACCCAGCCCTCGCTGTTGAGGAAGCGGCGCTGACGTTCCTTGGGCAGCAACGCCTCCCGGTCGTGCAACTGACGCAGGAAATCGATGCGTGCCTTGACGGTCTTGACCGGGTCGAGCATCTGGAAGCCGACCCGCACCATGGAATCGGTGATCGGCAGCCGGGTCACCACATGGTCGGCGAGGAAGTCGGCGGCATCGGAGACCAGGCCGTAGGGCAGGCCGAAGGGCACACCGTTGACGATGTCGACCGGGCTGCCGAAGGTGACGATGCTGGCCACATCGCGGCCGTGCCGGTATGCGGTGGTCTGGTAGGCGAACATGCCGCCCTGCGAATAGCCCATGAGATGGACCTCGGCCCCGGTCGCCGCGCACACCGTGTCGATGGCGCTGCTCACCGCGAGCACGTGATCGGCCAGGTCGCGTTGCCAGCCGCCCTCCTCGAGCGCGGGCGAGCCGAAGTCGATCACCCAGCAGTCCACCCCGCCGCGGTTGAGGATGCCGACCGCGCCGCCCTCGGCATTGACGTCCCAGATGTCGGCATTGACCATCAGCGGCGGCACCAGCAGGGCCACCGGGCGCCCCGGAGCCGCGTCGTCGGGGAAATAATGTCGCAGCCGGTACATGCGGCGCCGCTCGACAACCTCGAACGGCGAGGCCTCGACACCATGCGCCAATCCGCCGAAACGGATCACCTCGAGACCGTTCTGCGCGGTCGCCATCAGGCGCCGTATCGGTCCCGCCACACCCTTCGCACTGAACTTCACGATCGCTCCTGCACCTCGTGCCACGCACCCTTACGATCCCGACGCGTACGACGAGCTTTCCACATGGCGAGGGCATCGGAGGGCAGCCACGACCGTTTCGAGACCTGACGATGGTCACACCCCGAGGGCACCGCTCCGGGGCCTCGATAGGCTGGGGTAATGACCGACACCGCCGTGCTGCCGACCACCGATCGCGAATCGCTGCTGGTCGAGCTCGTCGACGAGCAAGGACGCGCGGTCGGCGAGTGCCCGGTCGCCGACGCGCACCGCGCGCCCGGGCAGTTGCATCGGGCCTTCTCCGTGCTGTTGTTCGACGACGACGGCCGCGTGCTGCTGCAGCGGCGAGCGGCCGTGAAGACCCGCTTCCCGTTGCAGTGGGCCAACACCTGCTGCGGGCATCCCGCGCCCGGCCAAGGCATTCCGGACGCCGCGCGTGCCCGGCTGCGTGAGGAACTCGGACTCGATGCCGAACTCGTCGAGGCGGGCATCTTCCGCTACCGCGCGAGCGACGCGACCACCGGCCGGGTGGAACACGAGTGGGATCACGTGTTCATCGGCGGCACCACCGCGGCGACCCCGCAACCGGACCCCACCGAGGTCGCCGAACTCCGCTGGCTCGACCCGGCCGAGGTGCGGACGCTGCTGGCCACCGATCCGCAGTCCTTCACCCCCTGGCTGGCTCCCGTGCTCGAGATCGCCGACGCCGCTTTTCGCGCGGATACCCGCCGAGAGCACTGACCGCGGCCCCCTGCGCGGCCGGTCGCTGCTGACCGCCGGATCCCGCCGATCACCCACACCCACCGGTCCTCTGCGTTGTGCGTTTTCCGTAAGTGCGGCCTCCGACCTACCCTTCCGGGAGCCGAATGCATAGATACGCATATCCGAGTAGCTGGATGTGAAAAGATACTTGGTGAATTCACAGGAATGGCACAGCATGACGCCAGGCCCGCGGCGCATCCTGGAGAGAACAGATGTTGCCCGGGTGAGAGCGAGGTGCGCACCAATGGTCGAGATCGAGGTTCGCGGTACGACGGTGACGGTTCATGTGGTCGGCGGCCATCGGCTGCTCTCCCGGCGCGACAGCATCACCTTCGATTTCCGTGAGGTCGCCGCCGTCGCTCCCGCACCGGTGGACATGCGCCCGCCGTGGGTCCGCGCCGGCGCCTTCTTCCCCGGCGTGATCGCGGCGGGCACCTTCCGCGGCAAGGGCCGCAAGGAATTCTGGGACACCCGTTTCGACGGCAGCGGCCTGCAGATCGACCTGAACGACGGCGAGTTCACCCGGCTGGTCGTCGACGTGGACGACCCGGGTTCGGCGTTGCTCGACCTCTGCCGGGCCGCCGCGGCCTGACGCGCGGACACACCCGGCCCTCCGCTCCCCCACCACCCTCGATCTCTGTTCCTCCTACTGTGGACGGGGACGACGAGAGGGGTGCGGCCGGGTGACCACCGATTCCACAGCACACGAGACCAACGAGGACGAGGTCGCGGCGGCACGCGCCGCCGAACACACGGCCCAGCACGTGGACAGGCGGTTCGTCCGGCTGGTGACCGAGTTCGACCGGCTCTTCCGCAGACCCGGTGACGGCGGCGGCGCGTTGTGCGTCTATCTGCACGGGGAGCCGGTGGTCGATGTCTGGGCCGGATTCGCCCGGCCCGGACAGCAATGGACCCGCGATACTCTCGCCGTCACCTATTCCACCGGCAAGGGCGTGGCCTCGACGCTGTTGCATCGGCTCGCCGAACGCGGCCTGCTCGACTACGACCATCCGGTCGCCGAGTACTGGCCCGAGTTCGCGGCCGCGGGCAAAGGCGCGATCACCGTGCGCGAACTGCTCACCCACCGCGCCGGCCTGCACCGGCTGCGCGATCTCGTGCCCGGCCCGATCGATCGGTTCTTCGACGACGAGGCGGTCACCGCCGCCCTCGCCGCCGCCACCCCCGACCCGAGGCGCCTCATCACCAGCGGCTACCACGGCATCAGCTTCGGACACCTGGTCGCCGAACTGGTGCGCCGGGTGAGCGGAACGAGCTTCACCGACGCACTGCGCACCGAGATCGCCGAACCGCTCGGCATCACCGATCTGTGGTTCCGGGTGCCGCGGGAGCAGCGGTCCAGGATCGCGGTCAATTTCCCGATGCTCACGGTCGCCGGGATGAGCTGGGAGAACAGCGCGCGGCTGATGGGTCGCACCAGACTGTCCGCGGCCGCCGAGACCACCCCGCGCGGGTTCGCCGAGATCATGGTCGACCCGCGCCTGCACGATTCGGTGATGCCCGGGGTCAACGGCGTCTTCTCGGCCCGCTCCCTGGCCACGATGTACGGGGCGCTGGCCTGCGACGGCAGCCTCGGCGGGCGTGAGCTGTTACGGCCGGGCACCGTCGATGTGATCCGCACGCGGCAGGTCTTCACCCCCGACTACGTGCTGGCCTTCCGTATCCCCTGGGCGCTGGGCTATCACGGCGTGCCGATGAAACCGTCCCGGGCGGAGCCGGTCTCGGCGTTCGGGCACTTCGGGCTCGGCGGCTCGGGCGCCTTCGCCGACCCGGAGACCGGGATGTCGCTCGGCTTCGTCACCAATCGGCTGGGCGGCAAGCTCACCCCGCTCGGCGATGCCCGGCTGAGCCGGCTGGGCACGCTCGCCCACAACATCGCCAAGAAGATCGCCCAGGAAGGCTCCTGACCGGGCGCGTCACTGCGCGCCCCCGAGTTCCAGCGCCACCACCCCCAGAATCACCAGCGCGATGCCGCCGACCTGGATCAGGGTCAGTTTCTCGCCGAGCAGCAGCACCCCGATGATCGCGATCGCGGCGACGCCGATGGCCGACCAGATGCCGTAGGCGACGCCGATCGGCATTCCGCGTTTCAACGACTGGGACAGGAAGTAGAACGCGCCGCAGTACCCGATGACGACCACGATCGACGGCCCGATCTTGCTGAATCCCTCGGAAAGCTTGAGCGAGACGGTCGCCGTCACTTCGAACGCTATGGCCAGGGCGAGGAACAGCAAGGTCATGCGGGCAGCCTAGTGACTCACCGGCGTGTCCCTGCGTCCCGGCAACCCGCGGCGATGGCCTGCTTCACAATGGGAATTCGAGCCGGGAGGTGGTGGCCGTGCGGGAAGCCGTCCTGATCGCCGTGGTGGTCTTCGCCGTCGTTGTGGGGGCGGCGGGCCTGTTCGTGTTCCTGCCGCTGTTGCGCGGCTCGGACCGGCCACGCCGGGACACCTTCGCCCGATGGGCCGCGACGCACGGCTGGCGTTACGACGACCGCGCCCATCCGGCCTGGAGCGCGCGACTGCCCGGCCACGACAGCGGGACCGTGGTCCTCTCCGTCACCGGGGTGGTGGACAACCGACTGGTCACCGCCGCCGAGTACCGCTGCGAGTCGCACCGCTTCACCGTCCTCGTGGTGCACCTGGACCGCCCCTATCCCCCGCTGGCCGTGCTCGACCGCGAACTGAGCCGCGAAATCGGTGACGCCTTCACCGGCTCCACCTCCATCCACACCGGCCACGCCGCTTTCGACCGGCGCTTCCGGGTGATCGCGGTCGACCGGCAGTACGCCCGGCTCATGCTCGACCCCGTGGTGATCCAGGCGCAGCTGGACGGTCCCGTCGAACGGTGGAGCCTGGCCGGGCGTGATCTGCTCACCTACCGGCCGGGCAGGCCGAGCGGACCCGCGGCGATTCCCGATCTCGCCCGGCCCGTCCTGCATCTGGCCGATCTGCTCGAGGAGCGCGCGTACGGCGAACCGCCAGCGCGGTGACTACAGATATGGGCGGGTGATCATCTCGATGCCGTGTCCGGCCGGGTCAAGGAAGTAGACCCCGCGCCCGTTGTGCTCGTTGTTGATCTCACCGGGCCGCTGGAAGAACGGGTCGGCCCAGTGCTCGATCGCGCGCTCGCACAGTCGCCGGTAGGCCCGATCGAACAGTTGGTCGTCGACCAGGAAGGCGTAATGCTGGCGCTGGATCTCGACCGGCGGCTCGGCGAATTGCAGCAGTACGCCGTCCTCGCAGAGCAGGTTGGTGAACACGCCCCAGGACGGGGCATCGGCCAGTTCGAGGATGTCGCGGAAGAACGCGGCGGATTCCTCGCGATCGTTCGCGGCGATGATCGTGTGGTTGAAACGTGCGGTCATGGAAGGCTCCTGTCGTGATCGAAAGTGATGCTTGGTTCGATCACGTGGCAGGAGGCGCGCGGGCGCTCAGGTGCGCGCCGGGTCACCTGTCCGTGCGTGGCTCGAGGCCGTCCCGGTCGTCATCGCACCGATGGTAGACAGCGCGAATCGCTCTCGGCAACCGGGGATTTCTCCGTGAAGCGCTCGCGGGATCAGCCGCTGAGCCAGCGCCACATGCCGAGCCAACCGGCTTCGTAGTGCGGGATCACCCGCTCGATCGCCGTGGGCGCCGGTTCGTCCTCGAGGTCGACGACGACACCGACGCGGGCCCGGATCACCTCGAGCCGTCCTTCGAGATGCGCCGGGTCGGGGACGAATACCGCCCTGGCTCCGTGCCGCTCGATCTGGGCGAGCAGCCGTTCGATCCGGTTGTCGGTGGCGGCGGTGAAGACGATGGTCTTGCAGAGGTTGTATCCGAGGCGCGGAGCGAGGTGGCGCATCCTGATCTCCTCCCAGGGCTGACGGATGCCGGAGAGATCGGCACGCAGGTAGCCCAGAGCGGCCTCGGCCCGATGGAAGCTCACGGGATACTCACCGCCCCCGGTCGCCGGTACGAGCACGACTGTCGTCTCGAGATCATCCGGTACTCCTCCTCTTCCGCCCGGTCCCCGAGAACCTGTCGGCGTCAACGAAATACACAGTGATCGAAAAAGCGGGCGCAATGCTCGCCCGGTCGACACCCGGCACATCACCACCGGGACCTGCCACTACCCGATTGCCCGAAACTTGCGGATACCCCTCGGCGCAATTCTTTCCGGCCGCCGATCCGGCCGGACGCCGCGATGCTCCCACACCAGCATCGGGGTTCCCGAGCGACAAGGGAAGTGCCGATCAGCAGCTTTCCGCTGCCTTTTCGCCGAACTTCGACGCAGGACAGGCAGAGGGCCCCGCCAACTCGGCGCAATCCGGTGAGCATAGCCAGTTTTCGCGTCCCGCCGGGCCACCGCAGCCGAGTGTCCTGCATCAAGAGGGCAATACACCATGCCGAGGCATCGACCACACCCCCACCGGACCCGCCGACCGCGAACCCGCGGACGCACCGGCGGCCGAATCCCGAGCAGTGAGACGGACTTCCGACCAAAACCCCGTTTTGGGCTGGGTTTGTGTTTCCCCTAGGGGGCCCACTAATCTTCCCCACGGCAATAGCAACCACGTATGAAGGAGATAACTCGCATGGTGCTCGGTTTCGTCTCTGATCTGCTCGCTGCTCTGCTCGCCCTGGTCGGTCTCTGACCGATATCGAAACGCATCGCCCCCGTCGCACGCATCTGCTGCCATGTGCGACGGGGGGCGAATTTCGTTGCCTACGGCCCTTTCCGGGCCGGGGATCTCCCTCAGGCCAAGCGGGCGCGCGCCTCGGCGGCAGCCGCTCGCACTTCTTCCAACTGCTTCGCCACCTGCGTACCCGCGGTGCCACCGCGGGCATTACGCGAAGCGATCGACCCCTGCACGGTCAGCACCTCCCGCACCCGCGAGGTCAGCGCCGGATCGACGGCGGCGAACTCCTCGTCGGTGAGTTCGTCGAGACCCACCCCGCGCGACTCGGCGGCACGGACGCACGCACCGGCCGCCTCGTGCGCCACACGGAACGGAACACCCTCACGGACAAGCCATTCGGCGATATCGGTGGCCAGGGTGAAGCCCGCGGGCGCGAGCTCGGCCATCCGGTCGGTGTGGAAGGTGAGCGTGCCGACCAGGCCCGCGATCGCGGGCAGCAGCAGTTCCAGTTGGGCGACCGAATCGAAGACCGGTTCCTTGTCTTCCTGCAGATCCCGGTTGTAGGCCAGCGGCTGGGCCTTGAGGGTGGCCAGCAGTCCGGTCAGGTTGCCGATCAACCGGCCCGCCTTGCCGCGGGTCAGTTCCGAAACGTCCGGGTTCTTCTTCTGCGGCATGATCGAGGAGCCGGTCGACCAGGCATCGGCGAGCGTGACGTAGCCGAACTCCGGTGTGCTCCAGATGATCACCTCTTCGGCCATCCGGCTCAGGTCGACGGCGATCATGGCGAACACGAAGGCGGCCTCGGCGGCGAAATCGCGCGAGGAGGTGGCATCGATCGAGTTGGCCGCGGCCGCATCGAAATCCAGATCCGCGGCGATGGCCTCGGGATCCAGGCCGAGCGAGGAACCGGCCAGCGCGCCCGAACCGTACGGCGAGACAGCCGCGCGCTTGTCGAAATCACGCAGGCGGTCCAGGTCGCGCAGCAGCGGGTGGGCGTGTGCGAGCAGGTGGTGGGCCAGCAGCACCGGCTGGGCGGCCTGCAAATGGGTCTTGCCAGGCATGACCGCGTCGGGGTGTGCGGCGGCCTGCGCGATGAGCGCGTCCACGACGTCCAGCACACCGGCGGCGACGCGGCGGGCGGCATCGCGCAGCCACATCCGGAACAGGGTCGCGACCTGGTCGTTGCGGGAGCGGCCCGCGCGCAGCCTGCCACCCAGTTCCGCGCCGACCCGCTCGATGAGCCCGCGTTCGAGCGCGCCGTGCACGTCCTCGTCGGTCTCGGCCGGTCCGAACGCGCCGGACTCGACGTCGGCGGCGAGCCGGTCCAGCCCGGACAGCATGGCGGTGAGGTCGGCTTCGGTGAGCAGGCCTGCTTTGTGCAGCACTCGCGCGTGGGCCTTGGAGGCACGCACGTCGTAAGGGG
>NZ_BAGA01000067.1 GCF_000308595.1 Nocardia higoensis NBRC 100133 | reverse complement strand
AAAGAACAGGCGCACACACATCCGAACCGGGCTAACCGGTTGTTCCGTGAGGCAACTTTTCTAGCCTAACCACAGTCTCTCCCGGAGTCAAGTCCGGTCGATCCCATGATCCACACTGGCTGTCAGGCGCCCCTCGTCCTACCTCGTTTCCCGCGCCCCGCCGAGCCTTTCGGCTCTGCGTCTCGACTCCGGGTCGGTGTCCGTGTCGCTCTGACGTTGAATAAGTTACGCGGCGGAGAACTCTTCGTCAAATCCGCACTACAGCCATGTAATTCCGCAGGTCAGAAGCGTGCCATCGGGCCGAAAACGGGCTCGGGCCACGAAATTGTGACCCGAGCCACCAAGATCAATTCTCCGAAAGCAGCGCGCCGGCCGTATTTCGCTTGCCTCTGCGCACGACCAGCCAGCGTCCGTGCAGGTAGTCGGCTTCCGACGGGGTCCATTCGGGGTCGGCGATCTTCTGGTTGTTCACCGAGGCGCCGCCTTCGTTGACCGTGCGGCGGGCCGCGCCCCGGCTTTCGGACAGCCCGGTCGCCACCAGAAGATCGACGATCGTGTTGGGCGTACCGGGCTCGATCCGGGCTACTTCCCCGTCGACAGCGGTCTCGCGCAGTGCGGCACCCAGCGTGGACTCGTCGAGATCCCGCAGTTCGCCGCGCCCGAACAAGGCCTGGCTCGCCAGCTGCACCGCCTGGGTGTTCTTCTCGCCGTGCACCAGCGTGGTCATCTCGGCCGCGAGCCGGCGCTGCGCCTCCCGCGCGTGCGGGCGCTCGACGGTGGCCCGCTCGAGTTCGGCCAGTTCTTCCTGGCCCAGGAAGGTGAACCAGCGCAGGTACTTCACGACGTCGGCGTCTGCGGTGTTCACGAAGTACTGGTACCAGGCGTAGGGGCTGGTCATCTCGGGATCGAGCCAGAGGCTGCCGCCGCCGGTGGACTTGCCGAATTTCTTGCCGTCGGCCGAGGTCACCAGCGGCACGGTAAGGGCGTGCACGCTCTCGCCGTCGACGCGGCGGTTCAGCTCGACGCCGGAGATGATGTTGCCCCACTGATCGGAGCCGCCGACCTGCAACCGGCAGCCGTGGCTGCGGCGCAACTGCAGGTAGTCGTTCGCCTGCAGCAGCATGTAGCTGAATTCCGTGTAGGAGATGCCGTCGCCCGCCAGCCTGCGCTTGACGGTGTCACGGGCCAGCATGACGTTGATCGAGAAGTGCTTGCCGATGTCGCGCAGGAAGTCGACGACGCTCAGCGGGCCGGTCCAGTCCATGTTGTTCACGATGACCGCGCCGGTCGGGGAATCGTCGAGGTCGACGAAGCGCTCGAGCTGGGAACGGATCCGGCCGGCCCACGCGGCGACGGTGTCGGTGGAGTTCATGGTGCGTTCGCCGACGTCGCGGGGATCGCCGATCAGTCCGGTGGCCCCGCCGGCGAGCACGATCGGCCGGTGACCGGCGCGCTGGAAGCGCTTGAGGGCCAGCAAAGGGACCAGATGGCCGGCGTGCAGGCTGGCCGCCGTGGGATCGAACCCGGCATAGAGAGTCAGCGGGCCGTCGGCCAGCGCCGAGCGCAGGGCGTCGAGGTCGGTGGACTGTGCGATCAGTCCGCGCCAGGTCAGTTCATCGATGATGTCGCCGCTCACGCCGCACCATCTTTCCGCACCGCTGTCCT
The DNA here is from genome assembly GCF_000308595.1 of Nocardia higoensis NBRC 100133. Classification (GTDB taxonomy): domain Bacteria; phylum Actinomycetota; class Actinomycetes; order Mycobacteriales; family Mycobacteriaceae; genus Nocardia; species Nocardia higoensis. Next base: position 8,525 of record NZ_BAGA01000067.1, on the reverse strand, counting down.
GCGCCGATGCGCAGGTACCGCCGGGAGCGCAGGCACCCGGCGGTAGGTCGCGCCCGGCCCTGTCGTCGACTCGGTAGCCGGTGAGGGCGGGAATCCGCGCGCCGTCCGGCGGGCCTACCTCAGCGAGCGCGGGGACTTCGCCGATACGCGGATACCGCGGGCGACGACGGCAGCCAGAAACGCCAGGGCCGCTCGGCGGCGGTGCTGACGCCGACGCGGGGGCCGACGGCGATCTGCTCGGGGCGCAATGGAGCCGCCAGTTCGAGACGAATGGATGCGTCCGGGCCGAAGAGCGGGGTGCCGTAGTCGGCCAGGCCGATGCCCAGGGCGGTGCCGAAATTGCCGGGTCCGCGCGCGAGGTCCGCGTCGGTGCGGGCGGTGCCGCGGCGCGCGCGGACGATGTCGATGCCTTCGGTGACTTCGCCCGCGCGTAAGAGCACGGCGCTCGCCGTCTCGTCGGGGCCGGTCGTGACGTTGACGCAGAAGTGCATGCCGTAGCTCAGATACACGTAGAGGTGGCCGGCAGGTCCGAACATCACGGCGTTGCGCTTGGTGCGGCCGCGACCGGAGTGCGAAGCCGGGTCGGGCCACGGGCCCGCCGGATCGCCGCCGTATGCCTCGACCTCGACGAGGCGGATCGCGACCGGCCCGGATCGCAGCGTGGCGCCGAGCAGTCGGCGGGCGGCGGCGGGCGGCTCTACGACCAGTTCCTCGACGGAGACGACTTCTTCGGCGGACACGCGGCCATTGTGCGTGATCGCGGGTCGGCAGCGCTCCGGCCACTCCCCCGGGATGTTTCGCGGCTCACCGCGCACGAAGGGCATTGCGTCCGCCGGGCAAGGGGCGCACAATTCATCACGTAGTGAATTCAACGCTCGATGAATTGAGGTCGTCATGACCGACCAGCTCACGTCGCGTCCGGCGGAGCCCGAGCCCGCACCGGCCGTCGAGGTCGAGGACCTGTTCGTGCGGCGCGGGAAACGTGAGGTGCTGCACGGCATTTCGCTCACCATCGCGCGCGGGTCGATCACCGGGCTGCTCGGGCCCTCCGGCTGCGGGAAGACCACATTGATGCGCAGCATCGTCGGCACCCAGCTGGTGCGATCGGGGCGGATCCGCGCGCTCGGTCTGCCCGCCGGGGCGCGTGAGCTGCGCAAGCGGATCGGCTACGTCACCCAGGCGCCGAGCATCTACCCCGACATCAGCGTCCACGACAATGTCGCCTACTTCGCCGCGCTGTCCGGGCGTGATCGCGATGATGTCGACGAGGCGATCGAGGCCGTCGGGCTGCGCGACCACGCGCGTCAGCGCGGCGACGAACTCTCCGGCGGGCAGCAGGCCAGGGCCTCGCTGGCGTGCGCCCTCGTCGCCCGGCCGGACCTGCTGATCCTCGACGAACCCACCGTCGGGCTGGACCCGGTTCTGCGGGTCGAGCTGTGGAAGAAGTTCCGCGAACTCGCCGCCGGCGGCACCACACTGCTCGTCTCCAGTCATGTCATGGACGAGGCCGAGTACTGCGACCGGCTGTTGCTGATGCGTGAAGGCAAATTGCTGGCTCAGCTCACCCCCGACGAGCTGCGCGCCGAGACCGGCGAGGAGAACCTCGAACGCGCCTTCCTCACCCTCATCACGACAGGAACGAGCGCATGACCGCCCCGACCCTGCGTCCCTACGCCGCCACCACCACCCGCATCCTCCGGCAGTTGCGCAACGATCACCGCACGGTCGCGATGATTCTGGTGGTTCCCGCGGTGTTGATGGCGCTGCTGTATTTCATCTACGCCGAGACACCGGCGAATCCCCAGGGGACCGCGCTGTTCGACCGGGTCGGCATCAGCATGCTGGGCATCCTCCCGTTCATCGTGATGTTCCTGGTCACGGCGATCGCCATGCAACGCGAGCGCAGCTCGGGAACGCTGGAGCGGCTGCTGTCCACACCGCTGTCGAAACTGGACCTGATCGGCGGGTACGGCACCGCCTTCTCACTGGCCGCCGCCGCGCAGGCGGTGGTGGCATGCCTGGTGTCGTTCGGTCTGCTCGATCTGCAGGCGGCGGGCAGTCCCGGCTGGGTGGTGCTGATCGCGGTGGCCGATGCGATCTGCGGGGTGGCGCTCGGATTGCTGGCGAGTGCGTTCGCGCGCACCGAGTTCCAGGCCGTGCAGTTCATGCCGCTGGTGGTCGGGCCGCAGATCTTCCTGTGCGGCCTGCTGGTGCCGCGCGATCAGCTGCCGCGCTGGCTCGAGATCATCAGCAATGTGCTGCCGCTGAGTTATGCCGTCGACGCGCTCGAGCAGGTCTCGGTCCATGCCGAGCCCACCGCGCAGATGGGACGGGATCTGCTGATCGTCGCGGCGTTCGCGGTCGTGGCCCTGGTCGTTGGCGCGGCCACGCTACGCCGGCGCAGCGCGTGAAGGCCGAGACCGCGGATTCGGGGCGCACCGGCCGCCCCGGTCGTCGGCGCGGACAGTCCGGAGCCAGGGAGGCGATCCTGGACGCGGCCCGGACGCGCTTCGCCGAGAACGGCTTCGACAAGACCTCGATCCGGTCGATCGCCACCGCCGCGGCCGTCGATCCGGCGCTGGTGCACCACTATTTCGGCACGAAGCAGCAGTTGTTCGCCGCGGCGGTGGAGCTGCCGGTCGACCCGGAAACCGTGCTCACCCTCGTCGATTCGGTGCCGGTCGACGAACTCGGCGAGTCGATCGTGCGCGCGGTCACCGCGATCTGGGATTCCCCCGCCGGTCCCGCGGCCGTTGCGGCGGTGCGCAGCCTGCTGGCAGGCGGGGACCCGGCGTTGGTACGGGCCTTCATCCTGGAGATCGTGCTGGAGCGGGTGCGGGTGCGTATCGCCACCGACGCCGACGACGGTCGCGCCCGGGTGGCGCTGGCCGCCTCACAGATGGTCGGGATCATCGTCGCACGCAAGATCGTCGGGGTGGAGCCGCTGGCCTCGATGCCGCTCGACGAACTGGTCGCCGCGGTCGGGCCGACAGTGCAGCGCTACTTCACCGGCGATATCGGCAAGGGAGCAGGCTGAGCTTCACGGGCGCTCGCGCGGTCCGATGATCACCGGTTCTGCTGTGTGAGGAGCTTCTCGTGCTCGGCCTCGGAAACATCGCGGGCGTCGTCGACGAGCAGCACCGGAATGCCGTTGTCGATCGGGTAGGCGCGGCGCAGGCGCGGGTTGTAGAGGATGTCCGCGCCCGAGTCGTCGGCGACGAGCAGCAACGGGCCCTTGTCCTGGGGGCAGGCCAGCAGTTCGAGCAGAGTGGGGTCCAAGACGGTGCGCTCCGGCATGGTGGTGAACCTACCGGACCGCGCCGTCCGCCTCGACGACCGCCCGACGACGGAAGGAGATGTGCCGGTGGCCGAAGAAGCCGGCGATCGCGACCAGGCCCATCACCACCACCGTCGAGGGCGCCTCCGGCAGGTCGAGCACCGTCACCGCCAGCGACAGCAGCGCCATGTTCAGCACCAGCCCGCCGGAGTTGACGGCGACGAAGGCCAGGAAGTCACGCAGCACGCGGCCGCGCACCCGGAAGACCAGGGTGCGGTGCAGGACGAACGCGACGACCACGCTGATGGCGTAGGCGAGCGCGACGGCGGCCGCCGGAGACCAGGCGGAATCCGGCAGAACCGTCAGCCACGCCACGGTGAGCGCCGTGCCGAACACGGTGTTGAACCCGCCGACGAGCACATAACCGACTTCCTGCCTGCGCAGCGTGCGCCGGACCAGGCCGATGGAATCGGTGGCCCGGCCGAGCCCGGGCCGTGGGAGCCCGGGCGGCTTGGCGTCGGTTTCCAGGTGTTCCGCGCTCACGGGATCACCCTCACGACGTAGCGCTCGTGGTTTCGTGCGCGGACTCCCGCGCCCTCGAGTCGGCGGGATCGACGCCATCGGCGGGGCCGGTATGTCCCGCGCTCTCGGCGGCGGCGCGGCGGCGCGACCGGACATACCACCACTGCAATACCCCGAGCCCGGCCAGACCGGCGATCATCGAGGCGATCCCGACCTTCCAGCCCGGCGGCCGCCAGGTCAGCACGAGTTCGGCGCCCTCGGTCCCCGGCGGGATCTCGACTGCGACGAAGCTCTTGGCCACCGTGGTGATCGGGATCGGTTCGCCGTCGAGAGTCGCGCGGTAGCCGGGCCAGCCCAAGCGGGCGAATACGACCATGCCGCCCTCGGCCGAGTCGACACGCAGCCTGCTGGTGGTGTCGGTCTCCGAAATCGACTCGGCGGTGACGTTCTCGGTGTGCGAGATGCGGCCGTTGACCGTCGACACCGGGCCGGCATCGCGTTCGAGGACGGCGATGTAGTCCTCGTGACCGGGCTGGTCGACCCAGTGCCAGCCGTCGGGCACGGGCTGGTTCGTCGCGTCGGGGAACAGGGCGCGTTGCAGCACGACCCGGTCGAGGTTCATCAGGTCGACCGGCGCGCGACCGGTCTCGGGTTCGGGGGCGAACAGGCGGCGGTAGGCATCCGGGCAGACGCTGCTGTCCCAGCGCATGCACAGCAGCTCACCGAAGTAGAAGTGGCCGGTGGGGGTGTAGCCGTTGACGTAGGTCCGGTCCAGGGTGCGCGCATAGTTGCCGAACACCAGCGAGCGGTACGCGGCGTCGAGGTGGCGGTCCCGTTCTCCGAGCAGGCCGCGTTCACCCAGCTGGATGGTGGTGCCGGGGAATTCGGGAAACGCGGCCTTCGCCTCGGAGCGGTCGGCGGGCAGGTTCCAGGCCATCGGGGTGGGCTGGGCGGCGCGGACCTGCAGGTAGGCGATGGGGAACATCGCCACGATGGTGAGCGCGCACGCGGCCGCGATGCCGCGAGTGCCCGCCAGACGAACCACCGCCGCACCGAGGGCCAGGATCGCCACAGCCGAGATCACGTGCCACAGCGCGCCGTCCGGATCGGCCGAGGCCGATCGCACCAGCAGGACCAGAACCAGCAGCGCCGCGCCGATCGCGCGGTTCTTCGGGGCGCGGAAGGCGCCGAAGCGACTGAGCAGTACGCACACCAGAACCAGCAGGCCGATCGCCAGCATGGGCAGGACGCGGGCCGGCCAGCGCAGCGGGCCGATCGTGCCGGGGCCGGCGATCCACAGCAGCACGGTCACCGAGAAGATCGCGACCGCGCTCAGTTCCCGCCATGCCTGCTTGGCGCGGCCCCAGTCGACGAAGGCCAGTGCCGGGATGAGGAACCAGGCGATATAGGTCGAGGGCAGCGGCTGCACATAGCCCCACCAGGAGGTGTAGGCGGGCATGGTGCTGGGCAGGCTCGCGTTCAGCGATTCCGACCACGGGACCGTCAGGAACTGGTCGTTGACGATCTCGGAGACCCCGCGCCAGGTCACCTTCGCCGACAGCAGGCTGGGCAGGAAGGTCAGCAGCCCGGCGAGCCCGGCGCAGGCCGAGACCAGCGTCAGCCGCAGCACCGGCTGCCACTGCTTCCGGTATACGAGTTCGCCGACGGCGACGGCCGCCAGCATCAGCACCGCCTCCACCGACGGGAAGATGTATTGGACGGTGATGGTCAGGTAGAGGAAGACGAAGACCGGGATCGGCCCCGATTCCCCGCGGGTGTAGCGCACCGCCGAGGCCCAGGCATGCAGCATCCACGCGGTGCCGGTGAGCGCGGTCATCCAGCTCGCCTGATCGAAGAACAGGAAGAAGCCCGAGAGCGGGAAGGCCACGCCCGCCACCGCCGCCCACGCGGGCGTGGATCGGTAGACCAGGCAGATCCGGTAGACGCCGAGCGCGGCGACGATCGAGAAGAGCAGTTTCACGACGGTGGCGTAGAGCGCGATGTTGTCGATCGACGGCGCGAGCAGGTCGATGAGCAATTGCGGCGGGTTGAACAGGCCCGCGTCATCCATCGTGTTGTTTCCGGCCATCCAGTGTTCAGGAACCATTACCGGAAAATTTCCCGCACGCAGCGAGCGGCCCAGCCCGACCCAGAGTGCGGAGTACTGGGATTCGGTGTCGTCGGTGAAATAGTGCCTGCTGTTCGCCAGCAGCACTGCCAGGTATCCGGCGATGACACCCACCACGGTGACCAGGCCCCAGCGCCGGACCTCCCGGCGCCCGACCGCATCCACCGAGGCCTCGCTGACCTCGGAAGATCCGGGCTCGGAGGCCGGAGATCCGGGCTCCGGTGAGGGAGCGCACTCCCCCGTTTTCTCACGCACCGCACTGTCCGTCACGGTTTCCACACATTACAGATGGTCGTCTCGTCCGTCAGCCATGACCGTTTTATCCCAATTGTCGAATTCAGCGTCCCGGCAGTAGCTTCCGAGTGGATTGTTTCCGCCGTAAACAACGGGCAGGCCGTACCGGGACACAACTCTCCCCTGTTACAGTGGCGCGCATCTGTGTGCCGTATACCGGTTCCGTATACAGCGGCAGTACCGGCACCCACCATCATCGAAAGTCGATCCCGTCGATGCCGATCCCCACCGCGCGCCCCATTCCGGCCGGGCGCCCCTCCGTTACCGGACGCTCCGCCTCCGCCGAGCGTGCGGCGTCCGCCGCGCGCCCGTCCGCCGACGCCGCGAGCGAAGAGCGACCCGCCCGCGCGGGAGTCGATCGCCCGCACACGATCTCGGTGGTGGTGCCGGTCTATCGCGGTGAGCAGACCATCGCGGCGCTGGTCGAGGAGCTGCACGAGCTCACCACGACCTGCCGCACCCCCGGCGGCATCCCGTATGTGGTCGACGAGATCGTGCTCGTCCACGACAACGGGCCGGACCGCTCCGACATGGTGATACAGGAGCTCCAACAGACCCGTCCCGAGGTCCGCGCGATCTGGTTGAGCCGCAATTTCGGTCAGGACGCCGCCACCATCGCGGGCATGTCGGTCGCGGTCGGCGACTGGATCGTCACGATGGACGAGGACGGACAGCACGATCCCGGCAGCATCGGCGGCTTCCTCGACACGGCACTGACCGAACGCGCCGACCTCGTGTACTCCAAGCCGGTCAACACCCGGCCGCACGGTTTCCTGCGCAATGTCACCTCGCGCGGCGCGAAACTCGTGCTCGCCGCACTGTTCGCCTTCCCCGCGTCCACGAGGTTCGAGAGCTATCGCCTGATCCGTGGCGACATCGGCAGGCAGCTGGCCGAGGTCGCTTCCAACGGCGCCTACCTCGACGTCGCGTTGACCTGGGTGGTCGGACGGGTGGCGCAGCAGCCGGTCACCCTGCGCGCCGAGGGCAGGGAGGAGTCCGGTTACAACTACCGGCGGCTCTTCTCGCTGTTCTGGAAGATGGTGCTGTGCAGCGGCACCCGCGGCCTGCGCGTGGTGAGCATGCTCGGCGTGACGCTGGCGCTGGCGGGCGGCGTGATGGCGGCCTACGTCATCTTCAAAGCGCTGACCACCGTGCACTGGGCGCCCGAGGGCTGGGCCTCGATCATCGTCGTGCTGCTGCTGTGCTCGGGCGCGATCCTGTTCTCGCTGGGCATGATCGCCGAATACCTCGGTGTGGCACTGCACATCCTCGTCGGCAAGCCGCTGTTCCTCACAGTGCGTACACCGACGCCACGACCCGGCGCCATGGACGAACCGACCGGGGGAATCGAGCAGGGTGAGCACTGAGCGCATCATCTTCAGCCGTCCGCATCGCGCACGCCGCGAGCTGGACAATCTGGCGGCCGTACTCGCCTCCGACCACAGTCACGGCGACGGTCCGTTCACCGCGTCGGCGACCGCCAAGATCGCCGCGATCACCGAGGCGCCGCACGTCCTGCTGACCACCTCGTGCACGTCGGCTCTCGAAATGGCCGGGCTCCTGCTGGAACTCGGGCCCGACGACGAAGTGATCGTTCCCAGCTTCGCGTTCACCTCCACCGCCACTTCGATGGCACTGCGCGGCTCGACCTGCGTCTTCGCCGATATCGATCCCGCCACCGGGAACCTCGATCCGGAGTCGGTGGCCGCCGCGATCAGCCCGCGGACCAAGGCCGTCGTGGTCATCCACTACGGCGGGGTGGCCGCCGACATGGCCGGACTGGGCGAACTGGCCGCCACGCACGGCATCGCGATCGTGGAGGACAACGCGCACGGGCTCGGCGGACGCTGGCGCGGGCACGCGCTGGGCAGCCTCGGCACGATGGGAACACTGAGTTTCCACGACACCAAGAACCTGCACTGCGGCGAGGGCGGAGCGCTGCTGCTCACCGACGAGATCCTGATGGCGCGCGCGGAGATCATCCGGGAGAAGGGCACCGACCGGGCCCGGTTCCTACGCGGCGCGGTCGACAAGTACTCCTGGCAGGACATCGGCTCCAGCTATCTGCCCAGCGAACTCAACGCCGCCGTGCTCGACGCCCAGCTCGACGAGTTCGAGCTGATTCAGGCGGGCAGGCACCGGGTGTGGAACGCCTACGCGGCGGGCCTGCCGGAATGGGCGACGCGCAATGACGTCCGGCTCATGACGGTCCCGCCGGACCGGGAGCACACCGCGCACCTGTTCTACCTGCGAACCCCCACCGAGCGACATCGCGACGACCTCATCGCGCACCTGGCCGCGCGC
>NZ_BAGA01000068.1 GCF_000308595.1 Nocardia higoensis NBRC 100133 | reverse complement strand
GAAACGCCGAAGGCCCCCGACAATGTCGGGGGCCTTCGGGAAAGGATGTTCCGGCGGTGTCCTACTCTCCCACACCCTGTCGAGTGCAGTACCATCGGCGCAGGTGGCCTTAGCTTCCGGGTTCGGAATGGGACCGGGCGTTTCCCCACCGCTATGACCGCCGTAACTCTATGAAACTATCACCAACCCCACGCGCACACCCCACAACCTTTCGGGGGGTGCTGCAGAGC
>NZ_BAGA01000069.1 GCF_000308595.1 Nocardia higoensis NBRC 100133 | reverse complement strand
CAATCCTCGGTGCCGAGGTCCAGGTCGGCCTCGGCGGGTTTTCGGAGCCTGGTGTACCGGGGATCCGTTTCCAGGCTCTCGTTGATCTCGTCGATCAGGTCGACGCCGGGAAGCAGTGGCGCCAACGGTGGCAGGTCCGACAACGACGCCAGCCCGATCCGCTCCAGGAACAACTCGGTGGTGCGATAGAGCGTGCCGTTCGTCTCCGGGTCGGTCCCGGCTTCGGCGATCAAGCCGCGGGCGAGCAGCGTGCGCATCACGCCGTCGACGTTCACGCCGCGCACCGCGCTCACCCGGTTCCTGGTCACCGGCTGGCGGTATGCCACGACCGCCAGCGTCTCCAACGCCGCCCTGGTCAGTTTCGTCCTGGCGCCGTCGAGCAGTACGCGTTCCACATACGGTGCGTACTCGGTGCGAGTATAGAAGCGCCAGCCGTCGCCGACGAAACGCAGATCGATGCCGCTGGCGCGCGCGGTCAGTTCCGCCGACATCTCGCGCAGCGCTTTCTCGACCCGCTCGGTGGTGTCGTCCAGGGCCGCGGCCAGCTGCTCTACCGGCGCGGGAGCGTCCACGACGAGCAGCATCGCCTCGAGCGCGGACCGGAATTCGGTCTCGTCGAGCGTGGGTACGGTGATGTCGGACACCCCGGCCGGGGGCGCGGCCGATTCCGGTGGCTGTCCGGCGTTCGCGGTCACGCCGTTCGGGAGCTCGCTCACCCGTAGTCCTCCTCGAATGTCACGGTCGTCGCGGGTTCGCCGTCGACCGGATCGCCCAGCCAGCTGATGGCCAGCGGGCCGAGCGGATCGGGCTGGTCGAACTCGATCATCTTGCCGCGGTAGAGCTCGAGCAACGCCAGGAACCGCGCCACGATCTGCACCGGGATCTCGCAGTCGGCGACCAGCTCGGCGAAGGTGGTCCAGCCGCCGGGGCCGCGCAACTTCAGCATCTCCAGCACCAGCGCGGCCTGTTCGGCGACCGAGATGGTGTGCTGATGCAGATGGTCGAGCCCGACCCTCGGCGCGGGCCTGGGCCGGAACGCCGTGGCGGCGATGTCGGCGAAACCGGCCACATCGACGCCGAGGGTGACCTCGGGCAGCAGACCGGCGAAGCGTTCCTCCAGGCCCACCGCGCGCGGGTAGCGACGCAGGGCGACGGCCTCGAGCTCGCCGAGCAACTCGGCCACCTGCTTGAACGCGCGGTACTGCAGCAGCCGGGCGAACAGCAGGTCGCGGGCTTCCAGCAGTTCGAGATCCTCGGCGTCGGTCATCTCGCCGGCGGGCAGCAGCCGCGCGGCTTTGAGGTCGAGCAGTGTGGCGGCCACGACGAGGAATTCGGTGGTCTGGTCCAGGATCGTGTCCGCGCGCAGGCCGGTCTCGGTGTCCATGCTCGCGGTGAGCGCCTTGGTGTAGGCGATGAACTCGTCGGTGACCTGGGCCAGCGCCACCTCGGTGACATCCAGCTTGCGAGAGCTGATCAAGGTGAGCAGCAGGTCGAAGGGGCCTTCGAAATTGCTCAGCTTCAGGCGGAAACCGGTGGCGGGCTCGCCCGCGCTGTCCGCGCCGGGCCCGGGCGCTGCCTGCTCCGGCGCCGCCTGATCGGGTTCTGCCTGGTCGGTTCGTACCTGGTCGAGAGCGTGCGGCGCCGCGGGGTCGGTGGCCGCGCTCACCGGCCGGACCGGTGGATGACTTCCCGTGCCATCGCCCGATACGCTTCGGCTCCACCGGATTTCGGCGCCCACGTGGTGATCGGCTCGCCCGCGACACTGGCGTCGGGGAACCGCACGGTGCGCGCGATCGCGGTGTCGTAGACGACATCGCCGAACACCTCGACCACGCGCGACATCACCTGACGCGAGTGCAGCAAGCGGGCATCGAACATGGTGACCACGATGCCGTACAGGCTCAGCCGCGGATTGAGCCGGTCGCGGACCTTCTCGACGGTGTCGTTGAGCAGGGCCAGCCCGCGCAGCGAGAAGTACTCGCACTCCATCGGAATGATGACGCCGTCGGAGCAGGCCAGCGCGTTCACGGTGAGCAGGCCCAGCGAGGGCTGGCAGTCGATGAGGATGTAGTCGTAGCGGTCACGCACCGGTTCCAGTGCGCGACCGAGTGTCTGCTCGCGACCGACCTCGTTGACCAGCTGGATCTCCGCCGCCGAGAGGTCGATATTGCTGGGCAGCAGGTCCATGTTCTCGACCTTGGTCCGCATCAGCACGTCGTCGATGGAGGTGCGCCCGCCCACCAGCAGGTTGTGCACTGTCTGGTCCAGATCGTGATGGGCCACGCCGAGACCGGCCGAGAGCGCGCCCTGCGGGTCGAGATCGACCAGCAGCACGCGGCGGCCGTACTCGGCCAGCGCCGCGCCGAGATTGATGGTCGAGGTGGTCTTGCCGACGCCGCCCTTCTGATTGCACATGGCCACGATCAGGGCGTTGCCGTGCACCGCCACCGGCGGCGGGTCGGGTACCAGACGTAGCGGGCGCCCGGTCGGGCCGAGCTCCCCGGTCTCGGGAACCGGCGGCGCACCGCCGCCCCAGAGTGTCTCGGACGCCGTCTCCGCGTCGTCGTCGACCGGACGCAAGCCGGTCGGCTGCGGCGCGGTCTCGTCGCGTGGCTGGGCCGGTGCTCCGTAACGCGGCCCCATAGCACCGTAGGGCGGCTCCGCCGCACCGGCTGTCGTCACGATCCGCTGCTCCTTATACGTTCCTGCCCGTTGCCGAGCGTCGCCAGGACGCTTCGCCCCCGATTGCCTTGTGCCGAGCGTAACGAGGCCGATCGGGCCCGACCTCGCTTTCGTACGGTCCAGCTCTCGTCAGACGCTACCGCCTGCTCGTAGGAGACACGCGGTCGGACACGCACCGAGAGCATGTGGCGCTCACCGCGCGCGGGGATGAGCGTTCGCCCACACCTCGCGCAGCGTGCTGACAGTGACCAGCGTATAGATCTGTGTCGTGGTCACCGAGGCGTGACCGAGCAACTCCTGCACCACCCGTACATCCGCGCCGCCGTCGAGCAGATGCGTGGCGAACGAATGCCGCAGCGTGTGCGGCGACACCGCGGCCCCGATACCCGCCCGTTCGGCCGCGGTCTGCAACACCTGCCACGCGCTCTGCCGCGACAATCTGCCGCCGCGCACATTGAGAAACAAAGCGCCGCCGATGCTTCGGCCCCGCCCGGCGACGGCGAGCGCGGGCCGGCCCCGCACCAGGTAGGCGTCGACGGCGGCCAGCGCGGGCCGTCCGATCGGAACGATGCGCTGCTTGCCGCCCTTGCCGCGCAACAGGACCGCGCGCTCTCCGGTGTCGAGATCGTCGACGTCGAGCCCGATCACCTCGGAGATGCGGGCGCCGGTGGAATAGAGCAGTTCGAGCAGGGCCCGATCGCGCAGCCCACGCGGTCCGGCATCGGTGCCGGGAGCCCGGTCGCCCTCGACGGGTCCGCCGCCCGCGGCCTCGAGCAGACGCAGCACCGTGTCGTAGGGCAGCGCCTTGGGCAACCTGCGCGCGGGTGCGGGGGGCTTGACAGCGCGGGCCACATCGGTGGCGGTGATTCCCTCGGCTGCGGCGAAACGGTGCAGGCCGCGCACCGCGATCAGCGCGCGGGCCACCGAGCTCGCCGCCAGCGGGACGTGATCGGCCCCGCCCGCGCGCAATTCCACGGTGAAAGCAGCGACATCGGCCTCCCCCACCTCTTCGAGCGCGCCGATCCCCCGGCCGCTCAGGAACTCGCGATAGCGGCCCAGATCCCGGCGATAGGCGCCGAGGGTGTTGCGGGCCGCGCCGCGCTCGACAGCGAGATGGTCCAGATAGGTGTCGATCTCGCGCGCGAGCATGGCGTCGATCCTGTCAGTCCGAGGCTCTGTCCGCCGACCGGCGATCGGCCGCCTTGCGATCGATGAAGGTCGTCGGCTGGTCCGGCCACGGCGCATCGCCGGGACGCAGTGGTGTGCCGTCCGCCCGCGCCGCCGTCACCGCGAGCACGCCCGCGACGGCGGTGGCATTGACGATCTCCCCGGCCAGTGCCGCCCGCACCGCCTCGGCGAGCGGCATGCGGATCACCTCGATGTCGGCTTCCTCGTGCTCGGGTTCGGGACGCTCGGTCTCCGAGAGCCCGCGCGCCAGATACACGCGCAGCGCCTCGTCGGTGAAGCCCGGCGAGAGCGCCACATCCACCAGCACCGACCATTCGCGCGCGGCCAGCCCGGTCTCCTCGGCCAGTTCCCGCTTCGCGGCGGTCAGCGGATCCTCCCCGGCGATGTCGAGCAGACCGGCGGGCAGCTCGAGCAGCCGCCGCCGCAGCGGATGGCGGTACTGGCGGATCAGGACGATGTTGTCCTCGTCGTCGAGCGCGGCGACCGCGACGGCCGCGTGATGTTCGATCACCTCGCGTTCCACCACGCGCCCGCCGGGCATGGCGACCTGGTCGAGACGGAGCGCGACGATGGCGCCGGAGTACAGGGTCCGGGACGCCACGGTCTCGAAGTCGTGGCTACCCGGTGTGTGCCCGGCGTCGCCGTCGCGCTCGCTCATTCATGCCCCTTGTTCGGCTTTGACCGGCTCCTCTTCCGGCAGATCCACCGGGAGCCTTTCGGCCAGCTTATATTTCAGCGCTGCGGCGATCAGCCCGGCGAAGAGCGGATGAGGCCGGGTCGGGCGGCTCTTGAGTTCGGGATGGGCCTGGGTGGCGACGAAGAACGGATGCTTGTCCGCGGGCAGCTCGACGAACTCGACCAGCAGGCCGTCGGGCGAGGTGCCGCTGAACTTCAGGCCGCTCTTGGCGATGCGGTCGCGGTAGGCGTTGTTCACCTCGAAGCGGTGACGATGCCGTTCGGAGACCTGCTCGCTGCCGTAGGTGCGCGCGACCACCGAGTTCTTGGCCAGCACGGCGGGGTAGGCGCCCAGGCGCATGGTGCCGCCGAGATCGGCCTCACCGGCCACGGCCTGCTTCTGGTCGGCCATGGTGGAGATGACCGGATGCTTGGTGTCGGGTTCGAACTCGGTGGAGTTGGCCTCGGTGAGACCGACCGAGCGCGCCGCCTCGATGACCACGCACTGCAGGCCGAGGCACAGCCCGAGCAGCGGGATGCCGCGGGTGCGCGCGAAATGGATCGCGCCGACCTTGCCCTCGATGCCGCGGATGCCGAAGCCGCCGGGGATGAGCACCGCGTCCACATCACGCAGCGCGGCGGCCGCGCCCGCTTCGGTCGCGCATTCGTCGGAGGCGACCCAGCGGATGTTCACCTTGGCCCGCGAGGCGAAGCCGCCCGCGCGCAGCGCCTCGGTGACCGAGAGGTAGGCGTCGGGCAGGTCGACGTACTTGCCGACCAGCGCCACCTCGACTTCCTCGCGTGGGGCGTGCACGCGGTCGAGCAGATCGCCCCAGACAGTCCAGTCCACGTCGCGGAAGGGCAGGCCGAGCCTGCGCACCACGTAGGCGTCGAGGCCCTCGCGGTGCAGGACCTTCGGGATGTCGTAGATCGAGGGCGCGTCCGGGGTGGAGATGCAGGCGTCCACGTCGACGTCGCACATCAGCGCGATCTTGGACTTCAGGCCTTCGGGCACCTCACGGTCGCAGCGCAGGATGAGCGCGTCGGGCTGGATGCCGATACTGCGCAGCGCCGCCACGGAGTGCTGGGTCGGCTTGGTCTTGAGTTCCCCGGAGGGCGCCAGATACGGCACCAGGGAGACGTGCAGGAAGAAGACGTTGTCGCGGCCGACATCGTGGCGGATCTGGCGGGCGGCCTCCAGGAAGGGCTGCGACTCGATGTCGCCGACGGTGCCGCCGATCTCGGTGATCACCACGTCCGGGGTCTGGCCCTGCAGGTCCGGGCCGCGCATGGCCAGGATGCGGTGCTTGATCTCGTCGGTGATGTGCGGGATGACCTGGACGGTGTCGCCCAGATACTCGCCGCGCCGTTCCTTGGCGATCACCGAGGAATAGATTTGCCCGGTGGTCACATTCGCGTCCCGCGAGAGGTCGCGGTCGAGGAACCGCTCGTAGTGGCCGACATCGAGGTCGGTCTCGGCGCCGTCCTCGGTCACGAACACCTCTCCGTGCTGGAACGGATTCATGGTGCCCGGATCGACGTTCAGATACGGGTCGAGTTTCTGCATCGTGACGCGCAATCCGCGCGAAGTCAGCAGCTGACCGAGGCTGGAGGCGGTCAGGCCCTTGCCCAATGAGGAGGCGACACCACCGCTGACGAAGATATGTTTCGGGGCGGTTCGCGCCTGAATCCGTGTATGACCCACGGGTCTTTACCGTAACACGCCCCGGCGGGGGCGCTGACACGCCACGCCTGTTTGCTGACCGGTCGCCCGCACCTGATCAGCCCGGCAGCGCGACGAAGGTGAGCGAGGTCGCTCGGGAGCCGGTTCCGTATCGACCCGCGCCGCCACCGAGTTGCTCGGTAAGGCCGAGCACGGCGGTGATCCGCCCGATCTCCCGGTCCAGATTGTCCACGGTGGTCAGCACGGCGGTCAGCGCCGAGTCCTCGCGCACCACCGCCAGCGGACCCTGTCCTTCGGCAGCGCCGGCGCGTCCGGCCAGCACGACACCGGCGCCCCGGCCCCGCAACGCCCCGGCGAACCGCGCGACATTGGCGCCGCGCGCGTTTTCGGCCGCCGCTCCCCCGCTCCCGGTCACCACCACCGCGAGCTGGGCCGGCTGCACCGCTGTGTCACCGTAGGCGAGGAAGCCGCCGCCGCGCAGCGTCTCCAGTACCAGTGCGAGCTCCTGTGGATTGGAGCGCGGCTGACCGGTGGCCGGGTCGAGCAGCAGCACCAGGCCGAGCAGGTCACCCGCCAGGCTGCCCTGGTCGACGCCGCCGGTGCGCAACTGCGCGCCCGCCGGGATCGTGTTGGTGAGCGCGGTGCGCAGACGATCGCCCTCGGCCGCGTTCAGGAACGCGTCCTCGAGCGCGATCCGGCCGGTCACCGCCGCGCCCGCGGTCCGCAGGCCGCTGCTCACCGCTTCCACGTCCGCCGGGTCGGCGTCGGGTGTGGTGAACACGACCACCGACCGTTCGGCCAGCACACCGCCGAGGATGCGGCCCGCCGAACCGGCGATGAACCGGTCGGCGGCATCGGCCTGCTCGGTGAGGACGCGGGTGCGGTCGCTCAGGTCGTCGACCTGTTCGCGCAGGGCGGCCTTGTCCGAGCGCAGACCCGAGAGCAGATCGGCGGCCAGGGTCTGCGAACCCAGCACCACGCCGATCGCGAGGGCGAGGAAGATCGCGGCGATGGAGACGGCGTGCTGACGCAGTGAGATCATCGTCGTCCCCGGCTAGCTCGCGCCCGAGTCGAACAGGCCCTGGCACCATCGCGCGAACCGGTTCCAGTTGTCGATCCCCCAGTCCAGCACGTCGGTGCCGCTGTTGGAGGCCAGCAGCACCACGATCACCGCGATCAGCGCGGCGAGCACCACCATCGCCACCGCGACGCCGGAGACCCGGTTGCGGTACAGGGTGGCCACGGCCTTGGCGTCCATCAGCTTGGTGCCGACCTTGAGCCTGGTCAGGAACGTCGCGGGGTTGCTGTCACGGCGGCCGCGGTCGAAGAAGTCGTCGAGCGAGGCGGCCGCGCCCGCGGTGACGATCAGCGCCGCCCCGTGATGTTCGGCCAGCAGCAGCGCCAGATCGGCGGGCGCGCCCGAGGACGGGAAGGTGGTGGCGCCGATCCCCAGGTCCTGGATCCGCTCGAGTCCCTTCGCATGGCCGTCGGTGTCGGCGGGCAGGATCACCTCGGCGCCGCTCTTGAGGGTGGCCGAGGTGATCTCCTCGGGATCGCCGACGATGAGGTCGGGCCGGTATCCCTGCTTGGCCAGGGTGTCGGCGCCGCGGCCGACGCCGACCATGATCGGCGCGTACTCCTTGATGAACGGTTTGAGTCGTTTGAGGTCGTCGGCGTGGTCCGGTCCGTCGGCGACCACAACGACATGCCGCTGCTTCATGTCGAGTTCGAGTTCCGGGACCCCGATGCCGTCGATGAGCAGCGCACTCTCGGTGCGGACGAACTCGATGGTGTTGCCCGCGAATGCCTCGAGATGGTCGGCCAGGCCGTTGCGCGCCTCGATCATCCGCTCGGCGATGGCCGCCTCGGTGAGCTCGATGCCCTCGACCAGCGCCTCGGGTTCCTTCTTGGTCAGCCGGTCGGCGTAGACGACACCGTCGTGGATGCGGACCTTGCTGCCGTCCTTGATCTTGGTGAAGG
Source organism: Nocardia higoensis NBRC 100133 (assembly GCF_000308595.1). Classification (GTDB taxonomy): domain Bacteria; phylum Actinomycetota; class Actinomycetes; order Mycobacteriales; family Mycobacteriaceae; genus Nocardia; species Nocardia higoensis. The sequence goes on along the minus strand of NZ_BAGA01000069.1, from coordinate 10,876 downwards.
CGTCGGAGCTGACCGTGTCCATCAGCAGCACATCGTTGGCGACGAGGACTTCCGGGCCGAGATTCGGATACCGCCCGGAGATCGACGGCGAGGTGTTGACGACCGCGACGACGCCTGCTTCCAGGAAACGGTCGGCGGTGATGCGGTCCAGATCCATCTCGTCGACGACCGCGATATCTCCCGGTCCGACGCGCCGCAGCAGGCGCCGGGTGTTGCGATCCACCCGGGCTATCCCGGTACGGCCGGGCAGCGTTTCGGTGTTCTTCGACAACAGGGCCGGCAACTTCATGTGGCCGATGATGACCGCATCGGCGCGGCGTGTGCTGGAGGCGCGCCGAGTAGTGGGTCACATTCGTGGCCGCCGACGGGCACGGAGAACGGCCACAGGCACACTTCCGGCATCCGATGTTGCGCCGAGAGCGCTCTCGAGTTTCCGGAGACTATTACAGGTAGTAGGACCGAATTCCAGAAAGTAGCCGTCGTCCCCGCATGTCCGCCCGCCGCGATGCCGCGCAGCGCCGAGGGGATGGACAGCCGAACTCCGGCAACCGATGCCGCACCGCTATGGCATGCGCGGGATCGCCCGCGGCCGAGGATCCGCAGGAAAGAACTCGCGCGACGCGGCCGTTCGAACCGAACGCCCCGAAACTGTGCAATCTCACAGTGGCAGTGATGATTCCGGCTCCCAGGAGGATCGGCATCCGGAACAGAACCGGCCGCCGCGTGGTTGTTCGGCGCACCCGTTCTTCACCGTTCGAAGGAGCCTCCATGGACATCGGCGTCATACTGCCCACCTCGACTCCCGATCCGGCGCATCCGATCCTGGGCGATGTGCGCGCGAGCGCCCGGTTCGCCGAGGAGGCGGGCCTGGAATCGGTCTGGTCCACCGATCATCTGGTGGCGAGCGCACCGATGCTCGACAGCACCGTCACCCTCGCCACCGCGGCCGCGGTGACAGACCGCATCCGCATCGGCTACGGCGTGCTGCTGCTCGCGCTGCGACCGGTGGCCTGGGCCGCCAAGCACATCTCGAGTCTGCAGTACGTCTCCGGCGACCGACTGCTGCTCGGTATCGGCACCGGCAACCCGGCCCACGGCGACATCGGCTGGCGCGCCGCAGGGGCCTCCTTCGGCGGACGAGGTCGCGCCACCGACGCCGCACTGCGCATCCTGCCCGGCCTGATCTCCGGCCGCGCCACCACCCTGCCGGACGGCACCGAGGTCGCGATCTCCCCCGGCGCCACGGTCCCGCCGTTGCTGGTCGCCGGCGACGGCCCACGCGCCCGGCGGCGGGCCGCCGAGTTCGCCGATGCCTGGATGGCCATCGCCGCCACCCCCGAGCAGGTGGAGACGGGCGCGCGTGAACTGCGCGAGCTGGCAGCCGGATTCGACAGGCCGACGCCGTCGATCACGGTCGTCGCGCCGCCGCTCGGCACCGACCCGGGCCGGGCCGCCGACCTGGTCGCCCGCTACGCCGAAGCGGGAGTCCGGCGAATCATCGCCGCTCCCAGCGGATCCGACTGGCGATCCGGCTACGAATTCGCGGCGAAGCTGAACGGCTGAATCCCTCAGGCCGCCGGATCGAGGACGATCTTGACCGCCCCGTCTTCCTTCTGCTGGAACATCTCGTACGCCCGCGGCGCCTCGGACAGCGGAAGGCGATGGGTGGCAAAGGATTCCACACCGAGCGGATCGTCGTCGCCGAGCAGCGGCAGGATCTCCGGCGCCCAGCGCTTCACATTGGCCTGGCCCATCCTGAGCTGGATCTGTTTGTCGAAGAGGATGCGCATCGGGAGCGGGTCGGCCATACCGCCGTACACGCCGATCAGCGAGAGGGTCCCGCCGCGACGCACGATGTCGATCGCGTCGTCGAGAGCGGCCATCCGGTCGATGCCTGCGGTGTCCATCACCTTCTGCGCCACCGAATCCGGCAGCAACGCCGCCGACCGATGCGCCAGCGCGCCCGCGGGTGAACCGTGCGCCTCCATGCCGACCGCGTCGATCACCGTGTCGGTGCCGCGACCATCGGTCTGCGCTCGGATGACATCGCCCAGCGAGCCGTCCACGGCGGAGAGATCGACCACCTCGATTCCCCGCGCCGCGACGCGAGCGAGCCGTTCGGGCACCAGGTCCACGCCGATGACCCGGTGCCCCCGGTGCGCGGCGACCCGGCAGGCCATGTCGCCGATCGGCCCGAGACCGAGCACGGTCACCGACCCGCCCGCGGGAATCGCGGCGTACTCGACGGCCTGCCACGCGGTGGGCAGTACGTCGGACAGATACAGGAAACGCTGATCGTCCGCCTCCGCCGGTACCTTGATGTGGGTGAAATCGGCGTGCGGCACCCGCAGGTACTGGGCCTGACCGCCCGGCACGCTGCCGTAGAGCTCCGAATAACCGAACAGCGCCGCGCCGCTGCCGTGCGAACGCACCTGGGTGGTCTCGCACTGGGTGGGCAGGCCGGTCGTGCACATGAGGCAGTTGCCGCAGCTGATCTGGAACGGGATCACCACCCGGTCGCCGACGCTCAGATCGCGCACGTCGCCACCGATCTCCTCCACGATGCCCATCGGTTCGTGGCCGAGCACATCACCCGCGCTCATGTACGGGCCGAGTACTTCGTACAGGTGCAGGTCCGAGCCGCAGATGGCGGTGGAGGTGATCCGCACGATCGCGTCGGTGGGCTCCTCGATGCGTGGGTCGGGGACGTCCTCGACCGAGATCTTGCGCCTGCCCTGCCATGTCACCGCTTTCATGCCTCACTCCTCACGGGGGAACGGCCGGGTTTCGACTGCTCGGCCGGATCTGGTTCCCGCCTACCCGGTCACGAGGCCGGAAAACGAGGCCGCCCCCGACAGCGGCGGGCCCGGGCACGACCGCCGTGCCCGGGCCCGCCGCGACCGGCTCAGTCCTCGTCGTCGAGCGAGGTGACGCCGGTGGTCGTGGTGACGCCGAACGGAGCCATGCTCAGGCAGCCCGCCGTCACCGTGCTGCCCGGCGCGAACCCGCCACGGGACTCACCGACGCGCGCGAGGTCCACGCGGATCGGCATCTGCGCGCCCGTGCCGAGCAACACGCAGGTCCACTCCTCGTTCTCCGGCAAGCTGTCGAGAGCGATCGCGCCTTCCTCGACGGTGTCCTCGGCGAGAATCGGGGCGGCCGCGGCCACACCCGCACCGAGCACGGCACCGGCAGCCGTCGCCGCCGTCACCGCGGCCACCCGCAGTCCGGTAGAGATCATCGTCGTCCTCCTCGTCTGGGTGTTCCCATCGACTCGGCAGTTACCGGTTCCCAACATCCGAAACCGGACGCCCCGTGTGACCCGGGTGACACGGGGCCGAGGGCAGTGACGCACGACCTATACACTTCCGACGACGCACCGGCCGTAGAGGAGAACATTTCATGGCACGTACCACCGTCGAGGCCGTCATCGCCGCTCCCCGCGATGCCGTCTACACCTTCTTCGCCGAGCGCGACGGCATCAACCCGTACCTGCCCGGCGTCCAATTCACGCTCACCAAGCCCGGCTCGCCCACCCCGGAGGGCGTCGGCGCGCAGTACACCGTCGGACGCGGCAAGATCGGTTTCGTCGAGGAGACCCGCGAGCTGATCCCGGGTGAGAAGGTCGAATACGAGATCGTCAAGGGCGTGCCGGTCAAGCGGCACGTCGGCACCATCTCGCTCGCCGACGCCGACGGCGGCACCAAGGTGACCTACACGATGGAATCCGTCCCCAGCCTCCCGCTGCCGGACAAAGTCGTCGAGGCCGGCCTGCGCACCCTGATCAACCAGGTCCTCGGGGCGACCCGCAAGGCATTCAAGGCCTGAGCCTCCCCGCACGGCGCGCGATCGGACGATTCCGTCGGATCGCGCGCCGTCGACGTTGCGGGCCCGTCCGCCGCTCGCGGCACACAGGCACCCGGTTACGGACTCCGGTCAGGCGCTCGCACGTTCGGCGCGCGCCATCTCCAGCAATTCCTCCGCGTGCGCGCGTCCGGTCTCGGTGTCGTCCAGACCGGCCAGCATGCGCGCCAGCTCCACCACCCGCTCGTCCTTGGTGAGCGCCCGCACGCCGCTGTTGACCGCGCCCTCGCCGTCGTCGGCCTTGTCGACCACCAGGTGGGTGTCGGCGAACGCGGCCACCTGTGGCAGATGCGTCACCACGATGACCTGGTGGGTCCGTGCCAGCCTGGCGAGCCTGCGCCCGATCTCCACGGCCGCGCGCCCGCCGACACCGGCATCGACCTCGTCGAACACCATCGTCGCGCCGTGATCGGAGCTCGCCAGCACCACCTCCAGCGCCAGCATCACGCGGGAGAGCTCACCGCCGGAGGCACTCTTGCTCAACGGCAGCGACTGCGCGCCCGAATGCGCGGACAGCCGGAACTCCACATCGTCCACACCGTTGGGCCCGGCGTGCAGGGTCGCGCCGTCGACGGTCAGCGGCGCCGAATCCTGCGAGCCCGCGGGCACCGGCAGCACCCGGACCTCCAGCTGCGCCTTGCCCATCGCCAGGCCCGCCAGTTCGGCGCTGACCGCCGCGGCCAGCTTGCCCGCCGCCTTCCGGCGCGCGTTGCTCAGTTTCCCCGCCGAGCTCCGCAGCCGCTCCGCGGCGACCTCCACCTCCTCGGCGAGCTTGGTCAGCGCGTCCTCGGAGACGTCGAGCGAATCCAGCCGCTGCCTGGACTCCTCGGCCCAGGCGAGCACACCGTCGATGTCGGGCGCGTATTTGCGGGTCAGGCTCTTCAGCTCCGCCTGCCGGTTCAGCAGCGAATCGAGCGCGCTCGGGTCCGAGGGCAGATCCGAGAGGTAGCCGCTGAGTTCGGTGGTCAGATCGACCACCACGGCGATCGCCTCACCGAGCCGCGGCACCAGCGCCGAAAGCGCGGTATCCTCGGCCGATTCCAGCCGGGCGCGGGCCGTGCCGAGCAGCTCGAGCGCACCCGAGCCGGCCTCGGGGCTGTCCGCCGGACCGGCGAGCGCGTCGTGGGCGACGGCCGCGGCCTCGCGCAGCGAGTCCAGATCGCTGAGCCTGCGCACCTCCTCGACGGTGCGCACATCCTCACCGGGTTCCGGTGCGACGGCATCGATCTCGTCGAGGGAGTGCTTGAGCCGATCGGCTTCCAACGCCAATTCCCGGCTCCGCGCGGTGCGTTCGAGCAGTTCCTCCCGGGCGTTCAGCCAGGCGCGCCGGTTCATCTGATAGGTACGCAGCAGTGAGACCACGGTGTCACCGGCGAACCGGTCCAGCGCCGCCAACTGCTGTTCGGGCTTCTGCAGCCGCAGCTGATCGTTCTGTCCGTGCACCGTCAGCAGCGACGCGGTGAATTCCGACAGCACCGAGGCCGGGACGCCCCGGCCACCGAGATGCGCACGCGACCGCCCGTCGCTGCCCACCGTCCGAATCGCGATCACGCTGCCGTCGTCGTCGGCGACCGCCGCCGCGGACTCGAGCACCTTGCCGACCTGGGCGCGCGCCTCCTCGTTCACGTCCTCGACGGTGAACCGCCCCTCCACCACCGCCCGCTCGGCGCCCAGGCGCACCCGGCCCGGATCGGCGCGCGCACCGCTGAGCAGGTGCAGGCTGGTCACCACCATCGTCTTGCCCGCGCCCGTCTCACCCGTGAGAACCGTCAGACCCTCATGGAACTGCGCGGTGGCCGCGGATATGACACCGAGACTGTCAATCCTGATCTCTGTCAGCACGTGTGCTCTCCGTTCGCCGTCTGCCTCGCCAGCCGGTCACAGGTAGCTGGAACTTGCGCACCATCCGGTCCGCGAACGGGGCGGAATCCAGCCGCACCCAGCGCACCGGTTCACCGCCCCGCACCGCCTCCACCCGGCCACCGCGCGGCAGCGCCATGGTTCGCCTACCGTCAAGGAAAACTATCGCATCGTGGCCGGTCGCGACGGCCTCGACCGCGATCCGGGACTCGGGACTGGTCACCAGCGGACGCGCGAACAACGCGTGCGCGTTGCTCGGAATCACCAGCAGCGCTTCGAGTTCCGGCCACACCACCGGGCCGCCCGCCGAAAAGGCATAGGCGGTCGAACCCGTCGGTGTCGCGATGAGGATTCCGTCACAGCCGAAGGAGGACACCGGCCGGCCGTCCACCTCGAGCACCACCTCGAGAACGCCCATCCGCGTGGCATTCTCGATACTGGCCTCGTTCAGCGCCCAGCCGGACGCGACGATCTCGTCGTCCACCCGCACCGATACGTCGATGGTCATCCGGTCCTCGACCCGGTAATCGCGGCGCACCACCTGCCCCAGCGCCTCGTCGAGATGCTCGGCCTCGGCCTCGGTCAGGAAACCGATGCGCCCCAGGTTGATACCCAGCGCGGGCACCGACGCAGGCCTGGCCAGTTCGGCGGCCCGCAGGAAGGTGCCGTCACCGCCGAGCGCCAGCACCATCTCGCAGCCCACGGCGGCCTCGGGACCGTGCGAGACCACCCGCACGGTGTCACCACCCGGCGTGGTGGCCGCCACCGACTCCGATTCCGCGTCGTCCAAGCGAGTGCTGCCCGCTTCGTCGTCGAGCACCCGGAGCCCGATTCCGGCGTCGGCGAAGATCTTCGCCACCCGGTGCGAGGTCTCCACGATCTCGGCGCGGCCGGGATGGGCGATCAGCAGGATCTCGCGATCGAAGCCGGTCATTGTGGACCCTCCTCGACCGCCCGCTCGACGAGTCCGCGCACCTGTTCGCCGTCGTAGTCGAACGGCCCGGTCTTGCGCAGCCACAGGAAGTACTCGACATTTCCGGACGGCCCGGGCAGCGGACTCGCCACCACGCCGAGTGTGCGCAAGCCCTGTTCGGCGGCCGCCGCGGCCACCTCGCGGACCGCCTCGGCGCGCAATCCGGGATCACGCACCACGCCACCGGAACCGACCCGGTCCTTGCCGACCTCGAACTGCGGCTTGACCATCGGCAACAGATCCGCGCCCTCGGCCGAGCAGGCCGCCAGCGCGGGCAGCACCAACGCCAGGGAGATGAACGACAGATCGCCGACCACCAATTCGACCGTGCCGTCGATCGACTCCGGCGTCAGAGAGCGGACATTGGTACGGTCGAAAACCCGGACCCGCTCGTCGTTGCGCAGCCGCCACACCAGCTGGCCGTAGCCGACATCGACCGCGACGACCTCGCGGGCCTCACGGCTGAGCAGCACATCGGTGAAACCACCGGTCGAAGCGCCCGCGTCCAGGCAGCGCTTACCCGCCACCGACAGCCCCTCGGGTTCGAAACGTTCCAGCGCGCCCAGCAGTTTGTGCGCGCCACGCGAGGCCCACTGCACCTCGTCGGGCTGCTCACGCACCACCAGCGGGGTGCCCGCTTCCACGGCGGTGGCCGGCTTCGTCGCCACCGTTCCGGCTATCAGGACGCGACCCGCGCCGATCAGCTCCACCGCGTGCTCACGCGATCGGGCCAATCCGCGGCGAACCAGCTCGGCGTCCACTCGCGCACGCCTGGCCACCTCAGATCTTGTCCACCGTGGCCAGGGCCTGGACCAGCACCTCGTGTGCCTGTTCCAGGATGCGTGCGCGGCGGGTGATGTCGACACCCGCTCCGGCGCTCTCCGAGGGACCCGAGTGACCGCCGCCCGCGTCGAGTTCGGCGAGCAGTTCGTCGATCTCGGCTCGGATGCGATCCGGGTCGGCAGGTTCCGGCTGTCCCTGGGCGCCGGGCAGATGCTGTCCGGGCAGCGGAACACCCGGCCGGGGCGCAGTGTTCGGAGTAGTCATCGTGCTGCCAACGCTATCGGATTTCCGAACGGGACGCGCGTACCGTCACGGCCCGGCCGGGATGGCGGCGCAGCCGCTCGACCAGGTCGAGGTCGGCGTCGTCGTCCACCGGCGGATGATTGAGGGCGTCCAAGCTGTGTGCGACATAGGTCGGTACTCGCCGCGGGCCGGCCACGGCCAGTTCCTCGAGGGTGCTCACCCCGGTCAGCACCAGCAGCGAATCCAGCGCGACCCGGTCGGCGCCCTCGATATCGGTGTCGAGGCGGTCGCCCACCACCAGCGCCGCCCTGGTGCCGACCCGCGCGACGGCATCCTCGAGCAGCGGCGCGAACGGCTTGCCCGCCACCACCGGTTCCAGATCGGAGGCCGCGCGCAGCGCAGCCACCATCGACCCGTTGCCCGGCGCGAGGCCGCGCTCGTTCGGCAGCGTCTTGTCGGTGTTCGCGGCCACCCAGAGCGCACCCGCCCGCAGCGCGTAGGAGGCCTCGGCCAGATCGGCCCAGGCGGTGTCCGGCGAATGCCCCTGCACGACCGCGGCGGGCACGTCGCCGTTGTAGCGGCGGACCGGCGTCAGGCCGGCCGTGGCGACCTCGGCGACCAGATCCTCGGAGCCGACGACGAGCACGGTGTCGCCGGGCGTCAGCTTCTCGGCGAGCAGCCGCACCGCGGCCTGGGCACTGGTGACCACATCGTCCGGCGTAGCCGGGTAACCGAGTTCGGCGAGATGCGCGGCCACCGTCGCGGGGCCGCGACTGGCATTGTTGGTGACGTAGGCGAGCCGCTGCGCCGCACCGTTCCGCCCGGCGCTCACCAGCGCCTCCGGCGCCCCGTCGATCACCGCCGCACCCCGGTACAGCGTGCCGTCCAGGTCGAGCAGCAAGGCTTCGTAGCGATCTCGTAGCCGCTTCACACCACTCCCACTTCGTTCATCCCCCGCACCGGGACGGTCCGTCCCGGATAGGTTTCGGCGTGACTCGACATTACGTCAGCCCACCGACGACCTCGGCGACGGGCATCGGGCGCCCCGCAGGCCTGACGGCGCAGCCGCCCGGCGGCGGACCGGCGATGCCGAGCCCGCACGCCGTTCGGGCGCGGCTGTTACTCGTCTCCGCCGGTCAGTTCGGCCGCACGGTCCTCGGCATCGGTCTCGCCGTCCAGATCGGCAGAGGCGGCGTTGAGGAACCATTCCAGGCCCTCCGCGGTGCGTCCCGCCGCCACCAGGGCATCGGCGTAGGCGTAGAACAGGCGAGCGGCCGCGGAGCCGGTCCGCTCCGGGTCCAGATCGGCGGTCTGCAGCGTCACCACGGCTTGGTCGTACTGGCCGAGATCCATGCGGGCGCCGGAGACGACGATGCGCAACTCACTGGCCTCGTCGCCGGTGAGCGCGCGCGCCTCCTCACTGCGGCCGAGCTCGATGGCCCGCTCGGGACGGCCCAGACCGCGTTCGCAGTCCGCCATCACCGCGAGCAGCCCTGAGCCACCGGACATCCGGCGCGCAGTGCGCAGTTCGGACAGGGCCTCGGCCCACTCGCCCGCGTGATAGGCCACCACACCGGCGGTCTCGCGCACCACCGCGATCCGGCCCGCCCGCTGCCTGGCCGCTCGCGCATGCGCCAGCGCCGAGCTCGGGTCGTCGTCGACCAGGCGCACGGCCATCACCAGATGCCGCGCCACGGTCTCGGCGTTGCCCTTGTCGAGGCTCAGCAGGTCACGGCGCACCGCCATGTCGAGATCCGAGGCCTCGACGTCATCGGGCAGGTCGGGTTCCTCGGGCCGGGGCGGACGCCGGTCCAGCGAGCGGCCGCCCGCACTGCGAGCACCCTCGCCGCCGCGCCGCCGATCGTCGAAGCCCCCGCGGCTGTCCGAGCCACGATTGTCCGGACGGTTGTCGGAGCCGCCACGGCCGAACCCGCCGGATCGCCCCCCCTCGGAACCGCGCCGATCGAAGCCGCCACGGTCCGAGCCCGGCCGGTCGGAGCCACCGCGGTCGGAGCGACGGTCGAAGCCGCCACGATCCGCACCACCACGATCAGCACCGCCGCGATCGAAACCACTGCGGCCCGCACCGCCACGATCCGAGCCGCTCCTGTCGAAACCGCCACGACCGGCGCCGCGATCGTACCCACCACGCTCCGCGCCGCCACGGTCTCCATGATCAGCAGCGCCGCGCCGATCGAAGCCACCGCGGTCCGAGCCGGAACGGTCGGAGCGACGCTCGAAGCCGCCACGATCGGACCCACCACGGTCGGACCCACCCCGGTCGAAACCACCGCGATCGGAGCCACCCCGGTCAGAACCACGACGCTCGAAGCCGCCACGGTCCGAGCCGCCACGGTCCGAGCCACCCCGATGGGAACCGCCCCGGCCGGACTCGCCACGCGTGCCGAAATCGCCCGATCCGCCGCGACGGAAACCGCCGCGCTCCTCGGAGCCACCACGTTGGAAACCTTCGCGATCGGACCGGGCGCGATCCCCGTAGCCGCCACGGCCTCCGGATTCGCCCCCACGGTCGACGCGCCGCTCGCCGGAGTCACCGCCGCGCGTACCGCGATCGAAGCCGCCCCGCTCACCCCCGCGCGAGCTGCCGGAATCGCCTCCACGTCGACCCGCGTCGTCACGACGGAACCCGCCGCTGTCGCCGCCACGGCGGAAACCACCGCCGGATCCGCGATCATCACGGGAAACGGACCGGTCCCCGGAGTCTCGGCGGAAGCCACCGCCGGATCGGCCACGGCTGTCGGATCCGCCGCGTCCTTCGGTACTTCCCCGACCGCCGTAACCCCCGGAGTCGCCCCGGCGGGCATCACGCCGATCCCCGGCTCCGCGCTCGTTGTCCGCGCCGCCGCGGCGGAAACCGCCGCTTCGCCCCGTGTCGGAGTCACCGGTCCCACGGGACGGCCGGTCGTTGCCGGCATCGCGCTGCCCCGAATCGGACGCGCCTCGCCGGAACGGCCTCGGACCGTCGTTGTGTTCGGACACGGTGAACCCTTTCGAAAAGTCTGCTGCCGGGGAGTTGCCCGGCTTCGTTGATTCAACCACGCGTTCACGAAGTGGCCGAACGCGTGCGAGTGCACGAGGTCCGAAGACCCCGGAAACGACGATAGGGGACCCAGTATTGGGTCCCCTATCGTG
>NZ_BAGA01000070.1 GCF_000308595.1 Nocardia higoensis NBRC 100133 | reverse complement strand
GCACTCCATGCACGGGTACTTCCTGGCCCCGGGGGACGGCACCGCGCCGGTGATGCTCCGGGTCGACAGGGACCGGGACGGGCGGCGCTATTCGACGCGCCGCGTGCTCGCGACGCAGCAGGGCGCCACGATCCTGCACCTGGCCGCCTCGTTCCATCGCGCCCAGGACGGGCCGGACTACCAGTCCGCGAGTATGCCCGCCGCCGAGGATCCCGAAGCGCTGCCCGCGTTCGAACTCGATCGCCGGATGCTCGATCTCGACGCCCGAATCCCGCACGATCCCGAGCGCTGGCACCGCTGGCCGACCCGGTTGTGGATCCGCGTGCGAGAACCGCTCGGCGACGAGCCGAACACGCACGCCTGCGCCCTCGCCTTCCTGTCGGACATGTGCACCGGGCTGTCCAAGGCCCCGCAGGTGGACCAGGTCGGCATCCTGCCCAGCCTCGACCACTCGCTCTGGTTGCACCGGCCCGTCCGGGTCGACAACTGGCTGTTGATGGACCTGCGACCGGAGTCGACCTCGGCCGGCCGCGGATTGTACACCGGCCGGATCTACAACCGCGGCGGCCGCCTGGTGGCCAGCCTGGCCCAGGAATCGCTGTTCCGCATCCGGCCGAAATCCGAGCATCTGCCGAATCTGCCGCAGGCGCCGGAATAGGTAGAAAATCTCCTATATCAGTTAACTATATGAAAAGATGGATCGATGTTCGAAGGCCCCACCGAGGACCCGGTGATCACCCCGGACACAACGACGATCACCGCCGACACTCCGTTCACCGAGGCGGACGACACCTACCATCGACCGCTGACCGACGACCCGTTCTGGGCGGAGACCACCTGGTGGTCGTTCAACATTCCCGAGCGCAGGATCGGCGGCTGGTTGCACGCCGCCCATCACGTGAATCGCGGCACCGTCACCTGGCGGGTCTTCGCCTGGGACCCCGGCGGCGCCGATCCCGGCCGGATGGCCTACTACCGCACCGCCGTGGACGCCCCGATGCCCGCCGATCCCGATCTGCGCGATATCACCTTTCCCAGTGGCGGATTCAGCGTCGAGATGCTGCGCCCGCTCATGGACTACGAGATCAGCTATCTCGATCGAGCCGCCGATTTCTCCCTGTCCTTCCAGCACAACAGCGTGCATCCGCCGCGCCGGTTCACTCCCGGCGAACCGCCCGCCATGCACAGCCCGCATCTCGATCAGCTCGGGCACATCACCGGCGAACTCGTCCTGCGCGGGGAACGGATCCCGATCGACTGCTATTCGATCAGGGACCGGACCTGGGGTCCCCGAGGCGGGCATCACGACCGGAGCAGGAAGCCCGAATACCTGGCGGGCAAGTACCGCGTGGCCGCTCCCGGCGGGCCGCAGTGGCGGCAGATCGAACGCCAGCGCGGCCGTGGCCGGGTGCAGTACATCTTCGGCCACGCCGACGAGCGCACCGGATTTCTCGGATTCGTCCGGCCACAGGACGGCGATGCCGTGGGCCGCTCACCGCTCAATCACGGCTGGCTCCTGCGCGACGGCGTGTTCGAGCGGCTCGACAAGACCGCCAGCTGGATGCGCAATTTCCGCGATCCCGCGACCGGCTGGAGCGCGCACATGGACGTCCAACTCACCGATATCACCGGCCGGACCATGCAGGCCGAAGGCTTCTCGGTGAGCCATATGTGTGAAGGCGGCGCGGGCAGCAACGCGCTGATGCGCTGGGAATTCGACAACCGGATCGGCTGGGGCGAAGACCAGGACGGCTGGAAGCGCGGCCATTTCATCACGATGCTCAACGCGCTGCGCGCCACTCGCCGCCCCGGGCGGGACGAACCTCCGCCGGAGGCGGATTCGAACGGCAGGCAGGAGCGACGATGAGCGGACCGTTCACCGGAGTGCGGGTGATCGAGGTCGCCGCATGGACATTCGTGCCCGGCGCAGGCGCGATCATGGCCGATCTCGGGGCCGATGTGATCAAGGTCGAACCACCGACCGGAGATCCACAGCGCGCCTTGCGCAACGCGCTCAACGCCGACGAGTCGGCGGCCAATCCGTTCCTGGAAGTGCCGAACCGGGGCAAGCGCAGCATCACCCTCGATCTCACCTCTGCCGACGGACAGGCGATCCTGCGTCGCCTCGTCGCCTCCGCCGATGTGTTCCTCACCAGTTACCTGCCCGAACCGCGCGCCCGACTGAAGATCGATGTCGAGGACATCACCGCGGTCGCTCCGCGCGTGATCTATGTCCGAGGCTCGGGCTGGGGCAGCCGGGGGCCGATGACCGACGTCGGCGGATTCGACTCCGCGGCAGCGTGGTCGGCGGCGGGCACCCTGTACAAGCTCACACCGCCGGGCGCGCCGGAGCCGGTGCTCCAACCCGCCGCCTTCTACGATCTCCAGGGTTCCAACACCATCGCGGGCGCGGTGGCCATGGCGCTGTTCCGCCGGGAACGCACCGGCGAGGGCGGCGTGGTCGACGTCTCGCTGTTGAACACCGGCATGTGGGCGATGAGCCCCGATCTGGCCGCGGGCGCGGCTGGTGAACTGCCCAGACAGAACCGCCGCGAGGCCGCGAACCCCATCGTCAACCTGTACCGGACCAAGGACGACCGCTGGCTCAATCTGGTCTGCCTGCAGGCGGATCGCTTCTGGGGCGAGCTCTGCGAGCTGATAGGCCGCGACGATCTCGTCGCCGACGAGCGGTTCGCCGACGCGGGCAAGCGGTTCGCGCACCGGGCCGAGTGCGTCGCCGAACTCGACGCCACCTTCGCCACCCGCACCATGGCCGAATGGCAGGAGATCCTGGCCGGCTTCCGCGGAGTCTGGGCGCCCAGCGCCACCTTCGCCGAAATCCACGAGAACCCACAGGTGCGGGCCAACGGCTATCTGCCGGAGGTCGTCGGCAACAACGGCGTCCCCTTCAAGGTCGTCGCGCCGCCCTATCAGTTCGACGGCGAGTTCACCGCCCCCCGCGGGCCCGCACCGGAACTGGGCCAGCACACCGAGGAGATTCTGCTCGACGCCGGATTCGACTGGGACGAGATCGCCGCGCATCGCGACAGCGGCGCATTGGGCTGATCAGCGTCAATTGAACAGATCCACGACGGATTCGGTGGCGAGCGTGCCCCACAGCATGTTCTTGCCCGCCTTGACCATGTGACCGCGCCAGAACTGCTCGGCGCCGTCGGCGTCCCCGGCCTCGATCAGCGAGATCACCTTCGTGAACGAGCGCAGCGTCTTACGGAACTGGGACAGGATTTCGGCGTGGTCGGTGGAGCGCCGAACCGCCGCGTCCATGTGCACCGATACCACCTCCTGGAGCACACCCGCGAGCAGGGCCAGCGTCTTGTTGCCCGCCCGCTCCATGATCAGATCGTGGAACCGGAAGGCCGCCCGCGACCACTCGTCGAACCTCGCGCTGTCGGTGCCCGCGGCGACCAGCGCTTTCAACTCGGTGACCGCCCCCGTGAGCGCGGCCAGATCCGCGTCCGTGTGGCGCTGGGCGAGCATCCGCACCGCCGCGGGCTCGAGCACCATGCGCGCCTCGTAGACGTCCGCGAGGGTGGTGGCCGACATCTGCAACAGCAGACCGACATGGCGCGCGGCCACCGCCGGATCGGGCGAGGAGACCTGCACACCACCGCGCGAGCCCCGGCGCACGACGATCAGGGATTCGTTCTCGAGGATCCGGAACGCCTCACGCAGCGTCGGGCGCGAGACGCCGAACTGCTTGCCGAGCACCAGCTCCGGAGGCAGGGTGTCCCCCGGCTTCAACACGCCACGCACGATCTCGCCGCGAAGCTGGCGGGCGATCAGTTCGGCGGTCTTCGGCGCACGGACACGACGATGCGCGCCATCGACCGAAACAGCGCTGGTCACAGATTACCTCGATACCTCGGGACGAGAGCAGCTCTCGTACGGCTTCGCGGGTGCGGACGACTCGGCCGACCCACCGGTCAACAGCTACATCATATAACTAGTCATTTCCCCTCGCTGACCGAAGCAAGAAGGTAAATTATATAACCGATATAAGTGATCAGGCGAAGGCGCATCGGCATGACGACAACCCCGCTGGGCAAGCTGTACATCGACGGGCAGTGGACAGGCGGCCACGGGACGGAGCGGATCACCGTCGTCAACCCCGCGACCGAAGAGCCGATCGGCACCGTGCCACAGGCGACATCGGCCGACGTCGAGCACGCGGTATCGGCGGCCCGTCGCGCCTTCGACGAGGGCCCGTGGCCGAGGACGACCCCCGCCGAACGTTCCGGGGTGCTCTCCGCGATGGCGGCCGAACTACGCCGCCGCAGCCCCGAACTCGTCGAACTGAGCATCGCCGAAGCCGGATCCACCCGGATGCTGGCCGAGTTCCTCCAGGTCGGCGCACCGATCGAGCACTTCGCCGATCTCGCACACCGCGTCGTGCCCGGTTTCGACTTCGTGACGCCGATGCTGCCGACCATCGGGCGCGGCATCGGCCAGGGCGTCGTGGTCCGTGAACCCTACGGCGTCGCCGCCCTTGTCACCGCGTTCAACTTCCCGCTGTTCCTCAATCTGTTCAAGGTGGGGCCCGCGCTGGCGGCGGGCTGCACCGTGGTGCTCAAGTGCTCGCCCTACACCCCCTTCGAGGCGCTGATCCTCGGCGAGATCGCCGAGGCGGCCGGAGTGCCCGCGGGTGTCCTCAACATCATCACCGGCGATGTCGCCGCAGGTGAGGCACTCACCCGCCATCCCGGCGTCGACATCGTGAGCTTCACCGGCTCGGACACCGTCGGACGCAAGGTCTACGAGCAGAGTGCGGACACCCTCAAGAAGGTGGTGCTCGAACTGGGCGGCAAGTCCGCCAATGTGCTGCTCGACGACACCGACCTGGACAAGGTGATCGACAGTGTTCTGTCCGGCTTCGTCACCCACGCCGGCCAGGGCTGCGCCCTGATGACCAGAGTGCTCGTCCACGAATCACTGCACGACGAACTCGTCGGAAGAGTCGAAGCGGCGCTGGACTACATCACGGTGGGCGATCCCGCCGACCCCGCGGTGTCGATGGGGCCGCTGATCCGGCAAGTGCAGCGCGAGCGGGTCGAGGCGCTGATCCGCACCGGACTCGCCGAAGGCGCGCGGATCGCCCACGGCGGCGGACGACCCAGCCACCTGAACAGGGGCTACTTCCTCGAACCGACCCTGTTCGTCGGCGTCGACAACGCGATGACCATCGCCCGCAGCGAGTTCTTCGGGCCGGTGGCGGTGGTGATCCCGTTCGCGGACGACGCGGAGGCGGTCCGGCTGGCCAACGACAGCGACTTCGGCCTGGCAGGCGGGGTGTGGTCCGCGGACCCGATCCGCGCCTACGGCGTCGCCCAGCAACTGCGCACCGGCATGGTCGTGATCAACGGCGGTGGCGGCGGCCTGAGCCCGCACGGCCCGTTCGGCGGGTACAAGCGCAGCGGCCTCGGCCGCGAGTTCGGCGCCCACGGCCTTTCGGAGTTCCTGCAGCACAAGACCATTCAGTGGCCGGTCGGCTGACGACCGTCACACGACGGGCAGCGACGGTACCAGGAGAGGCAGGTCACCGATGACCAAGGCACACGACGAGGCGACGAGCAACGACGTGATCGGCGCGCCACCGGAAGCGGATCCTCCGGTCGCCGAGAACTCCCCCACCACGACACCGGCCGAGGGCTCGCGAGCCCAGGATTCACCCCCGATCGTCTGGCTGGCGCGAGTGGGCGCGCTGATCGTGGCGCTGCAGCTCTACATCTACATCCGCTGGATACTGTCCGACGACTTCGCGCCGGTGCCGCACGGTCCCGACGAGATCCCGACCTCGACCATGGTCCTGATCAGGATCTCCGAAGTGATCTGCGTCGTCGGCATGGTGGCCTTCGTGATCTGGCTGGTCCGCAGGACCCGACGAGAGGGGCAGCTGCCCACCATCGGCGTGTTCCTGATCGCCTGGCTGCTGGCGGCGTGGCAGGACGTGGGCGTGAACGCGATCCGGCCCGTTTTCGCCTACAGCACCGGCTTCTTCCAGATGGGATCGTGGGGCCCCTATGTTCCGGGGTGGGTCGCCAAAGGCGCGGAGACCCCGCAGCCCATCTGGTACACGCTCGCCGACTACCTGCTCTTCCTTCCGTTGGCGGTCGTCGGCATCGACAAGGTGATCAAGGCCGCCCGCAAGCGATTCCCCCGGCTGAACAAGGCCGGGATCGTGGCGTCGATGCTGCTGCTCTTCTTCGTCCTCGACACCGCGATCGAGCAGATGTTGCAGCGTCAGGGCCTGTGGACCTACATGCGCGTGAACAGCACCTGGTCGATCTTCCCCGGGACCCTCGATCAGTTCCCGCTCTACGAAGGGATCGTGTTCGGCGCCGTCGTCACAGTGCTGTCGATCTCGATCTACTGCTTCCGCCGCGAGGACGGTCTGCTGATCTCCGACGCCGGCATCGAGCGGCTGCGCTCGAAGCGTGGTGTCAGCGTCGTGCGGATCCTCGCCCTGACCACCGTGGTGAACGCGATCATGCTGGTGTTCAATCTGGGATTCAACCTCGTCAACCAGCACGCCGACACGACCCCGCCATCGATCCCCAGCTACTTCCACGTCGAGATGTGCGGTGTCGCCGACAACCCTGCGTGCCCGCCGCCGAAGGGCTGACCACGCCGGACACCTCCGCCGACCTGCACCACTCGGCGGGCTCGTTCGCCGCCTGGTCCTCGGTGGTCGGGTGCGCGATCAGGAGACGGTCACCGACGAATCGTGGCGGCCGAGATCGGCGGCGAACGGGTCCTTCGCCGCACCGCCGCGCCGAGCCCGCCGCGACCGTTTCTTCGACCAGTGGTACCGGCATGTCGACGCCGCCGCCGGAGAGCCTTGCGGGCGCGCCGGCCGCGCATGCGAGCGATCCCGCCACCGACCGCATCGGCCGGATTCCGCAGCGGCTGTTCGCTTTCGACGCCGCGGGTAGCGGGGCCCCGCGCGCGCCGGCGCTGCTGTCGATCCATTCGTGGGGGCGCGGCGACGACCGGTTCACCATCGAGGCGGGCGCGGGGCTCATGATCCCGGTACCCGCGTTCCGTCGCGACCCCGACCTGTCGCCCCGCGCCGACAACCAGGCAGCGGGCCGCTTGCCGCGGGCGGGTGTCTGTTCGGCGACTCCCTGCCGCAGCGGCGTGTTGTCCGCCGGGGCCGGGCCCGAGCGCGCAACCAGCAGCCCGCGCCGGGCGAGTCGCGAAGATGGATCAGCGCAGCGGCCGGAATCCGCGGAAGCGCTTCAGATAGGAGACGATTCGGCGCAGCGGCACGGAGGTCGGCCAGTCGTCTGCCCGGAAATACGCATCCGAACCGCCGTCGACGAAGACCACGCTGCCGCACAGGAAGCTCGCCGATTCCGACAGCATGAACAGCACCCAGTCGGCCAGGTGGCCGGGATCGCCGAAACCGCCGATCGGCACGGGGAACGCGTTGATCAGCTTCGCCTCGGCCGGGGTGGCGAGCTGCTTCTCCAGCAGGGGCGTGCGGATAGCGCCGGGGGCCAGCACGTTGAGGCGGATGCCCGCGCCGGCCCACTCGGCGGTCACCGCGTTGCGCCGCGCCCATCGGGAAACCGCGATCTTGGACGCGCCGTAGGCGATGGAGGGGGCCTGGCTCCCGAAGATCCGCAGCGCGCGCACGGCTTTGTCGACATCGCCCGACAGCAGCGCGCGGATCGCCCGGCGCGGCACCGCGGGCGTGGTGGTCGTGGAGTTGCTGCCGAAGACGACGACCTTGGCTTCGCCGCTCTTCGCCAGCGCGGCGCGCCAGCCGTCGAGCAACTCCACCACGCCCCGGTAGTTGACCTGGAAGATCAGGCGCGGACGATCCTTGCCCGGCGTCGGGCCGAGACCGGCGGCCAGGACCGCGCCGTCGAGGTGCCCCTCGGTCTGCTCGAGCACCTTGCGGACAGCGTCGTCGCGTCCCTGCGGTGTGGACAGGTCCGCGACGACCTCGGCGTCCCGGATGTCGACGCCGACCACGGTGTGACCGGCCGCGCGCAGTTTTTCGACCACCGCCCGGCCCATCCCCGATGCCGACCCCGTCACCACATACACGCCCACGAGTCTTGCCTCCTGATCGCGACGCCGGACTCTCCGGTGCACGCGGCGCAATATTGACACACCGCGACCAAATCGGGTGGCGCTTTCCGGTACCGCGCGATCGAGTCCGAATCGCGGCGCGAATACTGACCGCATGGCTGTCGACCCACGCGGTATCGATCTGAAACGCTTCCTCGCCGAGGACCCGGGCGGTCCGGTGGTGATGCTGAACCTGCTGCGCTTCGCCCCCGGCGGCCGGGAACTGTATGCCCGCTACGCCGACGCCGTGCAGGAGACGTTCGCCCCGCGCTACGGCGCGGAAGTGCTCTATGCGGGTGACGGATCGACGGCGCTGGTCGCCGAGCAGGGCCAGGACTGGGATGCGGTGATCCTGGTGCGCTATCCCTCGCGACAGGTCTTCTGTGAGATGGTCTCCGACCCCGAGTACCAGCAGGTGACCACGTGGCGGACCGAGGCGCTGAAAGAGGCGGTCCTCCAGGCGACTTCGGCGTGGTGAGGTAGCGCGGGAGCCTGCTGCGGCCACCATCCACCGTTCGCACGATCCGGAACTCCGACGGAAAAAGGGTGATCATGCTCGATCTGCGCGACCTGACGCTTCCGCTCATCGGTGCCCCGATGGCGGGCGGGCCGTCCACTCCCGCGCTCGCCGCCGCGGTCGGCGCCGCGGGCGGGCTCGGCTTCCTCGCGGCCGGCTACCGGACCGCCGAACAGGTCGCCGAGCAGATCGAACAGACCAGGGCGCTCACCGCCCGGCCGTTCGGGGTGAACCTGTTCGTGCCCCAGCCCAGCGTGGCCCGCGAGGCGGAACTCGCCCGGTACCGCGAGTCGCTGGCCGACGAGGCCGAGCGCTACGGCGCCGAACCCGGCTCGCCCCATCCGGACGACGACGATTGGCAGGCCAAGCTCGAACTCGTCGAAGCATCCCGCCCCGCGGCGGTGTCGTTCACCTTCGGCTCGCCGGGCCGCGAGTGGATGACCGCCCTCGCCCGGGCGGGCATCCTCACCCTCGTCACGGTCACCACCCCCGCCGAGGCCGAACTGGCCGTCGCCGACGGCGCCGGGGGGCTGGTGGTGCAGGGCCCGGCGGCCGGTGGGCATCGCGGGACATTCGACCCCGCCGCAGCGCCGGGCACCACATCACTGGACGAACTCCTCACCCGGATCGCGCGTGCGGTCCCGGTGGTCGCGGCGGGGGGACTGTCCACGCCGGAAGCCGTCGCGCATGTCCACCGGCTCGGCGCCGCAGCCGCGCAGATCGGGACCGCCCTGCTGCTCGCCGAGGAAGCGGGCACGAACGCCGTGCACCGAGCCGCCCTGCAGTCCCCCGAATTCACCCGAACCGGCCTGACCAGGGCGTTCTCCGGCCGCTACGCGCGCGGTCTGGTCAACGACTTCATGCGCCGCCACGACTCGCACGCGCCCTCGGGCTATCCGGAACTCAATCAGATCACCGGGCCGCTGCGGGCGGCGGCAGTTCGCGCGGGCGATCCACACGGCACCAGTCTGTGGGCGGGCACCGGATTCCGGTCCGCCAGGCCGAACACCGCCGGGGCGATTCTCGAGAATCTGACCGCATAGCGGTCACGGGCGGACTCGGCTCCGACCTCGATCCGCTGGTTGCCGGTGCGCTGTCCCCCTGTCCGGCCGCCGCCGCGCCCGGGCGCGCCCCCTATCCGAATGATCTCTGTCTCATGACGCTTCGTCCGGCGGGACCACGGCCACAACGGCCGTGAACGGATCGATGTCTCGACCGGCCACAGGGGAAACATCGACCACTCGTCGCCCTCCGGTCCCTCCACTCACTCACGCGTTCAGGACCGTTGCCAATTTCGCCCTCGGCTGTTTGGACATCCCGGCGCCGGGAATAGCCGTCCTGTCACAACATTTCAGCGTGAAGCGGGAAACACATGTTCATTGTCATAGGGCTCGTCGTCCTGCTCGCCGCGGTCGTCGCCGGAGTCGCCGTGGCTGCTGCCGATATCGATCAGATGCGAATGGCGGCAGGTGATTTCGAAGTATTCGGACATCCTTTCACACCCTCGGTGGGAGAGGTTTTCGGCTCCGGCATCGTCATCGGCGCCGCGGGCATGCTCGGTCTGCTGCTCCTGTCGATCGGTGTGTGGCGAACCGCCCGCCGCGGCAGCGAAGCGCGCCGGGAACTACGTCGTTCACGCCGGGAGGTCGCGGCAGCCCGCCGCGCCACTCCCGCACCCCAGGCCACTCGCGACACCGCGGCATCCCGCAGCGGAGCCGTGTGGAGTGCGAACCGGTTCATCAAACGCCCCGCGGGCGACTCCGGACCGGCGAAGGCGTGAACACATTCAGTCGGAACTCGACTGTCGAGGAAAGGGAAAGACCGTGATCGTACTCGGATTGATTCTGCTGATCGTCGGCTGGTTGCTCGGTATCAACCTGCTGGTCACCGCGGGCATCATCGTGCTGCTCGTCGGCGCCGTGCTCTGGATCGCCGGCTCGGTGGGCCACCCGGTCGGTGGCCGCAGGCACTACTACTGACGTCACCGGCAACTACTTCCACAGGAGAGCGCGATGGACCGGAATCCACCACGCCGTGAGAGCCGGCTCGGACACCGGGTGCAGGCCACGCGCGGCAGCGTGAAGAAGTTCATGGGCAGGGCGACCGACAATCCCCGGCTCGAAGCACAGGGTCGCCGAGACCAATTGTCCGGCAACCTGAAACAGGCCGTGAACAAGGTGCGCGACGCCTTCAGGCGTTGACACCACGAACGCGGTGACGACAACCGATCGGCCGGGTGGCGCATGCGCCACCCGGCCGATCGGTTGTGTGTCGACGAGCACCGCTACTTCATGTGCTTGCATTCCCCCAAACAGGACGCCCTGCGTCGGATCCGTTCAGCGGCGCGGCGGATGCCGCCGGCGAACCGATGGGCCGATCGTAGCCGATCCCCGGGCGCACGCTGTGCCGCAACCCACCGGTCACCGGTTGCCCTGAACATTGAAAGGTTCTGTGGCACAATCCTTCCTGTGTGGCGAGCGATCGAGGTCAGCTCCGCGGCACCACTGTCTCCGCAGGTCGATGCACCTGCGCGCCGGTTCGACGACTCGCGCACGCCGCTACGCGACCGAACCGAAACGCCCCCTACCTGCCGTTGCCGCGTCACCCGGCCGAGGCTTCGGGTAACTCTTGCTACGCATCCGCGACTCCCTGCATCCGCGCGTGGGCGGCACTGTCGTGCCGGGGAAGCCACGGCGACGGCCTGAGCGTCCCCCAGCGCTGGGCTGGGGCGGTAGATGAACTAGGAGCGATCATGGTTACGAACGGGCAAGAGGGGCAGACGTCGCTGGCCGAGTACCTCCGGCACGGCAGCTCGGAGTTCCATCAGCGGCTGCAGGAGATCCTGAGTGATCCGAACTTCGCCGTCACCGACGAACAGAGCCAGGAGCAGCGGCGGGAGAACGCCTACGCCCAGTTGCGGTATCTGGTCAAGGAGATCGGCAGCACCCAGGCTGTCGCGACGACCCTGCCCGAACTCTTCGCGGTGTTCGACTGGTCGGCGGTATTGGCAACAGACCTGATCCCGCTCATCTCCGGCCACTACAACCTGGCCTCGGGCAGCCTGGCCACCCTCACCGAGCCCGAGGCCGCCGCCCCCTATCTGCAGGACCTGGACGACGCGTCCGCCATCGGCGTCATGCTGCTGACCGAATACGGCTGCGGCTCCAATATCGGGTTCATGCAGACCACCGCCACCTGGGACGGGGACGGGTTCGTGATCAACACCCCGACCCCGCGGGCCAGGAAGTTCATGCCGAGCGTCGGCATCCCGGTGTCCCGCGTGTGCGTGGTCGGCGCGCGCTTCATCGACGCGGCGGGCGTCGATCAGGGCGTGCACCTGTTCACCGCGCGACTACGCGGCGCGGACGGCACCCCGGCCCCCGGCGTGACGATCACCCAGCTCGACCACCAGCCGCTGGTGATCATGGACAACTCGGTCATCAGCTTCGAGAATCTGCGGGTCGATCGCAGTGCGTGGCTGAGCAACGACCTGGCGACGATCGACGACAACGGCGTGCTGACCTGGCGCGACGAGGCCAGCCGGAGGCGGGCGTTCCCCTCGGCGATCAGTCAGCTGACCGTCGGGCGCTTGGCGCTCTCGTCCTGCTTGAACGCCTCGGCCCGCGCCGCGCTCTACATCGCGCTGCGCTACGCCGCCAAGCGGCTGGTGCCGCTGACGCTCGAAGACACCCCGGTCATGCTCGACATCCCGCACGTGCGCGACACCCTGATCACCGATCTGGCGGGCACCGTCGTGCGGACCGTCTACGGCAACGCGATCAAGACCCACCTCGCCGACAGCGACCTCACCCATCGCGACACCGTGGTGTCGGTGATGCTGGCCAAGCACTTCATCCAGCTGCACGCCCTGGACACGGTGACCCACAGCCGCATCAAGATGGGCGCGCAGGGCATGTTCAGCGCCAACCGGGTCGCCGACTACCTGGGTGTCTGCCATGCGGCCATCACCGGCGAAGGCGATTGCCATGTCCTCGGATCGGTCGCCGGTCGAGTGCTGGCCAAGCAGCTGGCCGGTAAGACGCCGCCGCAGCCCGCCCTGCACGATCCCGCCGACGCCGACGACCGTCAGCGCCTGTTCAACGCTCGCACGCTGACGATCGTCCAAGAGGCGCAACGGCATCTGGCCACGTCGGCGCTGGCCGATCGCCTGGCGGTCATCCCCGAGGCGCTCGAACTCGCCGAGGCCTACTGCGCCGAAGAGGCGTTGGGCCTGCTGCAGAACCACACCACGCATCCGGAGATCGCCGCGGTGCGCGATGTTTTCGCACTGCACTACATCGACCAGCATGCCACGTGGTACCTGACCCGCGGTCTGATCGACGTCGCCGCCGTGGAGAAGACCAAGCAGCAGCTCCGTCAGGCCATCGACAACCTCGTCGATCACGTGCCCGCACTGCTGGAGGCCTTCGGCTTCGACGACGAGATCCTCGGCGCACCGGTGCTGTCGGATGATCTCCCCGGCGCGTGGGATTCCCGCATCCGCGCGCTGCAGGACAACTGACCCGGAACAGCCCTGCCGGTGGAGCCCCCGACAGTGTCGGGGGCTCCACCCGTGCGTCGACCGAAATACCGGATACCGTGCCGTGATCGGACACCGGGCAAGCATCGCCCGGTGGCGCCCGTCGAGGGCCCCTGACCAGTGGAACGATGCCGTGCGGCAGCCGCGACAGTCGCCTACAGTATTCTCCGCAAAGGCCAACGCGCGCACATGCTCTACAGCCGCAGACCTGAAGCGAGGCGCTCGACCATCGCCTCGAGTGCAGTGCCATCGCAACCGAGATCGAGGAGAATCCGTGCATCTGCAACACCCACTCCAGGGTGCTACCGCTGACCCGAAGCGGTCGATCGAGGTCACCGGTCCCGGTCCCCGAATTCCCATCTACAGCGAGGAATTCGCGGCCGACCCGCACGGGGCCTACCGCCGGATGCGCGACATGAACTACGGACCGCTGGTGCCGGTGGAGATGTGGCCCGGCGTGCCCGCCACCCTGGTCATCAAGTACAGCACGGCGGTACGCATCCTCGGCGACTCCGCGCACTTCCCGGCCGACCCGAGCGCCTGGCAGAAGACCGTGTCCGCCGATATCCCGATCATGCCGATGATCGAGTACCGCCCCAACGCGATTCGCACGAGCGGCGCGGAACACACCCGCTACCGCAGCGTTCTGAACCACGCCTTGGCCGGAATCGATCTGAATTCCGTGCGATCGGCGGTGGAGACCTCCGCGGTTCCGATCGTCAACACGTTCTGCCGCGAGGGGCGCGCCGACGTGCTGAACCAGTACGCCCTTCCGCTCGTCTTCTCGGTCTTCTGCCAGATACTCGGCTGTCCGCCGGAAATCGGTGAGCAGGTCGCGACCGCCAGCGCCGCGATGTTCGACGGCGTGGACACCGACACGGTGAACGCGATGATGAGCGAGGCGCTGCTGGATCTCACCGCCCTCAAGCGCGCCCACCCGGCCGACGACGTCACCACCAGAATGGTCCAGCATCCGGCCGCGCTGACCGACGAGGAGATGGTGCATCAGCTGGTCCTGTTGTTCGCCGCCGGCGTCGAACCGCCGGTGAACCTCATCGCCAACACCCTGCTGCTGATGCTCACCGACTCCCGTTTCACCACCGGTGAGCACGGATTGCCGCTGTCGACCAGGTCCGCACTCGAAGAGCGCCTGGCGACCGACCCGCCCATGGCGAACTACTGCATCACCTACCCGCGTCAGCCCATCCTGATCGAGGGCGTGTGGCTGCCCGCGAACCAGCCGGTCATCATCAGCATGGCCGCCTGCAACACGGATCCGGAGATCAATACCGGCGAATACCTGGACAACGGCTGGAATCTGGCGTTCAGCACGGGCGATCACGCCTGCCCCGCCCAGGCCCGCCCGTACGGACTCCTGCTCGCCCAGGACGTCATCGACCACCTCCTCGACACCGTTCCGGAACTGGCTCTCGCCGTTCCCCCGGAGGAACTCGTGTGGCGCCCCGGCCCCTTCCACCGGGCGTTGACAGCGCTGCCTGTGGTCTTCCCGCCGTCGGCTCCGTTGCCGGTGTAGCTCCCGACCGACGACCCGGTGCGGCCATCCCTCGCCGGGTCGACGCCTGTTTCACCCGGTCCGCGAGCTCGGCACGCGACGCATCCGGACCGTCGGGTCGTCGAAGTCGTGGCGCACCAGAGGAATCGGCCGCCGCAGGTCCACCAGTGTCGCCACCGGTAGCGTGTGCTCGCGCCGCAGCAGCCTGCCCAGCCCCGCGGCGGAGACGCTCGCCGACACCGTGCAGTCGCCGGGTCCCAACGCGACCAACAGACCACCGCGAACAGTCGCGGTCAGTGGTCGCAGGAGGATCGCGACACGCAGTTCCAGGTCCAGTTCGCCGACCGGATTGCCGTCGACGGTGACCTCGAGGCGCGGATCGCAGGTCCGGGTGATCTCGTGCTCGAGGAGTTCGACCTGTTCGGTGCCGCCCGACCGGGTGCGACCCGCCGCTTCGCGTAGCCGGTCGTAGCGACGCCAGCCCTCGGCCAACACCGCTGCGAGGTCGATCCGGAGCAGGTGCTCGACCGCCGCGGTGACCTCTCGCAATGCCGTCGACCGCAGTGCGGCCGTGACGATGGGCGCTCGGCGTAGCACCACATACTCCACGCCGCAGTGCTGTAGGCATCGAGCGAGGTCGTCCGTTCTCGCGACGTGGGTGACGGCCGGAAAGAGGACGGACTCGGCCGTGATCGGTGCAGCAGTCATCGTGGTATCTCCCTGATCTGCAGCAGCGGATCCGCGCCGAACAGCCGGACCCGTAGCGCCGGCATCGCACCGCTGCGGTGGACGTGGATCATCGGGGCCGCGCCCTCGACCACGCGCACCCGTAGCCGCGGCTCGGCCGGGCGGCGCAGGTGCCTGCCGCGCCGGTGCAGCACGAGGGTCGCCACGGCGATCGCGAGCAGGAGTCCGACCAGCGCGAGGGCGTCCTGGACGAGGCGGGTCGGGTCGGATCCGCTCGGCGGGGCGGGCGCAGGGATGGCGATCTGTGAGGCGGACGGTTGCGCCTCGACTTCGGAAACCGGCACGCCGGTCCGGGACGTCGTCGTGGTCGTGGCGACGGTCGGTGGGCGCGCGATCCGGATCGTCACCGTCCGGGTGAGCTGGTCCCAGCGGTCACAGGTGACGGCGATCGAGAAGGAGCCGAAATCGGCATCCGACGGCACGGTGATCGTTGTCGAGAACGAATGCTCGCTCGTGCCGACGGTCACCGATGCCGACCGCTGCGGAGTGATGGTCACCTCGCCGCACGACCAGTTCGAGCCCCGCACGGTGACCGGCTCTCCGCGAGCGGCATTCGTCGGGTCGGCTTCGAGGGTCGGGTCGGCCGGTGGATCGGTGATGATCGGGGGTTCGGTGCAGCACGATGGCCCGGCGGTCGTGGTGGTCGTGGTGGTCGTCGCAGCCGGCCGCGTAGGTCGGTCGGGCTCCGTCGTCGTCGCTCCCGGAGCTTCCGTCGCGGGCGCCGCGATCGCGATCGGCGCCGGCATCGCGAACACTCCCGCCGCGGCTACCGCGAGCAGCGCCATTCGTGCGTGACAGTCCATGCCGATCTCCAGTACGGAATTTCGAAGCGATTCGTGCGCCCAGTCTGTGCCGGACCGGCCTGTCCGCGCATGAGTAGCCCGCTACCTGTTTGCGTCCCCCGTGCCATCGCTGATCCGGCGCGGTCGCACTGCTCACGGAGGATGCCGCCGTGGCGGACGGGCGGGCTCGGAAACACCGCGACGGCGGCCGCGCGACGAGTAAGCTCGAGCCGCATCGTGACGCATCCGGCGTCCGGGCCGGCTTCTGCAGGTTTCCATGACAGTTCCCTCCATCGATCCCGCTGCCGACCTCTGGCTGCGCCGCCTGGTCGCCGAACTGCTCGAACCGCAGCGGCTGGAAGCGCTGGTCGGCCGCGCCTTCGAGCAGATCTGTCGCGACGTGCCCGAGCTGACCACTCCGGTCCTGCGCCGGAGCCTCGAGCGCACCCTGTTCGCGTTGAGCCGGACGATGCTGCCCGGCCTGGTCAGCGGCGCGCGCGCAGCCGATCTGCCCGACGAGGCGTTCGACCTCGTCGAAGCGCTGGTGCGGGACGGCCTGGATCTACCCGTGCTGCTGCGGGTCTGCCGGTCGGGCCAGCACGCCACCGTGCTCTCCCTCACCGAGCAGGTCACCATGTCCGCGCTGGGCGAGTCCGCCTCGCAGCAGCTGGTGATGCACATCGTCGGCCACACCACCGACTGGGCGGGCACCGCCGCCGAGGCGCTCAGCACGGCCTTCCAGCGGGCCCGAGCGGTGAGCCCGGCCGAGGTGGCGGCCCGGCGCCGGGAGGCGGTGCGCGCGATACTGGTCGGCGGCCCGGTCGACATCGACGCCGCCGAAGCCCGCCTCGGCTACCGGCTCGAGGGCTCGCACCTGGCGATGGTGGTGTGGAACGACGAGGAATTCGCCGCCGGCTTGCGCGCGTTGCGGCGGCGGGCCGAGGAGATCGCCGCCGCAGTGGACGCCGCCGACGTACTGATCGTGCCGCACGGCGAGCAGACGGTGTGGGCATGGGCGGCCCGGCCGCGCCATGAGCGCGCCGGAACCGAGGCCGCCGGACCCGGTGTGGCACTCGGTATCCCGGCCACCGGCGTCCACGGCTTCCGGCGATCCCACCTACAGGCGCTCGCGGCGCAACGGATCGCGCGGCTGCTGCCCGCCGCCGCGGGCGTCACCGCCTTCGACACGGTGCAGATCGAGCATCTGATCAGTCAGGACCAGCCGGGCATGGCCGATTTCGTGTGTCGCGAACTCGGCCCGCTCGCCGGAGCGGACGCGGCGGCCGTCCGCCTGCGCGAGACGCTGCGCGGATACCTCGACGCCATGTGCAGTGTGGAGGCCACCGCGCGAGCGCTCGACATCCACCGCAACACGGTGCGATACCGGCTCGACCGCATCGAGGAACTGCTCGGGCACTCGGTGCCGAGCCGCAGACTCGAACTCGAAATCGCCCTCCGCGGTGTGGAACTGCTCGCCGTGGGCCGCGTCGGCTGAGGACGCGGCCCACGGTCGCCTCAACCGCGGAACCGGCTCGGTCGCTCAGCCACGGAAACGGCGGCGACCACGCGCCGATGCCGCACGCATCGCGCGTTCGACGACGCCGTAGCGGCTCAGCGAATACGGGAACCAGAGCAGTTCACGCTTCATCGTCGGCAGCGCGGGCGCCGTGACGGCCTTGCGACGGCAGTACTTGCGCACTCCCTCGGCCCCGCCCCACCGGTAGCCGGTGCCCGACTGACCCCAACCACCGTGCGGCAGCGACGGATTGAACAGATTGATCACCGAGTCGTTGATGTTCACCGCGCCCGCGTCGAGCAACCGGGCCACTCGCTGTCCCCGCGCGCGACTACCGGTCCACACCGAGGCCGACAGCCCGAAGCGGGAGTCGTTGGCCAGCGCGATCGCCTCGGCCTCGTCGGCAACCTTCATCACCGGAATGGTCGGCCCGAAGGTCTCTTCGCAGACGCAGGACATGGTGTGGTCGACATCGACCAGCACGGTCGGTTCGAAGAAGGTGCCGACGCCGGTCGCCTTACCGCCGGTCAGCGCGCGGGCCCCGGCCGCTGTCGCCTCGTCCACGTGGCGGCGCACGATGTCGAGCTGTTGCCGGTTGGCCAGCGCGCCGATGTCGTAGGCACCTTCGCGCCCGTCGTGCCCCAGCCGCAACTCCCGGACATGGGCCACCAGCTTCGCCAGGAACTCCTCGTAGACCGGTGCCTCGACATATACCCGTTCGATGGATACGCACAGCTGGCCCGCGTTCACCAGCGCTCCGTAGGCGATGCCGTGCGCGGCGCGGTCGAGGTCGGCGTCGGCGAGCACGATCGCGGGGTCCTTACCACCCATCTCCAGGCTGAACGGGATCATCCGCTCGGTGGCCGCCGCGGCGACCCGGCGTCCGGTCGGCGTCGAGCCGGTGAACTGGATGTAGTCGGCGGTCTCGACCAGCGCGGCCCCGGTCTCGCCGCGCCCGATCACCACCTCGAACACCGGCGGGGCGCCGATCTCGGCCCAGCCCCGCGCCAGCAGCAGCGGTGTGAGCGGGGTGACCTCGGAAGGCTTGAGCACGACCGCCGCCCCGGCCATCAGCGCGGGCACCAGATCGGCGACCGGCATGGCCAGGGGGAAATTCCACGGAGTGATGATCCCGACCACCGGATAGGGCTGGTACACCGTGGTCAGGCGCTTGACCCGCATCATCGGCGAATGCGGGGAGACCCTCTGGTCAGCAAGGGCTTTCGCCGCCTTACGGGCCCAGTAGCCGATCATGTCGACCGTGAACGCGATCTCGATGCGCGCGTCCACTCGCGGCTTGGCCGATTCCGACTGGATCGTGTCCGCGAGTTCCTCGGCGTGATCGATCACCCAGTCCTGCAACCGCAGCAACCAGCGCCGACGCCCGCGCGCGCCGAGCGACTCCCACTCCGCTTGGGCCCGGCGGGCCCGCGCCACGGTCTCGGCCACCTGCGCCGGCGAGGCGACCGGCGGCGCACCCGCGATGCCGCCGGTGGCGGGATTGCGGACCTCCAGTATCTCGGTCCCGCGGGCGGTCGTGGCGGGGGCGGCATCTGCTCGGGTCATGATCTCTCCCGGTCTCTCGTAGGACGTGCCGGTGGGTCACCGGCCGATGCCGCCGATCGTGGCAGCCGGGCCCGCGGCCGCGCTCGGACGAGATGCACAGTCGATCTCGGGCCGGGTTGTGCAGAATTTTCGTGTTGTCATCATCGGTGCCGGTCTCAGCGGCCTGGCCTGCGCGCACGGCATGGCGCGATTGGGCCGCCGGAATACCCGAACTGCACACCGGGCCCCGCTCGGGACGATTCGATAGCCGACATGCAGCCGGATGGGACTCGAGTCACCGATCCGAATGACTCAGGTCTCTGTTGCGACTGTCGAAGTGCTCCGGGCGGAAATCGAATACCGGCTATTACAAGCGTGATTCGCGATCGACGAGGTCGGCGCCACCCACCGCCGCGACGGGCCGACCGCCACTGTTGCCCTACGATTGCCCAGTGCTTTCCTATGCAAAGAGTGTTGCGGAACACCAGGGTTCGCCGACCGACGCCGACGGCCTGACCTTGGGGCCGACAGAATTGTTCTTCTCCACCACCGACCGGCGCGGTGTGATCGGCCTGGGAAATTCCGTCTTCACTCGCGTATCGGGTTATGCGCTCGAGGAAATGACCGGACAGCCGCACAACATCGTCCGGCACCGCGATATGCCTGCCGGAATGTTCCGGCTGATGTGGGACCGGCTCGCCGAGGGCAGACCGGTCGGGGCATTCGTCAAGAACCGGGCCAGGGCCGGCGCGGCGTATTGGGTGTTCGCGGCGATGAGTCCGGTAGCCGGCGGCTATGTCTCGGTTCGTCTCGCACCGTGCAGCCGGTACTTCGGCCTCGCCGAGGAGATGTACGCGCAGGCACGGATCGCGGAACGGGATTCGGATGCGGCCCGCGGCGACCGCCGCGGCGCTGCCGCCAGGGGCATGCTCGGACTCGAGGAAGCGCTACGCCACCATGGATTCCGCTCGTACGACGAGTTCATGCACGAAGCGCTACCCGCGGAGATCATCGCCCGCGCCAACCTGGTGTCGACCACGTCGCTGCGACCGAATGCGTCGGGGCCCATCGCTGCCGTGCTCGCGGGCACCGCGCTGGTGGATGAGATGCTCGAGCAGATGGTCGGGCGATTGAGCGAGTACCAGGAGTTGTGCGACCGGCTCATGACCGCCGCGGCGCAGGTCACCGACATCACCCGCCGCATCGACAGGTCCGTTGCCGCGGCCAGGGAAGCCTCCGCAGAGGTCTCCGAGGAGCATCCGGGACTGCTCAATATCGCACGGGTGATGGGCGAACCCATGCGCGAAGCGGTCGCCGCATTACACGCATTGCGACCCGAACTCGACCGATTGCGTGCGGCGGTCGCGGAGCTGCGGTTCCGCATCTCGCTGGCCGCCTTGTACAACGGCATGGTGGCGGCCTTCGCCGCCGAAGTCGTCGACGACACGGCGCCCGCGCACACCCTGAAAGCGGTGCCGCTGCTGTGCGACGCAACCGCCATCGGGCTGTCCGGAATGGCCGACCAGGTGCACGAGGTGAATACGCAACTGCCTGCGGTCGCGCAACTGACCGAGCAGGCGAGCACAGCACTGGACCGCTTCCGGCGCTTCCTCGGTCAATGGCGCCTGCGCGTCCTGCGACACAAGGCCGGACCGGCGATCGGCGCGAAACTCGCTCCGATCGACGTGGAAATCGCCGGGAGCCGGCAGTGGATGGAACTCCTCCACGGCCTCGGACGGGAGTTCCGCTCCAGCACGGTGGTGTTCGATCTCGTGACACTCGAGGCGCAGCTCGCGACGATCGAATCTGCTGCCGCCCGGTGCGTTACGGACTGACGGGAAGCGGCGATCCGGACCGCCCGCGGATGGGCACGTCGAGGCGAGCGGCGAGTTCGTCGAGCGTGATGCCGAACGTCTCCCTGACCACGACCCCGCCGGGTTCGATGTCGAAGACCGCGTGATCGGTGTAGACCCGAGAGACGCACCCGACCCCGGTGAGCGGATAGGTGCAGGCCGGAACCAGTTTCGCGGTGCCGTCCTTGGCGAACAGCGTCATCATGACGAAGACCTGCTTCGCGCCGATCGCGAGGTCCATCGCACCGCCCACCGCGGGAATGGCGTCGGGGGCGCCGGTGTGCCAGTTGGCCAGGTCGCCGGTGGCCGAGACCTGGAAAGCGCCGAGCACACACACGTCGAGGTGACCGCCGCGCATCATCGCGAACGAGTCGGCGTGGTGGAAGTAGGAGGCGCCGGGCAGCTCTGTCACCGGGATCTTGCCCGCGTTGGTGAGATCCGGGTCGATCTGGTCACCGGCGGCCGCGGGTCCCATGTTCAGCATGCCGTTCTCGGTGTGCAGCACGATGCCGGAGCCGGGCGAGAGGTGATCGGCGACGGTGGTGGGCTGGCCGATGCCGAGATTGACATAGGAGCCGGGTGGGATGTCCCTGGCGACCAGGGCCGCCATCCGATCCTTGCTGAGCGGGCCGGTACTCATATCGCGACCACCTTGTCGACGTAGATGCTGGGGGTGACGACCGCCTCCGGGTCGAGGGCGCCGGTTTCGACGATCTCGCTCACCTGGACGATGGTCGTGGTGGCCGCGGTCGCCATGACCGGGCCGAAGTTGCGGGCGGTCTTGCGGTAGACCAGATTTCCCATCCGGTCCGACCGGTGCGCGCCGATGAGGGCGAGGTCACCGCGCAGCGGGTACTCCAGCACGTAGGGTCTGCCGTCGATCTCGCGTGTTTCCTTGCCCTCGGTCAGCTGGGTCCCCACACCGGTGGGGCAGAAGAACGCCCCGATTCCCGCGCCCGCCGCGCGGATTCGCTCCGCCAGGTTGCCCTGCGGCACGACCTCGAGTTCGATCTCGCCTGCCCGGTAGAGCCGGTCGAAGACCCACGAGTCCGATTGCCGCGGGAACGAGCAGATCACCTTGCGTACCCGCTTCGCGGCCAGCAGCGCCGCCAGGCCGGTGTCGCCGTTGCCCGCATTGTTCGACACCACCGTCAGATCGGTGGCGCCCTGGTCGATGAGGGCTTCGATCAGCTGAACGGGCATGCCCGCCATACCGAATCCGCCGACGAGGACGGTGCTGCCGTCCGCTGTTCCGGCGACCGCCTCGGCCGCTGTCTCGCAGATCTGTGTCATCACCACTGCTTCCTCACATTCTCGAGCACCACCGCGAGCCCCTGCCCCACGCCGATGCAGATCGCCGCCACACCCCAGCGTTCACCGGACTCGACGAGCCGATGTGCCAACGTGCCCACGATCCGCGCACCCGACGCACCGAGTGGATGGCCGATCGCGATCGCGCCGCCTTTGGCGTTGACGATCGCGGGGTCGGCCAGCCCCTGCTCGGACCAGGCGTCGATGCAGGCCAGAGACTGCACCGCGAATGCCTCGTTGAGTTCCACCGCGGCCACCTCGGCCCAGCCGATGCCGGCTCGGGCCAGCGCCCGGTTCGCCGCCTCCACCGGCGCCACGCCGAAGTCCTGCGGATCCAGGGCGTAGGTCCCGCGGCCGGCGATCCGGGCCAGTGGATCGATGCCGAGATCCACCGACTCGTTCGCGACGAGGACCGCGGCGGCCCCGTCGTTGAGCGGCGAGGCGTTGCCCGCGGTGATCGAGCCGTCCGGCCGGAACGACGGCTTCAGTCCGCTCAGCTTCTCGACGGTGGAGTCCGGTCGGATCCCCTCGTCACGATCCAGGCCCGCGAACGGCAGGACGAGGTCGTCGTAGAAGCCCGCTGCCCAGGCGGCTTCCGCCGACCGGTGCGACAGGGCGGCGAACTCGTCCTGGCGGCTCCGGGCGATGCCGAGCCGGGCGGCGATCTGTTCGTTGCACTCGCCCAGCGAGGCCGTCCATTCGGCCGGCATCTTGTCGTTGACCAGCCGCCACCCGAGGGTCGTCGAGACCGCCGTGGTGTTCCCGGCGGGGAAAGCCCTCGACGGCTTGGGCAGTACCCATGGCGCCCGCGTCATCGACTCCACTCCCCCCGCGACGACCACGTCCGCGTCCCCGGACTCGACGGTCCGCGAGGCGATCATCACCGCATCCAACGAGGAACCGCACAGCCGGTTCACCGTCGTCGCCGGGACCCGGGTGGGCAGCCCGGCCAGCAGCACCGCCATCCGGCCGACATTGCGGTTGTCCTCGCCCGCCTGGTTCGCGCAGCCCCACACCACCTCGCTCACCGCGCCGGGATCCAGCCGGGGGGCCTTGGCGAGAACTCCGGTCAGGGCGGTCGCCGCCAGATCGTCGGGGCGCTGGTCGGCCAGGGCACCACCGAATCGGCCGAACGGCGTTCGCGCCGCGGCATAGACGAAGGAATCGGTCATGTCCTCGACCGTAAGCCGAATAATTGATGCAGTCCAATACCTATTGTCTGGTTATTGATAAATATCTTCGATAGAATGTCGCGATGGACCTGCGGACTCTGCGCTACTACTTGGCTCTCGTCGAGGAGCGGCATTTCGGCCGGGCCGCGGCCCGGGTCCACATCGCGCAGCCGGCCCTGTCCCACCAGATCAAACAGCTCGAGACCCAACTCGGGGTCCAGCTGTTCGACCGATCCACCCGCCGTGTCGAGATCACCGCTGCGGGAGAGCGTTTCGCCGAACACGCCAGGCGCATAGTGACGGCCGGGGAACGCGCCACCGCGGATATGGCCGCCTTCGCGCACGGCACCGTCGGACGCGTCTCGGTCGGCTTCGTCGGCACCGCCACCTACGACGTCCTGCCCCGGCTGACCCGGTTGGCCCGCACCGAACTTCCGGGTATCGAGCTGCCGGTGCGAGGCGAACTGCTCTCCCCCCACTTGCTGGACGGACTCGTGGCAGGCGAATACGACCTGGCGCTGATCCGGCCACCGACAGGCACCGAACCGGATTCCCGCCGCGCCGACCACGACGCGAATGCGCAACCGCCGGACAAACCCCGGATCGTCCTCGAAACCCTGCGAACCGAGCGTCTGCTGGCGCTACTTCCGGCGACCCACCCACTCGCGGGCTCGGAACCGATCGACCTCGCCGACTTACAGGACGAAACCTTCGTAACCCATCCGTCCGGCACCCGCTCCACCATGCATCGCCTGGTACTCGACGCATGTGCCCGCGCCGGTTTCCAGCCCCCGGTGCTCGAAGTCAGCGAAACCGCCACGCTCGCCGTCTCCGTGGCCGCGGGCCTCGGCGTCGCCCTGGCCCCCGAGCCGGTCCGCAGCCTCGGCCTCGAGGGAGTCACCTATCACCAGCTGCGGCAACCCGAGACCATCGATCTGATGCTGGCCCGCCGGGAAACGGATACCGCTCCCGCGGTGGCGGCCGTGGCGGCACTCGTCCGCACCGCCGCCGGACGCACGACGTGATCCGGTCCGAGGCCCCAGGCCCCGGAAATCCCCCTTACCTCCGACGCCTCGCGGCTGTGAATGACCGGGATTCCCCCTGAACCAGGTGCTGGGGCCAGTCGACGCTGAGGTACTGCGTCTCCTGGAAGGCGCGGATGCCCTCGCGCGCCCCTTCACGCCCCAGCCCACTCTGCTTGATCCCGCCGAAGGGCGCAGACGGGTCCGAGACCAGCCCCCGGTTGATCCCGACCATTCCGGCTTCGAGATGCTCACCGATCCGCAGCGCACGACCGACATCACCGGCGAAGACGTAGGACGCCAGACCGTATTCGGTGTCATCGGCCCACGACAGCATTTCGGCTTCGTCGCGCCAGGCGACGACCGGGGCGACGGGACCGAAGATCTCCTCACCGAGGATCGCGGCATCCGGGTGGACGTCCGCGAGCAGGGTGGGCGGGAAGAAGTATCCCGGCGCATCGGGAAGTGCGCTGCGATGGGTGATGCGCGCACCGTCACGCACGGCGTCGTCCACGGCCTTCCCGACCCGCCGCACCGCCGCTGCGCTGATCAACGGCCCGATGACCGCGCCGTCGGCTGCGTTCCCGACCTCGAGACGTTCGATCTCGGCGCCGAGGCGGCTCACGAACTGCTCGGCCACGTCCGCGTGGACGTAGAAACGGTTGGCTGCCGTGCAGGCTTGACCAGCGTTGCGGAACTTGGCGATCATCGCGCCGGCCACCGCTGCTTCGATGTCGGCGTCCTCGGTCACGATGAACGGCGCGTTGCCGCCCAATTCCATCGACGCGTTGACGACCCGGTCGGCCGCCTGATGCAGCAGCTGCCGTCCGACGCCGGTCGAGCCGGTGAAGGAGATCTTCCGTACCCGACGGTCGGTCAGCCAGGCCGTGACGACGCCCGGCGCGTCACGGGTCGCAACGACCTCGAGGGCGCCGACGGGCAGGCCCGCCTCGCGCATCAGGGCCGCGAGGGCGAACGCCGTCAGCGGCGTCTCCTCGGCCGGCTTCAGCACCGCCGTGCATCCGGCGCCGAGCGCGGGCGCGATCTTGCGGGCCGGCATCGCCGCCGGGAAATTCCACGGGGTGACCAGCGCGGCGACGCCGACCGGACGATGCCGGACGATTGTGCGGGCTCCACCGGCCGGCGCCTCACCGTAGTCGCCACCGGACCGGACCGCTTCCTCGGAGAACCAGCGGAAGAATTCCGCGGCATAGACGACCTCGGCGGCGGCGTCCGCGAGTGACTTGCCGTTCTCGACGGAGATGAGCCGGGCCAGCTCGTCGCGATCGCGGATCATCAGCTCGTAGGTGCGGCGCAGCACCTCGGCACGCTCGCGCGGCGACGCTGTCGACCAGGGCCCGAAGGCGTCCGACGCCCGGTCCACGGCGGCGCGCGCGTCCTCGGGTGTCGTATCCGCGACCCGATCGATGATCTCCAGGGTGGCGGGGTTCTCGACAGTGAAGGTGGCAGGACTGACGGTCATGGATACCTCTCCGGAAACAATTGCGCGGGCGAACTCACACCGGTGCGACGCCGACAGTCATGCCGCCGCAGACATAGAGCACCTGCCCGGTGACGAATCCGCTGCGCCGGTCGAGGAAATGTGCCGCGCAGTGGGCGACGTCCACGGCCTCACCCATCCGGCCCACCGGTATCCCGCGCAGGATCGCTTGCGTCCGTGGGCTGTCCGCGGGGTTCGCCCGGCGGAAGAGCTCGGTGGCGATAGGACCGGGCGCGACGACGTTGGCGGTGATGCCGTGCCTGCCCAGTTCGAGCGCCCAGACCCGGCTGAGTCCGATCAGGCCGGCCTTCGTCGCGGCGTAGGCCGACCGGTCGGCCTTGCCGAGCGCGGCGCGCGAGGAGACGGACACGATGCGGCCGAAGCCCTGCTCGATCATCCCGGGCAGCAGTGCCTGGGTGCACTGCACCGCGGCGGCCAGGTTGAGCCGCCAGGCGGCGTCGAACTGGTCGAGGGTCTGCTCCTGGGCGCTCGCGGCGAAGACCGCGCCCACGTTGTTCACGATCCGGGTGATCGGACCGTCGGCCAGCGCCTGCTCCAGCGCCCGCGCGGTCGACTCCGGGTCGCCGAGGTCGGCGCGGATGCCGTCACCGTCGCGATCGATCACGACCGGCTCGTACCCCTCCTGCGCGCAACGTTGGGCGATGGCGGCGCCGATGCCGGCGCCGCCGCCGGTGATGAGCACGCGCTCGCGATCCACGGTCATGATTGGCTGCTTCTTTCTGGTCGGGTCTTGGTCGGCCGGCCTCACTTGACGGCCACCGGGTTCACCGGCGCGCCTGCGGCGCGGGCCACTCGCATCGGTGCGGCGATGAACAGGAAGTCCCACACGCCGTCGGCGGCGCAGTCCGCGGCGAGGCACTCGAGGTCCGCCATTTCGACGAAAACGACGCCGAGGTTGCGCATCAGCGCACCATGCAGGTACATAACGCCGCCCGCCGCATTGTGGCGGGTGGTCTCGTTGGCCATGGTGTCGGTGACGAGCGCGGGAATCTCCCGCTCGTGGAACCAGGACACCAGCTCCGGGCTGTAGCGCAGTCCCGGCTCCTCGAAGGTCGCCCAGAACCGCTCCGGGTCCTGCTCGAAACGGGCCAGGTAATTGGTGCGCACGACGACGATGTCGCGATGGCCCAGCTCGACTCCCTGAGCCGCGGCACACCGGTCGAGGTCCTCGTGGTCGAAAGATCGCCCGGGCTCCAGGGATTCCACACCGAGGTGGCGGGGCAGATCGAGCAGCACGCCGCGTCCGGTGATGCCGCGGGCGGCGATCGGCGCGACACTCGCGCGCTGGAGACCGCCGATCGTCGAGCGGGCGTCGTAGCCGTTGTAGAGCAGGCCGTCGTACCAGACGTGCCCGAGGGCATCGACGTGCGTGGTTCCCTGCAGGGCCATCTCGATGCGGTCGTCGGCGGTGTGGAAGTCCCCGGGGAACCGGGGCGCGTCCCGGCCTTCCCAGGACGACTCGTCACGCACCGTGGTCAAGGCGGCCCCGCGCCGGGTGGGCCAGACCAGGTCTCCCTCTGCGGCTTTCAGTTCGCGCGCGAGGGTGAAGACCGTCCCGCGGCGGGCACAGGCCACACCGCGCAGCACCTCCGCGGGACCGAGGTGGTTGAGACTGCCGACCTCGTCCTCTTCGCCCCAGCGACCCCAGTTGGTCGGTGTTCCGGCCAGTGCGTCGCCGATGTACGGCGCCTCACCCATGGCGGTTCACGCGTGCTCGACGCGGTGCGCGGGCCCGACGCGCAGCCCGCCTGTCACGTCGTGGCCGAAGAACTGCATGCCCCAGCCCTCGTATACCGGCTCGCCGACGTTGCTGACGTGGTTGAGGGCCGCGTGGCAATCGCGCCAGAACCGCTGCATCCGCTGATCACGACGCAGCGCGTTGCCGCCGGCGTGCCGGAAGAGGGCGTCGACGGCGTCGACGGCGCGACGCGACGCGCGAACCTGATTGCGGCGCAACAGGATGCGCTGCTGCAGGGAGACCTCTTCGTCCGCGGCCACGATATCGCGGACGCGGCGCAGATCGTCGAGCACCTGCAGCCTCGACGCCTCGATGTCGGAGGCGGCCTCGGCGAGTGTGGCCAGGTGGAAGACGTTGCGGGAGGCCGCGCCACGGCGGCTGATCACGCGGGCGCTCTCGTATTCGGTGAAGGCGTCGAGCGCGCCCATGGCCAGACCGATGGTCGCCGCGGTGATCGCGCCGGGGAACATGGCGGAGTAGGGCATCTGGTAGAGCTGCCCGCCGCGACCGACACGGTCGGCCTGTACGCCGTGGAACAGATCGTTGAGGGCGACGACGCGCTCGTGCGGCACGAAGACCTCGTCCACGACGATGTCCTTGGACCCGGTGCCGGCCAAGCCGACGACATCCCAGGAGCCCTCGACGATCTCGTAGTCCTTGCGCGGCAACAGGAAGTGCAAGGCATTCTCGTGGGTGTCGGTGCTGCCGTCGGCGAGGACGCGAAGACCGCCCAGATAGATCCAGGAGCAGTGGTCGGTGCCGGACGAGAAGGACCACTTGCCGCTGAAGATGTACCCGCCGTCGGTCGGCACCGCGCGGCCGATCGGAGTGTAAGGCGAGGCGACCCAGACGTCCGGATCTTCACCCCAGACCTGCTTCTGGACCTCGATCGG
This sequence comes from Nocardia higoensis NBRC 100133, assembly GCF_000308595.1. Taxonomy (GTDB): domain Bacteria; phylum Actinomycetota; class Actinomycetes; order Mycobacteriales; family Mycobacteriaceae; genus Nocardia; species Nocardia higoensis. The sequence continues at coordinate 163,244 of NZ_BAGA01000070.1, read as the reverse complement.
CATCTGTGAGACTTCCCAGGCGTGCAGGCCGACGACGCCGCTGACCCAGCCGGCCGGCCCGTTGACGGCGGCGATGCGCATGACCGCGTCGAGGAAATCGCCCGGGTCGGCCTCGTAGCCGCCGAACTCTTCGGTCTGCAGCATTCGGATCACGCCGATCTCGCGCAGGTCGGCCGCCGTCGCGTCAGGCAGGCGCCCGAGATCCTCGGCCTCCTGGTGGGCCTCACGAAGCCTCGGGGCGGCTTTCTCGATACGGGAGAAGATCTCGTGCACCTGGTCATTCCTTCACGTCGGGAACTCGGGACGATTCCGATAGTGGCGCGGCATCACCGGAACAGGTCAGCGCCGTTCCAGCCGTGTGGACCGACGAGTGCGGCCAGAACGCGGTGCCAGAGGTCGCATTTGCATCGCCGAGTGACGTAGCTCATGATCGTTTCTTAAGCGTTCACTCAAGAAAGGGGTTCAGGATGCCCGCGATCGTGGAAAAGCCTCGACCCGTGAGCTTCACCGCCGAGCAGACCGAGGGTGAGGAAAAGACCAAGTCGGTGGTCAAGGCACTGCTGCTCATGGACGCCTTCCAGGACAGCACCGAGCCGCTCGGGCTCACCACCATCGCCCGGCGCAGCGGCCTCCCGAAGAGCACCACCCACCGCTTCCTGCACTACCTGGAGTCGGTCGGCTTCGTCGAACGAGTGGACGGCAAGTACTGCGTCGGACGCAAAGTGCAGTTGCTGGGGCGCGTGCGCCCGCCCGCACGAACTCGACATGCTCCGCAATGACGCGCTTCCCTACCTCAGCGCGCTCTTCGCACGCTCGGAACTCTCGGTCTGCCTCGGGGTGCTGCACGGATCCGAGATCAAGCTGGAGATCAAGATCCAATCGCACCACGGCTTCAAGACGCCGACGCGGGCCGGAGAACGGATCAACGCGACCTCGACGTCGCTGGGCAAGGCGATCCTGGCCTTCAGCCCGCCATCGGTGGTCGAGTCCTACATCGCCTGCGGACTGCCCCGGGCGACCCGCTACTCCGTGGTCGACCCTGATGCATTCCGTGCCGAACTGCACGAGATCCGTCTTCGCGGGTTCGCGGCGGATCGGGAGGAGTCCCGCCTCGGGATCGTCTCGGTCGCTGCTCCCGTCATCGTCAACGGCGCGCCCCAGGCCGCGGTCTCGGTGTCCGGGCGCAACCGGTTCGATGTCGGTCGGCTTATCCAGGAGGTCACCCAGGCAGCGCGGACGATCGCCGAGATCCGCACCGCGCACACCGCCCCCGCGGACATGCGCAGCGCCTCCGCGTAGGAGCGCCGCCTCCGCCGTCACCTTGCCGCTCTTGCCAGCCTCCGAAGGAACCCAGATGCCCGAGGCAACCGCCGCACCGCATCCACGTCGACGGCGCCGCGCCGGTGAGGACGCACGGCGCCGGGTGCTGGCCGCCGCCTACGAGATCGTCTCCGAGAGAGGCTATGACGGCACCACGCTTGCGCTGATCACCGAGCGCTCCGGCCTGAAACCCGGCTCGGTCTACTGGCAGTTCACCGGCAAGGAAGAGATCATGGCGGCGGTCGTCGACCACAGTTACGCCGAATGGCTGGAGGCGATCCTCCGGATCGACGACCGGTTCGCGACCGAGATGCCGCGGTGCCAGGCGGCCCTGTCCGCACCGGATCTGGCCACCCGGATCGATGCGGCGGTCACGCGGGCCTTCTACCAGCTACGCCGGGGCATGATCGACCAGCCGGCCTTCTGGCAGCTCGGCATCACGCTCGCGCTGGTGCCCAAGGCCATCACGATCCCCGCCCGTGACCGATACCAGGTCGCGCGTGAGCACAACGAGAGCCGAATCGCCGCCCGCTGGGTGCAGATCATCGACCCGGGCACCGATCCGACCGCACCACCGGAGGACCTGCAGCAGGAGGCGAATCGGATCGCGCGGGTGTGGCGTGCCCACGCCGACGGGCTGCTGATCCTCACCCACACCGTCGGGCTGGACGCGATCGACGAACTCGCCGAACCGATGCACGCCGCGATGGCCGCCGCGGCGACCAGGATCCTCGCGCACCGGCTCTGAGCCCCGCTCGACGGCCGGTTCGGTTCAACGGCGGGGATCGGCGATGTGGTCCCACAGACCGGTGAGCTGCAGCAACTGTTCGTCGCGCCACCGGACCCTGGCTTCCCAATCCGCCATCGGCAGGATCGCGCGACGCTGCCGCACCGCCTCGGCCACCAGCTCCGGCGTCCACGGGTCGTCCTGCCCGCGCTCGGCACCCATCCGCGCGTACGCGGGGCCCATCTTCTCGGCGTGCGAGGCCAGCCCGCCGCGGGTGTTCAGATCGGCGGTCTCGAACGGGCCCATGATGCTCCAGCGCCTGCCGAGCCCGCTGCGCATCACCTCGTCGACATCGGCCAGCGTCGCCACGCCGTCGCGCACCAGGCAGTAGGCCTCACGCAAGACCGCACCCTGCAACCGGTTGAAGATGAATCCCTCCGGCTCGTGGCGCACCAGCACCGGCCGGAGGCCGGCGGCGCGGTAGAGCTGCTCAGCGCGCCCGAGCACGGACTCGCAGGTGCGCGGCGAGGGCACGAGTTCGATGATCGGCAGCACGTAGGGCGGGTTCGCTGGATGGGCGACCAGGAGCCGTCGCGCGACCGACGGATCGAGCCCGTCGGCCAACCGGCTGGGTGTGATCGCCGAGCTGGAACTGGCCAGTACGGCTGTCGGCGCCGCCGCGGCGGCCTCGCGGAACAGCCGCTGTTTGAGCTCCAGTTTCTCCGGCGCACATTCCTGGATCAGCTCGACCTCACGGAGTGCCTCGGTCAGATCGTGGGTGAAACCGATCCGGGCGCGTACGACCTCGGGCGCTTCGGTCAGCACGCCTGCACCGGCCAGCAGCCCGAGGCGGTCATCGAGTTCCGCCGATCCGCGCGGCAGCGCCTCTTCTATCGGATCCCACACCTGTACCTCGAGTCCGGACGCGGCGAACCTGATCGCGAACGCGATGCCGATCGATCCCGCTCCGGCGATCGCCACCCGCTTCGGCGCGGTCGTCATGCGAGGCTCCCTTCGGATACGGTGCCGCCCTGGACGGCAGTGCTGTCGAACGAAGTGCCGTCCTCGAACGCCGCGATCTTCGCGGCCGCCGTCTCGGCGACGGCGAGCAGCCGCTGTGCTCGGGCGGCGGCCTCCTCGCGCGTCAGACCGGCCGCGCCGTCGCCGAGTTGGCTCAGCTTGAGAGTCAGCCGGACCCGGCCCGCGCGGTCCCGCAGCGGGGCGAGCATCGAGACGACGCGCTGGGCCCGGTCGTCCGGAAGGTCGGCCACCCGGTATCTGGACAGCGCGGCGCGGATCGCGTGTTCCACCGCACGCTGACGGGCCGGTGTCACCGCGTCGGTGCCGTAGTCGCGTAATGCGCCCGCCAGCTCGCCGTCGCCGCCGGAGGCATCGGCCAGCGAATAGACCCAGCCCTGCGCACGGGCCAGTTCGAGCCGGCTCATGAGCTCGGCGCGCTGCGCCTCGTCGAGGCCGCGGGTGCGCCCGAGCCACCACTGCACGACGTCGTCGCCCTCCCAGGCCACGAACAGCTCGCCGACCGGGGCCATCAGCGGGTAGCGCGAGCCGAGCACGGTACGCGTGGTCAGGCCGGGGCCCGCGACCGAGGCGACCGCGACCACGTCGTCGCCGATCCGCGCCAAGGCGGTCACCTCGGCACCCGTTTCATGGGCGAGGCTGTCCATCTCCGCCCGCACGGCCTGTGCCGTATTGACGCTCTCGACCAGCTCGTGGTCGGTGGGCACCATGAACGAGCCCGGCGTGAAGCCGCCGAACCCACCCTGGAAGAAGACCAGCGGCGCGACGCTGCGATGCACACCGAGCGACTGCACCTCGCCGAAGACGATGAAGTGGTCCCCCTTCTCGTCGATCGAGTGGATCCGGCAGTCGATGGAGGCGAGGACGCCGGCCAGCAACGGGGAGCCGTTGGACGACGGGCCCCAGGAGACACCGGCGAACTTGTCCTCCCCCCGGCGCATCAGTGCGCGGCACACCGTTTCCTGGTCGTGTGCCAGGACGTTCACGGTGAAGACCGGCGAGGTCCGCAGCCGCGCGAAGGTGTAGCTGTCGCGCTGCGGCATGAAGGCGACGAGCGGCGGGTCCAGCGACACCGACGTGAACGTGCCGACGATCATTCCCACAGGCGAACCGTCCACCATCGCGGTCACGACCGCGACGCTGGTGGGACAGTGCCCGAGGGTCTCACGGAAGAGGGTCGGATCGACCTCGGTCTCCGGCTGGCTCGGCATGCTGTCTCCTCACGGGTCGTCGATGCGGAACGACTGGGCTCCAGCGATCACTTCAATCCAGCCGCGCCGACCGGATCAATCGGCCGTTCCCCGCGCGTGGAACAGCGGCCGGGAAGCGGGTCCCCGCGCTGCGTCCGCTCAACCATCCCGCGATGGGCGTGGTCCGGCCGGCGAACAAACTCACCCAGCACGGTGATCACCTCGAGGCAGGCGGCATCATCCTGGCCGGCTCGTTCACCCAGCCGTTCTCTCACTGAGCCTTGCGGCGCTTCGGGTCGAGCAGGCTCTGGCAGGCATCACCCACGATCACGAACGCGTACACCGTCAGGCCGATGGCCACGCCGGGGATGAAGACCTGCAGCGGCTCCACGGAGATGAAGGTGTAAGCCCGGTTGAGCAGCGACCCCCATGAGGCCGTCGGCGCCTGCACGCCCAGACCCAGGAAGCTCAGCGACGCCTCGGCGAGCATCGCGGCACCCATGGTGATCGACAATTGCACGATCACCGGCTGGATCATGTTCGGCAGCAGATGTCGCAGGATGATCGCGCGGAGTCCACGAGCGCCGAACGAGCGCGCGGCCTCGATGTAGGTGGCCTCCTTGACCGACAGTGTCTGGGCCCGCGCCAGCCTGGCGATCGTCGGTGACATGACCACCCCGACCGTGGCCATCGAAGTGACCAGGCCCGGCCCGACGATCGCGACGATGGCGATCGAGAGCACGATATTGGGGAACGACAGCAGCGCGTCGACGAAGCGCATGAAGACCGTGTCGACCCAACCGCCGAGATAGCCGGTGAGAACGCCCAGCGGCAAGCCGATCACGACCGCGACCACCGTGGCGATCAGGCCCGCCAGGACGCTGATCCGGGTGCCGTAGATCAACCTGGACAGGATGTCGCGGCCGATGTCGTCGGTGCCGAGCAGGTGCGCTCCGCCAGGCCCCTGCAGCACAGCGTTCAGGTCCTGCGCGTTCGGGTCGTACGGCGCGATGAATTCGGCGCCCACGATGAGCACCAGCACCACGCCCAGGATCAGCAGACTGAGGATGACAGGAATCGACGGCCAGGTCCTGCGCGCCCGCACGGCCGGCGGCTGTTCCGGTGGCGCCGACTTCGTCAGCGCGTTCTCAGGGTTGCTCACAGACGACATCACGCGATCCTGGGGTCGAAGACACGGTAGAGGAAGTCGACGATCAGGTTGGTGGTCAACACGATGATCGCCATCACGAAGACGACGCCTTGCACGACCGGGTAGTCGCGCTGGTTGGTGGCATCGACGATCAGCGAGCCGAGCCCGGCCACGCCGAAGACCATCTCGACGACGACGGCGCCGGCCAGGAACCGGTTGATCTGGCCGCCCAGCACGGTCAGCAAAGGAAGGCTGGAGTTGCGCAGCGCGTGCCGCCAGACCACCGCGCCTTCACCGAGGCCCTTGGCCCGGTGGGTGCGGATGAAGTCCGCCTCCAAGTTCTCGATCATCGCGCCACGGACCTGACGCGAGATCTCGGCCGCGCCGACCAGACCGAGCGCAAAGGCAGGCAGAGTGAGGGTGCGGATGGACTCCACCGGATCGACAGCGAACGGCACCGCACCCGTCGCCGGGAACCACCCGAGGGTCAGCGAGAAGACCACGACCAGCATCATGCCGAGCCAGAAGTTGGGCACCGCGATACCGAAGCTGCTGATGGTGGTCATCGCGGTGTCCATGGCCCGCCCGCGGTTCCGCGCGGCGATCACGCCGGCCGGGACGCCGATCAGAGCGGCGATGATCAGGGCCATCACGGTGAGCTGGAAGGTGATCGGCAGACGCTCCATGACCAGGGAAGTGACGCTCTGGCCGTTGAGCAGCGAAGAGCCGAGGTCACCGGTGAAGGCGCCGCCGGTCCAGTGCAGGAACTGCTGCACGGTCGGATCGTTGAGGCCGAGCTGTTCACGGATGGCCGCGAGCCGCTCCGGGGAGGCGTTGTCGCCCGCGATGAACGAGGCGACGTCGCCGGGGACCAGCCGCTGCAGCATGAAGATGATGAAGACAGCCAGGATGACGGTCGGTATGTAGATCCCGATCCTGATCAGGATGGCGCGGACCTTCACGAGATCACCGCCTCCTTTCGCGACGAGTGCGCCGCCGGACCGGAAGCCCGGCCGGCGCCACGCAGTTCGAGCTGGGTAGCGAAGTGACAGAGAGCCGCACGCTCGGCATCGCCGACCTGCTCAGGTGTCGTGGTGGAACAGATCGCCTGTGCGTACGGGCACCGGGTATGGAACCGGCATCCCGGCGGCGGATCGAGCGGACTGGGGATCTCTCCTTTGAGGATGATCTGGGCACCGGTCCGCCTGCTCTTCGGCACCGCCTTGGGCTGCGCCGAGAACAACGCCTCGGAATAGGGGTGGAAGGGTCGCTCGACCAATGCGTCCGTGTCCGATATCTCGACAACGTTGCCGAGGTACAGGACAGCCACCCGATCCGCGAGATAGGTGACCACGGACAGATCGTGGCTGACGAACAGGATGCTCAGGCCGAACTCGTCGCGCAGGTCCTGCAGCAGATTGAGGATGCCGGCCTGGAGCGCCACGTCCAGCGCGGCCACCGACTCGTCACAGATCAGCAACTCGGGATCGGTGGTCAGGGCACGAGCGATGCAGGCACGCTGCTTCTGACCGCCGCTGAGCTGGTGTGGGTAGCGCCGGGCGTGGCTGAGGTCGAGTCCGACCCGCTCGATCAACGCCAGCGCGCGCTGCTCGCGCTCGGCCTTCGGCATGTCACCCACCACGTCGAGCGGCTCGCGCACACTCTGCAGGATCGTGCGCCGCGGGTCGAGGGCGCTGTGTGGATCCTGGAAGACCATCTGCATGCCGGTGCGGGCCGCGCGACGCGCCTTGGTGCTCATCCCGGCGAGGTCCTCGCCCTTCCAGCGGACCTCTCCTGTCGAAGGGACGAGTCCCAGGATCGCGCGCGCGAGAGTGGACTTGCCCGAACCGGACTCGCCGATCAAGCCGACGATCTCCCCCCGCCCGATCTCCAGCTCGACACCGTCGACAGCGTTGACCACCCGGCCTCGGCCGACCGGGAAGGTCACACGCAGGTCGCTCACCCTGAGCAATGGTGCGCTCATCCTCGTGCTCCAATCAGTGCGGGCTCGGTCGCCCTGATGCATCGGGCGTTGTGCGCGGGGCCGACCTGGAGCAGCGCGGGCTGCCCCTCCGAACACGCTTCGACGGCATATCCGCACCGTGGCTGGAAGCTGCACCCGGGCAGCGTCTCCCCCGGCCGTGGCACACGGCCGGGGATGCTGGCCAGCCGGTGCCCGCGCGAGTGCGGCTCGGGCAGTGCCGCCAGCAGCCCAGCCGTGTACGGGTGCCGCGGCGCGTCGATGACGTCGTCGACCTCGCCCGACTCGACCACGCGGCCGTTGTACAGGGTGTAGACCCGTGCGGCGACCTCGGCGACGACCCCCAGATCGTGAGTGATCATCAGGATGGCGGTGCCGTGCTCGCGGGACAGCTGCTGGAAAAGGCGCAGCAGCTGGGCTTGGATGGTGACGTCGACGGCTGTGGTCGGCTCGTCGGCGACGATCAGGCGAGGCTCGCAGGCCAGTGCCAGTGCGATGGCGACCCGCTGGCGCATGCCGCCGCTCATCTCGTGCGGATAGGCCGAGAAGCGCCTGCCCGGGTCGGCGATGCCGACCGAGTCGAGGAGATCGACGGCCCGGCTCCTGGCGGCCTTCTTGTTCAGCGGCAGGTGCGCCCGCAGCGTTTCGACAAGCTGCGCGCCGACCGTGTAGACGGGGTCCAGCGCGGTCATCGGCTCCTGGAAGACCATCGCGATCTGCGACCCGCGAACGTCGCGCCACTGGCGCGGGGTCAGTGACAGCAGATCCTGACCATCCAGCTCGACGCGGCCTGCGACGTGCGCGGCACGCGGGTCCAGCAGGCCCATGACGGATAGACCCGTAACCGTCTTGCCGCTGCCGCTCTCGCCGACGAGGCAGACCGTCTCCCCCTCATCGACGTGCATGCTGACGCCGGAGACCACTTCCACGCGGCGCGCGGGATCCTCACCGAAGGAAATGGTCAGATCCTCGACCTCGAGGAGCCGCCGGGCGCGGGCGGAACTCGGGGTGCTGCTCATGACTGACATGTCCGCCTGCATTCAGTCGCCGACCGTGGTACCGACGAAGCGGTTCGGGCCGACGAGTGAGATCTCGAAGCCGTGGACGTCGTCGGTCATCGCGGCGGAGACCTTGGTGAACGACAGCGGCACGTTGGGGGCATCGGCGAAGATGAGCCGCCCGGCCTCGATGACGTCGGCGGTCTGGTCCTGGGCGACCGCGGCGCGGCTCATGATCTCCCGCAGGCCGGGGATCTCACGCTTGCCGCCGTTGTAGTAGGCGTCCGGCTGGAACAGCTGCTGATAGGTCTGGATCGGGTCGAGGCGGCCGCCCCAGTAGGAGATCAGCGCGTCACCCTGATGGTCGATGAAGAAGCCGTTGCCTGCCGAGACCACATCACGGGTGGTGACCGAGACGTTCACGCCGATCTGCGCCCACGCCTGCTGCAGGATCTCCGCCACCCGGGTCCGGCTCGGCGCGGCGACGAGCTCCAGGGTCAGCCCTTCCTTTCCTGCCTCCTTCATCAGACTTTTTGCCTTGTCGAGATCGAAGCCGTAGGTGTAGCTCTCACCCGGGTAGCTCGCCGAAGACGACGGGAAGTACCCGCTGGCCGGCTCACCGAGACCGAAGTAGGCGGCCTTGACCAACTCCTCGCGGTTGACGGCGAGGTTCAGGGCGGTGCGGACCCGCGTGTCGTCCAGGCCTGGACGCGAGCTGTCCAGGTAGACCTGGTCGACGTAGTTCGTCGACTCGGAAAGCACCTTGAGGTTGGGACGGCTGCTCAGCCCGCCGACATTGGCGACCGGGACCTCGGCGATCATGTCGACCTGGCCGGACAGCAGCGCGTTGGTGGCGGTCTGGGCGTCGGGGATGATCTTGAAGTCGAGTTCCGGCGCTGTCTTCAGGTCCTTGTTCCAGTAGCCCTCGTACCGGGTGAGGTCGATCTCGGAGCCGCGGCTCCAGCTCTCCAGCCGGTAGGCGCCCGCGCCGACCGGCTGCTGACCGAAGTCGTTGCCGTTGGCCTTCGCGGCGGTCGGCGAGACCAGCATGCCCGCGCGATCGGCGAACACGGCGAGCAGTGTCGGTGCCGGCGCGCTGAGTGCGAGTGTGACCGTGCTCGGATCGACGACCTCGACACCCGCGATCGCGGTGAGATAGCTGGCCTGGGTGGAGATGCCGGACTTGGCCCGGTCGATGTTGAACTTGACCGCCTCGGCATCGACCGGGGTGCCGTCCTGGAAGGTGACGCCGCCGCGAATCTTGAACGTGAGCGACGTGGCGTCCTGCGCCCAGCTCTCCGCGATGCCCGGCATGGGCGCACCGGTCTTGGTGTCGTAGCTGACCAGCGTGTCGTACATCGTGTGCAGGATCGGCACCTCCGGGCCGACACCACTGCGCAGCGGGTCCATGGTCGAGACATCGGTATGGGACGAGATGCGCAGCTCGCCGTTGGTCGACGTTGATCCCGCGGAACCGCAGGCGGTCAGGGTCGCGGCAGTGGTGACTGCGATGGCGGCGACAGCAGCCATCGACAAGGACTTGGCCATGAAGACCTCTCCTCAAGAGAAGGGGAATGGAAAATGCACGGGCAGGGGCCCGCAGGTGTTCGGGTAGGGGCGAGGCGGGCCGATCAGACCCGGCCGACGCTCGGCCTGCGGCCGATCAGAGCCACCGGTGACCCCAATACGAACCAACCGGTATGTTACGAACCTCGTGGCTGTCCCAGTCCATCGCGACCCCGCCGAAGCCGTACTCGATCGTGAAGCCGGCGGGCGTCCGGAGATAGAAGGAGATCACCTCGTCGTTGACGTGTCTGCCGAGCGTGCGGGCCAGCAGCCCGTCCTGGAGCGCTCGGTCGAGTTGGCGCCCCAGATCGTCGATGCTGCGCACCTCGAGCATGAAGTGCCGCAGACCGCCCAGCGGGGGCAGCTCCCCCATCGCCAAGCTGTGCTGACGACTGTTCGGGGTATGCAGGAAGTGGACTCGAACCCGCTTCTCCTCGGTCTCACGACGGAAGAAGTCGGAGTACTCGAAGCCCATCACCTCCTGGTAGAAGCGCAGCGTCTCGTCATAGGCGTTCGGAACGGGCACGACGACGTGGCCCATGCCCATGTCACCGATGACGAAACCGCTGACGCCCGCGGGCGAGACGAACGGAGCAGCCGCCATGGTGCGGCCCCAGAACACCTCGTGGACGTTGCCCTCCGGGTCGCGGATCTCGAAGTACTCCTCGACCAGCCGGCTGTCGGCCTCCGCGCGCGTGGCCTCTCTGACCTCGACACCCAGACAGCGGGCATGCTCGAGTGAAGCCAGATAGTCGGCACGGTTCAACGTCATCCACCCAGCGGCGAGATAGCGGTCCTCGGGGTGGTCGACGACGTAGACACGGCTGTCGATCTCGTCCAGCCGGACCCGCAGGGTGCCGTCGGGCGCCTCGGTGACCATCGCACCGATGTTGCGCTCGAAAAGCTGCCGCCACTCGTCCTTGGCCGGTGTGCCGACGACGATGTAACCGAGTTCTGCAATCTTCATGCGCCGGCCTCAGACCGTCTTGTCGAGTTGCAGGCCGTCGCCCTTCAGCCAGGAGATCGTCCGGAAGTTGAACTCCTCGGGGACCTCGAACTGGGCCCAGTGGTCGACACCTGCCAGTTCCCAGAGGGTCACGTGCGGATTGAGCTCGGCGATCTTGTAGGCATTGTCGAGGAACATGGTCGGCTTGTCGACGGAGGCGACGACCAGGATCTCGTTCGGCAGCTCCGCCCACTCCTCCCAGGTCAGCGCGTCGACTCCCTTGGGCGTGAGCAGGTGTGGCATCGCCTCCTGCAGCGCGGGATTGCGATAGATGTCGAGCCGGATGCCGATCAGGTCGTCGATGAGGACACCTTTGTCGAGCACCAGGTTCTCGAAGACGAACCGGATGCTGTCCCAGGTGGGATCCGCCGATGCCTTGGACCGGCGATCGATGAGTTCCTGAGCGTTCTTCTGGTACGCCACCGGGTCGGTGATGATGCCCGCAGGAGCGACCGAGACGATCTTGCCGACCCGGCCCGGGTAGTCCTGGGCGATCCGCGCCGCGACGAACGAACCCAGCGAGACACCGACCACGTCGGCGCGGTCCAAGCCGACCGCGTCCATGAACGCGACGACGTGCTCGGCGTAGCGGCGCGGCGTGTAGGGGTAGTCGGGCTTGTCCGTCCAGCCGCATCCGAGCATGTCGAGCACGTAGACGCGGAAATGCTCCGCGTAGGCGGCGATATTGGCGGAGAAGTTCTCGATGCTGCCCGCGGTGCCGTGCAGCAGCAGCAACGGCGGCGCATCGGGGCTGCCCGCGGTCAGATAGCGGGTACCCAAGCCCGCCGCATCGATGTAGCCGAGCGCGTGCGGGGTCTTGTACAGGTACTTCCAGATGCTCCGGTACTCGCCGGGCTCGCCGTCGGGACGGTAGCGCCCCGCCTCGGCGTGCTCGTTCAACTCGGTGATGCTCATGTGCTGTATTCCTCTTCCCTCACCGCCATGCAGTGTGCTGTGCAACATCTTGGACGGGCAGTGGGGCAGGTAACCGGGAGCCGTTCCACACGTGGGGAACAAATGCACGACCGATTTGCGAGGGCGGTTCCTCCGCATTTGCCGGAGGGCGGATCACCGGATTTCCGCTGGATGAAGTGATGGTTGCAGAGAGCCGAGGGCAAGAAAAACGACGCCGCCCTCATCTGCCTGGCACGCCGACGCTGCGACGTCCTGTTCGCCATGCTCCGCAACAAACAGCCCTACCGCACACCTGCAGCACGCAAGTCACCCCGATAACCCTCGGAACGCGCTGGTGACCGCAGCGGCGGACGGCTATCAGGCTCGTGATCTTCGCTGCGTGCACTTCGACCAGGATCGGTGAATGTCCGGCTTCGGATGGGCGATATCGACACAGTGGAGTGGGTGTGGACTCTGCGGCGGCAGACCAACCCCGGCCCGGGCGGCATGGCTGACAAGGGTACGAAGGGCACGCGGTCTCGGGTCGTCCCGATCATCGAGGACTCGCGCCCGATCGTGCACGACGAATCGAAGCCGCGACCGGTCGCTCCGATGCCCGGCTGTTCGTCGGCCCTCGCGGCGATCCCCTGCTACACCACCTATTCGAACTCGACCGTGGCCGTTCCGCCGACCGCACCGAATTCGGGCCGCCGTGTCACCCGGTTCAGCACGGGTCCGCGCCACCTCGGCAACCGGCCTGCCATGCGCAGATCATCGAGATCAGAGAGCTGCGCCGATCCGCTCCGAGAACTCGACGAGCCGGTTGGAGAAGCCCCACTCGTTGTCGTACCAGCCGTGCACTTTGACCTGGCGGCCGATGGCCTGGGTCAGCGGCGCGTCGTAGATGGACGAGTGGGGATTGCCGACGATGTCGGCGGAGACCAGGGGCGCCTGCGAATACTGCAGATAACGCCGAAGCCGCGGGGAGGCGGCGGCCTCGCGGAACGCAACGTCGACCTCTTCGACGCCGGCACTGTCGCGGAGCACGACGGTGAGGTCGGTGAGCGATCCGACGGGCACGGGCACTCGCAGCGCGGCGCCGGTGAGACGCCCGTCGAGCTCGGGCAGCACCTTGCCGATCGCGCTCGCCGCACCCGAGGAAGCCGGGATGGTCGAGACGGCTGCCGCTCGCGCGCGCCGCAGGTCGGAGTGCGGGGCATCGTGCAGGCGCTGATCGCTGGTGTAGGCGTGGACGGTCGTCATGAGACCTGACTCGATCCCGAAGGCCTCGTGGAGCACTTTTGCCAGGGGCGCAAGGGAATTCGTGGTGCAGGAGCCGTTGGAGAAGACATCGTGGCCGTCCAGGTCGAGCCCCTCGTCGTTGACCCCCAGGACGACAGTGGGAACGTCGCCCTCGGCCGGCGCGGAGATGAGGACTTTCCTGGCTCCGCCCCGGAGGTGGGCCGTGGCCGCGGTCCCGTCGGTGAACCGGCCGGTGGACTCGATGACCACATCGGCCCCGACCTCACCCCACGGGATGCCCGCCGGATCGGGTTCGGCGAAGACGGTGATCCGCCCGCCCTGGACATCGAGTGTGTCACCGTCCACCGCGACGCCGTCGAGATGTCCGGAGATGGAGTCCCATTCGAGCAGCGTGGCCAGCGTCCGGGTATCGGCGAGATCGTTGACGGCGACCACTTCGACGTCGGCTTCGCCCGCCAGCGCGGCACGCAGATAGCTGCGCCCGATCCGCCCGAACCCGTTGATCCCGATCCGTACCGTCATGCTTTCGTTTCCTTCTCTCGGTGTTCGGCAGAGTCACGGGCCGGCCCGGCGGCGGCCCTGAGCAAATCGAGCGCTCCGGCCCGCGCGGCGTCGAAAGGCCCGGGATCCTGCTGGGCGATCGCGAGCACATAGCCGCCCTGCAGGACGGCCATCAGGGTGTGGGCGAGCCGCTCCGGGTCGAGATCGTCGCGAAGCTCACCCACGTCGATCGCCTCGCGCAACACCTTCACCCACGTGACATGCACCTGCGAGAACGCACGCGCCACCGGAGCGAGCAGCACCGGATCCTGACGCACCTGCGAGTCCTGCGTCATGCGGCCCACCTTGCATCCCTTGAGGGCGTCCCGCGGACGCATCAGGTATGCCTCGATCCGCGCCAGCGGGCTGCCCTCGGTCCCGTCCAGCTCGGTCGCGGCGGGCAGCAGATCGGCCACATTGCGTTCCAGCGCCGCCAGCGCCAGATCCCGCTTCGTCGGGAAGTGGTGATACATGCTGCCCTGCCCCACGCCGGACCGCTCCCGCACGTCACGAGGGCTCGTATCGGCGTAGCCGCGCTCCCACATCAACTCGCTCATCGACTCGACGAGCCGCTCCCGTGAACCCATGCCGCGACGATAAACCTACTAGTAGGTACAGCACAAGCCTGCGCGCACCGGACGCTTGCACGCTTCGCGGAATCGTCGAACGACTCCACGTATCCGACGAACTTCTTGCGAAACGAGTCGGCGGCGATCTTGCGGCTTGCTCGCGGCATCGGCTGATACCCGATAAGGTGGCTCGTTGCTCATCCCTCGCAGAGCATCGCGCTCAGCCGTCACCGTCCGATCGCGTGTCGGTGCCGAATGCGTCGAAACGCTGCGTGCAGCGCTCGTAGACGGCATGCAGCATGATGATCATGCACGCGAAGATCGGTACGGTCAGTAACTCCCAGTCGTCTTCTCCGGCCAGCAGAGCCGCACTTGCCGCCAAGACCGCATAGGCCGAGAAGAAGAGCGTGCGAACGACGACCAGTGACGCGCCGACGGGCGGGGTACGCCAGCTCACCGCGATCGCCACCACCTGCGCGACCAGCGCGTAGCCGATTGCGGCGCGCTGGACGACACCGAGACCGGCCCACTCCGCTACCTGGGTGGACAGGAGACCGCACCCGATCGCGGTTGGAATCGCAGCGTACAGAGCGAATCCGAATATTCGGACGCGTAGTTCCCACGCGCGCACTCGCGCCGGGTCCACATCGGCCATGTCTATGCGATCTTCCAGCCGGACTTGTCGTCGCCTTCGACCGACGCGTCGTTGAAGCTCGTTGCCTGCTGATGTCGAGGCGATCCCCGCCCGCGCGCTCCTCTCACCGCGGTTGCGATCAACCCGAGACCGGCAGCCGTAAGAAGGCGTCGGTGACGTGCTGATCGCCGAGATCGGCGTAGATCGCGGTCTGTGCGGCCGGCGGCAGGGTATGCATGATCTCGCGCACCCGCGCCTGACGACGGCCCACGGCCTGACGCACCGGCATGCCCGGGGTAGCCCGCATCTGCGGAATAATGCCCTCCACCTCCTCGGCGCCGCCGTGATGATGACCGGCATCCACCATCGCCTGCTCGCGCGCCATCTGCGCCTCGTCCTTCTCCTCCGACATACCGATCGGACCGATCATCCGGCCGTTGAGGAACTGCTTCACCACCGGCTCATCCGAGGTCAGCAACACCTCACGCGGACCGAACATCACCAACTGACGGCGGAACAACATGCCGATGTTGTCGGGCACCGTCCGCGCCAGATTGATGTTGTGGGTCACGATCAGGATCGTCGCGTCGATCTGCGCGTTGATATCGATCAACAACTGCGACAGATACGAGGTACGCACCGGATCCAGACCCGAGTCCGGCTCGTCGACCAGAATGATCTGCGGATCCAACACCAACGCCCGCGCCAACCCCGCACGCTTGCGCATACCACCGGAGATCTCCCCCGGCAGCTTGCCCTCCGCACCCAGCAGACCCGTGAGCTCCAGCTTCTCCATCACGATCGCCCGGATCTCCGACTCCGACTTCTTCGTGTGCTCACGCAGCGGGAAGGCGACATTGTCGAACAGGTTCATCGACCCGAACAACGCACCGTCCTGGAACAACACCCCGAACAGCTTGCGGATCTCGTAGAGCTCGGAGTTCGAACACGTCGTGATGTCGGTGTCACCGATGAAGATCGACCCCCGCTCCGGCCGCAACAGCCCGATCAGCGACTTCAGGAACACCGACTTACCCGTACCCGACGGACCGAGCAGGGCGCTGACCTCACCGGCGGGAATCGTGAGCGACACATCCTGCCAAATACGCTGCGAACCGAAAGACTTGGTAACTCCCTCGGTCCTGACCTCCACACCCACAATGAATCCCTTTCTCGAATGTCAGCGCGGCGCCCCGCCACCGAGGGCGGAATCGATACCGCTGATCTCGGTGATGGCCCAGTTCCGGCTGCTGTCGATGTCGAGCTTGTAGGTCGCCGTGGACTGCACGCCGTCGGGCGCCTGCACGTTCTTGGTGAGCACATCGACGAAGCAGACGACCCGGAAGACTCCGTTGGACTCCGATTCCACCTTCGCCGCGATCGGCCGGGCACTGGACGACCACTGCATCGGGCCGATCAACTGCTCCATCGAGGTGGCGGCCTGGGTCAGGCGGGTCGTGAGCTCGGGCGTGGTGTTGGCGGTCAGCCTGCCGCGCCACTCCTGCGTGTTCTCGAAACTCATCTGCGCCGCGCCGGTGGCGTAATCGAGCGCCACCTGCTCGGCGCGGTGTTGATCGGCGGCGGCCGCGTCACGACGATCCAATTCCGCTGCCGCGGAATACCACTGCCAGCTCAGCAACGCGATGACCGCTGCGGTGACCAGGGTCGCGACGCCGGCGAGGACGGTCCGCGCGGGCATGGTCCGCCGCGCCGTGGACTCACGGCCGGTGTGCTGTTCGTGTGCGGTCTCGTGCTCGACGACCGTGGCGGCCGATGACTTCTCCGGCATCAACCTGCTCCTTCCGTTGGGTGCCTATTTCGGGGTGGGGATGTGTACAGTGACGGCGCCCGCCGGGTCGGTAGCGTCCATCACCCGGCCCAGCAGGCTGCCGAGATCGACGGTGCGCAGCGCGGCACCGCCGGATTGCGCGGCGGGCAGCAGGTTGACGCCGATGACGCCGAGGTCGGCGGCGGTGATATCGAGGAATTTCTGCAGTTCGCCGAACAGCGGGCCGGCGCCGTCCCGGATGCCGTCCAGCAGCGGCCCGCGGCGCATCGCGTCGCGCACCGAGTCGAGCAGATCCTGGAAACCGGTGCCGAAGCCCGGAAGCTGTGGGCTGGTCGCGGCCAAGCTCGCCGGCACGGCGCCGGTACGCATGAGCAGCGGTTGCAGCGTGCTGAGCAGGGTCACGAGATTGTCCGTCTGCTCTGTGAATTCCGCGGCGAGCAGCGTGCCCGCGCGGTTCAGGTCACCGACCACCTGGACGCCGTCGGGCAGTCCGACGTCGAGGGTGCGGAAGATGTGCTGGACCTGATCCGGGTCGACCTGCTGGAGCAGGTGCGCGAGTCGGGCGGAGAGCTCCTTGAAGGTGGTCGGCACGGCCGTTCGGTCCGCGTCGACCTGCGCGCCGTCCGCCAGGTAGGGGCCCGCGGCGGTATCAGGCAGTACCGAGATGTAGGACTCGCCGAGCGCGGAGAGATTGTCGACCCGGAACCAGCTGCCCGCGGGGATGGGGTCGGATTCGTTGTAGCGCAGCGTGATCCGGATGCCGTCGGGCTCCGGTTCGATGCCGGTGACCTTGCCGATCGGCACCCCGCGCAGCAGCACCCTGGAATTCACGAGGATGCCGTTGGTGTCGGGCACCAGCATGCTGGCCGTGCGCATCTCGCGGAAGCGGTCCACGTCCAGCCCGACGCGCTGGATGTAGAGCAGGGACAGGGCGGTCAGGACCGTCATGGCCACGATCGAAACACGAGTGCGGGTGATCATCGGACGGCTCCCAGCAGACGCAGGATCGAGGTGGCGTCGCCGATCAGTTCGTCCCCGGTGCCGGTGCTCACGGACGTGACGTCGACAGCGGGACGCTGCGCGAACGGCAACAGCGTGGTGCGCAGGAAGTTGTTCACCCGCACGGTGGTGGCCGGGGCGTCGCCCCAGATCCCGCGCCCTGATTCTGCCGTGTCGGCCAGCGAATTCAGCATCGGAGTCAGCCACAGGCCGCCTTCGAAGATGGAGCCGACCGAGGGCAACAGGGTGCTGATGTGCGCGACGACGGCGCGCGCGACATTGTGCCAGTAGTGAGTGCCTTGCTCGCTGAAGACGGCCTGCCACTCGGCACTTCGGTCGACGACCGCGGTCGCGGTGTCGTTCACCCCGTTCAGCAGGCGATCCAGCTCCGCCGTGCCCGCCGCGAGATCGGCCATGTCCACCGCGACGGTGCCGGCCATCCGCCGGACGTCCTCGAGCGCGGGCATGGTCCGGTTCAGGGTGGCCATGGTGTCCTGCATCTTCTGGATACTGCCGCCGTTGACGAAGTAGGCGAGCACCGCGATGGTGTCCTCCAGTTGCGGCGGCGAGGTGGTGCGTTCCAGCGGAACCGTGCTGCCGGGACCGAGGAAGCCCTGCTCCGGGTGGGGCTCGGTGCTCGGGATCAGTGCGATGTAGGTGTCGCCGAGCAGGGTGTTCTGCCGGATGATGGCGCCGGCGTCGGCCGGCACCTCGGTGTTCGCGGCGAGCCCGACCGTCACGTCGATGCCGTCCGGGGTCGCGGTGAGACCCTGGACCTGCCCGACCCGGAGACCGCCGAGCAGCACGTCCGCACCGGACGGCAGATTCATGACGTTCTCGAACCGGAGGGTGACCGTGTAGTCGGTGTGCACGCCGGAGCGCACCGAGGGCAGGTCGTCCGGGCTCAGCGCGCATCCGGTGACCGCCAGCGCGAGCGCGAGGCACGCGGCGGCCACCGACCGCCGCAGCCCGCGGCACGTTCGAGGAGTTCTCACGACGGCCTCCGCACGATCAGGGACAGCAAATTCACGGTGCCGGGGGTGAACTCGTTCTGCGCGCACTGTGGTCCGAGCAGATCGCACACCGCGGGATCGACCGGTACGGACGGCGGCCGGTACGGCATCGAGATGCCCCCGCCGGTCTGCTGCTGGTAGTTCACCGCGGTCACCATCGCCGGGATGGTGCCGTACAGCCGGGCCAAATCGGGGGCCCGGGTTGCGGCCAAGGCGATCACGTCGGCGACCGGGCCGTGCATCAGCGGCCACAGCTGGTCTCCGTAGCGGCGCTGGATGTCGTAGATGACTGCGACGAGCCAGCCGATTCCGCGGTCGAAGCGCGCGACGTAACCGAACAGCTCGGTACCGAGAGCGGCGATTTCCGGCATCCGCTCGAGGATCGAACCGATCCGATCCCAGTGCCGCAGCGCGTCCTCGGTGAGCGGGGCCATGTTCATGATCGTCGCGCCGACGTCGGCGGTCACCCGGTCCGGGCTGTTCGCGGCCGCGGCCGCGTGGGTGAGCATCGCGTTCATGGTGGCGCCGGTGCCGTCGAGTGCGGTGTTCAGACCGGCGACCGCGCCCTGCACACTGTCGTCGCCCGCAGCGGAGAGCGCGTCGATGAAATCGGCCGCGGAGCCCGCGATCTCGGAGATGCTCTTGGGGGTGTGTGTGCGCTGACGCGGCACGCAGTCGCCAGGCCGCAGGGAGGGACCCGCGGTGTAATTGCCGACCAGTTCCAGGCTGCGGTCGGCGAGCAGCGATTTCGACCGGGTCACCACCTGAACGTCGGCCGGGTAGCGACGGCCGTCGTCCAGGGCGAACTCGACGCGCACGTGATCGCCGCGCTGCTGCACGTCGCTCACCGTGCCGACTCGAAACCCCATCTGGGTGACCGGATTGCCCGCATAGAGCCCGATCGCGTCGGGCATGTCGGCACAGAATCCGTCGCCTCCCCCCGCCGCCTCGGCCGCACCGGAGTGGCGCACTACGACGGCGGTGGCGATCACCGTGGTCGCGGCCACTGCCAGTGTCAGCGCGGCGCTCTTCTTCGAGATCCGCATGTCAGCACTCCCGTCCTGGAATCGGAATACACAGCGACGTGGTGAGCACGCCGCCGCCGAACTGCGCCATGCCCTCCGGGGTCAGCCACTGCTCGAGCTGCGCGCGCAATCCGGTCAGGTTGTCGATGGCGGGTCCGAGATGCTGCTGCAGCTCCGACACCAGTGCCTGCAGATCGCGAATGTGGGTCTCGACCTGGTCGGAATGCTCGAGGTAATAGGCCTCGAGCGGTTGCAGTCGGGACAGTGCGCTGCCGAGCAACTGGTAGGCATAGTTGAAGCCCGCCGAATTGTTGTGATAAGTGGCGAGAACAGTGTCGATCTTGCCGATGAGTTCGAAGACGAAGCCGCGATTGACGTTGAAGGTCTGCAGGTATTCGGCGGCCAGCGCGGCGACCTGGTGGATCTGGAGTCGCTGCTGGTCGAGCACCTGGGTGATCGCGTTCATGCCGTCGACGATGGTGCCGAGGGAAGTCGAGTTCCCCTCCAGCGCCTGGGCGACCTGGCGCAGATTGGCATTCATGGTCGCGGCGTCGACTTCGTCGGTGACCGTCGGCGCGCTCTGGAGCACGTCTCCGATCGAGTACGGCACCACCACCCGGTCCCGAGGTATGGCTACCTCGTGCTCGGTTCGCGAACCGAGCGGGATCAGGGTCACCGCGTATCCGCCGACCGGGGTGAGCATCCGGACCTCGATACGCGACCGGTCGCCGACCAGGATGGCGTCGTCGATCCGGGCCCGAACGGTGACGGTGTCCGCCGCGATGGCGACATCGGAGACCTTGCCCACGCTGATTCCAGCCACCCGGACGTCCTGCCCGGTCTCGATCGCGGAGGCGTCGGTAGTCTCGAAGGTGATGGTCTGCTGCCCGGGCGGACGCAGGTAGAGCCCGGCGAAGGCGGCGACGACCACCAGGGTGGCGCCGACGACGGCGGTGCCGAGGAGCACATCGTTGTGCCACACGGCGTGCGCTCGGTCCCGCAGCCGCCTGCGGCGTCCTGTCATTTCGCGTTGCACAGCACGACCTCGCTACCGTTGAGCAGGAGTTGGACATCGGACGGCAGGTGGGCCTGCCCATTACTGCATCGCGTGTTCTCCGGGCGGTGCGCGACCTGCAGCCCGGCCAGTGCGCCCGGCATGAGCCGCAGCGAATCGACGGCCTCGGTCAGCGAGGCGAATGCCTGCGTCAGCAGGGCATCGACATCCAGGTCGGAGCGCAATCCCAGCGCCGCGAGCAGCCGTTCGATCGGCTCGACCAGCGCGGGGCCGGTCGCCGCCGTCTTGGGGAACTCGTCGAGCACCGTCATGGCATTGCTGATGGGCAGGCTCATCGCCTTCAGGAACTCGAGGACGTCCTCGGAGCGGCCGCCCATGGAGTCGGCGATCCGGGCGACGTTCGCGGTGAGGGTGGCGATCAACTGCTTGCGGTCCTGTGCGTAGGCGGCCAGTTGCTGTGCGCTCTCCAGCATCGGTGCCAGGCCGCCGCCGTCACCCTGCAGCACCGCGATCGCGTTCTCCGCGAAAGCGTTGATCTGCTCGGTATTCATCGTCGACAGCACCGGTTGCAGGCCGTTGAACAGCGCGGTGATGTCGAACGAGGGCCGTGTCGCCGCGGTGGTCAGGTGGGCGACCCGGTTCCCGGGCTGCGCGGCGAACTCCACATCGACGAAACGCGCGCCGGTGAGGTTCTGGTACTTGACCGCCAATGTGGTCGTGTCGGTGAGTTCGTAGCCGGCGTCCATGGAGAAGCTGACCCGAGCGACCGTTGCGTCTCCTTCGGGAATCAACTCGACGCCGGTGACCTTGCCGATCCGCAGGCCCTTCAGCCGGACGTCACCGTTGACCCGCAGACCGGAGACGTCGGCGAAATCGGCGGTGTAGCCGCGGGTGCTCTGCTCGACCGGGTTGCGCATGGCGTTGAGCACGAGCACGAACAGCAGCACGGTCACCACCGCCACGGCGACGAGTTTGAGCGCGGCCCAGATCAGTCCGCGTCCGGTGGCCATCAGCGGACCGCCTGCGCGGGCGCGGGCAGGGCACCCAGCTGGGCCAGCGGCCCGGCCAGGCCGGGTACGTCGTCCAGCACCACCCGCAGCCGCAGTGTCCGTTGCTCCGGCGTTCCGGGGAAGGCCGATTCCAGACGGTCGATCGCGGTGTTCAGCTCGGCCATCCGGCCGTCGCCGAGCAACCCCGGCAGCGGTGCCACCACCTCGTCGACCGCGCCGACCAGCGGGATCAGCTCGGCGTCGTGCGAGGCGAGCAGCGAGCCCGCCAGGCCGAACAGATCGGAGGCGGCCAGTGCCAGCGCCTGGTCGGTCTCGGTCATGAAGGCGTCGTCAACCCCGACGCTGCCGTCCGGGCGCTGGTTGTACGCGCTGTGGTAGATGGCGTAGAGCGCGTCGGCGGCACCCCGGCCGAAGGCCGGCAGCTGCACGAGCACGTCGTTCGCGCGCAGCAACAATTCCGTCGGCAGGTGTTGCTGGGTCTTCGACATCTGCTCGGCCACGATGATGCCGGTGCGGATGAGCGGGGCCAGCCCGTTCGCGTAGCGCATGATCTCGTCCAGCGTGGCGATCATGCTCGAGGTGAGCGTGCCGTCCACCACCAGTGACACCTGTTCGAGCATGGTCGACATGGTGTAGTCCGGGGCCGCCGTGCGGTGCAGCACCCGGCCGTCGGTGAGGGCGTTGCCGCCGGGGCGCTCGATGAGGTTGACGGCCGTGACGCCGAAGTAGTTCTCCGGCCGGAAGTCGACATCGAGGCTGTCGGTGAGAATGGCACCCAGCTCGTCGTCGAGCACCAGTGCGACGTGCGCGGTGCCGGAATCGACGGCGGTGACCTCGGTGACCTCGCCGACGGCGGCGCCGCGCACCAGTACCTTCGAGCCGGGCTCGACCCCGGGACCGAGCGCCGGCAGCACGAGCTGCAGCCGGATCCCTTGTGGCGCGGTCAGCTGGGTGTATGCCCAAGCACCGGCCGTCACCACGAGGAGCACGGCAACCGCGGCCGCACCCCCGCAGATTGCCAGCACGCGCAGCTGGCGATCGCGGTCACCGCGAATGAAATCTTGATTGATGTGTCTGGCCATATTCATCCCCTGAATGGGAGTTCCGGGTTCAGGCCCCAGATCGCTACGGTCATGAGGAAGTTCAAGACGACGATCGCGACCAGGCTGGCGCGGATCGCGCGGCCGGAGGCGATGCCGACGCCGGCGGGGCCGCCGGAGGCGAAATAGCCGTAATAGCAGTGGATCATGGTGACCACGGCGCAGAAGACCAGCGCCTTGCCCACCGAGGCGGCCAGATCGCCGATGTTCACGAACTGGGCGAAATAGTGGTCGTAGGTGCCCGACGGCTGCCCGTAGGCGTATTTGATGATGAGCCCCCCGGTGATGAAGCTGACCACCATGGCCATCAGATAGCCGGGCAGCACCACCAGCATGCCGCCCACCAGCCGCGTGCCGACCACGAACGGAACCGCCTGCAACCCCATGCTTTCGGTGGCGTCGATCTCCTCCGAGATCCGCATGGCGCCGATCTCGGCGGTCATCCGGCAGCCGGCCTGGGCGGCGAAACCGATGCCGGTGATGATCGGCGCGATCACCCGAATATTGCCGAACGAGCCGATGATGCCGGTCAGCGCACCGAAACCGAGCAGGTCGAACGCCATGAACGCCTGAATCGCGACAACCGCGCCGACCGCGACGCCGAGGAAGAACATCAGGCTGAGCACCCCGCCGTCGACGATGAGCGAGCCGCTGCCCCAAGCCATGTCATTCATGGTCTTGAGCGTCTGCTTGGAGTAGTGCCGCACCGTCTTGGGCAGGCTCACCAAGGTTTTCCAGGTGAACGCGACGATCTGTCCGAGTTCGAGCAGCGCGCCCGCCGCGGAGTTCACGACAACCCGCTGCACGCTCATGCCAGCCTCGCCGGGAAGAACATGTTCTGCAGCTGGCTGACGGCCAGATTGGTCATGAAGATGCAGAACACGCTGAGCACCACCGAGGCGTTCACAGCGTTCGCGACTCCCTTCGGACCGCCGGAGGCCTCCAGACCGCGCAGGCTGGCGATGGTCACCACGATGATCGCGAACAACAGCGCCTTGAGTACCGAGAAAACCAGGTCGAGCGGGGTGGCGAAGGCGCCGAAGGACTGCCAGAAGCTGGCGGGCACCACGCCGTTCACATTGGTCGAGATGATCAGGCCCGCCGCGACGCCGGCGGCGATGATCAGGATGCACAGCGCGGGCGCGATCGCCACCATCGCGATGAAGCGCGGAACCACGAGCCGCTGAACGGGATTCACGCCCATGACGCGCATGGCGTCGATTTCCTCGCGGATGGCGCGAGCGCTGAGGTCGGAGGCGATGGTGGAGGCGGCGGCACCGCTCATCAGCAATCCGGCCGCCATCGGCGCCCCCTGGCTCACCACGCCGAGGCCGCTGGCCGCGCCCGCCAGCGAGTTGGCGCCCACCTGATCCATGACGCCGCCGACCTGCACCGAGACCTCGGCGCCGATCGGCACCGCCATCAGCAGCGCCGGCAGCGCCGTGACCTTGAACAACTTCCACATCTGCTCGATCACCTCCCCGACCGGCAGTCGTCGGCCGATGGTGTCGGAGATCGAGAACCGGGCGACATCGGCGGCGAGCCGCGCCGATCTGCCCAGTGTCGCGAGAGCGCGTAGCACGCGGTCCGCGAGCGAACCGCCGACGCGCTGCGCCAGCCCTCCGGATACGGAAATACTCACTGCACACCTCCTGTGGGCAGATCGGGAGCGAAAGGTATAGAGCGGGAGCGGTCAGCCCATCAGCCGGCGCAGCACCTTCTGCATCGTGGAGCCGTACGGCGGATACGCGACGGCCGGATCGGGCCGGGCAGGCTTGCGCAGCACCGCCTTGTGGTGACTGAACGTGTCGAAGCCGTGCTTGCCGTGATAGCTGCCCAGACCGGAGTCGCCGACGCCGCCGAACGGCAGCTCCGGCACCAGCAGGTGGTAGAGCAGATGGTTGACCACGACGGCGCCCGAGGAGGTCTGCTCCAGCACGGTCCGCTCCGTGTCACGCGAGGAGGTGAACAAGTAGAGCGCGAGCGGTTTGGGCCGCTGGTTCACGAAGTCGATCGCCTCGCGCAGGCTGCCGACCGACAGCAGCGGCAGGATGGGTCCGAAGATCTCCTCGCGCATCAGCTCCGAGCCCGGATCGGGATCGGTGACCAGCGCCGGGGCGATGGCGAGCTTGTCGCGGTCGACGGCGCCGCCGAACTGCTCGCCGCCGTGGCCTGCCAGCGCACCCGCGAGCCGTTCGAGGTGGCGCTCGTTGACGATGTGGGTGGTGTCGTTCGCGGCGTGCGCGGGCAACTCGACGAGCAACCGCTCGACCAGCTTCGGCCGTACCGAGTCCTCCACGAGCACGTAATCCGGCGCGATGCAGGTCTGGCCCGAGTTGATCGACTTGGCCCACGCGATCCGTCGGGCGGCCACCTCGATATCGGCATCCGCGGTGACGATCACCGGGCTCTTGCCACCCAGCTCGAGCGTCACGGGAGTGAGGTGCTGCGCGGCAGCGGTCATCACGGCCTTACCGACCGCCGTGGAGCCGGTGAAGAAGATGTGGTCGAAGCGCTGTTCCAGCAGCGCCCGGTTGACCTGCCCGTCGCCGAGCACGACCCGCACGGCTTCCGGATCCACGTAGCGCGGCAGCAGCCTCGCCAGTAGCGCGCCCGTCGCGTTCGCCAGGTCGGAAGGCTTGAGCACCACGGTGTTTCCCGCCGCCAGTGCGCTCACCAGCGGCTGCACCGTCAGCAGCAGCGGGAAGTTCCAGGTGCCGAGAATCAGCACGGTGCCTTTGGGTTCCGGCAGCGACCACGCCTTGCCCGGCGCCGTCGCGGCACTCACCCGCACCGGCGTCGGACGCACCCAGCTCGCCAGCCGCGACAGCGTGTGCCGGATCTCGTGCCGCACCGGGCCGATATCGGCCATGAACGTGGCCATCGGGCTGCGCCCGAGATCCTCGCCGATCGCTGTCGCGATTTCGGCATCGCTTTCGTCGATGAAACGCAGCAAGCCTTCCAATTGCGCAATTCGCCAGGAGAGCGGGCGGGTCCGGCCGCTCGAGAATGCGACTCGGGCGCGCTCCACATCCACGTGGATGTCCGACTGCGCCCCTTTCGGGGTCGCCGTTTCGATAGCGGTCACCGCTCGACCCCCGCGTGAAAACCGGTGGATGGAAATACCTCGGCGACCCAGAGCAAGGCCGCTCGAGCAGGAAGAAGAGGGAACATGACGAGCACCATACAGAGTGTTCAGATGTAATGTCAATCACGTTGGGCGCCGACGAATTCGAATAACCCGATGCGTAACTACATGTTGTATGAACATCATGTATGGACTACGATCTCACGCCATGTTGAAATGGGAATTTATTTCCAGGACAGACGTCCTCGAAATCCGTCGGTCGGGCGCCGCGGCGGCTTTGATCCTGGCCCGGCCACACGCGTTGAACGCATTCGATCTCGCCCTGCAACAGCAATTGCGCGACGCCGTGGATCGGACGGCGGCGGACGATTCGGTGCGTTGCCTGGTGCTCGCCGGCGCGGGCCGGGCGTTCTCGGCCGGGGCCGATCTGGCGCTCGACCAGCTGACGCCGGAGACGCGCCTGTCGCCGCGCACCGAGGAGGAGTTGCGGATGCGCTACAACCCGACCGTGCGGGCGATCCGCACCATGCCCAAACCGGTGATCGCCGCGGTCGGCGGCCCCGCCGTCGGCGCGGGCTGCTCGCTGGCGTTGGCCTGCGACCAGGTCATCGCGGCCCGGTCGGCGTCCTTCTCTGTGGCTTTCGCCAAGGTCGGGCTCACGCTCGACGCGGGCGCTTCGGCGCTGCTCGGTGCCCGAATCGGACTGGGCCGGGCCACCCGGATGGCGCTGCTGGCCGAGCGGGTGGACGCCGAGACCGCGCTCGGCTGGGGCATGGTGGACGAGGTCGTCGCCGAGGAGTCGCTACACGACCGGGTGTCCGAGCTCGCGCTGCGCCTGGCCGCCGGCCCCACCGCCGCCTTCGCGGCAACCAAGCGCAGTATGAACACCGCCCTGCTCGCGCACCTGGAAGCGGCGTTCGAGAGCGAAGTCGACGGGCAGACCCGGCTGGTCGACGCCGCGGACTTCCGGGAGGGGGTGGCGGCCTTCACCGAGCGGCGGCCGCCCGCGTTCACCGGGCACTGAGAACCGTCGGCGGTATCGACAGCGCGGTACCGCCGATCAGGTTGCGGCTTCGGCGACGGCCCGCAGCAGCGCGGCATCGAACTCGTCGGCCGCTTCCAGCATGGGATAGTGGCCGGTGTCGAGCTCGATCAGGGTGGTGCCGAGCCGCTCGTGCAGCCAGCGCGCCCCGCGGACCGAGAGCGCGGGGTCGGCGGTACCGATGATCTGGGTCACCGGGACACGCACACCGTCGAGAATGTCCACCTGATCGGTGCACAGCAGTGTTCGCATCGCGGCACGCGCGGCCCAGCTCGGAGTACGCAGGGAGATGCGGTGCAGCCAGTCGAGCACATGCGGCGCCGGCGCCTCCTTGAACGGATCACCGACGGCGCTGCGGCGCAGCGCGATACGGTCGTCGTGCTCGGCGGCGAGAATGGCGTTCAACGGCCCGTCAGCGGGCACCCCGAAGGGGAACGACGGGGTCCGGGAGGCGGCGACGCCGTTGGAAGCCACCAGGACGACTCGCTCGACCAGAGCGGCATGGTCGAGGGCGAGACGCAGCGCGACCATGCCGCCCAGCGACCATCCCACCACCGCCGCCGCGGACGCCCCGGAGTCGGCCAGCACGTCGGCGGCGTCGGCGGCGAGCGATTCGATCTCGTAGCCCTCGAGCGGGGCATCGGAGCCGCCGTGCCCCCGCAGGTCCATCGCCAGCACCCGGTGCCCGCGTTCGGCCAGCACCCGGATCTGCCGATCCCAGGCTTCGCCGCTCAGACTCCAGCCGTGGATCAGCAGCACGGGCCGTCCGGCGCCCAGTTCCCGGACGTTGATGCGCACTCCACCGCGCACCTCGACGAGACGTTCGGTCATGTTTCCTCTTGCTCCGACGAGAAAGCGGGCCGCCCACGCCGGCGGGCGGCCCACCACGGGAATGAATCGATGCGGCGATCAGGACAGCGCAGGCTGCCCGTCGCGATGCGCCTCCGCCAGGGTGCCACCGTCGCGGGCGACCGCGACGAGCGACGACGGCGGGGCGAAGCGAGCACCGTAGGCGGCGGCGAGTTCCTCGGCGCGGCGGACGAATCCCGCGACACCGCCGGGGTAACCGTCGATGTACTGCAGCACCCCACCCGTCCAGCCCGGGTAGCCGATGCCGAGCAGCGATCCGATATTGGCGTCGGGGACCGACTCGAGCACACCCTCGTCGAGGCATTTCACCGATTCGATCGCCTCGATGAAGAGCATCCGTTCCTTCAGGTCGGTGAAGGGCAGGTCGGCGCGCGGCGAGCCGAAGGCTGTCCGCAGTCCGGGCCAGAGCCGGGTGCGGGCGCCGTCCTCGTACTCGTAGAACCCGCTGCCCGCCAGCCGCCCGGCCCGGCCGAACTCGCCGAGCATGCGGTCCAGAACGGCCTCGGCCGGATGGGGATCCCAGCTGCCGCCCGCCGCCTCCGTGGCAGCGCGGGAGGCGTCGCGCACCCGGCGCAGCAGTTCCAGGTTGAGTTCGTCGGCGAGCTGCAGCGCCGGGGCCGGGTAGCCGGCTTGGGTGGTGGCCTGCTCGATCACCGGCGCGGGCACACCTTCGCCGAGCATCGCCAGCGCCTCGTTGACGAAGGTACCGATCACACGGCTGGTGAAGAAGCCCCTGCTGTCGTTGACCACGATCGGCGTCTTGCCGATCGTGCGAGCGAGATCCAGTGCGCGCGAGACCGTTTCGGCCGAGGTTCGTCCGCCCTTGATGACTTCGAGCAGCGGCATCCGATCGACCGGGCTGAAGAAGTGCAGCCCGATGAAACGCTCGGGGGCAGAGACGTTCTCGGCGAGCCCGGTGATCGGCAGGGTCGAGGTGTTCGACCCGATCAACGCATCGGGCGCCAGCAGTGGTTCGATCTCGCGCAGCACGTCGGCCTTGAGCGCCGGATCCTCGAATACCGCTTCGATCACCAGGTCCGCGCCGGCGGCCGCCGCGACGTCGGCGGTCGGAGTAATCCGCGCGAGCACCTCGTCTCGGGTCGCCGCGCTGATCTGCCCGGCCCGTACGCGCTTGTCGAGCACCCGCAGCGAGTAGCCCTTGCCGCGCTCGGCGGCCTCCGCCGTGACATCTTTGAGCACGACATCGATACCGGAGACCGCGCACTGGTAGGCGATGCCCGCGCCCATCATTCCCGCCCCGAGCACGATCGCCTTGCGCGGCAACCACGGTTCCCGGACGGTATCCCGGCCCCGCGGACCGTTGACGACCTGCATGTCGAAGAAGTTCGCCTGGATCATGTTCTTCGCGATCTGGCCGATGGCCAGATCGAGGAAGTACCTGGCCTCGATCGCCAGCGCGTTGTCGACATCGACCTGGGCGCCCTCGACCGCGGCGGCGAGGATGTTCGCCTGCGCGGGCGCGGGCGCGCCCTTGGTCTGTGCCCGCAGCGTCGCGGCCAGCGCGGGCAGCGTGGCGTGCAGTGGCGCGCCGCGTTCTCCCGGAGCTCCGCCCGGGATCCGGAACCCCTCGGTGTCCCAGGGCTGGCGAGCGCCGGCGTGCTCGCGAATCCAGGCGGTCGCCGCCGGGATCAGCTCCTCGACGGTGGCCACCGTCGCGTCGACGAGGCCGAGCTCCAGCGCACCGGCCACCGGGTGCTTCCTGCCGCTCAGCAGGACGTCGCGCAGTGCGGCCTGCACGCCGAGCAAGCGGACGGTACGGACCACGCCGCCGGCACCGGGCAGCAGGCCGAGCGTCACCTCGGGCAGGCCGAGCGTCACACCCGGCGCGTCGACCGCGATCCGGTGGTGGGCCGCCAGAGCGAGCTCGAGGCCGCCGCCGAGCGCCGATCCGTTGATCGCGGCGACGACCGGGACCGGCAGCTTCTCGAGTCGCCGCAGTAGCGCGCTGTTGCGTCGCACGAAGTCGGCGAACTCGTCGATTCGGTCGCGGCGCGCGGCGCGCAGATCGTTCAGATCACCGCCGGCGAAGAAGGTCTTCTTGGCCGAGGTGAGAATCACTCCGGTCACGTCCGCGTCGTTCTCGATGGCGTCGAGTTCGGCGGCGAGGGACTCCACGAACAGCGAGTTCATGGTGTTGACCCGCTGATTCGGGTCGTCGATGGTCAGGGTGACGATCCCGCCGGAATCACGGGTGTGGTGAATGGCGCTGGTGGTCATGTGTTTTCGGTGTCCTTTCGGGAGGGCTCGGTGGGGTCAGAGGGCTTCGACGACAGTCGCGATGCCCATCCCACCGCCGACACACAACGTCACCAGGCCGTAGCGGCCGCCGGTGCGGTGCAGCTCGTCCAGCACGGTGGAGACGAGCATGGCGCCGGTCGCACCGAGTGGATGCCCCATCGCGATCGCTCCGCCGTTGACGTTGACCTTCGCGATGTCGACGTCGAGGTCCTTCACGAAGCGCAGCACCACCGAGGCGAACGCCTCGTTGACCTCGAACAGGTCGATATCGGAGACCCGCAGGCCCGCCTTGGCCAGCGCCTTCCGGGAGGCCGGTGCGGGCGCGGTGAGCATGATCGTCGGATTGTCGCCGGACACGGCGGTCGCCACGATCCGGCCCCGGGGCGTCAGTCCCAGTTCCGCGCCCGCCTGCTCGCTGCCGATCACCAGCAGCGCGGCGCCGTCCACGATGCCGGAGCTGTTGCCCGCGTGGTGGACGTGATCGATCCGCTCGACCTCGGGAAACTCCTGCAACGCGACCGCGTCGAATCCGGCCTGCGCCCCCAGGGCGGCGAAAGACGGCGGGAGCGCGGCGAGGGATTGCACGCTGGTCCCGGGGCGGATGGTCTCGTGACGATCGAGCACGACGCGGCCGGTGATGTCGCGAACCGGGACGACCGAGCCGGCGAAGCGCCCCTCCGCCTCCGCCTTCGCGGCCAGTTCGTGCGAGCGTGCCGCGAATTCGTCGACATCGGCGCGGCCGAATCCCTCGATGGTGGCGATCAGATCGGCGCCGATGCCCTGTGGGACGAAGCCGGTGGCGAGGTTGGTGGCCGGGTCGTCCATCCAGGCCGCACCGTCGGAACTCATCGCCACCCGGGACATGGATTCCACGCCGCCGGCCAGCACCACATCCTCGAATCCGGAGCGCACCTTCTGCGCCGCCAGGTTCACCGCTTCCAGACCGGAGGCGCAGAAACGGTTGATCTGCACCCCCGCGACCGTGTGTGGGAGTCCCGCCACCAGCGAGGCCGTGCGCGCGATGTCACCACCCTGCTCACCGATCGGCGAGACCACGCCGAGCACGATGTCATCGATCCGGGCCGGGTCCAGCGAAGGATTGCGCTCCAGCACCGACCGGATCGTCCCGCCGGCGAGATCGATCGGCTTGATCGTGTGCAGGGAACCGGAACTCTTTCCCCGGCCGCGCGGGGTTCGGACGGCGTCGAAGATCAGCGCCTGCGTGTCCGTCATGAGGACTCCTCTGTGAAAGGGGTATTCGCGAGTGCCACGGCGATCAGGCACTCCCGGAACATACATTTTGTCTGAACACGTTGTCTAGTTGTTCGGACTCGACCCATCGGCGACGAACGTGGCCACCTCCTCCAGCGCCTGCCGTTCGGTGCGGTAGCCGTTCACCGGATGGCCGGAATCGGGGTAGCCGAAGGAAATCCCGACCAGCACCTGGCGTTCCGGAGGCAGTCCGAGCTGCTCGCGCAGCAGCGGAGCCTGCGTCGCCAGCGCGGCCTGCGGGATCGTGGCGACTCCGCGGCTGTGCGCGGCGAGGACGAAGTTCGACACGAAGATCCCGCAATCGACGGCGCCGTACGCGCCGAGCGACCGCTCCGTCGTCACGATGGCGACGTGCGGCGCGTCGAAGAAGTCGAAGTTTCGCAGCATCTGCTTGCCCGACGCGACCCGGTCACCCTTGTCGACGCCGAGACTCTCGTACAGCTGCCGGCCGCTGATCCGCCTGCGGTCCCGATAGACCCCTTCGTAGGACTCGGGGAAGGGAATGTCGGGCGCGGCCTCCGGACCGGCGGCGACCGCGGAGCGCAGCGCGTCCCGCAGCCGATCGGTGTCCGCCCCCTCGGTCACGTGCACATGCCACGGCTGGGTGTTACACCACGACGGGGAGCGACGAGCCAGATCCAGGATGCGGGCGATCTCCGAGCGCGGAACCGGCTCCGGCGCGAACGCGCGGCAGCTCCAGCGGGAGCGCAGGATGCGCTCCAGAGCATCGGTGGCTTCGTCGTCCGGAGCAAGAACGGCGGCATCGAACTGGTCGGTCATGCGGAATCCTCACGGAAGACGGCAACGTCGGGCGCTCACGACCACGATCGGACCGCAAGGCCAGACAGTGAGTGTAGACATAGTGTTCAGTTTGGGTCTACCCTCGATGTAACGGCAGTCACAACGAGGAGATGGACCATGACCAGCGCAGCTACGCGCCCGGACGAGCGCACCTTCCGGGGCGATCTCGACGTTCCGCCCGGGCTCCCCCGCGGTATCGATCTCGGTCGTATCGCCAACAGAGACAAAGCCATCGCGATGTACGGCCGCGAGCTGGTGGAGAAGCTCACCGACCACGCCCTGCTCGCCGACGATTACGCCTACCAGGCGATGCTGGACTTCAAGGACAAATCCACCGACACCAACTGGCGCACCTTCGACCTGGCGCTCGAACACGGCATCGACGCCGTGGAAGATCCGAGTCCGGGACTGGTCGCCCTGTTCGAGGAGCTCGACCGGATCCCCGATTGGGTCGACTTCGACCAGCTCTACCGGGGCGCGGTCGCCTTCTGGCGAGCGGGCCCGATCGTCCCGCCGGTTCTCGCCTGGGCCACCATCGCCGGCGGGTTCTCCATGTACAGTGCGACCCGTCCGGTCCTGTTCAGCGGTCGGTTGCGGCAGTCCGACAAGGTCGGTACCCGGCTGATCGAGAGCTTCCGCTATGTCGTCGCCGCCTACACCCCCGGCGGAATGCACCGGTTCGAGGAGGGCTTCCGGCTCACCGCGAAGGTGCGGATGATCCACGCCGCTGTCCGGCACAGCCTGAGCCACTCGGAAGCCTGGGACTGGGCGAACTGGGGTGTCCCGATCAACAACCTCGACGGGATGGTCACTCAGGCCGGGCAGTTCGGGGTGAAGTTCGTCGATGCCGTGCAGAACTCCGGCTTCCGCTACAGCGACCGGGAACTGGAGGACATCTTCGCGCTCAGCCGCTACGTGGGGTACGTGATCGGCGTCCCGGAGGACATCCTGCACACCGACTACGAGGACGCGCGGCGCAAGACCGAAGTGCACACCCTGATCGAGCAGCCGCCGGACGAGCTGTGCCGCGACGTCGTGCACTCGGTCATCGCCTACAGCGTGGAGAACCCGCCCGGCGACGTGGAGGTTCTGCCCGGCCCCATCGCCAAGTTCATGACCACCGAACGTCGCTTGGCCCTGGCCTACGGCCTGCTGCACTCCTGGATCCCCGCCGACGTGCTGACCGCCCTCGGCGCCGAACGCACGCCGTGGCGGCATGTGCTGCCCGCGATCCGGCCGCTGGTATCGGCCGCCCACCGCATCGGCCGACTGCTTCCCCACGACGACGAGAAGACGGCGTTCGATATCCTTCGCACCTTCAACGCGGCGATCGAGGTGCCGCACGGCCAGAAGGCCGTCGCCGTGGCGAACCCGGAGGAAGTACACGCCGATATCGCCGCCAACAAGGGCGGCATGCCCGTGGTGGCGGGCTCGTGACCGGGGCCGCCCGGCCACCCCTCGAGGGCGTGCGGATCATCGAACTGGCCGGCATCGGCCCCGGCCCCTTCGCCGGGATGATGCTGGCCGATCTCGGCGCGGAGGTGATCTGCGTCGACCGCCCCGGCGGCAATCCCTGGGCGGTGCAGGGGCATTCGATCATGTTCCGCAGCAGGCGCCACATCGCGGTCGACCTGAAGACGGCCGCGGGCGCCGCAGTGGTGCGCCGGCTGTGCGCGAGCGCGGACGGGTTGATCGAGACCTTCCGGCCCGGGGTGGCCGAGCGGCTCGGAGTCGGCCCCCAGGACTGCATGTCGGTCAATCCGGATCTGGTCTACGGCCGGATGACCGGCTGGGGGCAGAGCGGCCCGATGGCCTCGATGCCGGGACACGACATCAACTACATCGCGCTGGCCGGAGCGCTGCACGCGATCGGCCGCAAGGGTGAGCCACCGGTGCCACCACTGAATCTGGTGGGCGATTTCGGCGGCGGCGGCATGCTGCTCGGCATGGGCATGCTGGCGGCGATCCTCGCCGCTCGCGGCGGGGGTGGCGGCCGGGTGGTGGACGCGGCCATGATCGACGGCGTCTCGGCCCTGATGGCCATGTTCCACACCTACCGGGCGGAAGGGCTGTTCAGCGACGAACGCGGCACGCACCTGCTCGGCACCGGCGCGTTCTTCTACGACGTCTACCGCACCGCGGACGGGCAGTGGGTCAGCATCGGCGCCATCGAAGCGCCGTTCTGGCAGGAGCTGTGCGACATCCTCGACCTGCCGGACGACCTGCGTGACAACCAGTTCGACACGGAGAACTGGGACGCGTACCGCCGGATCCTGGCCGAGCGGATCGAACGTTACGACCGCGCGGAACTGGACAAGCTGTTTCTCGGCAGCAACACCTGCTACGCGCCGGTGCTGTCGCTCGCCGAGACCGTCGAGCATCCGCATCACCGGGAGCGTGGGACCTTCGTCGAGATCGAGGGGGTGGTGCAACCGGCGCCGTCGCCCCGCTTCGACGGCGCCCCACCGACCAGGCCACGTCCGCGGCGGTCCCCGGGTGCGGACAGCCGCCACGTGCTGGCCGATCTCGGCTACACCGACGACGAGGTCTCCGCTCTCGTCGACAGCGGCGTCGTCGCCGACTGAACTCCGCGCCGGCGATCGGTGGGAGCATCCCGCGATGCTCCCACCTCCCGACCTCCGTCAGAGTCCGAGCGAGCGCCCGACGATCTCCCGCATGATCTCGTTGGTGCCGCCGTAGATCTGCTGCACCCGAGCGTCCCGCCAGCGGCGGGCGACCTCGTACTCCTCCATGTAGCCGTAGCCGCCGTGCAGCTGCAGGCACGTGTCGAGCGCCTCGAACTCGAGCTCGGTGGTCCAGAACTTCGCACCGGCGGCCTCGGCGGCGGTCAGTTCCCCGCTGTTCTGCGCCTCGATACAGCGGTCGATGAACACGCGTGCGACGCCGACCCGGGTCGACAGGTCGGCCAGCCGGAACCGATTGGCCTGGAACGAGCCGATCGGCTGTCCGAAGGCTTTGCGTTCCTTGGCGTAGTCGACCGCGGTCTGCACCGCGTGCTCGGCGTTGGCGACCGCGACCACGGCCATCGACAGTCGCTCCTGCGCGAGATTGCCCATCAGGTAGCGCAAGCCCTTGCCCGGCTCGCCGAGAGCGTTCTCATCGGGAACTCGGACATCGCGGAAGAACAATTCGGCGGTGTCCTGGGCCCGCCGCCCGATCTTGTCGAGTTTGCGGCCCCGTTCGAAGCCCTCACTGTCTCCCGGGACGACGAACAGGCCGAAGCCTCCGCCGTCGGCCTCCGGGATGCGGGCGGCGACGATGATCAGATCGGCCTGGATGCCCCGGGTGACGAAGGTCTTGGCGCCGTTCACCCGCCACCCACCGCTCTCCCGGACCGCGGTGGTCTTGATGGCGCGCAGATCCGAACCGGTGCCGGGCTCGGACATGGCGATCGCGATCGCCGTCTCACCGGAGACGATGCCGGGAAGCCAGCGCTGCTGCTGCTCCGGCGAGGCGATGTCGAGGTAGTACGGCAGCACGATGTCGTTGGTCAGCGAGAAACCGTCGCCGACGGTTCCGGTGCGCACCACCTCTTCGTTCAGCACCGCGTTGAACCGGAAATCCCGTAATCCGGCGCCACCGAATTGCTCGGGGGCGGCGAAGCCGACCAGCCCCTGCGCCGCCGCGGCCTTCCAGAAGCCTCGGTCGACCTGGCCCGCGGCCTCCCACTCGGCGGTGTGCGGGACCGCGTTCTTCTCGAGAAAGCTGCGGACCGCGGCGCGGAACTGCTCGTGTTCGTCTGCGAAGAGCGTGCGGCGCATGTCAGATCCCCATCGCTTTCCCGATGATCTCCTTCATGATCTCGCTGGTCCCCCCATAGATCCGCTGGACCCGGGCATCGGCGTACGCCCGCGCGATCGGGTACTCCGCCATGTAGCCGTAGCCGCCGAACAGTTGCAGGCAGGCGTCCACGACCCGGCCCTGTGTCTCCGTCGCCGCGAACTTCGCCATCGCCGCTCGATCGGCGCCGAGTTCGCCCGCGACATGCTCTCGCAGACAATCCAGGACGAAGGCACGCAGCACCTCGGTGCGGGTGTGCGCCTCGGCCAGAGTGAATCGGGTGTTCTGGTAGTTCGCCAATGGCTTGCCGAATGCGGTGCGTTCCCGTACATATTCGCTCGCGTACTCGATGGCACGCGCAGCGGCCGCGGTGCTTGCCACGGCGATCGTCAGCCGCTCCTGCGGCAGATTCGATACCAGCGCGCCGAACCCCCCGCCGAGTTCGCCCAGCAGATTGGCCGCCGGCACTCGCGCGTTGTCGAAGAACAATTCGGCGGTGTCCTGGGCGTGCATCCCGATCTTCTCGAGGTTGCGGCCGCGGCTGAATCCGGGAGTATCGCGTTCCACCACGATCAACGAAAGTCCGCCGTGCCTGTTCGCGCCCTTGTCGGTCCGAACGGCGACGATCACCAGGTCGGCGTTCATGCCGTTGGATATGAAGGTCTTCGCGCCGTTGACGACGAAATGATCGCCGTCGCGAGTCGCGGTGGTCTCGATTCCGGCGAGGTCCGAGCCGGTCCCCGGCTCGGTCATCGCGATCGCGGCGATCAGCTGACCGGTGGCGAGACCGGGCAACCAGCGCTTGCGCTGATCATTATCGGCGTAGCGCAGGAAGTACGGCACGCAGATGTCGTTGTGCAGGTTGACACCGAACGACATGACGCCCGCGCGCGATACCTCCTCGGCGATTACGGCGTTGAAGCGGAAATCGTCGACACCGCCGCCGCCGAACTCCTCGTCGATCGCCATTCCGAGGAAGCCGTGGCTGCCCGCCTCGGCGAACACCTCGCGCGGGATGATCCCGTCCTTCTCCCACCGGGAGTAGTTCGGCACCACCCGGGATTCGAGGAAGGCGCGGAAACTCGCCCGGAAGCTCTCGTGCTCGGTTTCGTAGATCGCCCCGTTGCGGGAGCGACGCTCAGTAGTGGTCACACCGGCGACAATACATGTTATCCATACATTGTGTATGCAAGTTGCGATCGACCTCGTCGCGGCGCTCCGATAGGCGGCGGACAGTGATTGACACCACGTCTGAACAACTTGTATGGTCTCGCCATGTCGCAGTCGCTTCCTCCTTCCTTCCCTTCCGACTGGGGAGCATCACCGGCCGGCAGTTTCCGGCCGACAGCCGATTTCACCGATGACGAGCTCGCCGACGCACTCGCCGACGCCAACCTGCCGGTGTTGCTGGGCACGCTCGCCCTGCTGACCGGCGAGGACCGCTGGATCGAAGCTCCCTACCTGCCGACGGCTCCGCGCGATCTCGGGGATCACGACACCGGCGGCTTCACAGACGAGCTGCGGCAGCGCATCCGCTCCGAGGCCGCCGCCATCCTGCGCGCCTGGCGGGACGGCACCGGCTCGTTCCCGGACCTCCCGCCCGCTCCCGAGCGGCTGAGCCGGGTGCTGTCGGTGATGCTCGCCGACTCGATCCCCGCCGAGTACGGCACGCTGCTCGGCGAGGAGATGGGCATCTTCCCCCGACACAGCGCACCCCGGATGCCGGTCGAGCCCGGCTTCCGCGTGCTGATCATCGGTGCGGGCGTGTCCGGGCTCGCCATGGCGGTGCGCCTGGGTCAGGCCGGCGTCGACTACGTCGTGGTGGACAAGAACGACGAGGTGGGCGGCACCTGGCACGAGAACGTCTACCCCGGCTGCGGCGTCGACACCCCGAGCCACCTCTACGCGCTGTCGTTCGACCCGAACCCCGACTGGTCCACCTATTTCGCGCCCCAGGAGGAGCTGGCGCGCTACTGGCGGGACCTCGCCGATCGTCACGGCGTCCGGGAGCACATCCGGTTCGGCACCCGGGTCGACGCCGCCGTGTACGACGAGGCCGCCGCGCGATGGAATGTCACGGTCCGGCCCGCGGACGGATCGGGCGCCGCCGAGACGCTCACCGCCGACGTGGTCGTCAGCGCGGTCGGCCTCCTGAACCAGCCGAGCGTGCCCGATCTTCCCGGCCTCGCCGATTTCCGCGGGCCCGCGGTGCACACCGCGCGGTGGGATCCCACAATCGAACTCACCGGCAAGCGCGTCGCGGTGATCGGCACCGGCGCCAGCGCCATGCAAGTCGTGCCTGCCGCGGCCGGGGTCGCGGCGCAGGTCACCGTCTTCCAGCGCACCGCGCAGTGGGCCACGCCGCATCCGAACAAGGACCGCGAGGTGCCGGCCTCCTTCCGGTTCCTCTGCGAGCACGTGCCGTTCTACCTCGCCTGGTACCGGGCCCGGCTGTTCTGGCGGATGGGCGACAAGGTGTGGGGCCTGCTGCAGGTGGACCCGGAGTACCCCGACCTCGGCCGGGCGGTCAACAAGAGCAACGACCGGCTCCGCGCCGCGCTGACCGCCTACATCGAGCGCGAACTCGACGGAAGGCCCGATCTGATCGCGAAGAGCGTGCCGGACTACCCGCCCTACGGCAAGCGGATGCTCATCGATTGCGGCTGGTTCCGCACGCTCCGCCGGGACGACGTGGAGCTGGTGACCGAGCCCATCGACACCATCACCGCCGACGGCATCCGCACCGCGGACGGGCATGACCACAACGTCGATATCATCGTTCTCGCAACAGGTTTCGACGCCGTGAACGTCCTGGCCTCGTACCGAGTCGAGGGCAGGGACGGACGGGTCCTCCGCGAGGTGTGGGGGGAGGGCGACGGCAGGGCGCACCTGGGCATCACGGTGCCGGGCTTCCCCAACTTCTTCTGTTTGTACGGTCCGAACACCAACACCGGCCACGGCGGCACCGTCATCGCCGGTACCGAAATGCAGGTGCAGTACGTCAGCGCCGCGATCGCCGCGTTGATCGACAACGGGTGGGCGGCGATGGAAGTGCGTCAGGAGGTCCACGACGCCTACAACCGCGAGCTGGACGAGGCGCTGGCACAGACGGTCTGGGACTTCGGCGGAACCACCACGTACTACCGCAACAGCCGCGGCCGCATCGTCACCAACAGCCCGTGG
Organism: Nocardia higoensis NBRC 100133; assembly: GCF_000308595.1. Classification (GTDB taxonomy): domain Bacteria; phylum Actinomycetota; class Actinomycetes; order Mycobacteriales; family Mycobacteriaceae; genus Nocardia; species Nocardia higoensis. The sequence continues at coordinate 124,101 of NZ_BAGA01000070.1, read as the reverse complement.
CGCTACGTCGACTACTGGAAGCGGGTCCACGAGCCGCGGCTTGCGGACTTCGAGATCACCCACCGCGACGCCGCCGTCGCGGCAACTCCCACCCGATGATGTGAGGAAGTCATGTCCGAACTGGTAGAGACCGCCACTCCGGGCGCGGCGCCCGGTATTTCCGCCGCCACCCTGCCACAGGCGTTCCAGGCCACCGTGGCCGTGCGCGGCGACCGCGCCGCACTCGTCGCGCACGGCGAGAACCGGACGCTGAGCTGGCTCGACTACGCGACCGCCGTCGAGGAAGTCGCCACCGGCCTCGCCGCGCTCGGCATCGGGCGCGGCGACACGGTGGCGATCATGCTGTCGAACAGCCCCGAATTCCACATCGTCGACATGGCGGCGCTGCATCTGGGCGCCACCCCCTTCTCCATCTACCTCACCTCGTCGCCCGAGCAGATCGCCTACCTTTTCGACAATGCGGGCAACAGCGTCCTGGTCGCCGAGGAGCGCTTCCTCGATGTCATCGCGCGCACCAGCGCTCCGCTGCTGAAGCACGTGGTGGTCAGCGACGCCGAGCGGTCGGGAACCGTGAACGACGCCGAGGTGCTCTCCCTGACCGAACTACGGCGGCGCCGGCTCACCGGTTTCGATTTCGCCCGGACATGGCAAGCGGTGCAGCCCAGCGATATCGGCACGCTGATCTACACCTCGGGCACCACAGGCGCACCGAAGGGCGTCGAGCTCACCCACGCGAACCTGATGTTCGTCATGCACTCGTGCAACATCCGCTTCCCCTTCGGCGCCGACGGGGCAGCGATCTCCTACCTGCCGACCGCGCACGCCGCGGACCGGGTCTTCTCGCACTACCTGGCGACGGTCACCGGCTGGCCGATCACCACCGTCCGCGATGGCGCGACAGTGTTCGCCGCGGTCGCCGAGGCCCGGCCGTCCTGGTTCCTCGGTGTGCCGCGCATCTGGGAGAAACTGCGCGGGGCGCTGATGACCCGCTTCACCGCCCTTCCCGAGGAACAGCGGACAGCGACCACGGGAGCCGTGGACGCGGCTGTCGCCGCCGTGCGGCTCGCGCAGGAACGCGCCGAAATCCCAGCCGAACTCGCCACGCGGGTCGCCGCCGCCGAGGAGCGGATCTTCCGACCGCTCCGGGCCCAACTCGGGTTCGACCGGGTCGCCCTGCTGATGACCGGCGCCGCACCCATCGCGCCCGCGGTTCACGAGTTCTTCCTCGCCGTCGGATTGCCCTTGCAAGAAGGCTTCGGCATGTCCGAGACCGGGGCGCTCGGCTTCACGAACCTGACCACCGACATCCGGATCGGCAAGGTCGGCCTGGCCCAGCCCGGCACCGAGGCCGTGCTCGCGGCGGACGGTGAACTCCTGCTGCGCGGGCCGCATGTGATGCGCGGATACCGCAAGGACCCGGTGCGCACCGCCGAGGCGATCGACCCACAGGGTTGGCTGCACACCGGGGATATCGCGGTCATCGACGAGGACGGCTGGGTCCGCATCGTCGACAGGAAGAAGGAATTGATCATCAACGCGGCCGGCAAGAACATGTCGCCGGTCAACATCGAGAGCGCGCTCAAGAGCGCCTCGCCCCTGATCGGCCAGGTGTGCGTCATCGGCGATCGCAGACCGTTCAATGTCGCGCTCATCGTGCTCGACGCCGACTCCGCGCGGATCTTCGCCGAGGAGCACGGCATCGCGGATTCCTCGCTGGGCGCAGTGGTGGCGGACTCGCGGCTGCGCGCCGCCATCGACGAGGCGGTGGAGCAGGCGAACGCCCGGTTGTCCCGTGTCGAACAGATCAAGGCATATCGCTTGCTCGACACCGAGTGGCTCCCCGACTCGGAGGAGCTCACCCCGACGATGAAGTTGCGGCGCCGCGGAGTCGCGAGCAAGTACGCCGAGGTGATCGAGGACATCTACCGAACCGCCACGCGCCCGGCGTGACGGCATCCCCGGACTCCGGGCGGGTGAGGAACCGCTTGCCGACTCACCCGCCCGGGTACCCACCACGGCTCGCAGAGCAGGACATACATGCCGACCGGTCATCATGTCCAGACATCATTTAAGGTAAATGGGGTGGACAGCGAATCGTTAGCACGCCAACGCCCCCGAGCCCATGACGGCGGGGCCGCCGCGGAACTCGCGGTGTTCGCGGCCACCGAAGAATTGCTGCACGACACATCGCTGCACGATCTGACCGTGGCTCAGATCATCCAGCAAGCCAAACTCTCCCGGGCGAACTTCTATCACTACTTCGCGTCGAAATTCGACGTCGTGGTGGCGATGGTGTCGCGCCTGCTCGCCGACACCTATACCGCCGAAGGTCCCTGGAACTCCGAGCTGGGCCGTTCCCGGCAGCGGGCGCTCGACGAGAACCTGCAGCGCACCATCGGGATGTGGTCGGCGCACGGTCCACTGATCTGCGCGGTGGTCGAGAACATGCACAGCCACCCCGCACTCGGAGCGGCCTGGAATGTCATGCTGCAGCGTTTCGTATCCGCGATCGCCGAGCAGGTCGAGCATGAACGGGCAGCCGGCCGCGCTCCCGCCGGAGCACCCGCGGAGACGGTGGCCACAGTCCTGGTCTGCGGCTACGAGCGGAGCTTCTATGTAGGGCAACGCGGCCTGGATCCCCGGATACCGAATCCGGCCGCCGCGGTCGCCGCGATCACCGAACTCACCCTCGCCGGAATCTTCGGCCCCAACCGCCCGACCAAGCGGGCCCGCAAACGCAAGAAGAGCTCCCCGAGCCCGATTGCCGCCGTCTCCGTGCCGGAGCGGCCCGCGCCGGCAGCGCCCGGTGGTGACGCCAACACCAAAGCAGCCATTCTCCGAGCCACCAGCGAGTTGCTGGGCGAGATGACTCTCGACCAGTTGAGCGTCGCCAAGATTCTCGACCGGTCGAAGCTCTCGCGCGCGACCTTCTATTTCTATTTCGGCAACAAGGACGACGCGTTCATCGAACTGTTCCAATTCGTTGCCGATCGGATCGTGCAGGGCTTCGTCGACCTCGCCGACGCCGACCGCACCGACGCCGACAGCATTCGAGGGATCATTCACACCTGGCTCGACCTCGACCCAGCTGATCTCGGCGTCCTGCGCAACGCCATTCACGAATGGCCGCGCCGACCGGAACTGCGCCGGCGCTACCTGGACACCGTCGCGAAGATGACGGCCACCCTCGAGCGCATCATCGACAGCGATCGCGCGGCAGGACTCGCCGTCGAAGGCCCTCCGGCGGCGGAGTTCGCCGCGGTGCTGATGTGGACCATCGAACGCAGTATCGCGGGCTCCCTGGCAGGAGAAGCGCACCTGCAGGACATCGACGATGTCGCAGTTTTCCTCGGTGATCTGCTGGTCACCGCGGTATACGGAGTCTGATGGCATGCAGGCGTCGCGCGGCACCGAGCGGACAAGCCTGCATGCACCATCGCCCATGTCGGATCACCCCACCACCTTCAGGCCGGCGAGAACGCCGCGCTCAACCAACGTCCAGATCGCCGCATACCGAATGATCGGCGTATCGGCATCTTCTCGGTCGAACTCACGGAGACTGCCCGCCGGCCGTGCCCGGAGCTGTAAACACGGCACGGTGCGCTCGTTCCGGTAGAACTCGCACCGGGAATTCCGGCGAGGCCGATCATGGCTATCGAACCGCGCTGCGCACCGCCTTCGCGCTGTTACCACCGCCGCGATCGACCATGGAACGCGCTGTTCCCGCGGCGGCGCTGCAGTGACGGCCGGGACCGATGCGGCGCGCCTTCCCTCGCACGCGATACACGGCGCCGCGAAGCGTCCGGTCCACCGCCACGACGGCGAATCTCATGCGGCGACGGCCGTCGGTCAGGTCGATTCGCCGCATTCTGTGATTCAGCGAACCGACCTTGCGCCGGAACTCCTGCGGATACCCGCGCCGTCCTGCCGTGCACCAGGAGGGCGGGGGTGTGGATCGATCGTGCCTGCTCCTCGGTGATCCCTAGTTCGTTGCCGCGGTGGCGCGGGTCGGAGAACATCGCGCGATAGGCATCGAAGGATTCCACACTCGCCTCGTAGCGAATCCGGACCAGTTCGTGGGTAGGCGTGGCGCCAAGTCGGACGCCGTGGCATCCGCCGCCCGCAGCAGGCCCCGCGGCGGACCGGTCCCCCGCGGGGCCTGATCAGCAGCGTCGGCCGACGGCGGGGCCCGCCGTGCTCGAGCGTTGCAGTCGCCTGGTGAGCACGTGCGCCGCACGCAGCAGAATTCTGCCGAGCTCGGGCCTACGGTCGGGGGTGAATCGCGTTTCCACACCGGTGAGAGTGAGCGCCCAGGCCGGGGCGCCACGGTGGTCGAATACCGCGGCACCCATCCCCCAGCTTCCGTATACCAGGAGCCCGGGATTCACGCAATAGCCCTCCGCGCGGGTGGATTCGATGCGTTCACGCAGCCGCGCCGCGGCGTGCTCGGGTCCGAACCGGTCGGTGAGGTCGACGCGGCCGAGGTATTCGTCGATCTCCCGATCGGTGAGGTGCGACAGGATGACCAGCCCGGCGGACGCGACGCCGAGTGGGAACCGGATCCCCGGGTGCAGAACATGCGAGCGCAGGGGAAAGCTACCTTCCTCCGCGGCGACGCACACGGTTTCATCGCCCCGCCGGGCCGACAAGAACGCACTCTCTCCCGTGTCGCGGCTGAGTGCCTCGAGGATGTCCCTGGCACTGCCGGTGATGTCGTAGCGGTCAGCGGCCACCGAACCGAGCAGGAAGATCTCCGGGCCCAGGGTCCACCTGCCGGTCGTGTTGTCACGGTCGACGAATCCCTCCGCCGACAACGCGGTCAGCATGCGATGCGCGGTGGGCCGAGCCAATCCGGTGTATCGCGCCAGTTCGGAGGTCGAGGCCCCGGACGGCTCGTGATCGCCTGTCGCCCGTAGCAACGCCGCAACTCGTCCGATCACGTTCGGCTTGTCGTCCATATCGGCATCCTATGTCGTTCATTCAGTGAACAGTATTCTCCTTCCGTGATCGACATACGAGCATTCGACCCCGATTCGGTACGGCATGTTGCCAGTTGGCGACCACTTTCGCTTTGCTGTCCATAGGAAGGCGCGATGTTCACAGAACGAGCACCCCGCACCTTGCGCGAGAGAGGAAGGACAGGGAAGTGGCCACCAGAGTTGTCGAGAGTGCCTCAGAGGCAGTTGCCGATATCGGCGAGGGCGCCACCATCGCGGTCGGCGGGTTCGGATTGTGCGGAATTCCCGACGCGCTCATCGCCGCCCTGGCCGAGACGGGAGCGAACAACCTCGAGGTCTACTCCAACAACTGCGGGGTCGACGGCCACGGTTTGGGAATCCTGCTCGAGCTGGGCCGGATCCGCAGGGTCACAGCCTCCTACGTCGGCGAGAACAAGGAATTCGCCCGGCAGTACCTGGCCGGCGAACTCGAGGTCGAACTCACCCCTCAGGGCACTCTCGCCGAGCGCTTACGCGCCGGAGGAACCGGTGTGCCTGCCTTCTTCACCCCCGCCGGAGTCGGCACCCCGGTCGCCGACGGCGGCATGCCCTGGCGATACAACACCGATGGCTCCGTCGCGGTGGCGTCCCCCGCCAAGGAGATCCGCCGATTCGGAGACAAGCGATATGTCCTCGAGCACGGCATCACCGCGGATTTCGCACTGGTCCACGCCACAATCGGTGACACCGACGGCAATCTCGTCTTCGACAAGACCGCCATGAACTTCAACCCGCTCGCCGCGATGGCAGGACACATCACGATCGCGCAGGTGGAACGACTGGTTCCCGCCGGCCGGATCGATCCCGCGCAAATACATCTGCCGGGCATCTTCGTCCAACGGATCGTCGAAACCGGTCCACAAACCCCGCGCATCGAAAAGCGCACCGTGCGCGAGACCACAGGAGTCCGATCATGACCCAGGCCACAACCGCGACGCGCGGGTGGAGTCGCCACGACATGGCTCGCCGGGCGGCTGCGGAACTACGAGACGGCGAGTACGTCAACCTCGGAATCGGTCTGCCCACCCTGGTACCCAGCTATCTGGATCCCGCGACGCGGGTGATCCTGCACTCGGAGAACGGAATTCTGGGCACCGGTCCATACCCGACCGAGGACGCGGTCGACGCGAACCTGATCAACGCCGGCAAGGAGACCGTCACCGTCGAGCCGGGCGCGGCATTCTTCGATTCCGCACTGTCCTTCGGCATGATCCGCGGCGGGCACATCGGGACCGCGGTCCTCGGTGGAATGCAGGTCTCCCGCACCGGCGACCTCGCCAACTGGATGGTGCCGGGCAAGATGGTCAAGGGCATGGGCGGGGCCATGGACCTCGTGCACGGCGCGGAGCGGGTCCTCGTCCTCATGGAACACACCGACCGTGCGGGCAATCCCAAGATCGTGGAGGAATGCACCCTGCCGCTCACCGGCCAGGCGGTAGTGCATCGGATCATCACCGACCTCGCGGTCATCGATGTCGTCGGCGACGGCACGCTGCTGCTCGTCGAAACAGCACCCGGGATCACCGTGACCGACGTCGCCGCCGCGACCGGTGCACCGTTGACCATCGTCGATGAACTGATCGCCCACTGACACGCAACCCCTCGGCGTGACCTGTGTTCACCCACGCCGTGATCGCCTGGGCAGAACGCGATCGCGAACGCGTTCAACGCCGGCTTCCACCTGATTGCCCATCGTGCCCGACCCTTGCCTGTCGGGTCCAGCGAACGGGTCACCAGGTACAAGCATTTCAACGCGGCCTGCTCTGTGGGGAAGTGTCCGCGGGCCCGGACAGCACGCCGGTAGCGGGCACCCCGCGACTCGATGGCGTTGGTCGAGCAGATCACCCGGCGAATCTCGACGTCGTAGTCGAGGAAAGGCACGAACTCGGGCCACGCGTTCTCCCGCAGCCGCACGATCGCTGGATACTGCGGACCCCAGGCAGCTGCGAACTCGGCGAGCCGCTCTTTGGCCGCGGCTTCGGTCGGTGCGGTGTAGACCGGTTTCAGGTCCTTGCTCATCCGGTCCCAGTGCTGGCGGCTCGCATACCGGAAGGTTTTGCGCAGCAGACGAAGCTGTAACGAAGTAACGTGTTGCCTTGCGGCTCAGCATGTTTCGGTGTGCTATGGCGATCATGGGTGGGGTGGGGGTCGGCTTGTCTGGGCGGTTGGCGGTGTTACTGCCGCATCTGCGAATCACCCAGCGCTACCTACATCCCGATATGAAGACGCTGATCGAGGACGGAAACCGGCTCACGAAGCACCTACGGTCCCCAAATGGTCCCCAACTCCGAGTCGTCGGAGAATGAAGAAAGCCCCTCCGTTGCTGTACGGAGGGGCTTTCTCGTCTGTCGGGCTGACAGGATTTGAACCTGCGACCACTTGACACGCGTTCCAGCTACATCAACCGGTCTCAGCAGAACCCAAACTTACTCGAAGACAACAGCTTTCGTGGTACATACACTTCCCGTCAGATCCTGGAAAGACCCGCCGATTCCCGTCGATAATGTGAGATTCTGGTGAGACGGCCGTCGCCCCTTCGCCGGTGATCCGCCAGAGGCGTCCACGATGGCGACAGAGACAATTCACGACGCAATTCTCTTGGCTCTCCGAAGCCGAGGCGGACTTCACGGCGATCACTTCCGCGTGTCGCTCCGGCGACACGCCAGGCGTCATCACGGCCAGGCGATTTCACAGCTAACGCAATGGAGCCGACATGCCACACCCACCCAAAGCACAGGCAACCCGCCGTCGCGAACCGTGGCGGTGACGTTCCGACTCGACCACTCCTCTCTCGGCCACAGCACCGCGGTCCACTGCCGATCCCTCGCGGAGCACCGCGCTCAGCCGTCACCGTCCGATCGGGTGCCGGTGCCGAATGCTTCGAAACGCTGCGTGCAACGCTCGTAGACGGCATGCAGCATGATGATCATGCACGCGAAGATCGGTACGGTCAGCAACTCCCAGTCGTCTTCTCCGGCCAGCAGAGCCGCACTTGCCGCCAACGCCGCATAGGCCGAGAAGAAGAGCGTGCGAACGACGACCAGTGACGCGCCGACGGGCGGGGTACGCCAGCTCACCGCGATCGCCACCACCTGCGCGACCAGCGCATAGCCGATTGCTGCGCGCTGGACGACACCGAGACCGGCCCACTCCGCCACCTGAGTGGACAGGAGACCGCACCCGATCACGGTTGGAATCACCGCGTACAGACAGAATCCGAATACCCGGACGCGTTGTTCCCACGCGCGCACTCGTGCCGGGTCCACATCGGCCATGTCTAGGCGATCTTCCAGCTGGACTTGTCGTCGCCTTCGACCGATGCGTCGTTGAAGCTCGTTGCCTGGGAGTCCGGCCATCTGCCGTCGGGGAAGGATCTGTCGATGTCACCGATGGCTTTGGCCTGCGCGCCGAGAAACGTCACCAGGGCCACGCATGCGCCAGTGGCGGTCGTCAACGTCATTCCCGATGTCGCGGTGATGTCGGCGATACTGACCCCCGCTCCGATACCGCTGAGCAACTCACCGATGGCACGGGCCAGACCGACCAGGAAACTGGCACAGGCCGCCAGAATCGCGGCATAGAACGCGACGCCTCCCACCGCCGCGTCCACCATCGCGCTGCGTGCCTTCTCGGCGATATCCGAGAACGTGCCCGCCGCACCACTCTGGCTCATGCAGGTCTGCATGTAGGAAGTGCGAGCCGCGCCCTCCCATCGGCGCAGGGCTTCCACGTTGCTGGGATCCAGCGCCTGTTTCACGCCGTTGACATTGTCCCTGACGTCCGCCCAGTCCTTGCTCCGCAGATGCATCTCGTAGGGAGCGCGAATGCCATGGTAGATCTCCTTGATCTTCTCCCATATCCATTGGCAGATCTCGATGATCTTGCCGGAAGCGACTTCGACCATTCTCTGCACTGCCGGAATGAGCCGCACATACGGTAGGTCGAGCGCGCTGTCTCGCGCGTTCGGCACTTGAAAAGAGATGCCATTGTCGATCTTCACGAAGAACTTGTCGAGGCCGTCGACGACGGAGTTGTACTGCGCCATGTCAAAGCTCATGACTGCTTCCCATCACCATATGTTGTCGATTCGATGCTTTCCTGCCGCGTCCTCCGCCTCATAGGTGTCGGCGCAGAATCGCAGCACATTCGCCACCTCGGTGAAGCGCTGGGTCGCTTCCCCGGCCCGGCCGGACAGGTCCTCGACCAGTTTGTCGTTGGCCGAGGTGATGGTGAAGAAGAGACCGGCTTCCAGATGCGTGAAGGTCAGCGTTTCGATCGTCGTCTTGATCTGTGACATCTCTGTGGCTTTGCCGTCCCACACCCCCGCGTCGGCGCGCAGCGCACCGGTGGCGACTTCCAGCTTCTCGGGATCAGCGCCCATCTGACTTCCCTTCCTGCTTCGACGAGTTGTTCCGCCTCGCAGCGGTCAGTTCCCGTGCGCCGGCGGTTGCACCTGCATATCGGTGAGAGCTTGGATGGCGGATGCCGCGAGACCACTCAACGCGGTCTCGATTCCGCTCCCCGCCGAGGCCAGCCTGCGTTGATACGCCTGGTCGTATGCTTCCTCGACTGCCGCCGCGATCGCACCGCCCCGGACATCCGACGCCCACGGGATCGAGATGACGCACTCCCGGACCTCTCGCCGACCCAGTATCACCGACACCTGGAGTTCGTCTTCCACGCCGACCGATCCGGTGAACCGCTCGGCGTCGGCGTCCTCACCTCGATCCATCGCCTCGTGCGCCAGTTCCAGGATCTGCTCGAGCCCCAGGGACGGTGCAACACCATGGGATTCAACCGCCGACAGCCGGGTCGGAGTGACGGCAGTGATGTCGAGCGCCTCGAGCTTGTCTATCGCGCCGATCCGGTCTGCCGTGATACTCGTGAATTCCAGAATCCTCTGGTCGGCATTCCGCACGGCATCCACCACCGCAGCCCCCAACTGGGCCGTGTGCAGATGGGCTCGCCAGTTCTCTGCCACGGTGATTCCTGTCAACTCACCACTTCTGGTCAGCGAGACATCGACTGTTCCGGTTTCGTCGCGGCCACGCGCCTCCGATGGCCCGGCGGCAAAAGCTTCCTGCATGATGTTCGATATCTCGGCCGTGTAGGCATGCAGCCGGGAGAACTCCTCGATCAAATTGTGCAACTGGCCGAGTCCGGAGTTGTCGATATCGCCGACCGCTTCCGTCCTCGACGACGCTGTGGCCAAGGCCCGCTCCGGCGGCTGCGCGGCAACCGGCGGAGGTGTACTCGATGGATAGGACGCGGTCGACTGTCGAACGGTTTCAGTCGGCGCGGGTGCACGGTAGCTCGGCGCCGGGTCCGCCGGGCGAGCATCCGGTACCCGTGGCACCGGGCGTGTCGGCGGGCGCAGCGGCTCATCGTCCCAGAACTCGTCGGGATCGTCGTAGTGGTTGAAGAACCCGCCAGTCATCCGAACACCTCGCTGTTGCCAGCCAACACGGACAAGAACAACGAAGCCGACCACGCATTGCCCCCGCCCACCTGACCACCCCTCCAGTGGATGCCACCCACCCTTACCCGCGGACCAACTTTTGTCAATCAGCCCTAGCCACTTGCCGACTCGGCGATCGCAGAGGCCAGGCACACCCATCGGCGGCAATCCTCTGGCGCGAGGCATTGGTACGGCGGAGTCAGGGGTTCGAGCCGGTGACCGTCGGGATCACGAAGCAATGCATAGGCGCCGTGGGCTACCGTGCAGCCACCGGGCGCGGGAGAGCGACCCAACAATCCCGGACAGCGGCGTATCGAAAGGGACTGCCGCACGATCAGGTCAGGCTATGCCCTCCGAACGAGCCGGAACGGGGCTGGGCGACACGATTGCCACCATCATGAGGTAGTGCGGTACACCTACCTACAGGTGCGCGACTGTCTGCGCGTGATGGGCAACATGCTCACCGTCGACAGGCACTGGTACGAACAATCGCTGGCCAAGGATCTCGAGAACCCGACAGCAGTCTTCGACATTCTGATCGCACAGGGCTACCTGGAGGAGAAGGGGACCGCTAACGTCTCCGTCTTCAACCCAGAAACCGACCAATACGAACAGATCATCCTGCCGCTCTACCAGCCAACGAGCAAAGGCCATGCGCTGGCGAACGCCAGCGCGGCGAAACCTGTCCACCGTGCCACGGCAGAAAAGGCTCTGGCGGCATTCCTCCAGCGAGTGGAACAAGCCGCATCCGATCCAATGAACTTGTACATGGTCGATCGTGTGGTGCTCTTCGGCTCAATGCTGGACCCGACGCGGCAACGAGTGAGCGATGTCGACTTGGCCATCAAACTCATTCGGAACGAGGAAAACCTTCAGGCCGCTGGTGGTGACCGGCTGGCAGGTTCCGTCTTCCTCGCGGAAATGAACGGCGCCAGGCACGCATCCGGGTACCGGGGAGAACTCGGGGTGAGGAAGTTTCTCAAGAACCGATCCCGGGTATTGAGCCTTGCCCTGCTGTCAGAGGACGGGGCCATCGCCGGGCTGCCACCCGAATCCACACCCCACCGGGTTCTATATGACCGATCGGCGGTGAACTAGCACATGATCCCGAGCGGACGACACCACGTAATGGAGACCCGCACCAGTCCGCTTGACTTGACGGCCACGCTCGCAAGGCGCCGGGGCCTGGCGAACCGATTGGCGCGCGATGGGCGGGGCCGGCGCGGCGCACCTGGAGTGGGTCGGACACGGGATCTCGCGCCGTATCCGCGATCGAGCAGGACCGGCTGCCCGATGTCCTTCGTCCCGTCGTCGACGACGCGGTGCGACTCATCCCAATGGGTCGCCCGGCCTTTCCCGACGAGGTCGCCGGCGCCGTCGCCTATCTCCTGCGGCCCGAAGCCGGGTTCGTCACCGGTCAGGTGATCAGCGTGAACGGCGGCAGCAGCATGAGCTGAATCGGTCCCAGCGCGACGGATACCCCACTCCCACACCACAAGTGTGTAGCCAGAAAGATGGTGAGCCATGACCGGCGTAGCCCACGCCGATGACGCGTCCAGTGTCGAATACAACTCCGAGCCGGCCGGTGGTCCCGCGGTCGGCGAGGTGACCGCGGTATACCGTGCCGCCCGAAACATGTTGCAGAGCTTGGGCCGTGACTACCGCCGAGCTGTCGACGAGTTCGCCTGGCCGGACCTCGGCGAGCGTTTCAACTGGGCCGTGGACTGGTTCGACGCGATCGCCCGCGGCAATTCCCGGGTCGGCCTGTGGATCGTCGAGGAGGACGGCTCCGAGGCGAAATACACCTTCGACGAGTTGGCGCGGCGTTCAGACCAGGTCGCCGCCCACCTGGCCGGGCACGGCGTCGCGGCCGGGGATCGCGTGGTGCTCATGCTCGACAACCAGGTCGAGCTGTGGGAGACGATGCTCGCGGTCATGAAGCTGGGTGCGGTCATCATGCCGACGACGACCGCGCTCGGCCCGGCCGACCTCGCCGACCGGATCGGCCGGGGCGGCGCGCGGCATGTCGTCGCCCGCGTGGCCGACGCCGCGAAGTTCGACGAGATCCCCGGCGAATACACCTGTTTCGCGGTCGGAGACAGTGCGTCTGTGCCTGCTGGATGGGTGCACTTCGGAGATGCCTACGAGCTGCGGGTGCCGCCGGCCGCGCATCCGGGCACCGCGCCACAGGACCCCCAACTCCTGTATTTCACCTCGGGCACGACCAGCCGGCCGAAGCTCGTGGAGCACACGCAGGTGTCCTATCCGCTCGGGCACCTGGCCACCTCGTTCTGGATCGGGGCGGAGCCTGGTGACGTGCACCTCAACATCAGTTCACCAGGCTGGGCGAAGCACGCGTGGAGCTGCTTCTTCGCACTGTGGATCGCCGAGGCCACCATCTTCGTGTACAACTACTCCCGCTTCGACGCCGCGGCGCTGCTCCACCAGATCCGGCGAGCCGGGGTCACCACGTTCTGCGCACCGCCGACGGTATGGCGGATGCTCATCAACGCGGACCTGTCCGGTGGCCCCGGATCGCTGCGGGAGCTGTCGCGAGGACCACAGTGCCGTCGCAGAATACGCGGCAGCCACCACCCTTTCAGCTCCTCGGTACCGAAGGCCGCGATGTAGTCCGCGCAGATGGAGGCGTGGATATCGAAGTCGAATGCCTTGTCTTGCGCGAGTGCCAGTTCGCACAGGACGACGGCCTGCTGCCCTAATTCTTCGGGCCGGTCCTGGCAGTGGTCCCCTACGACAACGAAGACGATGCGGTCACCATCGCCAACAACCGCGATTACGGCGTGCCGCTGCGACCTTGCCTGCCCATTCTGCAGGCAAGGCCATACCTGGATCCGTCGGATGGTTCGTAGCCATCTCGATTGCCCGGCATCGACTGACGACGATCGGCGTCGGCCGACCTCCTGACCACCCCTCGGGGCAGGAGGCTGCTACACCCGAAATCGCCTGGGGTCACGCCGAGTCGAGCATTGCCGGCGGATCGTGTTCCGGATGTGGACGGCCAGTGTGTCCGCCACCGGACTGTCGATGATCTCCGAGATCCGTCGGTGGTACTCGTCGATCGTCAGCCCGAATCTCACCAGGATGTCCTCCTGCCCGCCGCCGAAAGGCGCCCACTCGACGGCGTATTCGAGCAGATCTCTGGGTTCGGTGATCATTGTCTGTCTTTCTCTCTATGTGGCGCTTCGTTCTTCGATCAGGGACACAGCACGATCTTCCCGAACTCCCCGCCCGCCTCCAGCAGTCGATGAGCCTCGGCCGCCTCGTCCAGCGGGAAGGTCGCCGCGATCGCAGGCGGCGCCACCGCCCCGCCTGCCACCAGTTCGAGCAGCCCCCGGAAATCCTCCGGCCCACCCATCGTCGTGCCGAGCAGGCTGTACTGACCGAAGAAGAACGACCGCACATCCATACGCGCGTACTCCGCCACATTCGCGCCGAGCACCACCAGACGGCCCCCGGGACGCAGCGCACGCACCGACCTGTCCCACAGCCCGACCGGATCCAGAACGACATCGAAACCGGCGCCGTTCGGAGAGAGTTCCCGGGCACGGTCCGGCCACTCGGGGTCGGTGTGCAGCACGCCGCCCACAGCACCCGCCTCCTGCGCGCGGTCCAGCTTCTCCGGGGTGGACCCCGTGACGACCGTGTGCGCGCCGAGGGCGGACGCCAAGGCCGACGCCATGGTGGAGACTCCACCGCCGGCACCGACGATCAGGAGTGACTCGTTCGCGCGGAGCGCGGCGCGGGTGACCAGCGCACGATAGGCGGTCACCCCCACCAACCCCAGCGCTGCGGACTCGGCCCAGGAGAAACCCTCGGGCCGTGGCGCCAGGCATTCCTCGGGAACGCTGACGTACTCGGCATAGGTACCGGGCCGGTGATCACCGAGAATCTCGAAACTCGCCGACGGCGCGTCGGTTCGCTCACCCCAGAACAGCGACGGGAGGATCACCACCTCCTGCCCGGTATCGACACGCACCCCGGCGCCGTCCGCGCCGGGTACATGCGGAAGGGGCGATCGGTACCGCCCCTGACGAACCAGCACGTCGTGCCAGTTCAGCGCACTCGCCCGCAGTTCGACCGCCACCCAGCCGGGCCGGGATTCCGGATCGGCGACGCTGCGCGGCCGCAGCTGATCCGCGTCTCCGAAAGCGTCCATCACAACGGCTTTCATGTTCCCACCTCCGCCAACACCGGCATCGCTTCTCCTGATCGTCCGCGGCGGGCTACGGCGCGGCCGGCTGCGGGTTTCCGGCTGCAGCCCATTCCCGCAGCACGTGCTTCTGGATCTTGCCGGTAGCGGTCATCGGAAGTCGATCGACAACGGTCACCCGCTCGGGAGTCTTCTGCACGGCCACCCCGCGTTCCAGCAGGTAAGCACGCAGACCTTCCACGGTGGGCGCCGTATGCCCCGGAGCGGGCACCACATAGCAGCACACCTTCTCCCCCAGACGCTCGTCCGGCATCCCCACCACGGCCACCGCGATCAGATCAGGGTGGGCGGCCAGCTTGTCCTCGACCTCCCGGACGCTGATGTTCATGCCGCCGCGGATCACGATGTCCTTGGTCCGGCCGGTGACCCGCACGAACCCGTCCTCATCCATCACCCCGAGGTCACCGGAGCGCGAGAAGCCGTCGGGGGTGAACAGTTCGGCGGTCTCCGCCGGGCGGTTCAGGTACTCGATCATGTGCGAGGGACCGCGATAGGCGATGTCGCCCTGGCCGCCCCTCGGCACCTCCCGCCCTTCCTCATCGACGATCCTGACCTCGATTCCGCGCAGTGCGGAACCGTCGGAGGTGATTGCCCGACGCGGATCGTCGTCCACCGTGCAGGTCGTGGTCAGCAGGTTCTCGCTCCGCCCGTACAACGACAGGACAGCGGCAGCGGGCAGCTTCGTGGTCGCCTTCTCCACCACTGCGGCCGGGATCGGGGATCCCGCACACACCCACACCCGCAATGACGACAGATCCGCATCCGGATTGGCGTCGGCGGCCGTCAACAGCGTTTGCAGGAAGGTGGTCGCGGTGACCGAGACCGTGCATCGGAAGTCCCGGATCTCGGCCAACGCGCGAACCGGATCCCACTCGGCCATGAGATGTGTTGCCGCACCGCTGAACAGTGGGAGCAGAACACTGGTGAGCAAGCCGGTGGTATGTGTGATCGGCGAGGGCCCGAACTGCACGTCGGAGCTGCTGTGCCCGAACGCGGCCTGCAGGGACCGGGCACTCGCGGCGTAGGTGTTGAACGTGTGCACGCATCCCTTGGGCCGTGCCGTGGTGCCCGACGTGTAGACGATCACGAACGGATCGTCGGGATGGACGCGTGCGCCGATCTCGGCGTCGGCATCGACGTCGGGATCGTCCACGAAATGGTCGTCGAGCAACCGGATGTCACGTGCGAGCAGTGCCTCACGGTCCTGCGCCTCCGCACGGACCGCGATGATCGATTCGAGCATGCCGCCCCGGCCCCGGATGTCCTCGAACATCGCGATGTGGTCGAAACCCTTGAATCTCACCGGCGCGATCGCCGTACGGATCTCGGCATCGGCCACCACATGGGATACCTCGTCCGAGCGGTAGATCGGCATGATCGGCACCATCACCGCGCCGATCCGGGCCAACGCCGAAGCGATGACGACGAATTCCGCCCAGTTGGGCATCTGCACCGCGACCCGATCCCCACGACGTAGACCGTGCCTGTGCAGCCCCACGGCCAGACGCTCCGAACGGTCCGCCACTGCGGCGAACGACAGCGTGAAGGTACCGTCCGTGACGAAGGTCCGATCTCCCTCACGCTCGGCACGAGCGCGCAGCACGTCCGTGAAGTTCTCGGCCGCCCACAGTCCCTCGGCATAGAACTGGTCGATCTGCCGACGGGCGTAGTGTCCTATGTTGCACTCGCTGGTCATGATTCCTGTCTTTCCGCACACGTGTTGAGAAACGTGCCGACGGGCCCCGGCGGGATGGAGATACGGCTGGAGCAGTCGCGCGAGCCGGGGACGGTGAAGAGGAGACGAACGCCGCACGAGAGATGGCGGTGACGTCCGGATGTGGCGGCGGCCGGCGGCCACCGCCACATGGTCATGCGGCGGAGATGCCGCCGTTCACGCTGATCGCTTGCCCGGTGAGTTTTGCGGCGGAGGGGCCGCACAGAAACACCGCGACCGCGGCGATGTCGTCGGCGACCGGAACGCCGAGGTGGGCCTGCTGGGCGGCCTTGGCGAACAGTTTGGCGCTGAAGCCGTCGCTGGTGATTCGTTCGGTCGACGCAGTCTCGTGCACGAGCGACGGAGTGAGCACATTCGCACGGATCCCGTGACGCTTCTCCTCGATGGCGATGGTCCGCGTGAACATGACCATTCCCGCTTTCGCCGCGCCGATGACGGATTCTCCCGGCGTGGCCGTCTTTGCGGCATCGGAGGCCACGTTGACGATGACACCGTGACGACGGCTGCGCATCCCCGGCAGCACCGCGCTGGCCATGTGCATACAAGGCAACGCCAGGTGCGTGAAGATCCGGGCGATCTGATCGGTGTCGATATCGGTGAACAGCTCCGGCTGGACCTCGGCGGCGGTCGAGCACACCAGAATGTCGATACCGTCGAGAATTCGCTCCGCCTCCTGCGCGATCTCCCGGGCGGAGGTCACGTCGATCGCGTTGCCCCGGAGGTAGTCCACCTTCGCCCCGAGATCCTGGACCACGCTCTGGGCATACCGGCCACGTTCCTCGTTGCGCCCGACCAGGACGATGCGGGGAACGCCGGCTGCTGCCAGTTGCCGCGCCGTAGCGAGTCCGATGCCCGCGGTGCCACCGACCACGAGCGCGGAGCTGTCCCGGAGTTCCTTCATGATGTGATGCCTTCGCCTTCCGTCCGATCGCACTTTTCGTTCACAGCGAGACCGTGCCCCGCTCGAAGATGTCGCGCGCGATGATCTTTTTCTGGATCTCGGCGGTCCCGTCGGCGACCAGATAGGCCATGACATCACGGAACCGCTGTTGCAGCGGGAATTCGGTGGAGTAGCCGAGGTTGCCGTGAATGCGCATCGCCGCTTCGATCGCGTTCTTGGCGACGACCGGCGCCCACCACTTGCTCATCGACGCCAGCGCGGTGTGCGGGCGGCTCGTCTCCCGCAGCCAGAGCGCCCGGTAACAGGTCCAGCGTGCGCCTTCGAGATAGGTCGCGTGCTCGGCGAGCTGGAAGGACACACCCTGGTTCTCGGAGATCGGCTTGCCGAACGCATGCCGCTGCTGCGCGTACACGGCCGCTTCCTCCAAGCTCTGCTTGGCCGCCCCGATGCAGAGCAGGCCCAGCGCCGCGCGGCTGAAGTCGAAGTGGTTCATCACCGATCGGAAACCCCGGCCCTGCTCACCGACGAGGTGGGAATCCGGCACGAAGACGTTGTCGAAGTGCAGCGCGCCCCACCCCAGGGGCAGACAGCCCATGCCGGGCATGTGGCTGCGAGTGACCCCTGGTGAGTCCAACGGCACGACCAGGCAGCTCACCCCGGAGGCCCGGGTCGTCCCCGCCTCGCGAGCGTAGACGAGTGCGACCGTGGCGTTCATCGCCCAGCTGATGGCGGTCTTCTCGCCGTTGAGCCGCCAGCCGCCAGGTACCCGCGTGGCCGTGGTGCGCAATCCGGCGGCGTCCGACCCCGAACCCGGCTCGGTGAGCGCGATGGCAATGGTCTCCTTGCCCGCGATCAGCGGCGGAAGGTACCGCTCCCGCACTTCCTGCGAGGCCAGCGCGAGCTGCGAGCCGGAAAGCCCGATCTGCACCGGAATTCCGGCCATGTTCACATCGCCGGCGGCGAGCGTCTCGGTGGCCAGACCGAGCAGGATCGGATCCTCCTGCCCGGTCCCGCCGAATTCCTCGGGTAATCCGATTCCGAGGACTCCGAGATCGCCCAGCTTCTCGTAGACGTCGAAGGGGAACTCCGCCGAGGCAGCTCGATCGCGGTAGCCGGGCAACAGCACTCGATCACTGAAGGCCTGCAGCGTTTTCCGAAATTCCTCGTGCTCTCGACTGAACTCGAAGGACACCATTGCTCGCGCTCCTACTTCTGTACCAGGCCGCTCATCGATCGACCATATTAATATTACTTTAGGTCAGACCAATACTGATCGCAAGGTATTGCGCTCCGTCCGCCCCGGATCTACAGGTAGATCGACTTCTGCGTCTGGTAGGCGCCCAGCGCTTCGGGGCCGAGCTCGCGACCGAGGCCGCTGGCCTTGACACCGCCGAACGGAGCGGTCGGATCCGGCAGGTAGTTGTTGATACCCACTGTCCCGGAGTGGATCCGGCGGGCCACTCGGACGCCACGATCGTGATCACTGGTCCACACCGTGCCACCCAAGCCGTAGTCGGAGTCGTTGGCGATCCGAATAGCTTCGTCCTCGTCGCCGTAGGGAATCAGCGACAACACCGGCCCGAAGATCTCCTCCTGCGCGATGGCGTAGCTGTTGTCGACGTCGGCGAAGATCGTGGGTTCGACGAACCAACCGGCGTCCAGATCGGCCGGCCGGCCACCACCGACCGTGATGCGGGCGCCGTCGCCGCGCCCCTTCGCGATATAGCTCTCCACCCGGTCCCGCTGCCTGGCGCTCGAAAGCGGTCCGACCTGCGTCGAACGGTCGAGGGCATCACCAACTTTCAGCGAGCCGGCAAGCCCGGTGAAGGCATCGACCACCTCCTGATACCTGGACCGCGGCGCGAGGACACGGGTGCCCAGATAGCACACCTGGCCGTTGTTCAGCAGGGTGCTGGCGAACAGTTGCTCGCCCACCTTCGACAGATCCAGATCGGCATCGTCGAGGATCACCGCGGCCGACTTCCCACCGAGCTCGAGAGTGACCGGCCGCAGGAGCCGACCGCACACCTCGGCGATACTGCGCCCCGCCGCGGTCGAACCGGTGAAGGCGACCTTGTCGACGCCGGGGTGGGCGACCAGATACGCGCCGAGCTCCCGGCCCCCGGGCACGATGTTGATCACGCCTGCCGGAATGCCTGCCTCCTGGACGGCTTCGGCGAAGAGGTAGCTGTCGAGAACGGTCTCCGGCGACGGCTTGATGACGAATGTGCATCCGGCCGCCAGACCGGGGGCGTACTTGAACGCCGCGAGCGCCTGCGGGAAGTTCCACGGCACGATTGCCGCCACCACGCCGATGGGCGCGCGGGTCACCAGCGTCGAGCCGCCGAGCAGCCCCGGACGCGTCTCCTCGAATCCGTCCCCGCGCAGCAATCCAGCGTAGTACCGCAGCAGCAGCTGCGGAAATACACCTTCGAGCTGCTCGGCGATCGCGATCGGCATTCCGTTCTGCGAGCTGATGGCCTGGGTCATCCGGGATGTCCTGGCATCGAGCGCGTCGGCCAGCCGCTCCAGCGCGGCAGCCCGCCGTGCCGGCTCCCAGCCGGCCCAGCCCGCGGGATCGTCGAAGGCAGCTCGGGCAGCCGAGACCGCGGCGTCGATATCGGCGGCGGCACCGTCGGGCACGGACCCGATCACCTGCTCGTCACTGGGCGAGATCACGGTGATGGTGCCCGAGGTCGCCGGCGAGCGCCACTCGCCGCCGACGTAGAAGTGGTGGTGTTCAGTGGTCATGACGATTCTCCTTCGAACCGATCGGGAAATTCGCTGTGGTCAGTCGACGGTGAGGACGACCTTGACGATGTCGCCCTCGTGCTGGGCTGCGATCGCCTCGTTGATCCGTGACAGCGGCATGGTCTGGATCAACCGGTCGAAGGGGAAGCGCCCTTCGCGGTGCAGCGAGAGCAGATAGGGAATGAAAGTCGCGGGGTCGGCGTCGCCTTCGACGATGCCGCGGATGGTCTGGCCGAACAGCTGTGTCTGCATGAGACCGATGGGCAGCGTCGCCTCCGGATTCGCCGGAACGCCGATCAGCCCCAGCGTGCCGCGCACGCCCAGCGACAACAGGATCTGCTCCAGCACAGGCTGCAGCGCGGTTGTGTCGATCGCGTAGTCGACGCCGTCCGGTGCGATCGCGCGCACCTGCTCGGCCAGTGGGCCCGCCGCCGGATCGATGACATGGGTGGCCCCCAGATCCAGGGCCAGTTCGCGCCGGGATCCGTGAGGCTCCACGACGATGATCTCGGCCGCTTCCCGGACCACCGCTGCCATGACCGCTGCCAGTCCGACGGCACCGCCGCCGACCACCAGCAGCGAGCTCCCGGGCCGCACATCCAGCGAATTGAACACCGCGCCCGCGCCGGTCTGGATTCCGCAACCGAGGGGTCCGGCGATCTCGACAGGCGCGTCCTCCGGCAGCTTGACGACGTTGCGCTCGTGGGCGACGGCGTGAGTGGCCAGCGACGACTGCCCGAAGAAGTTGCTCCCCACCTGCCGGCCACCCGCGGTCAGCGCCGAGGTGCCGTCGGTGCGCACACCACCGAAGTTGTACGCCATGAAGTTGTGACAGTAGGCCGGCTCTCCGAGCGTGCACCGCCGGCAGGCACCGCAAGTGTTGAAGCTGATCGCCACCTTGTCACCGACCGCCACGCTGGTCACCTCGGCGCCGACAGCGGCCACGATCCCACTTCCCTCGTGCCCGAGCACGCCGGGAAGCGGAAAAGGCAGGTGCCCCTCCTTCACGGCCAGGTCCGTATGACAGATTCCGGTCCCGACCATCTCGACGACGACCTCGTGCGCGGCCGGCGGGCCGATCTCGACCTCCTCGAGCGTGAACGGACCGCCGACTTCGTTGACGACGGCTGCGGTAACTCGCATATCCTTCTCCCTTGCTTGATTTCCGTTGCCCGAGGCTAGGGACCTACCCCCCGGCAAAACAGCAGGTCAGCATGCAAATCACTCGGAAACCCCCCGACCGTCCCCCGTCGGAGTGACCCATCCGATGGCCCACCACCAAAAGGTCGGTCCTTTGAACCATTATTGTGGGATATAGTGTGACGCGCATCTCGTTCCGGGCCTCGGGTTCATACGGCCCAGACCACGGAGGGGAGGGCAGCGTTCCCGGCAGCGCAGAAGGAGGCCGCCATGCTCGATACGACACCACTCACCGACGACGATGAGACGCTGCTCGGACAGGCAGCGGAGCTCGTACGGCAGTGCCCTCGGATGTATGGGGAGAACCGGGGCGTCCATCCGGCCGCATCCGTATGGGACGCACTGGGCGCCGCTCGCATCTCGCTCGAG
Source organism: Nocardia higoensis NBRC 100133 (assembly GCF_000308595.1). Taxonomy (GTDB): domain Bacteria; phylum Actinomycetota; class Actinomycetes; order Mycobacteriales; family Mycobacteriaceae; genus Nocardia; species Nocardia higoensis. The sequence goes on along the minus strand of NZ_BAGA01000070.1, from coordinate 102,459 downwards.
CAGCTCATCGAGACGGAAACCACCGGACCCCGGCAACGCGCCGAGGCATGTCGGCAGCTGGTCGCGATCCACCGGTTACAGCAGGAGAAGATCGGCATCTCTCTGCACCGCCGCCTGTCCTCGCTGACCGAGATCAGGAACGGCATCATCGGCCTCGCGGGAGCCACTTCCCAGGACATGCTTGCCGCAGCGCCGGTGCGTGTGTGTCGCGCTCTCTCCATGGGAAGGGCGATGGTCTCGGTTATCAGCGGTTCGGTGTGGTTACCGCGGCGACTGCACGTCGAAGACGGCCAGGACGCCAACGACACCGCCTTCCGGGAGTACGTCGACGGCGCCCGCATTCTGCTGCGGGATGCGCCTCTGGAGACAGAACTGGTCAGGCGACGCGCTCCCGCGATGGTCGACACCCCCGCCGAGGACCGACGGACCCACAAGCCGCTGGTCGATGTCTCACGCTCGGCCGGATACATCGCGGCCCCGGTCACCGTCCGTGGACGCGCGATCGGGCTACTGCATGCGGATCGCCCCTCGTCGGGAGCCAATGTCACCCTCGATGATCTCGAACTGCTCGAAGCTTTCGCCGAGTGCCTGTCGATCAGCCTCGAGGGCGCCGTTCTGCAGCGCCGGATCGACGAGCAGGTAGAACGGGCACGAGAAGTCTTCGCCGAACTCGAGACCGAGCTTCGCGAGGCTAGGTACACAATGCGGCCACAGACGGAGCCGATCGAATCCGAGGCGGCACGATCGCCGAAACAGCCGTGGCATGGGACCGCGTCGTCGTTGACCGCCCGAGAGCGGGAAGTGCTGGCTCAGCTGGCCACGGGTGCGACCAATGCGCAGATCGCCAGGAATCTGGTTATCGCGGAGGAAACGGTCAAGGGCCATCTCAAGCAGATCTCGAAGAAGTTGGGCACCTCGACCCGAGCCGCCGCCGTCGCCGCATACACCCGGATGTCCCGCGCTCGCGAGATCAGCGAATGAACGTGTCGACCGATCCCGTCACCGCTCTGACCGCGCTCAACGCGGCTGTCGGCGAACTCCGCCGCACAGCGGGGCTCGAGATCGCCCCCGAGGAGCCGGCGTACCTGCACACCGCGATCGAACTCGCCGACGCCAGCCTCGATGCGGCACTGGACCCGGATGGCGGCGGACTCAATGGATCGCGCGAGCTCGTCGAATGTCTCCGGGCCCGCGCCCAGGCCGTCGAAGCCCTCCGGCTCGCCCAGCACCGCCGGATTTCGGCGGTGTCGCGGTCGGTACAACGCATCCGGGGTGCTGTTACCGTGGACAGCCTGATAGGTGAACTCTGGGCGGTGTTCACCACCGATCTCGGCTTCCGGTCCGCAGATTTCTTCTCTATCGAGGACGGGATGGTCGCATCTCCTGGTAAGCACCGGGACGCCACGAAGCCACGGCCACTGTCCGATGCGGAGCACGCCTGCCTCCGCTCGGGTCAGCCGGTTCTCGTCGTCGCAGCCGAGTTCCCGGACACGACGAACCGCGCGAAGCGCGCGGTCGATGCGCTGATCGCTCCCGTGACTGTCGGGGACACACCGGTCGCATTGCTTCACGCATACGTCGCCGCCCCCCTCACCGTCACCTCGACGGACGCCGAGACAGCAGAATTCGTCGCGACAATGGCCGGCCGGGTGCTGGAGCGGATCCTCCGGTCCGAACGCCTGCGCGCGAACGAACAGACCGTGCGCACGGCAGCGCAGCGCTTGACCGCCGCCTCCTGGGGCGGATCGAGTGCCGAGATCGACTTCGGCTCGACCCCGGCGATCACCGCCGATCCGGAATCCGACTATTCGCTGTTGCAGCCCATGGTGACCGAACGGCTCACCGCCCGCGAGGCAGAGGTGCTCGAGCTGATCATCGAAGGCGCCTCGAACACCCAAATCGCCGAACAACTGGTGATCTCGGTCGAGACGGTCAAAACCCACGTCAAGAAAGTGCTTCGCAAGCTCGGCGCCGTCAACCGAGCCGAAGCGATCTCTCTGGCGCTTCTGGACCGGAGCCGACCGGAACCGTCCGCAAACCTTCCGGGGCGAAAGGGAATACCCTCCCGCCCCGCATAATTCACTCCCCGTTGCCCGGCGGAATCGTCACCACCACTCCCCCCGACCGCTCCGAGACCACGAGCTGGCAGGCCAATCGTGAACGCGGGCAGAACTGTTCGCTGTACTCGAGCAGGTCGAGCTCCTCGTCGGTCGGCGCATCGAAGTGGTCGAGCCACTCCTCGTCCAGATGCACATGGCAGGTCGCGCACGAGCAGCCGCCCCCGCACTCGGCGACGATGCCGGGCAGGTTGTTGCGGACAGAGCCGTCCATGATGGTGATACCGACCGGAACGTCGACAACCCGCTCGGAGCCGTCGGGCAGGCGATAGGTGATCTCGGGCATGGATTTCCCCTCTCGAGCTTGTGATTCGTTGAACGCGTGCGGATGTCGCCGCGTGACGCCAGAGCGCCGGTCATCATTCGACCGAGCCGATGTGATACAAGTCTCGTCGGCATCGAGACCCTTCCGCATCACCTGATCGGGTCGTTCCGCCACCGCCACGGGGGGAGTACAGGCGCACACGCCGCCGCCCTGTCACTTCATCGAGTCCGCCGACCCCCTCGATCGAGGGATACCCGATGTAACCCGGCTCACGTAGTTTGCTCTTAGTTCGATCGGCTATCACCCGACGGCTTCTCCGCGTCGCGTCCAATGTTGCCATTCCACCGGCATTTCGGATTCCGCAGCCGCCACAGCGCGCGCCTGCCGCCGATCGTTTCCCCGAAAACACAGGCTCGACGCACAGAGGAGAGACGTGGCTGTTGCCGATTCCACCGCGGGAGTGCGCGCATTCCGACCAACTGCTGCGGCCCGCACCGCATTGCGAGCGATCGGCGATTTCTACGCCACCACCCTCGAGACCTTCCGATACCTGGTGACAGCTCGCTTCCGCTGGGGGGAGTTCATCACGCAGGCATGGTTCATCGCAGGCATCTCGATCATGCCCGCCCTCCTGATGTCCATTCCCTTCTGCATGATGTTCGTCTACGAGATCAACATCCTGCTGGCCGAAGTCGGCGCGGTGGACCTCAGCGGTGCCGGCGCCGGTGTCGCCATCATCCGCGAAATCGGGCCCATCGTCACCGTTCTCGTCGTTGCCGGTGCAGGCTCGACCGCGATCTGCGCCGATCTGGGGGCCCGCACCATCCGCGAGGAAATCGACGCGATGCACGTGCTGGGGATCGATCCCATCCAGCGGCTCGTGGTTCCCCGGGTCGTCGCCTCCACCGTCGTGGCGATGTTCCTGAACGGACTGGTGTCCGCAGTCGGATTGGTCGGCGGATTCATCGCCACCGTCTACATGCAGGGCGCTTCGCCCGGTCAGTACGTCACCAGCATCTCGGTGCTGACCGGTCTGCCGGACTTCCTGGTCAGCGAAGTCAAGGCTGCCGTGTTCGGCTTGCTGGCGGGCCTGGTCGCCTGCCACCTCGGGCTCCACGTGAAAGGCGGCCCGAAAAGCGTCGGCGACGCGGTCAACCAAACCGTCGTCTTCAGCTTCCTACTGCTGTTCTTCGCGAATTCGATCATCACGACCATCGCATTGCACTGAGCTCGAGAAAGGCATTTCGTCGTGTCCCAAGCTCCCCGACGTCAAGCTCGGCCGCCGGCCGTGGCAGGCGTGGCACATCTCGGTGCCGCACCTGTCCGATCGCTGACCGAACTCGGCAAGCAGATATCGTTCCACGCCCAGACGGTCCTGGCGATACCCCGTGCGTCGGTGCACTACCGCAGAGAAGTGATCCGGTTGCTCGCCGAGGTCAGCATGGGAAGCGGCGCACTCGCCGCCATCGGAGGCACACTCGCGGTCGTCGCCATGCTCACCGCGGCAGTGGGATACGAGGTCGGCCAGCAGGGCACCACCTCGTTGGGGCACATCGGGATCGGCGCGCTCTCGGGATTCATCTCGGCCTTCTTCAATACCCGGGAGGCTATTCCGGCCATCGCGGGCATCGCGCTCACCGCCACCGTCGGCGCGGGCTTCACCGCCCAGCTCGGTGCGATGCGGGTCAGTGAGGAGATCGACGCCATCGAGACGATGGCCATCCCCTCCCTGCAATACCTCGTGGCGACCCGCGTCACCGCGGGAGTCATCGCCGTGATCCCGCTCTACTGCGTCGCGCTGATCGTCGGCTACACCGCCACCCAGCTCGTGACCGTGGTGATGGCCGGACAGGCGTCAGGAACCTACGGGCACTACTTCGATGTCTTTCTGATTCCGGGCGATGTTCTCTGGTCGTTGGTGAAAGTGCTCTGCATGGCAGTGGTGGTGATGTGTGTGCACTGTTACCACGGCTACCGCGCGCAGGGCGGACCGGCCGGCGTCGGCGTCGCAGTGGGGCGGGCGGTCCGCACCTCACTCATCGCGATCATGGTCATCAATCTGCTGGTCGGCATCGCCGTATACGGCGGTACCTCCGGCGCGGTGAAGGTGGCCGGCTGATGGGACATCTGCGCCAATTCGGTGACCGGGTCAACATCGCTCTCGGACTCGCCTTCGTGCTCACGGTAGTGGCCGTCACCATGCTCTCCGTCGGCATCTACCGCGGCAGCTTCTCCGACGTGGTCCGCATCACCCTGTACGCGGACCGATCCGGCCTGCTGCTCGAGCAGGGCTCCGACGTCAAGATGCACGGGGTCGTGGTGGGCCACGTCGAAGACCTCACGTTCATCGATGGCCGGGCCCGCATCACGATGACCCTCTCGGCCGAGCACAGCTCCGCCATCCCCTCCGATGTCCGAGCCGCCATCGACCCGACCACCCTGTTCGGCCGCAAATTCGTCGTGCTCACCGCGCCGGAGGGCACAAGCGCCCGGGGTATCGCCGATGGCGCGGTGATCCCCGAGGCCACCGTGACCAGCGAGGTCGACGACCTGCTCGAAGCACTGGTCACCGTGCTGCGCACCATCGAGGTGGACAAACTGAAATCCACGGTGGACGCGGTCACTGCGAGCCTGCGCACCCGCGGTCCGGAAGTCGGCCGGCTCGTGGACGACCTGCGTGCGTTCCTCGGGGAGTTCAATCCGCACCTGGACACGCTCCAGCGGGACATGCGGGCAGCCGGGGACGCCGCAGACGCGCTGGCCGCGGCCGCACCGGATCTGCTCACCACCGTCGACCGGCTCAGCACGACCAGCGACACCATCACCGAACAGCAAACGGAGCTCAGCGCATTCCTGCTCAGCTTCACCGCGTTCGGCAACAGCGGCGCCGACCTGTTCGCGACCAGCGGCGAGCCACTGCGAGCGGCGGCGGCCGCACTCAACTCCCCCACCGCCGTACTGAGCGAGTTCGCCCCGATCTACCCGTGCTTCCTGGCCGATCTGGCCACGACCAACGCACTGCTGGAGAACACGAACAGCGGCAGCGGCCGGCCCGGGCTGAACATCCTGGGCACGCTGCTGATGGGTGACCCGCCGTACCGGCCATCGGTGAATCTGCCGCGGACCGGCCTCGACAACGCTCCGAGCTGCTACGAAACCGGCGACGAGCCCCCCGGCCACGTGCGGTTCGACGACGGAAGCAACGCATACCACCCGGTCACCGACCCGACGGACTACATCGGAAACCCGTTGGCGGAGTTGTTGTTCGGAGGATGGCGATGAGAATGTTGACGACCTCGGCGAAGCTGCTCACGTTCATGGTGGTCACCACCGTGGCCGGTCTCGGGGTAGCCACAGTCGCCGGCAATATGCGGTTCGGGCCGACGACGAGCTACTCGGCGGTGTTCACCAACGCCTCCGGATTGTCCAACGGCTCGGACGTGCGGGTGGCGGGCGTACCGCTGGGCAAGGTGGAATCGGTTCGACTCCACGACGACGGGCACGCGCTGGTCACCTTCGACCTGTCGACCCGGCGGCCGCTGACGACCGCGACCACTGCCGCCATCCGCTACAAGAACCTCATCGGCGACCGATACCTCGACCTGTCCGAGGGCGAGGGCGACAGTCGGCCGCTGTCCGACGGCCGGATCCCGGTCTCGCAGACCACCCCCGCGCTGGACCTCGACCAGGTCGTCAACGGATTCCGGCCGCTGCTGCAGGGGCTCGACCCCGAAGAGACCAACCGCATGGCCCGTTCTCTCGTGCAGGTCCTCAACGGACAGCATTCTGCGGTGGCGGACATCGTCCGCCGTGCCGGCACGATCACCACCACGCTCGCTGATCGTGACGCCGCAATCGGTGCGGTGATCGACAACTTCACCGTCGTCCTGAATACCGTGCAACAGCGCGGGGATGCATTCGATCAGCTGCTGGTCTCGCTGTCGCAGTTGCTCGAAGGGCTCGACGCCGACAGCGCGATCATCACCTCGGCCCTGGACCGGGTCGACGGTCTCACCGCCGAGATGAGCGATCTGCTCCTGGACAGCCGCGCCGACCTGCGCAGCGACATCGAGGGACTCGGCCACCTGGCCGCCGGCCTCAACGCACGCACCGACACGCTGAACCTGGTCCTCGCCCGGTTGCCGGAGACCTACCGGCTGATCGGCCGAGTGGCCGGTTACGGCAGCTTCGTCAACTTCTTCGTCTGCGGGCTGGCCATTCGCTACGGCCCCGGCGTCGACGGCCAGACCCCGATGTTCACTTCTCCCGCAGACAGGTGCAAGTGATGGCAGCCAAACACCGCTCGTTCCTGACGCTGGACCGGGTGCGCCTCGGCGTCACCGGCACGCTACTCATTGTCGGCGCCCTGGTTCTGGCCCTGAACCTCGAGTCCGTCCCTGTCCTCGGCCGAGGCATCACGGTGCATGCCGAATTCGCCGATGCGAGTGGTCTCGCCGTTGGTGACTCGGTGCAGATCTCCGGAGTGCCGGTGGGCGAAGTCCGGGCGATCGAACTCGCCGGCACCGAGGTCGATGTCGAGTTCGATGTCATCGGCGACCATCCCGCCCTCGGCGACGAAACGACCGCGACGATCAAGGTGGAGACGGTCCTGGGCAGGCGGTTCATCGAGCTCGCCCCCCGCGGTTCGGGGGATCTGGACGACGGAGCACTCATCCCGCTGGCCCGCACCACCTCCGGCTACGACATCGCCCGGTCACTACAGGAAGCCACCGGCGAGATCGCGCAGACCGACAAGCCGAATCTGGCCGCGACCCTCGACCAGTTGAGCGCACTGCAAGAGGAGCTGCCCGAAGACCTCGAGGCCACCATCGACGGCCTCTCCCGGTTGTCGAACTCTATAGCGTCACGTGACGCTGGAATTCGGCAACTGCTGGACAGCGCCGAGGGGGTAAGCGCCATCCTCGCCGAACGCAACCAGCAGGTCATCGCGCTCTTCGAGCACGGCAGCGGACTACTGGCGGCGCTCGACACCCGAGCCGCCACCATCCACCGGATCCTCGTCCAAGCAGAGCAGGTGGCCGACGCGCTCACCGGGATCGCCGAGGACAACGCCGCGACCCTGAAGCCGACCCTGGATCAACTGCACGCCTTGATCACCACGCTGAACAACAACTACGACAACCTCAACAGCATCCTCATCGGGCTCCAGCGGTTCACCACCCAGGTCGGCGAAGCGGTCGCGAGCGGCCCGTTCTTCGGCGTTCTACTGCACAACATCGTCCCAGCGAATCTGGCAGGCCAGATTCCCGGCAGTCCAGGGGGCACGCGATGAAAAACCTCGGCCGTATGTCGCTGCGGCGACCACCGAAACTACTGGCCCTGCTCACCGCCGTCGTGGCGATCACCGGGGCCACCGCGACTTGGCTCGAGTACGAGCCGGATTTCCGGATCACCGCCGAATACCGCAGCGCGCCGGGGCTTTACGTGGGCGACCGGGTGACGATCCTCGGCGTGCCGGTCGGCGAAGTGACCGCGATCCGGCCCGGACCCGACAGCGTCGCCGTCGAATTCGAGTTCGACGGCACACACCCGGTACCCGCCGACGCCCGCGCGGTGATCGTGGCACCCACGCTCGTCACCGGGCGATACATCCAGCTGGTGCCCGCCTACACCGGCGGCCCGCGTCTGTCGGACGGCGCCACCATCCCGATGGAGCGCACCGCCGCGCCGATCGAATTCGACGAGACGAAGAAACAGCTCGTCGAGTTGAGCCGCGAGATCGGACCCGGCGGCGCCGAGGAGGCGGGCGCACTCAACTCCTTCCTCGACGCCACCGCGGTCACAGTGGGCGGCAACGGCCAGGCGCTGAACACGGCACTGACGAATCTCTCCGACGCCGCGCGCACCCTGGACGCCGGCGGTGCCGACCTGTTCGCCACCGTCGAGAATCTGCAGACCGTCACGACGGCCGTCGCCGCCGTCGACGATCACGTTCGCCGCTTCGCCACCGAACTGGCCTCGGTCTCGAATATGCTCAGCGGCAACCGAACCGAACTCGACGCCCTGCTGGTCAGCATGCAGCAGACCTTCGCCACCGTAACCGCCTTCCTGGACGAGAACCGTGATGCGTTGAGCACGAACACAGCGGACGCGGCGCGGCTCACCCGGCTGCTCGTCGACCGCATCGACACCCTGGCCCAGATCCTGCACGCCGGACCGACCGCACTGTCGGATTTCTACAACATCTACGACCCCGACTCGAACTCGCTGACCGGTGCGTTGGCTATACCGGACGCGATCGATCCACAGTCACTCATCTGCGCGCTGCTCACCACCGTCGACGCACCCACCGGCGAATGCGCTCGCGCCACCGAGGCCCTGGCAGGTCAGCTCGCCGCGGCGGCACTGCCCGCTCCCCAAGGGCCGGCACCGACCCCGGCCGCGCAGGGCATCATGATCCCCGGCCTGCAGGACATCTTCACCCCTGGAGGGCACCGATGAGACCAGGCATCCGCACCGTCACGACCGTCGCGGCCGGGGCTGTGATCATCTGCGCATCGGGCTGCACGTTCGACGGAATCAATTCGATCCCGCTGCCGGGCAATGGCACCGGCGAGGGATACCCCGTCGTGGTGGAGCTGGCCGACGCCCAGAATCTGGTGGGCAACTCCCCGGTCAAGGCGGGCAATGTCACCGTCGGCAACATCGACCGGATCGAGAACGACGGCTGGCACGCCCGGGTCGCGCTCACGCTGGACTCGGAGGCCGAACTTCCCGCCAATGTGGCGGCCCGCCTGGCTCAGACCAGCGTCCTGGGTGCTCAGTACATCGAACTCGCGGTCCCGCCGGACGAGGAACCGATCGGCCGGCTCGTCGCAGGCAGCGTTATCCCGCGCGAGCGCACCAGCCAGTACGCCTCGGTCGAAGAGGTGCTGTCGGCGCTGTCGCTGGTCCTCAACGGGGCAGGCCTCGAGCAACTGCAGACCATCACCGACGAGGTCAACCTGGTGCTCGGGGGCCGCGAGCAATCCCTGCGAGGCTTGATCGGCGACCTCGGGCAATTCGTCGCCGGACTCGATGGACAACGCGATGACATCGTCCGCGCCATCGACAGCATGAGCAGGCTCGGCGACGAACTCGCCCGGCAGTCGGCGACCATCGACCGCGGCATCGTCGCGATCCAGCCGGCGCTGGAGGTCCTCGATCAGCAGCAGCAGCGGCTGACCGAGATGCTCACCGCGGTCGGGCGATTCGGCGACATGGCGACCGAGGTGCTCAGCTCGGGCAAGGCGGACCTGAAGGACGACCTGGCTCAGCTCGCCCCGGTCCTGAATCAGCTCGCGGCCGCCGGAGCCGACCTCCCGGAAGCCCTGAAGATCGCCCTGACGATCCCGTTCCCGGTGATGACCACCGACCGCGGTGTTCTCGGCGACTACCTCAACCTCTTCCTGACACTCGATGTGAGCCCGCAGGCGATCACCGGCAAGGTCCTGCCCAGCATCCCGGGCATTTTCCCGCTCCGCCACGCCGTCGATCCACTCGTTGCGCCGCTCACCCCCGCACCGGCACACGACGGGAGCCCGAACTGATGCTGTCGACCACGATCCGCGTTCAGCTGTCGATCTTCGCGGTGGTCGCTGTGCTCGCCGTCGCGTTCAGCGCGGTGAAGTACGCCGGGGTGCAGCGATACACCCAGATCGGCACCTATATCGTGCGCGCGGAGTTCGCCGACGCGGCGGGACTCTACGTCAACGCGCTGGTCACCTACCGCGGCGTCGACATCGGAGTGGTGAACGGACTCTCGCTCGGGCCCTCGGGTGCGGTGGCCGAACTCCAAATCGGCTCGGACCATCGTGTGCCCGCGGACTCCGAGGCGATCCTGCGCAGCGTCTCCGCGGTGGGCGAACAGTACGTCGACCTCGTGCCGAGGACGAGCACGGAGCCGTTCCTCGCCGACGGCGACACGCTGGGCCCGGACCGGACCCGGGTGCCCATCCCGACGGCCACCGTTGTCGCCGAGATCAATTCGCTGCTGCAGACCGTACCCACCGATTCGCTGCGGACCACCGTCGACGAGACGTCGGCCGCTCTCGGCGGGACCGGCGACGCCCTCAACCGCGCGCTCGCCGCCTCGGCCGCCCTCGTGCAGAACGCCCGCAGCCACCTGGGGCAGACCGTCGCACTGGTCACCACTGTCGAGCCGGTACTTCAGGCGCTGAGCGACTCCGGCCCGGCGATCCAGTCGGCCGCAACCGATCTCGCGTCCTTCACCGATCAGCTGGTCATGAACGACGAGCAGTTGCGTGCGGTCGTCACCGACGGGCCGCGTTTCTTCGACAGCGCGACCGGCACCCTGCAGCAGATCACGCCGACCCTGCCGCTGCTGTTGATGAACCTGCAGACGTCCGGTGAGGTGCTGCGCGTCAACGCACCCGGGCTACGGCATCTGCTGGTGGTCTACCCGGCGCTGTCCTCGGCCGTCAACTACATGCACCGTGGGTTCCAGGATCCCGGCGACCGGCTGTCCGGTCAGGGCCCTCTGGACGTGAAACTGCTGAACACCGGCAATCCGATGACCTGCACCGAGGGCTATCAGGAGACACAGCGCCGCGATCCGAGCGAGACCGGCTACGCGCCGGCGCCCGCGGATGCCTACTGCAAACTCCCGCAGACCGACAGCCGGGTCGCCCGTGGCGCGCGCAACCTGCCCTGTGCCACCGATCCGAGTGTGCGCACCGCCGACATCGCGAACTGCCCCGGGGGGCCACCCTCGCAATGGCCGCAGATGCTGGCCCGGCCGGGTCAGCAGCCGGTACCGATCGCGCCGCCCACGCCGGACCCACAGCAGCCGCCTCCAGCCGAGCCGGCGTCGGCATTCGAACCCCTGTTCACAGCACCGTACGAACCGATCACCGGACGCTTCCACACCGCCGACGGCGCCGCCTACACCGTCCACACCCTGGCCCCGTCCGGCGCCGCGAACCCGAAGGAGCCCGCATGGCACGCACTGTTTCTGAAGTAGAGGCCGACGACGGCCCGGACACCGCTGCGGCCGAAGTCCCTGGCGTCGTGGATGATTCGGCACAGCAAGCAGGCGCCGACGGCGCCGAAGCGCCCGGTCGACGGCCCGCGGTCCCGGCCGCACTCCTGGCGTGTCTGGTCGTCACCATCGTCGCCGCGATCGTCGGCGGTATCGCGGGAGTCCGGGTACATGCCGCCCAGCGGGACGCCGACCGGGACGCCGCCGTCATCGCCGCCACCCGGAAGGTGGTGGCCGACCTCGTCAGCCTTCGGCACGATACCGCAGCCGCCGATGTCCAGCGGATCGCCGAGGGCACGACCGGCACATTCCGGGACCAGTTCACCGGAACCGGCGCGACCTTCACCACCGTGTTGGAACAAGGAAAGGTCGAATCCACCGGTCACGCCGAGGAAGTCGCGCTGCTCGACGTCGACGACACGAAGGCCACCACCCTGGCCGCGGTGGTCTCGACAGTGAAGAACACGGAAGCTCCGGAAGGACAACCGCGGGTCTACCGCATGAAGGTGACGCTGGAATCGTCCTCCGGAACCTGGCTCGTCTCGAACGTGGAGTTCGTCTCATGACCTACCGCACCCTGCTCACCCTCCCGGAACGCCTCTGGCGGCGCTTCTCCGGAGCCGTGCACACCTGGACGCCCCAGCAGGTCCGCCTTCGGCTCCCGGCCGCGACGCTGCTGGCCGCAGCCACCGCTGCCACTGCCGGATGGACCGTCGTCACCCTGACGAACGAAACAGCGGTCACGCAAGCGGGACAGGAAGCCCTCGAAACCGCACGCCGCACCATTCCCGCACTCCTGACATACGACCACACCACTGTCGAGGAACAACTTCCCGCGCACTACGACGCTCTGACCGGAGACTTCCGGGACGAGTTCCGCACGCTCGCCGAGGAACAGATCATCCCGACCGCGAAGGATCGGCACACCGTCACCACCGCGCAGATCGTGGAATCGGGCCTGGTTCTCGCGACACCAGAGCACGTCACCGTTCTGATGTTCGTCAACCAGACGACCACCAACTCCGAATCGCCGGACCCGCGACTCGACGGCAGCCGCATCCGGGTGCATTTGATCAACGAGCCCGCAGGATGGCAGATCTCGGGCATCGAGCCCATCTGACCTCCGCACCGACCGACCTTCACCGATGAGGACCACATCATGGGCATCGCAGTCTCGGTAACCAACCTCACAAAATCCTTCGGCAGTCAGACCATTTGGCGCGACCTGACGCTCGAGCTCCCCGCAGGCGAGGTCAGCGCCCTGCTCGGCCCCTCGGGCACGGGCAAGTCGGTCTTCCTCAAGTCACTGGTCGGTCTCATCCGACCCGAAGAGGGCTCCATCGTCATCGACGGAGTCGATATCACGCGGTGCTCGCACCGGGAGCTCTACGACATCCGACAGCTGTTCGGCGTGTTGTTCCAAGACGGCGCCCTGTTCGGATCCATGGATCTCTTCGACAACGTCGCCTTCCCGCTGCGAGAGCACACCCGCAAGACGGAGTCCGAGATCCGGCGGCTCGTGCTGGAAAAGCTCGAGATGACCGGTCTCACGGGAGCCGAGGCCAAGCTCCCCGGGGAGATCTCCGGCGGTATGCGAAAGCGCGCGGGCCTGGCCCGCGCACTGGTTCTCGATCCACAGATCATTCTGGTCGACGAGCCGGACTCCGGACTCGATCCGGTCCGGACCAGCTACATCAGTCAGCTCTTCCTCGACATCAATGCCCAGATCGATGCCACGTTCCTGATCGTGTCGCACAACATCAACCTGGCGCGGACCGTGCCGGACAACATCGGCATGCTCTTCCGCGGCCGGCTGGTGATGTTCGGGCCCAGGGAACTGCTGCTGACCAGCGATGAACCGGTCGTCCAGCAGTTCCTCAACGGCCGTATGCTCGGCCCTATCGGGATGTCGGAAGAGAAGGACGACGCCCGGATGGCATACGAGCAGGCGCTCGCCGATGCTGGTCACCACGTCGGCGGTGTCGAGACGATCACCGGCATCGTGCCGCAGATGACAGCCACCCCCGGCATGCCGGAACGAAAAGCCGTGGTCCGACGCAAGGACCGGCTCCGAAGCATGCTCGACACACTACCGCCCCACGCCCTGCCGAAAGATCTCGAGGATCTCATCGACCGTCCGGTCGCGTAGTTCACCGGCCACGCACCCGGTGCATGCTCCGGCAGCGGTCGTACTCGAAACTCGCCGATCTCTCGCGGCGTAACCCACCTATGCCGCAGGCCTCGAGAGTAATGGACCGCCCAGATACAGATATCGGACCCCATGGCCGGGCAGGGCACCGGGCTGTTGATCGAAAGTCCGAGAAACGCTACTGTTATGCAAATGGTCAGTCCTAATGACCATAATCCGACAGGCTGCTCAGCGCAGGAAGGACCGAAGTCCCATGGCCGAATTCACCGACATCACCTACGAGGTCGACAACGGACTGGCTTGGATCACCATCAATCGGCCGGAGCGGTACAACGCGTTCCGGGCGCAGACCGTCGACGAGCTGGTGCTCGCCTTCAAGCGGGCGTGGGCAAGCAGTGAGGTCGGCGTGGTCGCGCTGACCGGCGCGGGCGACAAGGCCTTCTGCGCCGGTGGCGACCAGAAGCAGCGCATGGAGACCGGTGACTACGGCCCGTCCGCCAGCGGCCTGTTCGAGGTCGAAGCCCTGCATCGGGTCATCCGGGACACCCCCAAGCCGGTGATCGCCGCGGTCAACGGCCTGGCCATCGGCGGCGGCCACGTGCTGCATGTGCTGTGCGACCTGACTATCGCCGCCGATACCGCGCAGTTCGGTCAGAACGGCCCGCGCGTCGGCTCGTTCGACGCCGGCCTCGGCTCCGGCTACCTCGCCCGCGTCGTCGGCGAGAAGCGCGCCCGCGAGATCTGGTTCATGCTGCGCCGCCTCTCGGCGCAGGAAGCACTGGAGTGGGGCCTGGTCAACAAGGTGGTGCCCGCCGCCGACTTGAAGGCGGAGGTCCGCGCCTGGGCCGATCAGATGCTCGATTTCTCCCCCACCGCGCTCAAGGTGCTCAAGCAGTCCATGAACACCGACACCGAGCACTTCGTCAGCATCGGCACCATGGCCTACTCGACGCTCGAGATCTTCGGCGAAACCCCCGAAGCGCGGGAAGGAATCACCGCCTTCAACGAGAAGCGTAAGCCCGACTTCTCGCCCTACCGGGGCAAGTAGGGTGCGGCACTCCTCGGAGCAGCGTGGGTTCGCGGCGGCGGTGGGCGTCTCGCTGCCCGAGGAGTACGGCGACAGCGGGGCCGATCACGTCGACGAGTGTCGCCTCCGGAAGGGGTTCGCTCTCCATCGCCGAGACCATCCGCCTGTGACCGGTTCACCGGCTTACCGCATCGAACAACGAGGTACACGATGACCCCCCACTCGACATTCTCCTCGGATCTGCTGTCCGGCAAGAGCATCCTGATCACCGGCGGTGGCACCGGCCTCGGCCGCGGGGTCGCCCGGCATCTGGTCGAGCACGGCGCGCAGGTGCACCTTTGGGGCCGCCGCGCGGCCGTGCTGGCCGAAGCAGCGGAGGAAGCTTCGGGCGGACGTGCCGGAACCGTGCACTATCACACCGTCGACGTGCGTGACTACGATAACGTCGACGAGACGATGGGCCGGATCTGGGCCGAGCACGGCCCGCTGACCGGTGTTCTCAACAACGCCGCGGCCAACTTCATCGCCCAGACCAAGGACCTGAGCCCGCGCGCCTTCTCCGCGATCACCGGCACCGTGATGAACGGTTCGTTCCACACCACTCACGCCGCAGGCAAGCGCTGGATCGCCGAAGGCCTGCGCGGCAGTGTGCTGTCCACCCTCACTACCTGGGTGTGGACCGGTTCAGCCTTCGTCGTACCTTCGGCGATGGCCAAAGCGGCCGTGCACTCGATGACCATGTCACTGGCTGTCGAGTGGGCCAAGTACGGAATCCGTGTCAACGCCGTCGCCCCGGGGCCGATCCCCACCGACTACGCCTGGGAGATGCTCAATCCCACCGACAAGAGTTCGGTGGGCGCCACCCAGGCCGACCAGATCCCGGCCGGGCGCACCGGAACCATCGAGGAACTGGCCAATCTCACCATGTTCCTGCTCTCGGACGCGTGCGACTATCTGACCGGCCAGACCATCGCCATGGATGGCGGTCAGATGCTGGCCGGACCGGGCACGTTCGCCGGACTCAACTCGCTCACCGATGCCGACTGGCAGCAGATCAAGGAAACCAGCAAGGCGGCATCCGAGGCCAGCAAGGCCCAGCGGACGGTGTGAACAGGCGACCACGAAGAAGGGGCGCATCCGATTCGATCGGATGCGCCCCTTTTCGTCTGCCGATTTCAGCGCAGCGACGGCTGGTAACGGTAGGAGTTGCTGCGCGAGAGCGCGAACTCGAAAATGCCCACCCCGGCCACCCCGTCCAGATCGAAGGCGCACAGCCGGTCGGTCAACGCCGAGTCCAGGGTGCGCGGCGAGATCGAGCCGTCCAGCGGGTAGCGGTCGGACTCGATGTGGTCGAGCCCGTGCGAGATCCCGTGGTGCCCACCGTATCCGGCGCCTGCCATGTAACCGCCGCCGACACCGGCGTCGGCGTGCATCAGATGCCTGCGCCCCGAGGCGGTACGCACTTCGACCTGTCCGCCGATCAGGTCCAGACCGTCGGTGAACTCGAGCGCGTGCCGCACATCGATGATCGGGTCGAGGGTGCCGTCTTCTGCCATGATCGCCCCTTCGAGCAGCAGCCGCTCGTGTGTGCGGGTCTCGACGAGCAGGAAGCCGACGGCGAACTCCGGGAACTGCGCCTGATACCAGATGTGCAGGCCCTGACCGCCGGACATGGTCCGCACCCCGCGGGAACGATCCCGCTGCCCGTACCAGCCGTCCACCCGGGTGCCGGCGCCGTCGATGGTGAGGGTGCCCTGGTACCGCCCGGATTGGAAGAGATGATCGAAGGAGGTGCGTTGCGTGGAAGCGTTGGTGACCGCGATCGTGCCGAACCAGGCGGGGGTCCGCGCGCGCCAGGTGAGATCGAACTCGACGTCGATCTCGTTGGGCGCCAGGCGCAGCCGCCACTCCCGGTTCGGTTCGACGACCTCCACCCGCAGTGGTCCGGCCCCGGCGCGGCCGCCGACGCCGAGCACCGTCGAGAACCGCAGGTTGCGCTGCTCGGCGCGGTCGGAGACGACGACGAACCCGTCGGAGGTGTCCTTGCCAGGGTAGATGCCGAAGCCGGTGATCAGCGATGGCGCCAACGCGTCGACGGGATGCAGGTTGAACATGAGCCGGTCGAAGAACCCATCGGGAAGGCCGGTTTCGTCCGGGCCGACCAGGGGGTCGTGGAAGGTTCCCGCCGCTTCTCGGGTGATCGCCATGAATGCTCCTTGTTGTGGAATGCGCCCGCGGGGCTACCGGCGGACTGTGTCGGCCTCCGCGATACCCGCGCTGCGGCGGGCGTCGTCGAGGAAACGCCGGACCAGTCCGGGATCGGCGTAGTAGGGGTCACCGATGCCGTCGAGCACCCGGCGGCGGCTGTACTCGTAGAGCACGGCCAGCTTCCACAGCGCCAGCGTCGTGTACCAGGCGACGTTCGTGAGGTCGCGGCCGGTGCGGACGCTGTAGCGCTGCGCCAGTTCGTCTTTGGACGGATATCCGGGCTCGAGCATCGCGGCGCCGAGTTCGGCAGTGGGGTTCATCGGTCGCCCCGGCTCAGGAACCGTGGCGAGCAGATAGCCCACGTCCAGCAGTGGATCACCGATAGTGGCGAGTTCCCAGTCGAGAACGGCCGCGACACGGCCGGGCGTGTCCGGAGCCAGCACGACATTGCCGATGCGGAAGTCGCAGTGCACCAGCGTCGCTCCCGACTCCGGTGGCGTATTCGCCACGAGCCAGGCATCGATATCGGCGAATTCCGCTGGCGGATCACCGTTGTCGTCGGCTACCAGCCGGCGCATCCGCTGCAGGTGCCTGGCATTGAAGCCCTCGGGTCGCCCCATGCGTTCCAGACCTGTGGCGCGCCAATCGACGGCGTGCAACGCGGCGAGGGTGTCGACCAGGTCGTTGCCCACGGCCTGACGCTGTTCGGGTGTGTCCAGTGGTGCGGGAGTGCAGCTGGTGACCACCGGGCCACGCGCGAAACTCATCACGTAGAACGGGACGTCGAGCACCTCGCCCTGCTCGGCGACGGCGAGCACCTCCGGCACCGGCACCGCTGTCGAGTGCAACGCGGTGAGCAGCTTCGCCTCGCGCAGCATGTCGTTCGCGCCGGGCGGAATCGGCGGCGGCGGCGGGCGGCGCACGATCACCTGCCGGGTACCGTCACCGACGAGGAAGGTCAGATTGGAGTGGCCGTCGCCGATAGCCCTGGTGGTGATCGGGCCATCAAGGATTCCGCGGTCTGCGAGGAATCGCGCCAGATCGCCGCGCGTCTGCGAGGTCCAGTCCCAAGCCAACGCGGTCACCGGCCGGTGAACTCGGGCAGGCGCTTCTCCTTGAAGGCCGCCAGCGCTTCGGGCATGTCATCGGTCCGGGTCAGCAGCGCTTGGCCACGGTTCTCCAGCTCGAGTGCTGCCTCATAGGAACCGATCTCGGCATTGCGTTGGATGGCACGCTTGGACATCCGCACACCGCCGGGTGAATTCTTCGCGATCGTGCGGGCCATCGCCAGCGACTCGGTCAGCAACTGGTCGGCGGGGAACACATGATTGACCAGTCCGATGCGCAAGGCCTCCTCGGCCTCGACGATGCGGCCGGTGTAACCGATCTCGGCCGCCCGGGCCGGACCCACCAGCCGGGCGAGGTTGAACGAGGTGCCCAGCTCGCCGATGGACAGGCCGACCTTCACGAATGCGGCGCTCATCTTCAGCGTCGGCGCCGCCATGCGGATGTCGCACGCCAACGCCAGCGCCAGCCCACCGCCGGTGGCCGGACCGTGGACGGCGGCGATCACGGGGAAGGGCAGATGCCGGATCGACTGGATGCCTCCGGTCGCGACCTCCTGGAACTTCAGGAATTCCCGCACCCCCATCTCGGTGATGACATGGATCTCGTCGAGGTCGAAGCCGGCGCAGAACGCACGCTCACCGGCCCCGGTGACGATCAGCGCGCGCAAGCCGCTGTCGCGCAGTGCCCGGCCCGCCGCCAGATATTCGTGGAACATTCGCACCGTCTGGGAGTTCATGCGGTCCGGACGGTTGATCCGTAGTATCCCGATTCCCGGTTCGGCCTCCTCGAAGGTCAGCGTCTCGAGTGCGGGGAAATCGATGGTCATGTCGCAGCCTGTCTGCTGGTGTCGCGGGAGGTTTCAGTTGCCCTGGAACTGCGGAACACGCTTTTCCTTGAACGCGTTCAACGCCTCGGCCATATCCGGGCTGCGGGTGAGTAGCGCCTGTCCCCGGTTCTCGAGTTCGAGGGCGGTGGCATAGGAGCCGACCTCGAGGTTGGCCTGCAGGGCGCGCTTGGACAGCTGCACGCCACCGGGCGAATTCGCGACGATCTGCTCGGCCAGCGCCAGCGCCGCGGCGACCACATCGTCCTCGTGCACCGAATTGACGATGCCGAGCTCGCCCGCCTCCTGTGCCTCCACGATCCGTCCGGTGAAGCAGATCTCGCTGGTCTTGGCCGGGCCGATCAGCCGCGTCAGCAGCCAGGAGGTGCCGAGATCACCGGCGGACAGCCCGATGCGCACAAACGCCGCGTTGAACTTGGCCGCACGGCCTGCGAGTCTGATGTCCGCCGCGAGCGCCAGCGCGAGCCCACCCCCGGCGGCCGGCCCGTTCACAGCTGCGATGACCGGAACGCGCAGCGAACGGATCGCGCTCAGCGCACGGGCGGCGCGCTCCTGTTGGTCGAGCATGCCGAGCGCACCCAGATTCGGCAGGGCGTCGGCGTCGGCGAGGTCGTAGCCCGAGCAGAACGCCCGGCCCGCGCCGGTCAGCACCACGACGCGGCAGCTGTCTTCGGATTCCAGCCCCCAGGCGAGGCGCTCCAGTTCGACGAACATGGTGTTGGTCATCGCGTTGTAGCGGTCGGGCCGATTCAGCGTCACCACCACGATTCCCGGCCGCACTTCCTCCACGAGCAGCGTCTCGAATCCATCGTCCAGTGTCTTCACAACAGTCTCCTCTGCGATCAGCGGAAATCGGGGGTGCGCTTTTCGACGAAAGCGGTGATGCCCTCGGCCGCCTCCCCCTCCTCGAACAGTGACTGGATCTGCTCGACCTCATAACGGGCACCCTCCGCCAGCGGAAGGTCACCGGCAGCGTCCACTGTGCGGATCACCGCCAGCTGCGCGGGCAGCGACGGGCCGAGCAACTCGACAGCGAGCTCCAGTGCGGCGTCGAGAACGTCGCCGTCGGTCAGCCGGTCGGCCAATCCGATCCGATAGGCCTCCTCCGCGCCGACCTGGCGCGCTGTGAGCATGATGTCGAGCGCCCTACCCCGGCCGACCAGGCGAGGCAGGCGTTGGGTTCCGCCTGCGCCGGGGATGAGACCGAGCTTGACCTCGGGCAGTCCGAACCGGGCGCCGGCTCCCGCCACGCGCAGGGTGGCCGCCATCGCGAGTTCCAGCCCGCCGCCGAGAGCGGCGCCGTCGACCGCGGCGACCGAGATCCAGGGCGCGGCCGCAAGCCGATCGTTGACTTGGCGCATGAGGTCGCCGTAAGCGGTGAACGCTGCCGCATCGATCGACGACAGATGTTTGATATCGGCACCGGCCGCGAAGTATTTCGGCAGCGCCGAGGCGATCACCATCACCTTGACATCTCCCGCCTTCTCCGCGGCGTCCATCGCGGCGTGCAGCCCCTCGAGCAGCGGCACACCCAGCGCATTGGCCGGTGGACGCTGCATCCGTACCACGGTGATTCCCGGTTGCACGGTCTCCCACGTGACCACCTCTGCGGCCCGGTCCGTCATGTCGCCCTCATCTCGCTGAATCCTCGCCGGTCGCCGGCCTTCCCTCCCTGCAAACTAGACTCGACCGAAGTTTGAGTCAACCATTATTTTGGTATGACCAAAAGTATAGTTGCATGTCAAGTCGCTTCCCTGGCCTACCACCTGGTAGATTTAGGTAAGACCAAATGCAGAAAGCAGGTGGTAATGGTCGAGTCGCCCTCGCCTGGCATGACGGCGCGCCAGCCGGTCCGGTTGCAACCGATGCAGGTACCCAAGGCATCCGACGTCCTCGCCAACGAACTGCGCGAGCGTATCCTGCGCGGCGAATTCCCCTCCGGCACCGCCCTGCCGCCGGAACGTGAACTGGTCGTCCAGACCCAGATGAGCCGCACCACCGTCCGTGAGGCGCTGCGGATCCTCGAGGTACAGGGCCTCATCGTGATCAAGACCGGCCGCTCCGGTGGCGCCTTCGTGCAGCAGCCCGGCGGCGACTCCGTCGCCACCTCGGTCAGCTTGCTGATCCGCGGCCAGCAGTTGCGGCTGACCGCTCTGCTGGAGACCCGGGAGGCGATCGAGCCCGCCTGCGCCGGCCTGGCGGCCAAGTACCGCACCGAAGAGGATCTCGCCGCGCTCGATGCCGCCAATATCGCCATCGGAGATCTCACGCTGCCGCTCGAGGACTTCCTGCAGGCCAACGTGGAGTGGCACCTCGCGGTCGCGACCGCAAGCCACAACGAGCTGCTCACCGGATTCATGACCGCGCTGTCGAAGGCCATCTACAGCTCGACCGAGAACCAAGCGTTCGTCGACGACGACGTGCGCAAGACGACCTACCGGGCCCACAAGACGATCACCGACGCGATCAGGGCCGGCGATCCCGCCGTAGCGACGCGCCGGATGAACAAGCACGTGCACGGCTACGCCGAGGCCGTGGTCCAGGTCGAGCAGCGCACCGAGATCGATCTCGGCGCCTCCTGAGGACCGACAGGACGGGCAGATGTGCCCGTCCCCCCGGTCAGACCGTAGCGGCCAAGTGCTGCCGCAGACCGGCGAGAATCGCGGTATTGGTGACCCGGGTCTGCGCGTCGGTCAGCCCCCACGGCGGCGCGATGAGGTCGAGGTGATCGAAGCCCGCCGGAATGCGGGCGAGCGCCGCGGGGAAATCGTCCGGTCGGCAGGCGATGGCGATGGTGTCGATCATCTCGTCGGTAACCGCGCCGATGAGTGCATCGTGGTCGCGTTCGCGAGCCGCCTGCCGGATGCGCTGCTGATGCGCACTCCATCCATGCAGTTCGAACAGCCGGTCGTAGACGTGGGAGGCGGCGTACTGCCCGATGGCGTAAGCAGCTTGCCTGCGAGCGATATCGACGTCCTCATCGAGCGCGCACATGCGGATGCCCATCACCGTTACCGTGCCCGGATCGCGCCCCGCGCGAGCAGCGCCCGCCGCGAGCTGCTCGGCCACCGGACCACCCACGTACTCCGCGGTGAACATCGGATGGCCGATCAACCCGTCGGCGTACTGCCCGGCAGTCCGAAGCATCAGCGGATTGACCCCGGCGATCCAGATCGGTATCTCCGGCCGCACCGGCTCGGGCACCTCGGCCGTCGGCACCACGTGCACCTGATAGAACCGGCCGTCGTGATGCACCGGCCCCTCGTGTAAGCGCCACAGCGCCTTGAGCACGGTCAGCAGTTCGGCCATCCGGGCCGCGGGCGCTTCCCCATTGACCCCGTGCCAGGCATTCATCATCGTCGGAGTGCCGTTTCCGAGCCCGAGAATGATCCGGCCACCGGACAGTTCGTCGAGGTCGCGCGCCTCGGCCGCCCACATCAGCGGGCTGCGCCCGACTCCGTAGGCGATATTGGAACCGATGGCAATGGTGCTCGTGCCCGCCGCGATAGCCGCCATCGGGATGGTGGCCGAGCGGCTGTAGAGCTCGCTCGTCCACACCGCAGCGCACCCGATCTCCTCGGCTTCGCGCGCCAGTTCGGCCATCGACTCGAATCGCTGCCTGCCCCGGCCGACACCGAACGCGTTCACACCGAAGGTCGTCACCTGGAGAAACCTCTCGTCATGCCCGGCGGGGGAATCGGTCGAACCGCGGCGTGCGCTTGGCCTTGAATGCCTCGCGCCCTTCCTTCGCCTCCTCGGTGGCATAGAAGAGGAGGTTGGTGTCGTGTGCCAGTTGCTGGATGCCGGCCAGGCCGTCCTCGGCCGCATGGAAGCTCGCCTTCATCAGGCGCAGCGCCATCGGCGAGAGCTCCATCATCCGCCGACACCAGGCCACCGTCTCCGCCTCCAACTGTGCCAGCGGCACGACGGTGTTGACCAGTCCCATCTCGAGGGCTTCGGCCGCGTCGTACTGCCGGCACAGGAACCAGATCTCTTTGGCCTTGCGTGCCCCGACCATGTTCGCGAGTAATCCCGCGCCGAATCCGCCGTCGAAGGAGCCCACCTGTGGGCCGACCTGGCCGAGACGGGCGTTGTCGGCGGCGATCGTCAGGTCACAAACGATCTGCAGCACATGTCCGCCACCGATCGCGTATCCGGCGACCATGGCGACCACAGGCTTGGGCAGCCGACGGATCTGCACCTGCAGATCGGTCACATGGAAACGGCCTATCGCGTCCGGGCGATCCGGGTCGGTCAGATAGCCGGTGTCGCCGCGCACCCGCTGATCGCCGCCGGAACAGAACGCCTTGTCGCCCTGTCCGGTCAGTACGATCACGCCGATCTCGGGGTCTTCCCGCGCATCGGTCAGCGCGTCCGAAATCTCGACCAGGGTCTGCGGCCGGAAGGCGTTGTGCACCTCGGGCCGACAGATCATGATCCGGGCGATGCCGTCCTCGGTGCGAGAGTATTCGACGTCCTCGTAGCGGCGGACCGTTGTCCACTCCACGTCGACAGCGCTCATGCCATCGTCAAGCCGCCGCTGACCGACAGCGTCTGGCCTGTGATGTAGCCCGCCTCGTCCGAGGCGAAGAAAGCGACCGCCGCGGCGATATCGGCGGGCAGCGCGAGGCGCTTCATCGGCACCGAGCGGGTCATTCCGCCGATCACCTTGTCGGCGTCCTGGCCGGAGTTGTCGGCGAACTTGCGCAGCGCGGGAGTGTCGGTCGGGCCGGGGCACACCGTGTTCACGGTCACGCCCTTGGTCGCGACCTCCCGGGCCAGGGTCTTGGTGAAGGCGATGATGCCGCCCTTGGCGCCCGAGTAGACCGCCTCCAGCGAGGAACCGACCCGTCCCGCGTCCGACCCGATGTTGATCACACGGCCGAATCCGCGCTCGATCATGCCCGGCACCACGGAATGGTTGACCCGCAGCGCACCCTTGAAGTTGATCTCGAGGATCTTGTCCCAGAAGGCCTCGTCGGTGTCGAGGAACTTCATGAAATCGTCCCAGCCGGCGTTGTTGACGACGACCTCGATCGGGCCGAGTTCGGTGGTGACCTGCTCCACCGCGGCGCGCACCGATGCGGTGTCGGTGACATCGACGGAAATGGCCACGGCCGCACCGCCCGCCGCTTCGATCTCCTTCGCAGTCTGCTGGGCGGCCTCCAGATTCAGGTCGGCCACGGCGACCCGGAAGCCCACCGCGGCCAGTTTGCGCGAGATTCCTTCGCCGATGCCCTGCGCGCCACCGGTGACGAGTGCGACTCGGTTGCTCATGATGTCGATCCTTTCGATAGTGATCAGTCCTCAGGCGCGGCTGCCCGCACCCTGCTGTCTTCGGTCTGTCCTTGGTGCAGTCACGCTGCGGCACGCGCAGCGCGGGTGAGGTCGTCGCGAAATTCCGGTGCGGCGACAGCGATGAGGCGGCGCCGGCGTTCGGCCAGCGGTTGGCCGCGCAGGTGCGCGATCCCGTGTTCGGTGACGACGCAGTCGACGTCGGCACGCGCGGTCGTGACGACCCCCTCGTCGAGGGTCGCCTTGAGTGACGAGCGTCCGCGCACCGTCGAGCGGAGCGCGATGATGGACCGCTTGCCGGTCAGCGCGGCCGCCCGCGCGAAATCGACCTGGCCACCGACCGCTCCCAGGTATGTCCCGCGGCTCATCTCCGCCCCCACCTGCCCGGTCAGGTCGACCTCGATCGCGAAGTTCACCGCGACCAGAGACGACAGCTGCGAGAGCACCTGCGGCGCATGGGTGTAACTGGTCGGCCGGAACAGCACCGGCAATTCCGGGAGCCGCCCGTACAGCTCGGACGAGCCGAGAGCGGTACCGGCCACCACCCGTCCCGCATCGATCTGCTTACGCGCCCCGGTGACCACGCCCTTGTCGATCAATTCCAGCACACCGTCGGTGATCATGCCGGTGTGTACGCCCAGGTCGCGATGCCCGGAGAGCGCATCGTGGACGGCCGCTCCGAGCGAGCCGATGCCGACCTGGACGGTGTCGCCGTCTTCGATCAGTTCGGCGATGTACCCGGCGATCGCCAGGTCCGGCTCGCCGGCCGGACGGCGGTTCTCCTCCTGCAGCGGCCTATCGGTACTGATCGTGGCTGCGAAGCGCTCCACGGGAATGCGGGGCGAACCCGGAACCACCGGCATCTGCGCGTTGATCTCGGCGATCAGCACCGGCGTGTGCTCGAGTGCATCGGCCATGTAGTCGACACCGATGCCCATCGAGCACAAGCCGTCCCGATCCGGCGGCGCCACCTGGATGAGCCCCGCATCGCACGGCAGTCGCCGCTCGCCGAACATCCGCGGCAGCGCCGAGTAGTGGCAGGGAACCACCTCGAGCTGATCGGTCGCGCCCAGCTCGCGGAGCGCACCGAGACCACCGTAGGAAACCATCGTGTCGGCCGACGAGAACGATTGCGCCAGTTGATCGTTCCAGCTGAGCCCGGTGAACAATCGCAGCGGTCCGAGCGCGTCCGCCTGCGCCAGCAGCTGGTCGACCAAGGGGCGTGGCTCGGCGGCGGCCTGGCTCCACCACACCCCGGCGCCCGGCCGGATCAGCTCGCCGAAATTCACCATCAATCCACCCGCTCGAGCAGCGTGCCGGTGCCCAGTCCGCCGCCGCAGCACATGGTGACCAAGCCGAGCGCGCTGTCGCGACGCTCCATCTCGCGCAGGATCGACGCGATCAGCCGCGCGCCGGTGGCGCCGACTGCGTGCCCGAGCGCGATCGCGCCGCCGTTGACGTTCACCCGGTTCTCGTCCGGCTTCAGTTCCCGCTGCCAGGCCAGCACGACCGAGGAGAAGGCTTCGTTGACCTCGAAGAGGTCGATGTCGTCGACGGTGAGACCGTTGCGATCGAGCAGCTTGTGCGTGGCCGGGATCGGCCCGGTGAGCATGATGATCGGATCGACGCCGACCGTGGTCTGATCGGCGATACGCGCCCGCACCCGCAGTCCGTACCGTTCGGCGGCCTCCCGCGTACACAGCAGCACCGCGGCGGCGCTGTCACAGATCGGGCTGGAGCTGCCCGCGGTGACGCGCCCGTGGTCGGGGCGGAACACCGGTGCGAGCTTGCCCAGCGTCTCCAGGGACGTTCCGGGCCGGATGCACTGATCGCCCGTGCGGATCTCACCGTCCAGTTCCATCCGCACCATCTCGTCGGTGAACCGTCCCGCGCCGACCGCTTCGGCGGCCAGGCGATGGGACCGCACCGCGAACTCGTCCATCTCGGTGCGCGAGATGCCCCAGCGATCGGCGATCAGCTCAGCGCTCTCGCCCTGAGAGACGAAGTCGTAGCGCGCCCGGAGCTCGGCAGGCCACGGTTCGCCGTACAGCTCGCTGATCGCGACCGGGGAGTTCATCGGCACGTGCCCCATGTGCTCGACACCACCGGCGATGACGATGTCGTGCACGCCCGACGCGACGAGCGCGGCCGCGAAGTTCACCGCGGTCTGCGCCGATCCGCAGCGCCGGTCCAGTGTGGTGGCCGGAACCTCGGCGGGGTAGCCCGCCTGGAGCCAGGCATTGCGCCCGATATTGCGGGACTGCTCGCCGAAGGGAGCGGTGCACCCGATGACCAGATCCTCCACCACAGCCGGGTCGATGCCCGTGCGCGCGACGAGGTCCTGGTAGCAGGCGGCAAGCATGGCGTTGGGATGGGTATCGCGGAACCATCCCTTCTCCGGGTGTGACTTGCCGATCGGAGTGCGAACCGCCTCGGCGATCACCACCTCACGGCCCGCGTTCGCGAAAGGTCCGGAAACTCGGCTCATGTCAGATCACCGTCCCACCGTCGACCGGCAGCACCTGGCCGGTGATGTATCCTGCGGCGCCCGAGGCCAGGAAGACGAAGGTGGGCGCGATCTCGTCCGGATAGGCCCAACGGCCCAGCGGGATACGCGCGAGCGTCTTGGCCGCCAGCTTCTCGTTGCTGCGGATGTTCTCGGTCATGGCGGTGGCGGCGAGCGGAGCGATCGCGTTCACCGTGATGGCGCGGCGAGCCAGCTCCCGGGCCAGCGACTTGGTCAGCCCGATAATCGCGGCTTTCGCCGCGCCGTAGTTGGCCTGCCCGATGGTGCCGGTCAGTCCCGCCGCAGAAGTGACGTTGATGATCCGGCCGGTACCGTCGTCGGGCAGATGATCCAGTGCGGCCTGGCTGCAGTGGTAACTACCCATCAGGTGCGTGTCGAGCACCCGACGGAACTTCACCTCGTCCAGCTGCGGGAACATCGCCGGGGCGATCACCCCGGCGTTGTTCACCAGGATGTGCAGCGTGCCGCCGCCCAGCCGGGCGGCCGCGGCGGCGGCATCGCGCGCGTTGCCAGGATCGCAGACGTCGAGGGCGAACGAATCCGCTGTCCCACCGGTCTCGGTGATACGTGCGGCGACCGCGGCGGCCGCGTCCTTGTCGATATCGGTGACCAGCACCGCGGCGCCCGCCGCGGCGAAGGCTTCGGCGACGGCTGCTCCGACGCCGCCACCGGCGCCGGTCACGAGTGCGGTACGACCGTCGAGCGCGAAGGCCTGAAGGCCGGCGGGCGTTGTCTTGTCGGTCATCAGTAGCTCCTGGGGAGGCCGAGGACATGCGAGCCGAGGAAGTTCAGCACCATCTCCTGGCTGATCGGCGCGATCCGGGTCAGCCGGGCTTCGCGGAAGTAGCGGGAGACGTTGTACTCCTCGGAGTAGCCCATGCCGCCATGCGTCTGCAGTGCCCGATCGGCGGCGTCGAAACCGGCGTCGGCGCACAGGTACTTGGCGGTGTTCGCTTCCCGGGCGCAGGGCAGGCCGTTGTCGTAGAGCCAGGTCGCCTTGCGCAGCATGAGTTCGGCGGCGTCCAGCCGTGCCAGCGAGTCGGCGAGTGGGAACTGGATGCCCTGGTTCTTGCCGATCGGACGGCCGAAGACTTCGCGGTCGTTGCCGTAGCGCACGCCGGCCCGGAGCGCGGCCCGACCGATGCCGAGCGCCTCGGCGGCCACCAGCATCCGCTCGGGGTTCAGGCCGTCGAGAATGTAGGTGAAGCCTTTGCCCTCCTCGCCGACGCGGTCCTCCACCGGGATCTCGAGATTGTCGATGAACAGCTCGTTGGAGGTGACGGCGTTGCGCCCCATCTTCGAGATGGGCCGGATCTCGACCTTGCTCCGGTCGAGGTCGGTGAGGAACAAGGTCATGCCGTCGGTCTTGCGCGGCGACTCGTCGAACTTCTGCGTTCGCGTCAGCAGCAGGATCTTCTCCGACTCCATCGCCTTGGAGATCCAGACCTTGCGGCCGTTGACGACGTAGGTGTCGCCCTCCCGGCGGGCGAAGGTGGTGATCCGGGTGGTGTCGAGACCGGCGCCCGGTTCGGTGACGCCGAAGCACACGTGCAGATCGCCGTTGACGATGCGCGGCAGCGTGCGCTGCTTGAGTTCCTCGCTGCCGTGCACGATCACCGGATGCATGCCGAAGATCGACAGATGCATCGAGCTGGCACCGTTCATTCCGGCACCGGAGGCGGCCACCTGTTCGAGCAGGATCGAGGCCTCGGTGATGCCGTAGCCGTGCCCGCCGTACTCCTCCGGGGTGGTGATGCCCAGCCAGCCGCCTTCGGCGAAGGCGTTGTAGAACTCCGTCGGGAATTCGTGCGCCGCGTCCTTCTCCGCCCAGTACTGATCGTCGAACTTCGCCGCGAGTTCGGCGACCGCGTCACGAATGGTGACCTGGTCTTCCGTCAGTTCGAAATCCACCTGGGGTTCTCCCTCTCATCTTTGCGGTAACTATAACAATGGACTGACCAAAAGAAAACGCGGACTATTCCCCGACGTCAGGGGCACCGAGCAGCGCGGTGGCTATCCGCTCGTTCCACGCCGCAGGTGCTCCGAAGAGAACCCGGTCGAGCTTCGCGCGCTTGTAGAACAGATGCAGGTCGTGCTCCCACGTGTAGCCGATCGCCCCGTGCACGGTCAGCGCGGAATCCGCGAGGCCGGCGACCGGGCCGGTGACCTGTGCCTTGGCCACCGCCGCGACAGTCGCAGCGTCCACACGGGCCGCCTGGACCGCGGCCGCGGCGTACAGCGCCGTCGAATAGGCGGCCTCCACCGTGACGAGCATCTGCGCAGCCGCGTGCTTCACGGCCTGGAATGCGCCGATGAACTGGCCGAACTGCTTGCGCTGCTTGCTGTATGCCACCGCGAGGTCCAGCATCCGCTCGGCACTGCCCAGCGCGTCCGCGGCGACCAGCACCGCGGCCAGATCGGCGACGCGGGACAGCGCATCCCCGGCGGGCACGACCTCGGTGGCGAGCGCGCCGGTGAACTCGACAGTGCTCACCGAGCGCGCACGATCGAGGAGATCGCCGGGAGTGCGGACCGTCTGCGCGGCCGGGACCCTCGCGATGACGAGCCCCGAGGCCGCCCGCACGGGCACGAGCAGGACATCGGCTTCGGCGGCACCGAGCACATGCGGCACCACCCCGATCAGTCGGCCACCGTTCGCCGCAACGGGCACTGCATCCGGCACCCTGTCGGCGCGCACGACGAGCGCGAAACGCCGCTCCCCGGACAACTGGGCGGCCAGTTCGTCGCCGGTCAGCAACGGCGAGACCAGCGCCGCGGCCATCCACGACGAGTCGGGCACCGCGCCGCGGCCGAACTCTCGTGCGGCCAACGCGAGCTCGAGCACTCCCCCGCCCTCGCCACCGACTTCCTCCGGGTAACCGACACCCCACCAGCCCTCACCGATCAGCGCGGCGGTGACATTCGCGGTCTCACCCGAAGTCACCAGTGCGCGCACGGTGTCGATCGGAAACTTGGCGCCGATCCAATCCCGCAGCGACGAAGCGAACAGCTCCTGCTCCTCGGACAGCTCCCAATGCATTCTCACTCCTCAGTTCGCCGCCGTGCCGTGCACGACATCGCGGATGGCCTCGACGGCTTCCGGGTTCTCCGCACTCGACAGGTCACCCGGGTCGGTCCCGATCGCCGCGGCCCGCACAGCGCGGCGCAGGATCTTGGCCGACCGGGTCTTGGGCAAGGCGCGCACCGGCCAGACCTCGGCGGGCGCGAAGGGCTTGCCGACACCGGTCGCCACCAGGCGCCGCAGCTCGTCGGAGACACCCTCGACATCCGCGTCGGCCCGGGGCACCCAGAACACCCAGACCGTCTCGCCCTTCTTCGCATCGGGCACGCCGACCGCCGCTGCCTCGGCAACCGCGGGATGAGTGGTGAGCACCGACTCCACCTCCGCGGGGGCCAAGCGCTTGCCCGCGATGTTCATCACGTCGTCGGAGCGGCCGAGGATATACCACTGGCCGTCGTCGTCGACCAGCGCGAAGTCGCCGTGGCACCACATGCCGTCGAAGGTGGACCAATAGGACTCGAGGTAGCGCTCGCGATCGCGCCACACCCCGCGGGTCATGGCCGGCCAGGGCTGACGGCAGACCAGCTCGCCGATCTCGCCGCGCAGCGGTGCCCCGGTGTCGTCGACGACATCGACGTCCATGCCCAGCGAAGGCCCGCCGAGCGAGCAGCTCGGAATCGGCTCCACCGGGTAGGGCGCCAGGAAGGAACCGCCGACCTCGGTTCCGCCGGAGAAGTTGATCACCGGTACCCGGGCGCCGAAGACGTCGCGCGCCAGCCAGTCGTAGGAATCGGGATCCCACGGCTCGCCCGTCGAGCCGAGCACGCGCACCGAGGACAGATCCCGCGTCGCGATCTCGGCGAGTGGTGTCGCCTTGAGGGCGCGGATCAGCGTCGGGGAGACGCCGAGCATCGTGATTCCGTGCCGCTGCACCAGATCCCACAGCCGTCCGGCGTCGGGCACGTCCGGGGAGCCCTCGTAGAGCATCAGGGTGGCTCCGTTGGCGTGTGTGCCGAAGGCCGACAGCGGCCCCATCACCCAGCCCATGTCGGTGATCCAGCAGAAGGTGTCACCGGACGAGATGTCGAACGAGTACGCCACCTCGGTGGCCACCTTGATCGTGAACCCGGCGTGTGTGTGCACTGCCCCCTTGGGCTTTCCGGTCGTGCCGGAGGTGTAACCGAGCATCAGGGTCTGCATCGCGGGGAACGGCTGGAACGCGTAGGGCTGTCGATCTGCGCGCACGAGCGTGTCCCAAGCGGTGACGGCGACACCGGTATCGCCGAAATCCAGCTCGCCGCCGACGTTGTCCACGGTGACGACCACACGCACCGACGGGCTCTGCCGCAGCGCGACGGCGAGTTCGCCTGCCATCGGCACCGTCCGGCCGCGCCGGACGGTGCCGTCGGCGACCACAACGGCCTTGACCTGTGCGTCGGCGAGCCGCGCAGCGATGGCGGGGGCGGCGAATCCGGAGAACAGCGGCACCAGGATCGCGCCGAGTCCGGCGGCGGCGTAGCAGGCCACCACCGCCTCGGGAATCATCGGCAGATAGATGGCGACGGCATCGCCCTCGCCGATCCCTGACTCGGCAAGGCCCGCCGCGACCCGGCCCACCTGATCGGCCAGCTCGCCGTAGGTGAGGGTCCGAACGGTACCGTCCTCGGCCTCGTGCACGATGGCCGGGCGGTGCGCGCCCTCGCCGAGCCAGCGGGTGAGGCAGGCGTCGACGGCGTTGAAGGTGCCACCGACGAACCACTCGGGGAATGGGATCCCGCCGGACAGGTCGAGTACCTGTTCGTAGGGTGTCGTGAATGGGATGCCGAGGTCCTCGACGGCGGCGTTCCAATACCAGGGGACATCGGCGGTCGAGCGTCGTCGCAGTTCTGCGATCGAGTCGATGCCGTGCTTGCGCGCCAACCGCATCACGTTCGCATCCGCGATCCGCTCCGGGGTCGGATTCCAGACGTAGGTGCTCATCACGCCGCCTTTCTCAGCTCCGGGGCATTCCGAGCACACGCTCGGCCGCGATGTTGCGTTGGATGAAGGTCGAACCGCCGGCGATGGCGGTGCCGCGCGCCTGATAGGCGAGCCGCAGCCAGCGTTGCTGAACGGCGTCGGCGCTATCGCTTTCGGGCGCGAGCCCGAACTGGCCGCCGAGCTCACCGAGCGAGAGCCCGAAGTCGGCGATGTCCTCGACCAGCGGGCAGAAGTACAGCTTGCCGATGGAGGTCACCGGGCCCGGCGGCTCACCCGCTGCAGCGCCGGTCACCACCCGCTGACCGATCAGATAGTGGGTGAGCGCACGGCCGTAGAGGTCGGCGATCCGCTGCCGGATCTCCGCCTTCGCGGCCAACGGCAGGCCCTCGTCGTCGGTACTGCTTTCGACCTGCGCGACCAGGTCGCGCACCGCGCGGATGGTGTTCACCCGACCGGTCGCGATTCCGACGCGTTCGAAGGCGAGCGTGCCCATGGCGACATTCCAGCCACCGTCCACCTCACCGACCACCGCCGAATCCGGGACGAAGACGTCATCGAGGAAGACCTCGTTGAATTCGGCTTCGCCGAGCATGTGGGCGAGCGGGCGCACCGTGACCCCCGGAGCCGACATGGGCAGCAAGAAGTAGGTGATTCCTCGGTGCCGCTCGCCGCCGCCGGTCCGGGCGAGCAGAATGGCGTTGTCGGCGATTTGGGCGCGCGAGGTCCAGATCTTCTGGCCCTGGATCGACCAGCCGCCCTCGACCTTGGTCGCTTTAGTGCGCAGCGAGGCCAGATCCGAACCGGACTCCGGTTCGGAGAACAGCTGGCACCAGATCTCGGTGCCCTCCAGGATCGGCCGCAAGTAGCGCCGCTTCTGCTCGTCGCTGCCGAACGCCACGATGGTCGGGCCCGCGAAATCCTCGCCGATGATGTTCAGCCGTTCCGGGGCGCCCGCCCGATCCATCTCCTCGGTGAAGATGGCCTTGATCTTGGCGTCGGCGCCCGCGCCGCCGTACTCGGTCGGCCAGGACAGCCCGGCGAAGCCGGCCTCGAACAGCTTGCGCTGCCACGCCGCCCAATGGACACGCTTGTCCTCCAGCCGGGCGGGCTCGGGCCGGGGGAGCGTCGGCAGCGTCTCGGCCAGCCAATCGCGCACGCGAGCCCGGAATCGGGCTTCTTCCGGGGAATCGCTCAGATCCATCTGCACCTCCACACATCGTTAAGGACCAACGTTACAATAGGTCAGACCAAATGACTAGGAGGTATCGATGTCGCATACCGTCGCCGGAGAGGCGCCCGCAGGAGCCGTCCTCGACGTGGTGTCGTTCGCGGTGGAAGCGGGCAAGGTGCGTGAGTTCGCACGCGCCACCCGGGCTGCCGATCCGATCCATACCGATCCCGAAGCCGCCTCGGCGGCCGGATTCGGGGGCGTTCCCGCCACCCCGACCCACGTGGTCACGGCCGGCCACTATCGCGATCAGAAGCAGTTCGTCCGCGACCTCGGGCTGGCCATCGAGCGCGTGGTGGTGGGCTCGGTGGAGTGGGACTACCACCGGCCGCTACTCGTCGGCGATCGACTCACCGGAACACGCCGGGTCGTCGCCGACACCACCAAGGAGGGCAAACGCGGCGGCACCATGCGACTGGTGACGCTGGAGACGATCTGGACCGACGATGTGGGAGACACCGCCGTCACCCAGCGCGAAGTGCTGATCGAGAGGGGCCTGCGATGACCCGACCGCCATTGCCGCTGTCCGCGGGGCAGGATCTGGGAAACAGGACGATCGGCCCGGTCACCCAGACCGATATCGTCCGATTTGCCGGTGCCGGAGGCGATTTCAATCCCCTGCACCACGATCACGAGTATGCGGTGCGCGCCGGATTACCCGGCGTGATCTCGATGGGACAGATGCAGGCGGGCATGCTCGCCGCCTGGCTGAGCGACGTGGTGCATGTCGAACACCTGCTGTCCTACTCCGTGCGCTTCGCCTCGCCGCTCGCCCTCGGCGAGACGCTGGAGCTGGGCGGGCGAGTCGACGCGGTGCACGACGACATCGCCGAGACCAGCCTCACGGCGAGTGTCGAGGGCAGGATCGTGGTGAGTGCGACGGCGCGCGTGCGGATCATCCCGGCGGCGTAGCGGCCTGCGGTGCCTGTTCGTCGGCAGGCACCGCACCCTGACCTACATCGTCACAAACGATTCGACCACCCCGGGGCGACCTGTGCGCACTGCGGCTGCCCCTGCACTACGACAGTGGCCAGCGCGCACGGTTTGTTCGACGAATTGACCACACACACCTGCACCACCGCCAGCGAGCGGCCCTGGTGCAGCACGCGGCTGCGGAACGTTGTCATGCCCGCGGCGTCGGCGGGCCGGATATAGGAGATGTCGATGCTGGTGGTGCGCTGCGCACCGGTGGCGCCGAGCACTGTCATCGCGGCGAACTCCGCGCCCGCGATCAGGATGCCGCCGTGCACATTGCCCATCGCATTGGCCGCGAACACCGTGGACGGAAGTTCCAGAACGCCGGGTGCCGGTGTCCGGATACCCAGCGCAGACCGCAGCGGCACGTCGTCGGCGGGGACCAGGTCCGGAATCCTTGTCCCCGTGGGTGTCTCGGCCACCGGCACGAGATGGGAGCGTTGCACCACCAGCGCGAGCACCCGTCCGCGATCATCGGTCACAGTGCCGCGGGTTGTCCCGCCGCGCTCGTCGCGGCCGACGAGTTCGCCGGTCGCGGTCATCGGCGGGCCGTCCAGCAGTGGGTCGGCGAGAAAATCGATCCGAATGCCCAGACTCACCGGCCATTTGCCCGCGGGCGCGGACAAGGCGACCAGATAGCCGGTGACGTCGTCGAGCGGGACCCCGAGCGCACCCCGGCTACAGCCGGCCGCGTCGTCGCGCAGCCACGGCCCCGAATCCACGATCAACTGCGCACGCTGGGGCGCGAGAGTGACAGGGTTGACCCGGACCAGGGCCTCGGCACCTCCGAGTGGGAGCGGCGGGGTCGAGATCATCATTCCCGGTCAGTGCGCGCCGGCGGCCGCGGGCTGATCGAGTTCCTCGGCGATCCGCTTGCGCAGCAGATGCTTTTGAATCTTGCCGGTGGCTGTCATCGGCAGTTCGGTGACCGCGATGACGCGCTCGGGCGTCTTCTGGATCGCCACCCCGCGATCGACCAGGTACTGACGCAGTGTCTCGACGGTCGGGACCGGATGCCGCTCCTTGGCCACCACATAGCAGCACACCTTTTCGCCGAGCCGCTCGTCGGGCATGCCGACCACAGCCAGCGCGAGCAGGTCCGGATGGTCGGCCAGCTTGTCCTCGACCTCGCGGACGCTGATATTCATCCCGCCGCGGATCACGATGTCCTTGGTACGCCCGGTGACCCGGACGTAGCCGTCGGCGTCCATCACGCCGAGGTCGCCCGAACGAGAGAAGCCCTCGGGGGTGAACAACTCCGCAGTGTCCTCGGGCCGATTCAGGTACTCGATCATGTGCGAGGGGCCTCGGTAGGCGATGTCTCCCTCGGATCCGCGCGGCACCTCCAGCCCGTCGGCGCCGACCACCTTCACCTGGGCGCCCGGCAAGGCGGCGCCGTCGGAGGTGATCGCCCGCTTCGGATCATCGGCGACGGTGCAGGTGGTGGTGGACAGATTCTCGCTACGCCCGTACAGCGAGAGCACGCTGGTACCGGGCAATGCAGCCTTCGCGTGCTCCACCACCGCAGCCGGGATGGGCGAACCGGCGCAGGTCCACATGCGCAGCGAGGACAAGTTCGCGTCCGCGCGCTCTTCGGCGGCGGCGAGCAGGGTTTGCAGGAAGGTTGTCGCGGTCACCGCCGCGGTGCAGCCGTACTTCTCGATCTCCGCCAGCGCCTGCACCGGATTCCACTCCGCCATGATGTGGGTAGCTGCACCGGCCAGCAGCGGGAGGAGCACGCTGGTCACCAGACCGGTCGTGTGAGTGATCGGCGACGGGCCGAACTGCACGTCGTCCTCGGTATACCCGAAGGCCGCCCTCAGCGCGCGGGCACCGGAGGCATAGGTGTTGAAAGTGTGCAGGCACCCCTTGGGGCGCGAGGTGGTCCCCGAGGTGTACACGATCGCGAACGGATCATCGGGGTGCGACCGGTAACCCAGTTCCGCGTCGACCTGATCCACAGTCACTTCGCCGACGATCAGGTCGTCGAGCACCTCGATCCCGCGCTGCGCGAACGACTCTCGCGCCTCGCGCGGCGCACGAACCGCCACGATCGACTCGAGAGTCGACGCATCGCGACGGATCTCCTCGAACATGCCGACATGGTCGAAACCTTTGAACTCGGCAGGCGCGATGGCCATCCGGATGGCGGCGTCGGAGACGACGTGCGCCACCTCGTCTTTGCGATAGATCGGCATGATCGGGACCATCACGACACCGATCCGCGACAGTGCCGCCGCCGTCAGCACGAAGGCCGCCCAATTCGGCAACTGGACTGCCACGCGGTCACCGGGACGCAGACCGCGCCGGTACAGACCCAGCGCCAGTCGCTGCGAAGATTCGTAGAGTTCGGCGAAGGTCAGCGCGTAGGTGCCGTCGGTAACGAAGATCTTGCCGGGATTCGCCGCGGCCCGCTCTTTCAGGAGTTCGGTGAAGTTCTCGTCGGTCCACTGTCCGCTCGCGTAGAACTCGTCGATCTGCTCTGCGGTGTACCGGCCGAGGTTCCGCTCGCTGGTCATGCTGCCGTCCTCCATCAGTATGGCGCCCATATCAGTCTGAAGATTAGAATGGTTGGACCAATAGCGCAACGGTCCAGACCCCCAGTAGGCACGGCGGCACCCCCGGGGAGCCGCGGATTGCTCACAATTCACCCGAACGGGGGATTTGCCGGATCGAGAGGGTCAAAGTTTTGGTACGACCAAAATTACCATTGCGATCGTAGGATATTTTGTCATGCTGGAAGTGACGCCGTTCACACAATGAGGAGCAAGATGACGTCGATCGAGTACCGCGAGTTCTACATCGACGGTGGCTGGCACAAGCCGGCCACCGACGCCACCATCACCGTGCACTCCCCCAGCACCGAGCGGCAGATCGGCACGGTTCCCGCGGCAGCTCCGCAGGACATCGATCGGGCGGTCGCCGCAGCTCGGCGGGCCTTCGACGACCCACAGGGATGGGCGAGCTGGCATCCGGAGAAGCGTGCCGCAGTACTCGAGCGCTTCGCGACCGAACTGGAGGCACGCGCGGCCGAGACCGCCCGCAGGGTGTCGCTGCAGAACGGGATGCCGATCTGGCTGGCCGACCAGTTCGAAGGCGGATTCCCCGCGGTCCTGCTGCGCTACTTCTCCCAGCTGATGCTCGACGCCCCCGAAGTCGACGAACGTGCCGGGATGCTGGGCGGCACCGCCCGCGTCACCCGCCACCCGGTCGGTGTGGTGGGCGCGGTGGTGCCGTGGAACGTTCCGCAGGCCATCTCGTTCCTGAAACTGGCGCCCGCACTGGCGTCGGGTTGCACCGTCGTGTTGAAGCCGGCGGAGGAAACAGTGCTCGATGCCTTCCTGATGGCCGAAGCCGCAGCGGCCGCAGGCCTGCCCGCAGGTGTGCTCAATGTGGTGCCCGGCGGGCGCCAGATCGGCGCCTACCTGGTGGAACATCCAGGCATCGACAAAGTGTCGTTCACCGGGTCGACGGCCGCCGGCCGCAAGATCGCCGAGGCGTGCGGCCGGCTACTGCGCCCGGTCACTCTCGAACTGGGCGGCAAGTCCGCCGCCATTCTTCTCGACGACGTCGATCTCGACGCGTCACTCGAGTCGCTGTTCGGTGTGACGTTCCTGAACAACGGCCAGATCTGCTGGCTGAACACCCGCGTCCTGGCCCCGCGGTCGCGCTACGACGAAGTCGTCGACGCGCTCACCGCACTCGCCGAATCGTTGAAGATCGGCGATCCGCTCGATCCCACGACGAAGATCGGCCCGCTGGTCTCGGCTCAGCAACGAGACCGGGTAGAGGGTTACATCGCCAAGGGTCGCACCGAGGGAGCCCGGCTGACCACCGGCGGCGGACGCCCCGCCGGGCTGGACACCGGATACTTCCTGGAGCCCACGATCTTCGCCGACCTCGACAACTCGGCCACCATCGCCCGCGAAGAGATTTTCGGGCCGGTGCTCAGCGTGATCCCGTTCGCCGACGAGAACGAAGCGCTCGCCATCGCCAACGACAGCGACTACGGCCTCGGCGGCTCGGTGTGGTCGGCGGACGTGGAGCGCGCCGCCGAGCTGGCCGCGCGCGTTCAATCCGGGACCATCGGAGTCAATCACTACACCAATGACCCGGTAGCCCCCTTCGGCGGTATCAAGAGCAGCGGCATGGGCCGCGAACTCGGCCCCGAGGGTCTGCACACCTTCCAGCAGCTGCGCACGGTGTACCTGCCGCCCGCAGGCTGACCGAGGCTCCTGACCCGGCCGGTATAGCGTGTCCTACAGCACGTCCCTGAACGATGTGGAGAGTGTCGAGCCAATGGCGGTGATCGAACGGAACGGACCGGACTTCCAGGCCCGGGATGTGCGACGCTTTCTCGCTCGACTCCAGTCGGCCGGAGAAGAGCCGTTCGGTGCCGTCGCGTGCCGGGAAGCGTGTACGACGCTGGGCTTCTCCAAAGCGATGTTCTCCCGGGTGAGCGGCGCATCGTGGACACCGGAGCACGTCTATGTCAGGCCGGACCTCGAGGACGGTTTCCACGAACTCCGGCGTGCCGTCGACGGCACGCCGGTTCCGCTGTTGCGGGCGCCACGCGAGGCCGATCTGGTCCGGTACCGCCGCCCCTATCTGCTCGGCAGGCGGGCCTACCATCGTGGGGCCTACCGACCACTGATCGATCTGTCCGACCCGGCGGCCTACGCGGCGGCGCCGATCGTCGCCAACGGGCGCACCGTGGCGATCCTGCACGTGGACCGGAATCGCGAATCGGTCACCGACGATGACCTTCGTCTGCTGCTGATCGCAACCCGGATCTCCGGGCTGCTGATCGGAATCGAGGAGAACTCGCGACAACTGGAGCAACAGCGGGATCTGCTGGCGGGCATGGTCGCACACATCATCGACGCCGACACCGATCGGCCGGGTCGCGTGTTCCGCAGCGTCCGGGCCGAGCAGCCCGCGCCCGGAACCACGGCCTTCCCGGCGGCGCCCGAGTCATTGACCGATCGTGAGGAAGAGGTGTTGGGATTGCTGGCGACGGGCGCGGGCAACCGTCAGATCGCAGCTCAGCTCTTCATCTCCGACGGCACGGTGAAGGCCCATATCCGACGGATCTTCCGCAAGATCGGCGTCGAATCCCGCGCTCAGGCCGCCGCGTATCATCGGCGCACCCGCCTCGGCCCGACCTTCCGGACATGAGCGGCTACCACGGTGACATCGCCCGGATCGACGCGGCGGTGGCCGCCGTCACCGAAGCCTCGGACCGCGACACACTGGCCACCGTTCTGTGCTCGGCGGTCGCGGCCGTCACCGGAGCGAGAACTGTCGTACTCAGCGAAGGGACAGCGACGGCGCGCGAGGACATCGCCCGCTTCGACAGTCCCGGTGTGGCGCTCGGCCTTCGCCCCATCCAGGCTGGGCAGACAGTTCATGACGACGTTCGGCGGCGGACCGACCTCGACCCCCGCGCCGACGGTTCCCCGGTGACCGTGTTCGAGATCGAACCTGACGCCGGCCACACCCTTCTGCTCGTCGACGGCACGCTCACCGCTGAGGTACACGAGAACGTGCAGCTGCTGATCGACCTCGCGGTCGTCACCGCCGAGCGGCTCGACAGCGAAGAACGCCTGCGCGACCGGCAACTCCGGCTGCGAACGCTCGGCGAACAGCTACGCCTCCTGGATGCGGGCACGAGCGGCACCACGCCTCCTTCGAGCGAACGCGCCGCCGAGTTCGCGTCCGCAGCCGCACTTCTCACCGATCGAGAGCGCGACATTCTCGAAAGCATGCTGCAGGGCGCTTCCAACGCCGATATCGCCCGCGCGCATACTCTCTCCGTCGAAACCGTGAAGACTCACGTCAAGAATATTCTGCGAAAAATGGGAGCCGCCAACCGTGCCGAGCTCATTGCCCGGTCCGGTTGACGCGCATTCTCAAACAGCAGAATCGACTACCTCCACGTGCACCTCGTCCTGTTCACCGATGATCAACTGACAGGACAAACGGGAATTCGAACGCGCGCCCTCCAGGTATTCCACGAGTTCGGATTCTTCCGCGGAGGGCGGTTCGAACAGATCAGCCGATCGTTCCGGCAGATACACATGGCAGGTAGCGCACGAACAGCTGCCACCGCATTCGGCGACGATCCCGGGGAGATTATTCCGGACCGAACCGTCCATCACGCTCTGACCTGCGGGAACTTCGACAGTTTCCACAGTCCCGTCGGGCAGGTGGTATACGACTCGCGCCATGATCTCTCCTCGTCCGTGCCATGCGGCAGCATTGCCTGCATTCATCGTCGGACAAGCGTTCGGGGCGAATCATCCCCATGAGGACATATTCGGTGGCTCACCGGAGGGAGCCGTGACTCCGAACCATTTCCAGCCCATCCCTCTTCAGGTGCGAAGGTTACCCCGTCAGGGTGATGGCCATCACGTGATGCACGGCACAGAATTGTGTTCGTTCACACCCCGGCGAAAGCACGAGATAGGACTTTCGATGACGACCACGCAATCCCCCACCGAACTGCGAATCCCCGACGATGTGGCGAAGCAGATCGTAATGCCCGAAGGACATCGCGACGACGCGCGTCTGTTCGAGGCCTACCGGTGGCTGCGTGAGAACAATCCGCTCGGCCGCGCCGAGGTGGACGGCTACGACCCGCTCTACCTGGTGAGCAAGCACGCCGACATC
Organism: Nocardia higoensis NBRC 100133; assembly: GCF_000308595.1. Lineage (GTDB taxonomy): Bacteria > Actinomycetota > Actinomycetes > Mycobacteriales > Mycobacteriaceae > Nocardia > Nocardia higoensis. Next base: position 62,081 of record NZ_BAGA01000070.1, on the reverse strand, counting down.
ATGGAGATCGAACGGCAGCCCGACATCTTCACCAGCGCCGGCGGAGAGAACAAGGGCGCCTACAACCCGATCCTGGCCAATCAAGCCGGCGATGAGTTCACCAAGTCGATCAACAACGGCAGCCTCCGCATCCTCGAGACCCTGACCTACCTCGACCCGCCCGAGCACACGGCGATCAAGGACATCGCCGCCGACTGGTTCCGGCCCAACAACCTCAAGCAGTGGGAGGACACGATCCGGACCCTGGCGCGCGAGTCGGTCGACCGACTGCTCGCTACCGACGGCCGAATCGATTTCGTCAAGGACTTCGCGTTGCAGTACCCGCTGCACGTCATCATGAGCCTGTTCGGCGTGCCCGAATCCGACGAGCCCCGGATGATGACGCTGACGCAGGAGTTCTTCGGCACAGCCGATCCCGATGCCGCCCGCGCCGACGTGGAGCCACTCACCCCGGACGCCGCCGCCAAGCAGTGGGTGGCGACCATCCAGGACTTCTACGCCTACTTCGACGCCCTGCTCATGGACCGACGCGCGAACCCGACCGGCGACCTGGCCTCGATCATCGCCGAGGCCAAGGACGAGTCCGGCGAGTACTTCGCCAAGGAGGTCGCCTACGGCTACTTCATCGCCATCGCGACGGCAGGTCACGACACCACCTCGTCCACTCTGGCCGGTGGCATCCACGCGATTTCGCAGACGCCCGGCCTGCTCGAGCGCCTGCAGGGCGATCTGTCGCTGGTGCCGCACCTGGTCAACGAGTCACTGCGCTGGGCCTCACCGGTCAAGCACTTCATGCGCACCGCGCTGCAGCCGTACGAGCTGCGCGGGCGCTCGATCCAGCCGGGCGACCGGTTCATGCTGCTGTACCAGTCCGGCAACCGGGACACCGACGTCTTCGATCGTCCCGACGTGTTCGACATCGACCGTAAGCCCAACAAGCACATCGCCTTCGGCTACGGCCCGCACATGTGCATCGGTCAGCATCTGGCCAAGATCGAGCTGCGCATCATGTTCGAGACGCTGCTGCCGCACCTGAAGGCCGTACGCCTGGCCGGCGATACCAAGTTCATCCAGACCAACTTCGTCGGCGGCCTGAAGAACATGCCGGTCGAACTGGAATTCATCGGGCGATGAGCGAGAACGAAGACCCGATCGTCATCGTCGGGGCCGGGCACGGCGGAGCAACTCTCGCGGCGCTGCTCCGCCAGTCCGGACACACCGGCGGTGTCGTGGTGATCGGCGCCGAACGGCACCATCCCTACCACCGGCCGCCGCTGTCGAAGAAATTCACCGGCCGCGACGCGTCCCAACCGCTGCGTCCCGCAGAGTTCTATCCCGAGAACGACATCGATCTGCGTCGCGGCATCCGGGTGAGCGCCATCGATCGGGCAGCCATGCGACTCCAGCTCTCGGACGGGTCGGCCCTGCCCTATCGGGCCCTCGTCCTCGCCACCGGCTCGACCCCCCGGTCGCTGCCGGTGCCCGGCGCCGATGCCGAGGGGGTACTGGCCCTGCGCACTGTCGAGGACGCGCTCGCGCTCGGTGCCGCACTCGAACGTGGCGATCGGCTGGCGATTGTCGGCGGCGGCTACGTCGGGATGGAGGTCGCGGCCGTCGCCAGGTCGGCCGGGGTCGAGGTGACCGTCATCGAGCGCGAGGAGCGAATCCTGGCCAGGGTCGCCAGCGCGGAGCTGTCCCGGCGGCTCTCCGACGCACACCGCGAGCGTGGCGCCGCGATCATGACGGGCGCGCAGGTGGCCGCTGTACGCACCCTCGGCGGCCGGGCCTGCGGTATCGAGCTCACCGACGGCAGCATCGTCACAGCAGACACCGTGCTGGTCGGCATCGGCGCCGTTCCCGAGGACCAGCTGGCGCACCACGCGGGACTGGCCTGCGACAACGGCGTACTCGTCGACGAGTGGAGCCGCACCAGCGATCCAGCGGTGTTCGCGATCGGCGACGTGGCGCGCCGTCCGCTCCCAGGAGCCGACGGCCTCGTGCGGCTGGAATCCATTCCGAACGTGACCGAGCAGGCTCGCCAGGTCACCGCAGCCCTGCTGGGCGCCGAACATCCCGGGCACGAGGTGCCGTGGTTCTGGTCCGATCAGTTCGACCTCAAACTCAAGATCGCGGGTCTGATCGCCCCCGGAGCCCGGGTCGTCGCCCGCGAAGGCAGCAAGCCCGGCACCTTCGCACTGTTCCACCTGACCGGTGAGGACAACGTAGTCGCGGTGGAAACCGCCAACGCCCCCGGCGAATTCATCGCGGGGAAGAAACTCGTCGCCGAGCGGACGAAGGTCGATCCCGGCCTGCTGGCCGATGCGGCGGTGTCGCTTCGTGATGTCACCGCCGCGTCGGCGGCCCGCGTATAGACCTGTCATCGAAGACATATCCAGGAGAACCCATGCAAGCACAGGCAGCACTGCTCACCGAGCAGGGCAGCGATTTCACTCTCACGCAGATCGACGTCGATGATCCACGCGCCGGCGAGGTACTCGTCCGGATCGAGGCCGTCGGCATCTGTCACACGGATCTCGCAGCCCGGGACGGGGTCCTGCCCATCGAATATCCCGGTGTCGTCGGGCACGAGGGCGCGGGCACGGTGATCGCTGTCGGTGACGGGGTGACGAAGGTGGCGGCCGGCGACAAGGTCGGGATCACCTTCAACAGCTGCGGCGAATGCGCCACCTGCACCACCGGCCGCCAGTCCTACTGCGAGAACTTCACGGCGTTGAACTACGGCGGCACCCGCCCGGACGGCAGCAAACCGCTCCAGCGCGATGGCAGCCCGATCGGCGGAATGTTCTTCGGGCAGTCCTCCTTCGCCCGTGCCGCACTCGCCAACGAGCGCAACGTGGTCAAGGTGGACGACGACATCCCGTTCGCGCTGCTGGCGCCGCTGGGATGCGGCGTGCAGACCGGAGTGGGCGCGGTGACCCGCTCGTTGCGCGCCGAGCCGGGCTCGGCCATCGTGATCGCCGGCGGCGGCTCGGTGGGCCTGTCCGCGGTGATGGGGGCGGTCCTCCAGGGATGCCGGACCATCATCATTGTCGAGCCCAATTCCGCACGTCGCGACCTCGCGAGCGAACTGGGTGCCACGCACGCCGTCGACCCCGCGGCCGGAGATCTGACCGAGCAGGTTCGCGCGATCGTTCCCGAGGGGGTGAACTACGTGATCGACACCACCGGAATCCCGGCGGTCATCGACGCGCTGATCGGCGCTACCCGCGTGAAGGGCACCGTCGGCCTGATCGGCGTTCCCTCGGACCCGTCCGGAGCCGTGAATCTCAACATCATCGCCACGCTCACCCTGGGGCTGACTGTCACCGGCATCATCGAGGGCGACAGTACGCCCGACGTTTTCATCCCCGAGCTCGTCGCGCTCTATCGCGCCGGGCGGTTGCCACTGGACAAGCTCGTGACCACCTTCGAGTTCGATCGCATCAACGAGGCAGTAGCGGCCCAGCACGACGGCAAAGTCGTCAAGCCCGTGCTGGTATTCGGCGATCACGATTGATCCCTGCCTCCTGAAGATGCCGGCACATGCATTGCGCGGTTCTGCTCGCCCCGGCGAACAGAACCGCGCATTGCCGTGTCCACGCCTCTCGTGCACACCCCCGGAAGAAAAGCTCTACAACCGACCGCATTCACAAGGCCGGGCCCGCGAGGAATTCCGCGCGGGCCCGGCCTCTGTTCCAGACGAGAACTCCCCGACTCGTTCAGCCGATCCGGCCGTTGGCCAGCGCCAGCACTCGCTGCGCTTGCTTCAGATGGGGCAGATCGAGCATCTTGCCGTCCAACGCCACCGTCCCGGCGCCGTCGGCGAAGGCGGTGATCACCCGGTGCGCGAATTCCACCTCGTCGGCGGACGGAGTGAAGGCGGCATTGATGGTGTCGACCTGAGCCGGGTGGATGGCGATCCGGCCGCTGAACCCCTCGGCCCTGGCCCGACGTGACGATTCGGCGAGCCCCTCCTCGTCGCGGATGTCGACGTACAGCGTTTCCACGGCTTCCACCTCCGCTGCCCGCGCCGCCATCAGGGTCAGCGAGCGCACCAGCTGGTAGGTCGTGGTCCACCGGCCGTCGGGTCCGGTGTTCCCGGACGCTCCGAGGGCAGCGCTGAGGTCCTCCGCACCCCAGGTGAGCCCGTAGAGCCGGTCGAGTTGCGCGGCGGCGAAATCGCCGAGCCGGAACGGGGCCACCGGGGTCTCGGTGGCGACGGGCAGCACCCGCACGCCCCCGCCGACGAGACCGTTCGCCGCTTCGAGGACGTCGAGGTAGTGCTGCACGCGGAGCACATCCGTGGGTCCCTCGATCTTCGGGATCATGATCCCGGCGGGTGCGGCCGGCACGACAGCCGCCAGATCGGCCAGTGCGTGCTCGGTGCCGAGCGGATTCATCCGAACCCAGAGCTGCGGCGTCGAAGCGGTACCATCCTGTGCCTGGATGAACTCCGATACCATTCGGCGCGCGAACGGTTTCCGGCTCGCGCCGACAGCGTCCTCCAAATCGAGGATGACGGCATCGGCGGTGGAGTCGGCCACCTTGGCGAGCTTCTTCTCACTGTCACCGGGCACGAACAGGAACGAGCGGATCGGCGCGGTCATCGCGGCCGCTTCCGTTGCAGACCGGCCCGCTTGCACGAGGCGACGACCTCGCCGTGCTGATTGAACGCGCGATGCAGGAAGACGACGACGCCCTGGTCCGGGCGCGACTTCGATTCGCGCAGTTCCAGCACCTCGGTCTCCACCCGAATCGTGTCACCGTGGAACAGCGGCTTGGGGAAGCGCACCTCGTCCCAGCCCAGATTCGCGACGGCGGTACCGAGCGTGGTGTCACCGACCGAGATTCCCACCATGAGCCCGAGTGTGAACGCGCTGTTCACCACACGCTGCCCGAACTCGGTGCCTTTCATGTATTCCTCGTCGAGATGCAGCAACGCGGGGTTGTGCGTCATCGCCGTGAACAGCACGTTGTCGGTCTCGGTGACTGTTCGCCTGATGGGGTGATCGAACTTCTGCCCCACTGTCAACTCGTCGAACCACACGCCGGCCAAATCCTCCACCTTCCTTCGGTTCAGATTATTAATGGTACGACCATTTGCAGATGGTCGTCAACGACCGTCACCGGGCCGACACGGGTCGAACCCGCAACACAGGTGCCGGTTCGCACGGAAGGTCCGAATGAAACCGAAAACCCACTTCGGATTCGCGGCGAACTCCTGCGCAACAGAACCGGAGCGTCCGACACCGAGCGAGGACCTCACACTCGATCACCTTCAGCGAAATGGTCTTACTATTGACGTAAGCTGTGTCACAGTCATCGATGACCACGGCAGGCCAGGAGGGTGATGTGCGCGACGATTGGACACCGGCTCCAGGGCCCGAATACGCGGGGCTCGGCACCGATCTCGAGGTTCGGATGCCCAGAGATGTCCGCCGACGCCACAGGCACCCCGCTTCGCAGTCGGCGTACGCAGTCCTCGACGCCGCGGAATCCCTCAGAGACAAGGATCCCCACTGCATAATCGCCGACACTCCGTCGACGATCTGTCGGCACCTCGGTTTCGGCCGCGCGATGATCTCGACGGTCCGAGGCTCGATGTGGATACCGCGATGCCTGCATGTCGATGGATTCGACAGCACAGCGCACCGACTCGAGCAGTTCATAGACGATGCTCGGTTCCCCCTGGCCATCGCCCCGCTCGAGACCGAACTCGTCCGCAAGCGGATGGGCGCGGTCGTCGACAAGCCGGCCGCCGACAAGAGAACCTTCAAGGAGATCGTCGACGCCTCGGGGTGCGCCGGCTATGTCGCCGCGCCGATCACGCTGCACGGGCGGACAATCGGGTTGCTGCACGCCGACCGTCCGCGGGAGCACGACGGCGTCACCGGCGAGCACCTCCAGCGGCTCGAACTGTTCTCCGAGTTCCTCTCGATCGCTTTCGAAGTGGCAGTACTGCGCAGCCGCACGACAGTTCAGGTCGAGCAACTCGGCGACATCATCGAGGCGATCAGACAACCTACCGACGAAGATGTCCCCGGCACCGCCGGCCAGATGAACGCCCGAGCACTCACGGCGAACCTCTCGATCCTCAGTCCCCGGGAGCGCGAGATCCTCGAGTACACGGCCACCGGAGCGACGAACGCCCAAATCGCCCGTTCCCTGGCCCTCTCCGAAGGCACAGTCAAATCCCACCTGCGGCAGATCAGCAGAAAACTGAACACGACAAGCCGCGCCGCAGCGGTCGCGACCTTCCTCCGGATGAGCCGCACCGCGACCTCCCCGGCGCGATGAGCCGACATACCCCCGCCGGCACGCTGGACCTCCTCACCGACGCAATCCGGCGCCTGAAGAGCATCACCGCCCCCGGCCTCCTCGAGCAGACGATCTGCATCGGACTCGTCGAGTCCTTCGGATTCGATGCCGCCGCGATCTCCCGGATCGATGGCGGCACCCTGACCTCGACCGCGTGCGCCGGAGCGACGGTCACCAACAGGCCAGCACGTCTTCCGCTGGCGGCCTGCTCGATCGAACGCGCGGCTGTCCGCTCCAGGCGCACCACGGCCGCCGACGACCACGACGAGGGCGCAACCGACAGGTTTGCCCAGCTTCTGGGTACCTCCCGCTATACCGTCACTCCACTCACGGTCGAGTCGCAAACCGTCGGCATGATCCACGCCGCCCAGCGACACTCCACATCCTTCGAGCCCGACGCGGTCGAACTACTGGAAACACACGCACGGGCATTCACCTGGATCTCCGAGCGCAACCTGCTGATCGACCGGATGAACAGACAACGCCTGGCGATGGCGGCTGCGGCACGGCGGCTGGCCGAGGAGGCCGAGAAACTCACCAACACCGGCATCGTCCTCGATATCGATGACCCGACCGAGCACCTCCCGGCGCCGACGACATCACGCGCCTCTCACTTCGACCGAATGCTGACCGCGCGCGAACGGGAAGTACTCGAACTGATGGTCACCGGCGCTTCGAACGCCGAGATCGCCCGCGAACTCGTCGTGGGAACCGAGACGGTGAAGTCGCACGTCAAGAGCATCCTGCGCAAGACCGGCGCGATCAACCGGGCCGAAGCGATCACGCTCTACGTATCCGGCTCCTGACGCGCACCGCCACCATTCAGCAATCGAGTGTTCGTGTGGTTGACCTCACATCCGACCTAAGATATGGTCCAACCATTTCATGATGTAACCAGGCGGATTCCGTCCTACCTGTATGCGAGGGACCACCAGCAGGGGTCGCGCCGCCTCGGGAGGCACCATATCGGTGTCCGTATGCCGCAGGAGAGTGCAATGAAGGACCGGATGCGGACTTCTCAACTGGACAGATTGTTCGCCGATGCCATAGGTCGTGGTGACGGTCTGGTTCAGCACGAACTCACAGTGATCGTCGAGGAGGATACGGCGGCACTCGAGTACGTGCGGGGAACTCTGCTCGCTCAGCTCCTGTCGCGCACATTGACCAATGGCCAGGTGCGCCGTGCCGCAGAACTCCTGACCGGCATCGAGAAAGTACGTCGACGGACCATTCGCGCCCGGATCACTGCGTACCGACGAGAGTTCGAGGGTATCGAACGGATGTACACATCGCTGGCCAGGACACCGCGGTCACGACTGCCCTTCGAGGTCACCACCAAGGTCTGCCACGACCTCGGGTTCGCGAAGTCGATGTATTCCTCCGTCCGTGGACAGGTTTGGGCACCGATCACGATCGCGATCCACAACGAGCTCGGAGGGTTCGACGACCTCCGGAGAGCTGTGAACGGTGAAGTCGTCCCGAAAGGGGCAGCGCCACGTGAGGAGGGAATAATGCGCCGCCCCCGGGGGATGGCGGTCGAGTACGCGGATACCCTCCGTGACACGTACAAACCTCTGATCGAGCTGTCGAGACCACGCGGCTATGTGGTCGTGCCCGTCGTCGCCGGTGGACAGGTCTGCGGGATCATCCACGCCGACCACAACCACCTCCCGATCGACGCACCCGACCTCGAGGTGCTCCGGACCGTCGGCGACATCTGCTCGTCGGCGGAGGAGACGGCACTGCTGCGCTCACGGTGCGAATCTCAGCATCGTCGGATCCAGGACGAACTGATCGCCATGCAGAGCGCTCTGGCCGATCTCGAGAAGTCGCGTGTCAGTTTCGCGGAGGCGGCCGGGGGCGACCCGGCCGCTACCAGCGATACCCGCACACCAGTCGCCTTGACGACGCGCGAGTACGAAGTCTTCGAACTCGTTGCGCGCGGCCGGCCGAACGCCGAGATAGCTCGGCGCCTGTTCGTTTCGCAAACAACAGTGAAATCCCATATAGGTCGCATCTATCGCAAACTGGGGATCTCCACCAAGGCGGAGGCCGCTGCCGCGTATCGCTGTCTCGCGCTGCGCGACACCGAGGACGACGGAGATCAGATCTGATGTCGAACGACCCCGCAGACGACGCCACCGAACTGGTATCGGAGCAGATCGATCGGATGATGGCAATGCTTGCGGCGGACACATCACACGACCCCGCGAAGATCGGTTCACGGCTCGCCGAGCTCGTTTCCCGGCGAGCCGCCTTGGACTCCGACCGACTCCACAGAGCCGAGTCCACGATGTCGGCGCTGCGGCGGGCACACGACCGGATCCGATCGGCGCGCGGCCTGGTCGACATCATCGATGCCGTCTGTCCGGCCGTCGCCTCTATCGCCCGCACCGATGACGTGGTGCTTCACGAGTTGGATGGCATGTTGGCAACGCCGGTCGCCACGTCGGCACGTGATCGAGTGCCACGGCCGTTCAGCGCCCAGGACGCTGTCGCCGAAGACGGTCGGCTTCCCCTCGTATTCGGATGCAAGGGAATGACAGTCTTCCGCCTCGACGTCGACGGCGGCCCCCGTGGACTGGTCGCTGTCGCCGGATCCCTCGACAGCGACACAGTTCGCGCGGTGAGAGCTTTCGTCACCTCCGTCGGTGCCGCGATCGCATTGACAGATATGCGAGAGCGCCGGAATCGGCACCGGGAGCTGTATGCCTCCATATCCGGATGGCGTCGTCACGCCGGGATTGTCTTGCGGCCGGAAACTTCGAGCGCGGTTTCCCTCACGGTGCCCGAAGCGCTCACCCGCCGAGAAGCCGAGATCTTCAGAATGATGCTCACCGGCTCCTCGAATGCGGCTATCGCCGAGCAGCTCGTCGTTTCCATAGAAACGGTCAAATCGCATGTGAAGCAGATCCTGCGAAAATGCGATGCCGCGAACCGCGCGGAACTGATCGGCCGCTATGGCCGTGCGGGCATGTCACGCTCAATCGAGCGAACCGCACCAGCGGGCGCAGTAGGAGAATTCCCCCTGTAGGAGCAATCTCTACAGTCCCGACGAGGGATGTGACTGTGGTCTCATCATGTGATGATCGTCTGAGCGACAACACTTTTCGACAGGGTCGATCACGACCGCGGGACGATACGACGCCTCTGTTCGTCGAACTGGGTTGTCGCGAGAATGTGCCGGCGAGGCCGGCGTCACGCTGAACCCGGCTCGACGAAAGGAATATCGAGATGCAACCACCGCTGACCGCTCCCCCGGAGGTTGTGGATAAAAATTTCCCGACTCGCGAATGGATGAGCGATCTGTCGCGCCGACTCCCCACCGAGCCGGAGATCGAGCGGGTACTGACACGGAAACTCGAGCGGCGCGCCGACGGCCCGTTCAACTGGCCGACGTTCGCGGATCTCGAAGCCGGCCTGCATTCCCTGCTTTCGGCCGAACTGGGAAACCGATTCCACGGCGTGGACAACCCGCGATGGCTCGCGGGCGGCGCCTCGAAAGTGCAGGTCTACTTCGAACTGTCCTGGACCGACGACGACGGGGTGAAGACGCGCACTCCTATGGTGCTCCGAATGGATCCTGCGGCATCCATCCAGGAAACCAGCCGGCGTCGCGAGTTCGAACTGCTGAAGGCCTTCCGAGGCGTCGTCCCGGTGCCCGAGGTCTACTGGCTCGACGACGCGGCCGAACACTTGCCATATCCTGCACTCGTGTCCGGCTTCGTGCCCGGCGTGACGAAACCCACCGATGGGGCGAAAAGCGTCTCCGGCCTCAAGGCCACGCTCGGCCCGACACTGCGGAAGACGCTGGGAGAGCAGTTCATCCGGCATCTCGCGACCATCCACAATCACGACGTCGATGATCCCTGCCTGCGGAGCTTCGAGCGGCCGACCGATCCCGTCGACGTCCTCTCCGCCCAGATCAACGCGTGGGATCGGGTATGGCAGGAAGACTCGGACTACGAGGTTCCGCTGGTCCGTCTGGCTTTTGCGTGGCTACGGCGGAATCTTCCCGAGATCGATCGGCTCAGTGTCGTGCACGCCGACTATCGGACCGGGAACTATCTGTTCACCGAGGCCGACACGACGATGACCGCGATCCTCGACTGGGAGGGCGGTCACATCGGCGACCGGCACGAGGACCTCGCCTACACCGTCAATCGGATGTTCGGCAGCGACGACGAAAACGGGAATTTCCTGGTGAGCGGACTGATGCCCGAGGAACAGTTCCTCCGCGAGTACTCGGAGGCGTCGGGATTACCCGTGATCCCGAAGTCACTGCAGTTCTGGAAGATCTTCAACTGCCTCAAGACCGTCATCATCAGTCTCGGCACCGCGTATCGGATCAGCGCGAACCGTAAGACCCACCAGGACGTCCTGGTCGCCTGGATCATCGGCACCGAAGGCGTCCTCCTGGAAGAACTCCGTTCGAATCTCGAGGAAGTGATCTGATGCAACTCCGTTCCGAGCTCCGTCTCCGCACCGCGATCGAAGCGATGACCCGAGTCGTCATTCCCGCGCTGCCCGCGGACGACCAACTGGCGAATGAGCAGGCCCAACTGGTTGTCGGCATGCTGTCGAACGCCCTCGAATGGCTTCCGTGGGAGTTCGCGTTCGATCGGGCCGAGCTGTCGAGCCTCGTCGACGCGGCGTCCGAAGCTGCCGAGACCTCGACCTCACCGGTAGTCGACAACGCGATCCGAACCGCGAAGGACATCCTGGCTCGCGCAGGCGCGGACCCACGCGACCTCGTGGCCGGCGTGCGAGAGCTACGCACCGCACTGGCGGCACACGTCGACAGCGTGTACGAGAGCGGCAGCGCGGAGGAACAGCGGGCCGTCAGCAGGTCCGTGCTCGATGCGGTCGCCCGAGAAACGCCACTGCTGCGCTCGGCTTATCAGGGCCACGGCTTCGAAGGACCGGCGACGTTACCTCCGCTCTCGACGTTGCTGACCGAACCCCGATAACCCTGGCATCTCTACCGGTCCGCGAAGAAATCTCTGGCGCATCGGACGCCTCGCCGGACCAGGAATGAGGATTGGAACAGAATGAACGAACTGACAAAACTGGCCCACAACTTCCCCACGGAGCACGCGTATCGACACAAGCTCCGCGACGACGGACGTGAGTCTCTCGCTCACATGTTGTTGATGCCCGAGCACGGCATTGCCGGATTCGTCTACCCGACAATGCGCGCACACGGAGACGCGAAGGGGCGTGCCTATCTGTTCGGCCCCTCGCTTCCCGAGCCCGTCACCGAAGAAATCGAAGAACCGCTCGTCGCCGACATGGACTTTTCGGACTGGCGAGTCGGCCCGCTCGAGATGGCGGTGCGCCAGCCGCACCAGAGCGTCGACCTGAACTGGAAAGGCGACCGGATTCGCCTGCAAGGCCGTTACGAGGCGTTGCATCCGCCCTATGCGTTCAGCATGCATCCGGCGGGAAACCCGCCGTACTACGGCGATGATCGTACCGAGCAGCACGGTCGCTTCACTGCCGATCTGACCGTCGACGGCCGACAGCTGAGTCATGAAGGCTTCCTCATCCGAGACCATTCGTGGGGACCGAGGGTCTGGGGGCTGAACCAGCACCACAAGTGGATTCATGCGGTCACCTCGAACTGTTCGGTACACCTTTTCCAGATGCAGTCCTTCGGCCGAGTCCATCAGCACGGCTACGTCTACCGAGACGAGACCCTCGCTCATGTTCAGTCGGTGGAGTACAGCGTCGCCTTCGACCCGACGATGATGCAGCAGAGCATCCGGGCAGATATCGTCGACTCCGAGGGTCGCAAGACGATCATGGAGTCCGAGACGTTCGCCAGTATCCAGCTCGGCGCGTGGGACCCGAACGTCTATCTCAACGAGGCTGCGCTGCAGGTCACCGTGGACGGCGATGCCGGCACCGGATGGGCGGAATTCTGTTGGAACAAGAACTACTTCGACTTCGCACACAGTTATGTGACGGAGTACGGAGCGCGGTGACCTGAGACGCAGCTCGGTCTCACCAGCACACGTTCGGGGTCGTCGGCATCTGCCGGCGGCCCCGAACTCGTTCTGTCTCGTTGCGAGAGAACGCATCTGCTCGGAGAAAGCCGAACCGGCTCACGAGCACACAAAGTCCGATCGAGTTCGCGACAGTCCTGTACGCCACCGATGCAGGCCCCCGGGGATAGGCAGTCCCCCCAACGGGCACGCTTTTCCGTTACGTGGGGGATGTGCGACACGGGTCACAGCTGCCAGGCTGTGCACATCGCCGCGACAGGACGACGCCCGATCCCCCAAGGCCGTCGCGTTCGCGCGCCCGACGTGCCGAGTAGAGCACGACAGCCCATCGGCCGCAGATCTTGTCGCCGAGATTCCGAGACACACAATCCGAGGAGATGACATGACAGAGGTCACCATCGACACCGCGCAGGCCGTCCGGCCGTTCCGCATCGACGTGGACACCGACGAGTTGACCGAACTCCGGCGGCGGCTGACGGCCACCCGCTGGCCGGACCGGGAACTCGTCGATGGATGGCAGCAGGGACCGCCCCTCGCGTACATGAAGTCCCTGTGCGAGTACTGGGCGACCACGTACGACTGGAAGGCGCGGGAGGCCCGCCTCAACGAATTCGACCACTACCTCACCGAGATCGACGGCCTCGACATCCACTTCATCCACGCTCCGTCGGTGCACCCCGACGCGACACCGATCGTCCTGACTCACGGATGGCCGGGATCGTTCGTCGAGTTCCTCGACGTGATCGAACCGCTGCGCAATCCCACGGCATTCGGCGGGAGCGCAGACGACGCCATGCACGTGATCGTGCCCTCGCTACCCGGCTTCGGCTTCAGTGGCGCCCCGAAGGAATCGGAGTGGAATGTGCCCCGCATGGCCGGGGCCATCTCGGAACTCGTCCGTCGACTGGGTTACGACCGGTACGTCGTCAACGGCACCGACTGGGGCGCCGCCATCGCCATGTCGCTCGGGCAGATCGAGACGACCGACCGGCTGCTCGGTCTGTGCCTCAACCTCGCCTTCGCCAACCCCGAGAACTACGACTTCGAGCCGAATGCGGAAGAGTCGGAGTTCCACGCCCGGCAAGGCGCGTACTTCCAGGGCGACAACGGTTACGCGGTGATCCAGTCGACCCGACCGCAGACCATCGGGTACTCGCTCGACGATTCACCGGTCGGGCAGGCCGCGTGGATCGTGGACAAGTTCGCGTCCTGGGTGGACTCCGACGGCAGTTTCGAGGACGTGGTCGGCCGTGATCGACTGCTCGACAACATCATGGTCTACTGGACCACGCGAACCGGCACCTCGTCGGCCCGGATGTACTACGAGGCGTTCGCGGCGCTGTTCACCGACATCCCGCCGATCGACTGCCCGGTCACCTACACCCGCGCCCTGGACATCTTCCAGATCTCGGAACGTGAAGCCCGCACCCGCTTCAGCGATCTCCGACGCTACAGCGTGGCCGAGCGAGGCGGACATTTCCTGGCGTTCGAACGGCCCGAGATCTTTGTCGAGGACCTTCGTCGGTCGGTTCGGGCGCTGGTCGGCTGAAGCAGCGCGTTTCCGTCAATGCTGCCGTGTACTACCGTCCGGCAGTTTTCCAGTGAGACAACGTATTCCACCGGAACAGAACCCGTCCGTGACCGGAATGCGTACTGATCGAGGTCAGGAATGGAATTGTGAGCTCAAGAGTTGAACCGGCTGCTGCCGTCGAAGAGGTCGATGTCGTGATAGTCGGCGCCCGGTGTGCCGGCACGGCGACCGCGGTGGCGCTCGCCCGTGCAGGCATGCGGGTCGTCGTGCTGGACAAGGCGCGCTTTCCCTCCGACACGATGTCGACCCATGCTGTTGTGCCCAACGGAGTCCGGGAATTCCAGCGCATGGGAGCGTTGCCGAAGATTCTCGCCCTCGGACCGGCGCAGCCACGCTACTTCGCGGTGTACGACGGCGACCTCGCGATCCGTGAGCGTTACCGGACCTTCGGTGGCATCGACTACGGACTGTGCGTTCCCCGAGACCAACTCGACGTGATCCTCGTCGAATCGGCTCGCGAGGCCGGAGCCGACGTCCGGGAGCGGTGCATGGTCGACAGGCTGGTGCGGCGCGGTGATCGCGTGATCGGCGTTCGTTACCGCTCCGGGAAAAGCGAACACGAGATCCACGCCAAGCTGGTGATCGGCGCCGACGGACGCAGGTCCCGGGTGGCGGCGGAAGTGGGCGAGTGGACCCCGTACCGAGGCTCGAAGAACGGTCGGGGTTTCGCCTTCCGGTATGTCGACGACCCCGTCGGCGCAGCAGGACAGACCGCGTTCGAAATCTATCGGGCACACAACAACATGGCCCTCGTTCTTCCCTCGTGCCCGGCCGGCCGGTCGGTGGTCGTGCACATGTGCGATGCGCGAGAGATTCCGGCGTTTCGTCAGGATCCGGAAGGCATGTGGTCGGCGAAGATCGAGCAGGATCCCAACCTGCGGGCGCGGATCGGCGACGCCACCAACATGAGCAAGCTCCGGACGACCGACGATCTGGCATCGTTCTACCGGCGGTCGAGCGGTCCGGGTTGGGCGCTCGTCGGCGACGCCGGACATTTCAAGGATCCCGTGACGGGCAACGGAATACGTGATGCACTCCGGCACGGGCGCCTGCTCGGCGAGGCTGCCGCCGACACGATCGACGACCCGGAGAAGCTCGATCTCGCCCTGCGCCGATGGGAACACAATCGCGACAAGGACACGGTGTCGACGTATCACTGGGGTAACCGGGAGACACGGCCCGTTGCAACGACTCCCCTGGTTCGCTCTGTACTCGCCACATTCGAGGGCAGTGAAGAGCCCGGCATCTCGGATACGTTCAACCGAGCGCGACCGATCGAGAAAACTCTGGGCCCCTCCCGGATGGCGCGTGGTCTGGTCGACGCGCTCCGCGGGCCGAACGCCGACAAATGGAGCATTCTGGTGGAGGCAGCGCGGGAGATCCCGCAGGAAATCTCCCTGCGCCGGCACCGCCTCATCGACGGATTCCGGTCGACACGTCCCACTGCGACCGAGAACGCCGGATGGTCGCTGGGTCCGGACCCGCGTGAGGCGGCCGAGCAGTCGGCGACGGTGAACCCGACGCAGCCCGCGGCGGCAGCTACTGCAGCGCGCGATTGATCCCGAGACAGTCGCGGGATCGGACCATCGAGAACCTGCGCGACGGTTGCACTCGAGCGACACGCGCTCAGCCGTCGATAGCCCCACTCAGCAAACACCAGAGCGAGTGGGGATCCGCAGGTCTTCTTCAGCGGATGCTGCCCGCGGTCGCACTCGTACTCAGCGGGCGCCGACTTCCACCTCGCCGCTGAGGTCAGCCGCACGACACCCCGCATCAGATTCGAGCTCTGCTCGCACTGTGTCAACTGACTGGGCCCCGTTGGCGGGTCCACCGATCATGCGAGTTTCAGTGGTTGGTTGAACTCGGTCGGTGACCATTGCTGACGGAACGCCGTGGGGGTGAGGAAGTCCAGCGATCCGTGTGGCCGATATGTGTTGTACTCGATACGCCAGTCCTCGGCAAGGACTTGGGCTTCGGTCAAGCAGCTGAAGGTCTCGCAGGTGAGGAATTCGTCGCGGAATCGGCCGTTGAACGACTCGCAAGTCCGTTCTGCCAGGGCGATCCGGGGTCGATGAATGCGGGATCGACACCGGTGAACCGGCACCAGTCGGTCATGGCGTGGGCAGTCATCTCGGTGCCGTTGTCCATCCGGATATAGACCGGTCTGCGGCCGGTGGTCGCGATGACCTCGTCGAGCACCCTGGTCAGCGCATCAGCGGTGCATGATCGGAATGCCTTGACCGCGAGTGCTTCGCGGGTGAACTCGTCGATGATGTTGAGGAACCGGATCTGCCGGCCGTCGGTGGTGACATCGACCTGGAAATCCAACGCCCACATCTGATCGGGAAACGACGCCCGCAGCCGCTGGTGGCGACCGGCCCCGATTCGGCGCTTCTTACGTGTCCTGGCGGGGCGTTTCAACCCTGCCTCACGCCAAAGCCGCTGCGTACGTTCGCGATTGACTACCAAACCCTCACCACGGCATATCGCGTGCGCCTTGCGCCACCCCCACCGCCGATGGCTGCGCAAGATCGACCGCAACCGCTCCCGCAACACCCGCTCGGTCTCGGTGACCGTGACCGGGCGGCGCTGCACCGAACGTGACTGCCCCACCACCCGGCAAGCACGTCGTTCGGAGACCCCGAACCGTTCCCGCAACACCACAACGGCCTTGCGGCGCCGATCCGGGCTCAGTAGTTTCCCCGGGAAATCTCCTTGAGCATGTCGATGTCCAGGGCCTGCTCGGCGACCATTTTCTTCAACCGGGCATTCTCCCGCTCGAGCTCTTTGAGCCGTTTGGCGTCATCGGCTTTCATCCCGCCGTACTGGCTCTGCCAGCGATGCCAGGTCCCCTCGGACACCTCGAGGTGCTTGCACACCTCCTCGACCGAGAACTGCTGCCCCAACAGTTTTTCACCCTCACGCAGCTTGCGGATGATCTGCTCGGGCGTATGCCGACGTCGTGCCATCGTGTGATCGTCTCCTTCTGCACCCATTCTGGTGCATCAGAACTCTCACAACCGGTGGACCTGCCTACAGGGATCCAGTCACGGACATGAGTGCGTTGCCGGAGTTCCGGGCTCAGGTGCGCGCCTGGGCGCGGGGCGAGGCCGTCCCCGGCACCCCGGCCTACACCAGCGGACCGGCACGGGACTGGACGGTGGTGTGGGTGGTCGATCTGATCACCGGCACCGGCATGCGCCCGCACGAGGTGTTCGCCGTCCTGCTCGACGACATCGACCTGGACGCCACCGATCCCTATCTCGATGTCACCGGCACCCTGATCGAAGTCAAGGGCGCCGGGGCCGGCGGGTGGGTGCGCAAGCCCGCACCGAAGACCGACAACGGGTGGCGGCGCATCCTGCTCCCGGACTACACGGTGGTCTCGCTGCGGGAGGCGATCAAGGATCTCGAGGTGTTCGGGCAGCCCAACCCGATGGGTCTGTTGTTCCCGGCGCGTAACGGGTCGGTGCGCAACCCGAACAACTTCGGGCGCACTTGGCGCGCGGCCCGCGGGGAGAACTTCGCCTGGGTCACCCCACGCACCTTCCGCAAAGGCGTGGCCACCGCCGTCGACCACGCCTCCGGGGATCCCGAGCGCGCCGCCCGCCAGCTGGGCAACACCCGTGAGGTCGCCAAGACCCACTACATCGATGTCCCCGAGACGGTGCCCGACAACCGGGCGGTTCTGGAGGCCTGGGCGCGTGGCGAAGGGCCGAAAGTATGAGATTTTGACTGGCTCGGGTCGAATCTCCCGGCGTGTCGCGGAAACAGAAAACCCCTTCCGACCAAGGTCGGAAGGGGTTTTCGCTGTCGGGCTGACAGGATTTGAACCTGCGACCACTTGACCCCCAGGAAGGGTGACGAATCATCCGTGCACGTCACGCGCGTTGCTTCTTCGCATCTGCGACCGTCAGACCTCCGGGCGTTCATGCCTGAGCACAACGTGCGGTCCCCAACTGGTCCCCAAAACTACGGTTCCGAACTTCTGCTCCGGAGGCAGGTAAGGCCCTGTCGGGGCTGTACCGGGTCGGTCGGTGAGCTGTGGCGACTTGGCGATTCGGTCTGCCTCGATCCGGGTCTGTCCGGGGTTGTTGTGTCACTCCGGTGTCACCAGCCCGGACGACTGGACCACGGTTGGCCCTGCTGGGTGGTGGCCTGCGCCCAATGGCGGGCTGCTGCGCCTGCCCCTTATGGCCTGCCCTTCTCGCGTAGAGGCTCCGGGGTCAAGAGTGGGCGAAGCCCATCCCGTAGGGACGCCCTCGGCGCTCTTGAGGTTGGAGGGGCGCGGGAACAAAATGCAGGCCACCACGCAGTAGGGCCACGTGGCCGAAGGCCGCGCAAAATGGTACGAACAGCTTGCTCTCAGTAGCTCGATTCGAGTGCGAACTCTTCGGGGGAGCGCAGGTCTACTGACTATATCGAGAAACTTACATTAAAGCACTGATCAACCCTGAGTTCTATCATCTGAATGATCTACAAGGATTGATGGGATGCCCATGAGGCAACCGAGTTGCAGCCCCAGATTCTTAAGCTGCCCGCAGTGGGGTTGAATCGGGTACTGTTGTGAGTCGTGACGGATACTCAAGCTCAGCTAAACGATCTCTTTGTCGTTCCTGTGCGCATATTTGTGGAGTCCATGCATGCAACACGAGAGTTGGACGAGTTTATTGCTATGAATTCGTCTCGACTCACCAGTTTCGAAGAGCGGTTCACAATCGAGGCGATGCGGCGGTATCCCAGCGACCCTGAAGAGCAGCATCGCAAGGCGGCAAGCATTGCACGAAAAAGCATGAGAACTCTCATTGCCGAAAGGGCGCGTCTGCTCGATGAAGGAGCAAGCGAAGAGGCTATAAGGGATGTTCGGGCTCGAAATATGAAAGACTTGCGCAAGCAATTATTTGAGCTGACCGGCCGTCCGAAGTATTTCTCATACTATGGAACTGTATGGAATGCCGTATCTATGCGACGGAGAGGAAGTCGCATCCTGCGTGATTCGCTGCTTATGAGCGCAGTCAGCGAGTTTGAGATCTTGGTAGCGTCTACCATCAAGGGGGCGCTGCGGGTGAAGCCAGAGATCTTGCGTCGTGGAGGAAGGCAGTACACCATGCAGCAGATCGACCCATTCGAGTCGTTGGACGAATTTCGCGCCTGGTGCGCGGAGGACAAGGCTGATGAACTATTGAGGGGCGGTCTGCAAAAGTGGATGAAATGGTTCACCGAGATCGGGGTAAGCGTTCCAGGTGTCACAGATCTTCCGCTGCAGCTTGTGGAGATTTTTCAAAGACGCCACCTCCTCGTGCACGCAGGAGGCATTGTAAATGATGCCTACTTGGATAAAGTGTCAGGAATTGAAAATCCGCCCTCAAAGGGGGTGCAGCTACATGTAAGCGCTGACTACCTCCGCGAGACAATCGACACCCTCACGGCCGCAGGCGTCAAACTTTGCGGAGCAACGGCCCGAAAGCTCGCATCCGTAGACGACAAATATGTCATAGATTCAGATCTGCTTGACGTTGAGTTCAGCCTTCTAATTAGAGGCGAGTATGAAGTTGTCAAGAATGTGAACGAGTGGCATTTGAAGTTTCCTATCGATGAAAGTTGGCGCATCCCGGTTCAAGTAAATTACTGGATCGCCCGCAAGAAGCTCAACGATGGCGAAAGCGTAAGAGCGGAAGTAGAAAGCTGGGAAGTCGAAGACGATCTTTCCCGCCTCGTAAAGCTGGCCCTGCTTGACGCGAATGAGGAAGCTCATGACCTGGCAACCGAATTGCTGGCATCGGAGGAGTTGAACGTCGACTCTTGGCAGAACTGGCCGATCTTCGAGGGCGTTCGCGCTTACGCGGCAGCGTTGCCTGGTGAGCCTGCGGATACCGATTACATGTTTGCCCAGCCCAACGACCTCGGAGATGCGAGTTTGCCCCGCGCCGAGTAGCTCGGAGGCAAGCGAGCGAAGCTCGTGCGGCAGCCTATGGAGCCCGGGGCGCAAGTACAGGGCTTGACTGGCGGACCGGCTTTGCAGAGGCGGTGGTCGGTGCAGCGCGCCGCCGACGCGACCGACGCGCCGCGGCGACCGTGCTGTTTGGGAGTCGCGCTGCGCGTCGTAGCGCGGCGGCGGCGCGCAGCGCCGTCGGTGCGCCTTGATCCTGTATGGCGGAATTCGGCAGTTGAAGCACTCGTCGGATGCGGTCGATACGGTTGTGTCATGGCTGTGGACCTCGTTAGCTGGGCAGCGGAGACTGCTCGTGCGCACCTGACCGTGTTGCCGCGTCGCCTGCGGCATGTGGAGGGCGTAGCGGGTCGTGCAGCCCTAGCGGGGCCGGTAGTGGATGACGCGGAGCTACTGGTGGCGGCCGGGTGGTTGCATGACATCGGATACTCCCCCGGTCTGGTGCGAACCGGTTTTCATCCCATCGATGGTGCCGTCTTCCTCGAGTCGATCGGCGCGTCTGAGCGGCTGTGCGCGCTGGTGGCGAACCATTCGTGCGCTTGTATCGAGGCACGCAATCGCGAGCTGGCGATCGACTGGGAGGACGAGCAGACTCCGTTGAGGGATGCGCTGTGGTGGGCGGATATGACAACCACAGCAGACGGGGTGACTACCACCGTGGACGATCGGCTGGCCGACATCTATCGCCGGTACGGCCCCGAACATGTTGTGGCTCGGTCGATCCGCGAGGCCGAACCGATCATCCGCGCGGTGGCGCAACGCACCGACGACCGGCTCCGCGCTCAGGTGAAGTAGGTCCGGCCAGGCGCTTGGAGGCCGCGGTCGATCCTCTGACGCATAGACGGGTGGATATGCAGATCGCCCAGTTCGTCGGGGGCGACCCATTGAACGGCTTTCGACTCCGAGCTCGTCCGCGGTGCCCCGCCGATCGGTTCTGCTGCGAAGCAGATCGAGAACTCTTGGCGAACTTCACCATCGGTGTAGGCGATGACGTGGCCGGGATCGGAGAAGATGCCGATCACTTCGGTGGGACGTACGTCGATGCCAGTTTCTTCGGCAACTTCGCGGACGACGGCTTCGGCCACCGTTTCGCCCACCTCCATACCGCCGCCCGGCAGCGAGAACAGGTCGTTGTCGGTGCGGTGGATCATTAGGATTCGACCGGCCTCGTCCTGGACGAAGGCGCTGACCGCGACCTTGAGACTGTTCGCGGGTGGTGCGTCGGGATCGTTGAGGTAGTCGGTCCTCATGCTGCGCCGCCCTCGATCACAGCCTTCGGTACCGCCTGCGACCAGACCTGTTCGAAGCTGGTCAGGTAGGTGTCGAACAGATCCCCGCCCGCCAATCGCCGCAAGTGCATCGCGGGGGCGTAAGCGCCGGGCTGGCCGTAGACGTGCATGTTCACGATCATCTCGTCATCGAACCGGAATACCGAGTTGTACAGGGTCGTGTCGTGGTAGCGCAGCTCGACGCCGTCGATACCGGCCAACGGTTCGACCAGCGCCAGCGCGTTCCTGATCCGCGCCGAAACGGTGCCCTCGGCCAGGCGCTCTTCGCTGCTGCGCTTGGCGACTTCGTCGGCAGCCGGGTTCCCGAACAGGAACCGGATCGAGGTTCCGGCTGCCGCCTTCTGACGGATCAGCTTGGCGAATGACGGGTCTTCCGCGAGGAAGAGGCCGGCCAAAACCAAGACCTCGATCCGGTCGTTCGCGTTGGACAGCAAGCGAAGCCACAAGTCACCCGGCACGGAATGCCGGTGCGGGTAGACCTTGACGACTTCCGATTCGGCAATCGCCTCACGCCGCTCAGGCGCGACAGCATCGGGCCACAGGTAGCGCTCGGTCTCTTTCACCATCGCGGCGACTGCATGCCGGTGGCGCGGGTACGGGACTCGCCCCTTCGTGATCCAGCGTTCGACGGTCTTCTGATCGACGCCGGTCACTTCGGCAACGTGACCGAGGTCGAGCCCGTTCCTCAGCAGCGCTTCGCGCAGTCGCTCGTTCGCCATCTCATCTCCGATCACAGTGACCACTAGGGACGTCTCTAGAGTACGTAGGACGTCCCTAGATGTCCATCTATGTAGTCCTGGTGTCGCCGGAATTCCCGGAAAGTACTGGCCATCAAGTGATTCGGCCTACTTCAAGGAGTGATTGAGATGGCGTTGAAGGATGCATGGTTCCGCCCGGACTTCCACGAGGCGTTCCCGAAGGGCCTGTTCCTGCTGGGTGACATCGAGCCGGTGACCGAGTTCAGCCGGGACCGCAACGCACCGAAGGTGCAGAAGCTGGACATCGACTTCGAGGGCAACGGCACGGGCAAGCGGCTGTGGAAGGGCACCGTCACCGATCCGACCGCGGCGAACGCGAAGAACGCCAGCTTCGACGTGATCTTCGTGGCCGAGTACCAGCCGGTGCCCGCGGCCCCGGAGATCGTGCCGGGCATGACCCCGATCGAGCTGGAGGGCTTGATGGTCAAGCCGAAGATCGCCGGTTCGGGTGAGTTCAAGTCGATCGGCTGGACGGTGCGGGCGACCGGGATCAAGGGCGACAACTCCGGCGCCAAGGGCACTGCTGCGACCGGTAAGGCGGCGTGATCATGTCGGTCGATCGCGTAGCCGCTGTGCGGGATCTGTTTCCCGCCGACACCGTCGAGTCCGGTGACGATGCCGCAATGGTCGCCGCTGGACAGGCCATCGCCTACCTGTGGCAGTACCTGGCCCAGGGCACCGCAGGCACCAGGTCGGTCCTGGACGACCCGGCCGCCGCTGGCCACCTGTTCGCAGCCCTCGCCAAAGCGGGCGAGACGTCTGTCGATGTGCTGGGGAGGTTGTCGTTCTACGCCGTGAACCTGGGCGACCAGTCGACCTACAGCACACGATTCGCTCATCGCGCACCGGATGGCACCTGGGATCTGGTGCAGTCCACGGCCCATCTGGCCGCCGGGCGGCTGAGGATCGCCACCGAGGCTCACGGCCTGGCGTCACATCAGCTCGGTGTCGCTGCGGACCTGTTCTCCTTCCTGTACGTGGTGGCCTGATATGGGTGCGGCGGGCCAGGCGGCGGCGATGCGTTACGCGCGTTGGTCCGCCGCAGCCATCATCGTCGGGGTGGGTGCGGCAGCGTTCCGGCTGTCGTACTCCACCCTCAAAGACCTCGCCGTCCTCGCCCACATCCCGGCCCAGGACGCGTGGTTGTTCCCGCTGATCGTGGACGGCACGATCCTGCTCGCCACCTTCGGCGTGCTGGTGTGCCCCGGCCGGGAACGGCGGTTCTTCCTCGCTGTCTTGGTCGTCGGCTCTGCGGTTTCGGTCGCCGGGAACAGCCTTCACGCGGTGGCCAACGGCCAACCGCTCCCGGCGTGGGCCTCGGCCATCGTGGCGGCGATCGCCCCGATATCCCTGCTCGCCGATACCCACGGGTTGGCGGTGCTGTTCCGGGTCGCCAACCACAAGCCACCCCCGGAGCCGGTGCCCGAACCCGTCCCGGTCTCTGTGCCGGTGGAGTCGGTGCCCGAAGTGCCGGCCGATCTGCCCGCGCCGGAGCCGGTGCCAGTGCCGACCAGAGAACCCGAACCCGAGCCTGCGCCCGAACAGCAGTCGGCGCCGGAGTCGGTGACCGAGCCGATCCCGGTGGCTGTTGCTTCGCGGGTGGTGCCGGTCAAGCCTGTTCGTTCCTCGCGACCGGCCCAAGACATGCTGCCGATCGCTTTGCCTGTTGGAGGTTGAGATGTCGATTCACATCAGTTCGTTCACCCTCGCCGACCACGAACCCCAGGTCCGGATCAGTCCGGGCGTCCACTACAGCGCGGAGGGACGGCAGAAGCTTTCAGCGACGCTGGTCGCGGTGAACTGGGGCGAGAACCTGAGCCTCGGCATGGACTACGCCCAGGCCGTGCAACTGGTCTCCGTCCTCGGGGCGGCGTTGGCCGACTACGGCCCGGACACCCCGCCGGTGGATCTGTCGCGGTTGGGGTTGTGATGTCCACGCTGACAACCCTTTTCACCGCCGCCACCGCTGTCGCCGCGACTGGTGGCATGGCGTGGATGCGTTGGGCCGGAGACGACCGGCCCCGCCAGGTGACCGCTGAATCCCTCGCCGATGCCGCCCCGGCCGGGTTGCGGACCGCGGTCTACATCCTGGCCGACCCGGCACAGACGAACCTGATGTTCGCCGCCCTCGGCCTCGGCTCTCTCGACGGTGGCTTCCCCTACGTGGAGCGCTACGACTTCACCGATCACGGCCTGGACGTCGAACTCATGATGTTGGGCGGGCAGTCCTTCGCCGACTGGTCCAAGGACGAAACCTTGGCCCAGTTCGCCACCTACTTCGCCGTTCCGGAGGTCACCGCCTCGTCTCCGGAACCGAGCTGGGTGCGCCTGCACGTCCGCACCGTCGACACCCTCGCCGCTCCCGCCCCGGCTCCCTTCGGTGGCGGTCATCGGGTGGATCTGGAGGCGGTGCCGGTCGGGATCACCGAAGCACACGACCTGTGGCGGCTGCGCGTCCTCTACGGGCACATCCTGCTCGCCGGGGCCACCGGTTCCGGCAAAGGCTCGGTCATCTGGTCGATCCTGGGCGGGCTCGGCCCCGCGATCCGTGACGGTCTGGTGGATGTGTGGATGGCCGACCCGAAAGGCGGGGTCGAGTTCGGGCGCGGGGAAGGCCGGTTGTTCGTCCGCTTCGCCACCGACACCGATTCGATCCTGGCCATGCTGCGGGAAGCCGTCGAGGTGCTGCGGGAACGGCTGGCGTTCATGCGCGCCCACGGCATCCGCAAGCACGTCCCCACCCCGGATGAGCCGCTGGTGCTGATCGTCGTGGACGAAGCCGCGTCCCTGTCGGCCTACGCCGAACGCGACGAGCAACAGGAGTTCCGGCGCCTCACCGGTGTGATCCTGTCGCAGGGCCGGGCGGCCGGGGTGTCGATGCTCGCGGCGTTGCAGGACCCGTCCAAGGAGACGATGCCGAACCGGCAACTGTTTCCCATCCGCATCGGCCTGCGCCTCGATGAACCGACTCAGGTGGCGATGGTCCACGGCCAAGGCGCCCGTGACCGTGGTGCCCGCTGCGACCGGATCAGCGAACACACCCCCGGTGTCGGCTATGTCGGTGAGGACGGCACCACCGACTTCGTGCGGGTGCGGGCGTTCTGGGTCTCCGACGCCGCAGCCGACGCCATCGTGACCGCCTACTCCCCTGCCCCCGAAATCGTCGGTCCGGCCGAGGACTACAGCGATTTCGACCCCGACGACCTCGGCGACGGCGACTCGTTCGGTAATGCGGGGGCGGCGGCATGAAGCGCGGATTCGTCACCGAAACCCATGTGGTCATCTACTGCCAGACCTGCGGGGACTGCTGCACCGATCGCGATGGGGAGTCGATCTGCTTCGACAGCATCGACCAGGCCCGCCGCTACCTGACCGAGGTCGCTGACATCACCGGTTGGCACCACACCAGCGAAGGCGTCGAGTGCATCGACTGCCGCCTGTTCGCCGAATGCGAGATCCGCGGCCACGACCCTGCCGCGGATGGTGACTGCGCCAACTGCGGCCGCCACGTCCTCGACCACCCCTGAACCTGTTCGCCCCCTCCTCGAGGAGAAGCCCATGAGCAACAGCTACGACTCCAACGTGATCGACCTGGCCGCCCGACGCCGCTGCCAGCTCGAAGCCCGCGGCCTGGACCCGATCACCGTCGCGGTCCACGTCCTGGCCGAGACCGGCACTGTAATGGCCTGGCCCGCCGGTAACGGCTACGACGAGTTCGGCGACGGTGATGGCGGGTACGCGGCATGACCACCACAACCACGACCATCACCACGACGGGGCGTGACCCGCTCGACGTGCTCGGCCTGGCCGTGCTCCACCTCGGCGGCGGCATCCTGGTCGCTCTCTGGATGGCAGCGTGGTGGGCGGTGCTGTTCCCGATGATCTCGGTCCCGCTCGTCCTGGCCGTGCTCGCCGGGATGCTGGTGCATCCGTCGGCCGGGCTCGGGGTGGTGGGTCTCGCTGTGGCGGGTCTGGCTCTGTGGCGGCTGCGGAGTCCGCAGACCTTCGACCGCTGGGTGACCGCTCGTGCCCGTGCCCGCTGGCTGGCCCTGTTCCGCTACCGACGTCGTTGGGCGCGTCTGCTCACCGCCTGCCAACTGGTGGTCGTCGACGGTGACCAGGTGCGGGTCCCGCGGCTGCTGGACGTGCGGATCGGCGAGGCCGACGACATCGTTCGGCTTCGGATGGTGGCCGGCCACGGCCCCGACGACTACACCCGCCGCGCCGAGCAGCTCGCCCACGCCTTCGGCGCCGAAGAGTGCCGGGTCTGCGTCACCGGTCCTGGTCTGCTCGAACTGAACTTTCGCTACCACGATGCCCTCGCCGAACCCGTCGACCTGCCCCAGATCGTGGACGGGACGAACTGGATGAAGGACGCCGCATGACCACCGAAGCCACCGAACCCACCGCGCCCGAACCGGCTGCGGTACCGGCCCGGCAGACCGCCGCCCAGCGTCGCGCACTCCCGGACTTCACCGACGTCGCCCAGGCCACCGCCGAGAAGTTCGGCGTCTGCACCCGGCCGATCACCATGCGCGCCTTCGACCCCGACACCGGCAAAGTCTCCTACGTCGGCTCGCCCTGCAAATCCACCGTCGCCAGCGTGTGCAAACCGTGCGCGGACAAAGCCCGCTGGCTGCGGATGACCCAATGCCGCGAGGGCTGGCACGCCGAGACCGAACCGGTGGACGAGACCCGCGAACCGTCCGAGAAGCAGACCGAGCTGCTCGCCTATCGCGCCGATCTGGTGGCTGATTACAGGGCTGCCCGGGAGGACTCCGACGACGAGTTGGCCGCTGAACTCGCCCAGCTCGTCGCCGACACCGATACCAAACTCCGCGAGTCCGGGTTCCGTGGCCCGCTCCCTGCCCTGGACCCGACGCCGCGAGCTCGGCGGGTGCGATCGACCAAACGCCGCCAGGACGTGCCCAACCTGCCGCGTAAGAAGGTCGCCAAGACCACGGTCGGCAAGGTGATCGGCGGCTACCGGTCCTCGATGATGGTCACCCTGACCATGCCCTCCTACGGGCCGATGAACCGCGACGGCGCCACCGACAAAGACGGCAAGGTCTGCGGCGATGGCTCCCCACGGGACCCCGAGTCGTATGACTACGCCAGCGCTGCCCGCGACATCGTGTTCTTCTCCAAGCTGGTCGATCGATGGATTCAGAACCTGCGCCGCGTCGTCGGCTATGACGTGCAGTACTTCGCCACCGTCGAACCGCAGCGTCGTGGTGCCCCGCACCTGCATCTGCTGCTGCGCGGTGCCATCTCGCGCGAGATTCTGCGGATGGTGACCGCGGCGACCTACCACCAGGTGTGGTGGCCGTACTTCGACCCACAGGACGAACGCTACTCGGGCGAGAAGATGCCGGTCTGGGACTACAAGGCTTTGACGTTCGTGGACCCGGACACCGGCAAGCCGTTGACCACGTGGGACGAAGCCCTCGATGTCCTCGACTCGGTGGACGACCTCGAACCGGCCTACACCGTGCGGTTCGGGGAACGGATGGACCCCGGCGACATGAAGGGCTACATCTCCGGCGAGAAGGCCGACCGGGCGATCGGGTACGTCACCAAGTACCTCACCAAGTCGATCAGTGAAGTCTTGGAGACCGACTCGGCTCGCACGGCCGCGCACTACGACCGGCTGCACGCGGAGTTGCAGCACACTCCGTGCTCGCCGAAGTGCCCGGTGTGGCTGCGCTACGGGATCGTGCCGAAGGGCGCCAGCGATAAGACTATTCCGGGCCGGTGCAAGGGCAAGGCACATCGCCGGGACACGTTGGGCTTGCCCGGTCGCCGGGTGTTGGTCTCGCGTCGCTGGTCGGGCAAGACGCTTCCGGATCACAAGGCCGATCGGACGGATTTTGTTCGGCAACTGCTCGCGCAGGCGGGGATCGTCAAGCCGGATACCTCGCATTGGGTGATCAAACCGGTCGAGCCCGGCGACCATTCGGCACCGCCGCGCGACCACGTGATCCTCGCCGCCATCGCCCAGCGCACGACCTGGCGAGCGGAATACACCCGCGCCCTACTTGCGGCGGGACCTGTAGCAGCGCAACAACATTCGGAAGTTCGGGAAGCGGCGTAGGAGGCGGTCAGATGGATTCGTTCGGCGGACAGTGGTTCACGACAGAGGAAGTCGCGCGCATGCTGAGCGTTGATGCTTCGAGCCTGCGCCGGTGGCGGACTGCTCGCCCTCCGCAGGGACCGCCTTTTGTGCAAGTGTCGGATCGCGTGGTCCGGTACAGCCGCGCGGATGTGGAGGCGTACATGAGCTCTCGGCGGATCGACCCGGCGGCTGCGTGATGGCCGAAAGAGTCGACATCTCCCCTATCGGCGTGCAGCTGCGCTCCGATGTCGAGTTCCGGGACCGCGCCAAGCCGTATCGCGCTCGGCTCCGCTGGGTCGACCCGGCGACGAAGAAGCGGGCTTCGATCTCGGAGTCCTTCGAGACGCGGGACCAGGCCGACGAGTGGATCGGCCGTGTTCGGCAAGCTGCGGCGCGTGGCGTGGATCCGAAGATGGCGACGGCCACGCTGGCCGAGTACGGCGCGGCGAGTCTGGAGCTGGCTTTTCGCGGGATCGAGCCGAAGACCCGTGACCCGTATCTGGCGGGATGGCGCCGACGAGTCCTCCCTACGGTCGGGCATCTCCCGATTGCGATGATCACCGCGGGCGTGGCCGATCGTGCGGTCGGAAACTGGATCGCTGACGGGTGCAGCAAGTCGACGGTGAAGAACACTCTTGCCGCGTGGGGCCGCGTGATGGATCAGGCGGTGCGGGACGAGCTGATCGAACGCAATCCGGTGCAGGTGTCGGGCTGGCAGCGCATGTTCGCCCAGGTGCAAGACGAGCTGGACAATCCGCGGGCTCTGGCGCTGCCCGACTGGGCCACGTTGGTTCGGTTGGCGGATGCTCTGGTCGACGCCTCGGCGGGTGAGTATCGGGGCTGGGGCGATGTGGTGATCTTCGCGGCGTGCACCGCGACCCGGATCGGCGAAGTGTCGGGCTGCCGGGTCCGTGACATCGACACGGACGAATGGGTCTGGCGACTGCGACGGCAGACCACTCCTGGTCCCGGTGGCATGGCGGACAAGGGCACGAAGGGCAGGCGGTCCCGACCGATTCCGATCATCGAGGATTTGCGGCCGATCGTGGCGCGGCGGATCGAGGCGGCGAACGGTCGGCCCGATGCTCGGCTGTTCGTCGGTCCCCGCGGCGGTCGCATCTCCACCGGTGTTCTGCACCGGGCCACCCACTGGGAAGACGTGGTCACCCGGCTCGGGTTCGAGCACCTTCGGCGCCACGGACTCAGGCACACCGGACTGACGTGGTTCGCCGATGCCGGCGTTCCGGTGCACCGGCTCCAGCGGATAGCCGGCCACACCGATCCTCGGATCACCCAGCGCTACCTGCATCCCGATATGAAGACGCTGATCGAGGACGGAAACCGGCTCTCGAAGCACCTACGGTCCCCAAATGGTCCCCAACTCCGAGTGGTCGGAGAATGAGGAAAGCCCCTCCGTTGCTGTTCGGAGGGGCTTTCTCGTCTGTCGGGCTGACAGGATTTGAACCTGCGACCACTTGACCCCCAGTCAAGTGCGCTACCAAGCTGCGCCACAGCCCGTTGCGCCCGTCGTCCGGGCGCTTCAAGAGATTACAACAAGGGGTACGCCTGGAGCGAATCGCCTGGTCAGAGGCGGTGTTGCGGACTATGAGGGGGCGGGGCGCTCGTGGAGGGTGAGCAGGAGGTGGTCGAAGCGAGTGCGGTCGGTCACGCCGCAGCCGCGGAATTCCGCGATCGCGTCCACCAGGCGGTAGGCGAGGTCGCGGAGCTTGGTGTTGGTTTCCTGGGAGCGCCAGGAGAGCACTCGGAAGGCCTGTTCGGCGCTGATGCCGTACATGACCATCAGCGCGCCCTTGGCCTGGTCGATGGCGGAGCGGGCGGCGACGAGGTCCGGGAGGGTCTCGTCGAGGACCTCTTGGCGGGTTTCGTCGAGGCTCTCGGTGAGGTCGATGTAGTAGCCGGTGGAGCCGACGATCTCGCCGCTGTCGTCGCGCATCTGATCGCCGACGACCAGGACGTGCTTGACTCTTCCGTGGGTGTCTCTGATGCGGTGGCGGCTACAGAACGGCTGGCCGGTGGTCACGGCGGCGGACAGGATGTCGACGACGGCGTCGCGGTCGTCGGGATGTTTGTGCGACAGGACCAGTTCCATGGTGGGGACCACGGAGCCGGGTTCGTATCCGTGCAGCTCGGCTACCTCGTCCGACCACTCCCAACGCTGATCACGCGACCAGAATCGGTAGCTGCCGGCCGGCCGCCAGGCGTCCGCGTACTCGGCCGTTGGGGTCCCGCTGTCGCTCACTCGACCGATTATCCTGCCTGCAGGATCGGCGAGGTCACGGGCGGCCGGGGTGGAGGTCATGCCTGCACTGTACGTGGATCCTTCCATCCAGTAGCACGTTCACCGAGACGTACCACCTTCGGCGCGGTCACGACGGGCGGTTTTTCCAGGTAGAACTATCGCGAGGGCCGTGGCGTGCCGCGGGCGGCGCGCCCACGTGGGAGGCCGGTTCGGCCATGGGGGAAGGTGCTCGACCATCCCGGTGACCCGGGCGCGTTGCGGGGATTTCGGTGACCTTGGTCCCGTTTCGGGCAGAGGCGGCCTTCGACCCCGTGTCACCGTGACGATCGAGAGTTCACGCACAGTCCGGCGCAGGGGCGTCGCGGAAGAGCGGATCTCCGGCCGGCGTCGCGTACACGACGTAGAGGACGACCGGTTCGAGGCCGAGGTTCCGGCCGATATGGACGTTCCAGGCGCCCGCCGGTTCGCTGAGGAACTCCCCCGCCCGGTAGATCACCGGCACGCAGTCGGGACCGGGGTGGGTGAGCGTGCCCGCGGCGACGAAGCCGAGGACCGGACCGTCGTGGTAGTGCCAGCCGGTGGAGCCGCCGGGAGCGATGATGATGCGCCGGGCGATCAGGTCGGTGCCCGTGACCGTGGGCGGCAGGCCGACGGGGAGATGCGCCTCGTCCAGGGTCTCGGCGGTGAGATCCGTGGCGGGGGTCGCGGCGGCGGGACTCGCCGCGGTGATGAGCGATCCCAGGACCACTGCCGTGGTGATACCGATGCCGGATGGACTCATCGCGGCAGTGTAAGCGGCGGGCACCGAGCGAGAGGACAAGCGCGGCCGATCGTCATCACCTCCGGTGGCGTGCCGGTCAGTCGCGGGCGGAGGACACCAGGCGCGTGCGGGGCGAGACCATCTTGGCACCCGTCTTGACCACCCTGGCATAGGCCTTCATCGCCGTCCGGTCGCCGGACTGCAGCGGGATGTCGAGCAGTTCCCGGGTGCGCGGATGCAGGAGCGATCGCACCGCGAAGTCGGGCATGCCGCGCAGCAGCCAGGCGTTCGGGCGCAGCAGCTCCGGCAGGAGCTTCTCCGCGTCGGGCGTGACGGCCAACTTCTCGGCGCACACCTCGTCCATGTAGTCGTTGAAGTCGGCCCAGGTCTCGGGCATGTGCCGGGCGGAGATGCCGTAGCGGCGGTACCACTGGCAGCACTGGGCGTAGAGGGTCTTCTTCTCGACGAGCGACAGGGGCCGATCGAAGGTCTCGATGGCGGTGACGAGAGTGTCGACGTAGGTGGCGTGCTGGAAGAAGAACAGATCGGGGGCCAGTCCGTTGTAGCGCCTGCCGGTGCTGTCCACGCCGCGGACGAGTTCGTGGCCGTAGAGCATGGTCGGGTGCGGATCGACGGACGCGTAGGCCAGGTGGATGATGCGGGAGACGACGCGCTTCTTGTGTTCCCACAGATAGACGGGACTGTGCTCGACGATGGCCGCCGCGACCGAGGGCTGCAGGATCTGCAGCCCTACGGCGCGGGGCAGGGTGAGAACGAAGCGCCGGTCCCCGAGATAGCGGCCGAGGAGGGTGTCGCGATCCAGGCCGGGGGTCTTCATTCTCGAATCCTTCTCTGGTCGAAGCCCCTCGTCGATGAGGGTATGAGAAACATTAGGACTTATCTTCTCATTACGTCAACTGACGAAAGGCCTCTACCGCAGGGCCTCATTCCCGGATCCTGACGCGCTCGACCACGGGCGCCATCCAGCGCGGCGTCCACCAGTTGGCCTTGCCTGCTATGCGCATGGCCGCCGGAACGAGGACGGTGCGAACCAGCGTGGCATCGACGATGACGGCGAGTGCCAGACCGACGCCCAGAGCGCGCATGAGGGCCACCTCGCTGGTGGCTATGCCGAGGAAGACGACGGCCATGAGCAGCGCGGCGGCGGTGACCACGCGACCGGAGCGGGCCAGGCCGACGGCCACGGCGGTGTCGACATCGGCGCGGGTGTGCTCGGATCGCTCCCACTCCTCGGTGAAGCGGGCGAGCAGGAAGACCTCGTAGTCCATCGACAGGCCGAAGGCCACGCAGAACAGCAGGACCGGGACCGTGGCGACGGTGAATCCCGTTGCGGTGGTACCCAATCCGTCCACGTGCCCCTCCTGGAAGATCCAGACGAGGGCGCCGAAGGTGGCGGCCAGCGACAGGGTGTTCAGGACCAGGGCCTTGAGCGGGAGCAGCAGGCTGCCGGTGAGCAGGAACAGCAGCAGCGCGCTGGTGACGGCGATCCACAGGATGGCGGCGACCAGGCCGCCGGAGATGCCCGCGGCGGTGTCGGCGCTCTGCTGGGCGAGGCCGCCGACGCGGACCACGCCGGGGGCGTCGACGGCGCGCAGGGTCTCGACCAGGGCGGCGCCCTCGTCGGAGTACGGATCGATATCGGTCGCGACGGCCAGGTGCGCGGACCCGCTCGCGCCGACGCTGCCGACCGGCGGGCCGGCCGGGGCGCCGTCGACGAAGGTGCCGGTGGGGCCCGCGACAGCGGTGACGTCGGCGACCGCGGACAGCCTGGCGGCGTAGTCGCCGAGCCGGTCGGCTGGGGCATCGGTGAGGACGATGTCGATGGTGCCGGTCATGTTCTGGTCGAAGCCCTCGCGGATGAGGTCGCCGACCTGGCGGGACTGGGCCTCGGTGGACAGCACGCGATCATCGGGCAGGCCCAGACGCAGGTCGAGCACGGGCGAACCGGCGAGCAGCAGGACGGCGAGCACGGGCAGGGCCGTCAGCAACGGGCGCTTCTGCACGGCCCGGGCGATGCGGTAGAGGCGGGTCTGTTCGACGGGGAGGGCTTCGCGCTGGGGTTTGCGGTTCATGCGCGGGCCGAGCAGGGCGAGCAGCGCGGGCACGCAGGTCAGGGCGAGCAGCACCGACAGCGCGACGACGGCGACGCCCGCGTAGCCGATCGAGCGCAGGAAGGTGATCGGGAACAGCCACAGGCCGATCAGGGCGGTGGCGACGATGACACCGGAGAACACGACAGCACGGCCGCCGTGGTGCATGGCCGCCGACAATGCCTTCTCGTGTGGCAAGCCGCGGCTGATCTCCTCGCGGTAGCGGCCGATCAGCAGCAGTGAGTAATCGATCGCCAGCGCCAGGCCCAGGGCGGTGGTGACATTGAGTGCGAAGACCGACAGTTCGGTGAGGAAGGTGATCACGAACAGCACGCCGGTGGTCCCGACGATGGCGAGCACGCCCGCGATGACAGGCACCGCGGCGGCCACGACACTGCGCAGGAACAGCACGAGCAGCAGGAAGGTGATCGGCACGGCGATTCCCTCGGCGAGCAGCAGATCGGCCTCGGCGGTGGAGTTGATCTCCTCGAAGGCCATCGCCTGACCGCCCGCCAGCACGGTGACGCCGTCACGTTCGCCGGTGAGCTGATCGGCGAGTTCGCGCGCGATCTTCTGCACCTCGTTGTCGTCGGCGACCAGGCCCGCGACGACGAGTCCGGTGGTGCCGTCCCGGCTGACCAGGGTCGCGCCGATCGGGTCGGTCCACGAGGTGACGGTGCTGACGCGCTGGTCGGCATCGAGGGTGGCGGCTATCTCGCGGGCGGTGCCGCGCGCACGCTCGCCGGTGACGCCGCCGGGATCCCGGACGGCGAAGATCAGCTGCATGTTCGCCACGCCGTGTTCGGCGGCGAGCAGATCGGCGACTCGGGAGGACTCGGCGTCCGGGTCGAGGAATCCGCCCGCGCTGAGGCGCTCGCTGACCAGGCCACCGAGCGCGCCGAAGATCAGGAAGGCGACGCCCGCGACGACGAGCACGAGTTTCGGGGCGCGGGCGCACGCTCCGGCGATCCGGGAGATCAGGCCGGAAGCCGCCTCGGTCCCGGTGGTTTCCGTGGTGCCCGGTGTCGTGGTCATTTCGCCTCCGTGGGCAGCCACCAGACGGGAGTGACCTTGTGGCCTGCGCCGATCTCGATGGGTGGATGCGATTGCCAGCCCAGGATTTCACACATCTCGGCGACGTCGGCGGACTTGGCTTCGCCGTAACCGGGCAGATTCTTGGCTCGGGCGACCCGCATCACCCGCTTGATCAGCGCCGCTCCCCCGCCGAGGGTGCGGGCGCCGACGTACCAGAAGTAGAAGTGCGGCTGCGTGGGATGGGCGGCTTCGACCTTGGACAGCATCCGTGCCATGAGAACCGTGCGGGAGATGCCGAGCACCAGGATCGCGGGCAGGCGGAACAGCCAGACCCACCACGGAAATTTCGGGCTGGTGCGCTCGTAGGCGATGAGCACGCCGGTGGGCTGCCGGTCGGCGTCGTAGGTGGCCTGTAGGTAACCGTCGAGGCGGGCGCAGATCTCGACCTCCCCGCGGAAGAACCAGTACAGGGCGCGATCGGCCCGGGCGGGCTTGCGCGGTTTCACGTCCTGCCAGATCGCGTCGTCGGCGAACGCGTCGGCGAGTACGCGCGCTGCCGCGCTCCGCTGTTCCCGGGCGACATTGGACGGCATTGTCGCAGTTGTCATCTCAGCCTTTCTGATCACGGATTCACCCGTGGGCGCCCTGGTAGAGGGCATCGAACTTCTCGCCGCCGACCGGACGGCCGAGCGCGGTGAGGTACAGGGTCTGGTGCCCGGCGGGCAGGACCTGGTTCCAGTACTCGGGGGCCAGGCCGCCGATGCCGGTGACACCCGCGCCGTGGCGGGCGGCGACGAGGTAGAGCACCTGGCCGACGACGCCGGTGGCCAGCAACAGCGCCTGACGGTCGGCGTCGATGACCGAATCGTCCTCGCCTGCCGGGGTCGAGAACACGACGTAGGCTTCGGCGGCGGTCAGGTGTTCCTGGCCTGCCAGGCCGGTGAGCAGGTCTCCCGGGGGCAGGGCGATGCCGCCGGTGACCTCGCCGACGAGATGGATGTCGGGCCAGGGCAGACCGAGGCGGCGGACCGCTTCGCCCGCGATCTCGAGGGCGTCCTCCACAACGGTGTCGAGGTTGTAGCCGGGCGGGGTGGTGGTGCCGAAGGAGGGCGCCGAGCGGCGGATGGGGATGAAGCGGGCGAGGTTGCCCGGCAGCGCGCCCGCGCGGTCGAAGAAGACCGGCTCGGGCGGACCGGGTGGGCGCAGGCGGTCGGCCCACTGCTCGAATTCGCTGCGGCCCATCTGGACTCGCGGCTTCGCGGTGGTGACCAGGCGCCAGCCGTCGGCTTCGCCGTCATGGGGTTCGAAGGCGCGCACGAGGCCGGCGGCGAGGATGTCACCGGCGACGGTGTCCGCGGCGGGCAGGGCGTCCGGGAAGCGGTCGGCGGCGCTGTCCGCACGGTCGAGCAGCGCCAGGGCGAACAGAGCGTGGCCGGCGTCGATGAGGTGGTAGAGGTAGCCGCGGGTGCCGTATTTGCGCATGGACAGCCACGGGCGGCCGACGAGCAGACAGAGATAATCGCCCGCGTCGGTGGCGAAGTCGGAGTCGGCGCGCACCACGAGTTGCCTGCGCGCCGGGTCGAGCAGTGCGATCGCACCGGATTCCGGTGCGACGAGCAGTATTTCGTAGGGATAGGTGGCGCCCGCGGAGGGGACGAAGCGGCTCTCCCCGCCGCGCTTGCGGCCGATCAGGCGATCGACGTGCCCGACGGCGCCTGCGATCGCACCGGTGAGGGCCTCGATGCCGACGGTCTGGGGCAGCGGCGGGTGGATGACGTCGCCCCAGGCGAGGTTGTCTCCGGCCCGCATGTCAGCGACTCCATTCGGTGGTCTCCGGGTGCAGGCGATGCACGCGGCGCCGGGTGTGTTCCCAGTAGGAGCGCACCGAGAGGTCGGCGAAGATGTAGTCGCGTTTGGCGGCGACGTCGAGGGCGTTGGAGGTGGCGAACGGACGACCGGAGGCCAGGGCATCGAGTTGCAGGCGGCAGGCGCGTTCGAGCATGAGCGCGAAGACGACGGCGTGGCGGACGCTGCGGCCGACGACGACACTGCCGTGATTGACCAGGAACACGCCGACGCCCTGGTCGAGGGTCTTGGCGATGCCCTCCCCGACCTCGAGGGTGAGCACGGTGTTGCTGGTGTCGTGGAAGCGGTGCACTTCACCGGCGAGCAGGGCGCCTTCGTGGCTCAGCGGCACCAGGTCGGCGTCGAGGGCGCCGAAGACCAGACTCGCGGGGGCGTGGCTGTGCACGATGCCCGCGATATCGGGGCGGGCGGCGTAAACGGCCTGATGTAGAGGAAGTTCCGGCGGCGCCTGCGGGTGCGGGGTTTCGGTGGCGTCGACGGCGGCATCGACGAAATCGGCGGGCGTGGCCTCGTCGAATCCGACGAGCGCGCCCTTGATGGCGAAACGCCCGTCGCCGGGCCTGCGGACCGAGATCTGGCCTTGGTTGAAATCGTCGTGTCCGCCGGACGACAGTGCGCGCGCACCGATCGCCGCTTGGATCACCAATGCGGATGTCATGGTTTCCTCACAGTCGTGCCGCGATGGCGTTGCGCTGAATCTGGTTGGTGCCCTGGATGATCTGCAGGAGTTTGGCCTCGCGCATCCACCGTTCCGCCGACTCCCCGGGCAGATAGGCGCTCGCGCCGAGGATCTGGACCGCGTCGGTGGTGACCCGCATGGCGGTGTCGGTGGCGAAGAGCTTGGCCTGGGCGGCGAGCAGATCGGCGTTCGGACCGCCCGCATCGATTTCGTCGCAGGCCCGCGCGAGCAGCTGGCGCGCTGCGGCGAGCTGGGTGGTCATGTCGGCCAGCAGGTGGGCCACCGCCTGGTGGCGAATGATGGGGACACCGAACTGGATTCGGCTCTTGGCATACGCGGTGGCGCGGCGCACGGCCGCCTCGCTCAGGCCGACCGCGCAGGCGGCCAGGCCGACGCGGCCCTGGGTGAACATGTCGTCGGCCACGCGGGCGCCGCGATGTACCCGGCCGAGTACCCGGTCGGCGGGCACGTGGGCGCCGTCGAAGTGCACGTCCGCGCTGGGCAGGGCGGCGGCGCTGTGTTTGCGGGCGGCGGGGGCGACGGTGACGCCGGGCGTCGCGGGGTCGACCGCCAGACAGGTCAGGCCGCCGAGGCCGGCGGCACTGGTGCGGGCGTAGACGACGAGGAGGCCCGCGATCGGGGCGTGACCGGCCCAGGTCTTGGTGCCGTGCAGGGTGAAACCGGCGTCGGTGCGGTCGGCCCGCAATTCGATGGCCGACATGTCCGAGCCCGCGGCGGGTTCGCTGACGCAGTTGGCGCCCAGGATCCGGCCTTCGGCAAGGGCCGGGACCAGCTCGTCGCGCAGGGCGGCCCGGGCGTGGCGGGCCACGGTCAGCGCCACGAGAGTCTGCAGGTGCACGGATTCGGCCAGCGCGAGCCAGTTTTCCGCGATGACGGCGATGTTCGCGCAGAACTCGCGCACCGCGCCCGGACCGCCTTCGACGACCGGGGCGGCCACGCCGGTGGTCATGATGCCGGTGAACAACTCGGCGGGGAAACGTCCTGCCTGTTCGTCGGCGGTCACCGTGCCCGCGTGCTCGGCGAGCAGCGCGCGCAGGCGGTCGGCGGTGGTGAGGGTGGCGGTCATGCCGGGGCTCCCGCGAGTTCGGCGAATACGTCGGCGGCGGTATACAGCCCGGGACGGGCTTGTTCGAGCCAGGCGGCCAGGGTGAGGGCGGCGGTGGCGGGGCCGCGCAGATCGCGCACCCGGTGGCTCAGTTCCCAGCTCTCCGCGCCCGCGGTGAGAACGACGTGGTGATCGCTGACGGCGGCGCCGTACCGCTGGGCGAGGATCGCGGTCTGCTCGGGCAGCAGCGCGGCGAGATTCTTCGCGGTGGCCGAAGGGGCGTCGAGCTTGGTCGTGGGATGCCGGTCGATGACGGTGAATTCCGCGTCCGGCACCAGAGCGAGCGCCAGGCGCGCGGCGAGTTCGGCGGCACGGGCCTGCAACCAGTGCAGGGGGCTGAGATTGGCGGCGATCAGGACCGGGATCTGCCGGGACAGCGCAGTGAGCGTGGCCTCTGCCTCGGGCGGGCGGCCCGAGACGCAGGAGAGCAGCGCGGCGCCGGTGGCGGCGCAGTGCTCGGCGACAGCGTCGAGGGCGGCCGGCCTGCTGGCATCGATGACGACGCCGGCGGGTTCCCGGCCGATGGTCCACCCGGTCGAGTCGGCCACGGTGGCGACCCGCACGCCGTGGCGCGCGCAGGCGTCGGTCACCGCGCGGCCGAGACGGCCGGTGGCGCCGACGACGGCGACGGGACGGTCAGGCGTCGGCGACACCCTGATTCCTCAGGTAGGCCACGATGGCGGGGACGGTGCGCATGTGGTCGAGCTCGGTCTCCAGGTCGATCTCCACGCCGTAGCGGATCTCGAGCGCGTCGATCAGGCGCAGGAACGCCAGCGAGGTCATGCCCGCGTCGGCGAAGGTCTGGTCGGAGCGCTGAGCGGTCTCGGCGTCGACGGTGCCGTCGGTGGCCTTGACGACCATCGCGGCGACGGTCTTGGTCAGCG
Source organism: Nocardia higoensis NBRC 100133 (assembly GCF_000308595.1). Lineage (GTDB taxonomy): Bacteria > Actinomycetota > Actinomycetes > Mycobacteriales > Mycobacteriaceae > Nocardia > Nocardia higoensis. The sequence goes on along the minus strand of NZ_BAGA01000070.1, from coordinate 23,331 downwards.
AATCCTGCAGGACATCGGACATCAGCGGCCTCCTGTGACCGGTTGCTGGAACGAGTTGGTCAAGAGCGCGCGCACGGCTTCGGCTTTGACCTTGCCGGTGGCGCCGCGCGGCAGATCGCCGACGACGATCACTTCGGGGACCTTGTAGTCGGCGAGCCGCTCGCGCAGGAACGCGCGCAGCGTCGCCGGCTCGAGGCCGGGGCTGGCCTGCACGGCCGCGCCGACGCAGTCGCGACCGCTGGGGGTGGTCAGGGCGAGGACCCGGCAGTCGGTGACCCCGGGGTGCGCGGTGATGGCGTCGGCGACGGATTCGACGGTGAACTTGCGCCCGCCGATGTTCAGGATCGGCTGGGCGCGTCCGGCGAGGAACAGCTCACCGTCGCGCACGGAGCCGGTGTCGGAGGTGATGTAGCTGCCGTCCTCGGCGATGGCGCACTCGAATTCGCCGGGATAGTTCAGGTAGCGCGTGCCCATGGAGGCGGTGCGCACGTGCAGCACCTCGGCTCCGTCGGGACGCGGGCGGATGTCGACGGCGACGCCGGGCAACAGCATGCCGTTGCCCTCGCGCCGGGTGCCGTCGGCGAAGGTGACCGGACCGGTCTCGGCGATGCCGTAATAGTCGGAGATGGGGCCGGACAGGTGCGCGACGTGCTCGGCGACCGCGGCGGAGAGCGGGGCCGCCGAGGACAGCCGGAGCCGGATGCCGCGCAGCGCTTCCCGGGTGGGCTCGCCGAGCGAGGTGAGCGAGTAGTCGGTGAGGCGTTCGTAGGCCGCGGGGAAGGCGACCAGGATGCTGGGCGCGAAGGTGGTGACATGGCGCATGATCGCCCCGCCGCTCGGCATGCCGCCGGGCAGGATCAGGCTCGCGCCGGTGAACAGGCTCGGCATGAGAGTGGTGTTGAACGCCAGCCCGTTGTAGAGACCCGCGAAACACAGGCTCAGGTCGGCCGCGGTCAGGTCGGCGGCCCGGGCCCAGGTGCGGGCGGCGTTCTCGACCGCCTCGGCGGAGAACTCGATGCAGGCGGGGGCCCGGGTGGAGCCGGAAGTGAGCCTGCCCAGTTCGGTGTCGGGTGCGAGCTCGGGGCGTTCGCCGCCGAACCCGGTCGCCACCGCCAGCTGACGATCGTCGAACGCGACGGATGCCGGCCCCACGGATTCCGCTGCGGCGTGGCCGTTCACCGCGCTTTCGACGGCGGGGGCGTCTCCGGTCTGCGGAGCGCGAACGATCGCGTCGATCCCACAACCCTCGACCAAGGTGGCGATCTCGGCCGCGCCGAGACTCGGATCGGCCAGGATCGGCAGGTCCGCCCGCGACCAGATCGCCAGCAGGGTGGCGATGTAGTCGGGGTGGTTGGCCAGCGCCACCAGGATCCGGCTGCCGCCGCGCGGGGCGACGGCATCGAGCAGGTCGGCGCGGCGCGCGGCGTCGGCGCGCAGGCCGGCGAAGGTCCGGGTCTCGCGCAGAGTGGCGACCGTGGCCTCGGGGGCGGCGTCCATGGCGGCGGTCACCGCCTCGTAGAGCCGGGTCGGTCGGGCAATCATGATGCCGCGCTGCCGACTTCGATCCCGTTCGTCCGACCGCCGCTGCTCGCGTCGTCCCGGACGAACCGGATGTCGGGACCGAACAGTCCGCGCAGGATGTCGGCGGTGTTGGTGCGCAGGGCGCGCTCGGCCAGCGGGTCGAGCATGTCGGCCAGCGAGGGGATGCCGAGGTCGACTACGGCGTCGAAAGCGATGGTCACGCCGGTGTCGCCGGTACTCACCTGCCAGGCGCCGTCGAAGCGGGCCAGGTCGCCGGTGACCTGCTCGAAGGACAGGGTGCGGCCCGCCTCGTCGACCACATCGCGCTCGGTCCACTCCAGCAGCCCGCTGCGGAACCACACCGACCAGCTGCTGAGCTGGTTGCCCTCGGCATCGACGTCGAGGCTGATATCGCGCACCACGTCGACATGCTCGGCATAGGAACGGAAGTCGCGCAGTTTGGCGAAGGCCAGGTCGGGATCGACGTCGCCGACCTGGGCGCGGATTGTCACGGAACGTTCGGCCATCAGACCATCACCTCGTTGCGTTCGGGCGCGGCCGGGGCCTGCGCCATGCCCTCGCGGGCGATCACGGTGCGGTAGGTGATACGCATCACCTCTTCCGCGTCATCGGACGAATAGGCTTGCGGCGCACCGGGAATCGTGCCCAGCGAGGTGGGCATCGGATCGGGCTGGAAGAGCGAGGCCAGCGTGGTCATCAGGTTGGCCATCTTGGTCTTGTCCGAGGGGGTCAGCTCGTCGAAGAACGCCGGCTTGAGCAGCCGCTCGAAGACCTCCGGGTCGGCGCGCCGCGGTCCGCGCCGGGGCATGCCGTACTCGTCGAAGACCTCGTCGAGGATCTCGAGCAGCCGCTGCGCGGTGATCGAGTTCGGGCCGATGGTGGCCCACGCGGTCTCGGGGGCGTCGGGCAGTTCGGCGACGGCGGCGACGACGCCTGCCACCACATCGCAGGGCACCAGGTCGTAGCGCGCGGAGGCCGAACACAGGAACAGCGGCACCGAACCACGCAGCAGCGCGCGCGAAATGCTGTGTACACCTTGAAATTCGGTGATCGCCCCGGTGCGCGAGTGGCCGCCGATGGCCGACGGCCGGACGATGGTGTGGTTCAGGCCGCTCGCGCGCACCTCGGCCTCGCCGAGACGCTTGGCGGCGAGGTACTGGCCGGGCAGCAGCGTGGCATGGCCGCCGGTGATGTCCTCGGGGGGTTCGAGGTCGACGAAGGCCGTACTCACGTGCACCAGCCGGGCGCCCGCGGCCGTGGCCAGGTCGAGCACGCGCTGAGTGCCGGTGACGTTGATGCTCTTCAGCGTTTCCCAGCTCGCGGCGAAATCGACACTGGCGGCGCAGTGGATCACCACGTCGAGGCCGTCGAGCACCCGCGCGGTGTCTTCGGTGTCCAGGCCGAGGCCGGGGGCGGTGATGTCGCCGCGCACCGTTTCGGCGCCGGCGACGGGACGGGTGTGGGTGAGGGCGACGACCTCGTGCCGGGCGCCGAGCATCTCTATCAGCGGCACCCCGACAACACCGGCGCCACCGGTGACGAAGATCTTCACGTCGAATCTCCTAGCAGTTGGATCACGGCAGTCGGACGGCGTGGGCCGCGAGGCGCACGCAGGCTTTCTCGAAGGCCTCCAGCAGCCATGCCTCGTCGTGCGGCTGCAGGTTGGCCGGTGGAGTCAGGCGCAGCACCGGGCCTGCGTTGAGCGAATGGTTGATGATCACGCGCGCGTCGACCATCTCGATCAGGAACTCACCGGCCAGGCCTCCGTCGGCGAACTCGAGGCCGAAAAGCGCTCCGGCGCCGCGGATGTCGACGATCTGCTCCGGGCAGGTCCGGTCCCGGATCTCGGTGAGCCGGGCGAGCAGGCGTTCGCCGAGGCGGGCCGAGGCGTCGACCAGGTTCTCCTCGCGCAGCACATCGATCGTGGCCGCGGCGGCCGCCATGCCCAGCGGCGCACCGGAGAAGGTGGAGGTGTGCAGGCAGAGGTCGGCGTCGAAGGCGGCATAGGCCTCCTCGGTGGCGATCGCCGCCGAGACCGGCAGGATGCCGCCGCCGAGGCTCTTGCCGACCAGCAGGACGTCGGGGGTGATCTGCTCGACCTCACCGCGCCACCAGGTCCCGGTGCGGCCCAGGCCGGTCATGATCTCGTCGAGCACCAGCATGGCGCCGCGTTCGCGGCACAGTTGCTGAACTCGGCTCAGATAGCCCGCGGGCGGGATCCGCACACCACCCTCGCCCTGGATGGGCTCGAGCACCACGCAGGCGTCCGAACCGTCCGGGCCGAGCGCCGCGTCGAGGGCGTCGGCATCGCCGTAGGGGACGCGGGTCGCGCCGTGCAACAGACCGCGGAACGGATCCTGGTAGGTGTCGTTGGCGGTGAGCGACAGCGCGCCGAGCGTCTTGCCGTGATAGCCGCCGTTCGCCCCGATCAGGCGGTTACGGCCCTGGATGGCAGCCATTTTCAGGGCCGCTTCGGCGGCTTCGGTGCCCGCGCCGGCGAAATACACCTTGGTCAGCCCGGGCGGCGCGATCTCGGCCAGCGCGGCGGCGGCGGTCGCCGCGGAGGCCTCCAGCAGTCCGCGGGTGCCGATCGGATGACGGCCGAGTTGGGCGGTGACCGCCTCGACCACCTTGGGATGGCGCGCGCCGAGCAGGAACACGCCGTAGCCGCCGCAGTTGAGGAACTCCCGGCCGTCGGTGGTCCACAGCCGCGCCCCCTCGGAGCGATGCTCCACCAGCCCGCCGAGCAGGCTTCCCAGCTGCGCCTTGGCCTTGCCGAGATGCTGCCTGGTCTGCTCGAGAACCACGAATTCCGTTGTCATATAAGACTTTCCAGATAAGAATGAAATGGCTCGCTACTCCCCTGAGAGCTTGAGAGAAATTAAGACCGAACTTCTCAAGTCCGTCAACTCGACTGAAGGCTCAGCGATCATGGACGCGCGACCATAAAGGGCGGGAGCTGCCGCGTTGGCGCCGGTTGTGGCCTCGGCCACAACCGGACGTCACAGTAAACTTCCAGCACTCGCGGGACCCGCTCCCGCACACGGGCTCTCGCCCCGCGGCGCCGGCCGATTCGACTCGGACGCATCGGGTATTGCCGCCCTACCCGACCCGAGGAGAAGCACTGATGAAACCTCATCGCAAGTACGTCACGATGCTGGCGGCAGGCGCGCTGGTGACGGGCGCGGCGCTCACCGGATGTTCCGACAACAACGACGGCACCACCGACACCCCCACCGCGCCGTCGCTGTCGGTGAAGATGACCACGCCGGAATCCGAGCCGACCACCGGGTCCCGCACCACCGGCTCCGAGACGCCGGTGATCTCGCCGGAAGCCTCGCAGCAGCTCTGCGACATGATCGAGTCCGACCTCGACAACTGGCGGGACCAGGGATCCACCGTGGCGAAGGTGACCTTCAACGGCACCGTGCAGAACTGGGCGGCGCGCAACGAAGGCCTCAACGACGATGTGATCCGCAACAAGGGCATCGTCGACGACGTGACCACGAAGACCTGCCCGGATGTGCGTCAGCAGGCGCTCGCGGCCCTCGAGGTCAGCACGCTGGCCGACGCGCTGCTCGGGTTCCGCTGAATCACACGTTCCCGGCGGCGAACTCGTCCACAGCGGCAAACGGGGCCGCCTGTCCGATCTCCGGACAGGCGGCCCCGTTCGTGTCGTGTCAGGCGCGAGCGTGTCCGTTCGAGGAGATCAGACGGCGACGCCCGGCGGTGTCGCGATCGACGGCGTCACGATCGGTGTCCGCGCGATCGGCATCCCCGACGGGGTCCGTGCCCGCTCCCGCGATGTCGGGGCCCGTGGTGATCTCGGTGGGGATCTTCGGCAGCGCGTAGGGATGCTCGCGCCAGAGCCAGCCGAGCAGTTCCTCGCGCACCGCGCAGCGCAGCGTCCACACATCGTCGGCGTCCGCGGCGGTCATGGTCGCCCGGACCACGATCGCGGTCGGGGTGCTGTCGGTGACCACCAGACCGTAATCGCGGCCGTCCCAGTCCTTGCGACCCTCGAGGAACTCGCCGAGGTGTGCACGCAGCAACGCCACCGGCGCGCTGTGGTCCAGGTGCAGGAACACCGTGCCGGTGATCTGCGAGCCGCCGCGCGACCAGTTCTCGTAGGGCTGGCTGTTGAAGTAGGAGACCGGCATGGTCAGTCTGCGGTCGTCCCAGATCCGCACGGTGAGGAAGGCGAGGCTGATGTCCTCCACCGTGCCCCACTCCCCCTCGACGACCACGGTGTCGCCGATCTTGACCGAGTCACCGAAGGCGATCTGCAGACCGGCGATCAGATTGCTCAGTGTCGACTGCGCCGCCACGCCCGCGATGATGCCGATGACGCCCGCCGACGCGAGCAACGACGTGCCCAGCGTACGCAGGCTCGGCACGAGCAGCAGGATGGCGACGGCGGCAGTGCTGACCGCGAGGATCGCGGTTACGATCCGACGCACCAGTCCGAGCTGGGTGCGCAGCTGGCGCACCTTCGCGACTTCGCGGGTGCGGTCGGCATAGGAGTGCAGCATGTTCTCCGCGGCCACGTCGACTCCGCGCACGACCAGCCAGATGGCGGCCAGGATGGCGGTCGTCGCGAGCAGATTGCGAATCATGCCGTCCTGGCGCAGATTCAGCTCGGCCAGCGGGTAGGTGGTGTGCAAGGCGACCGCGCCGAGAAAGATCTGCAACGGCGCCTGCACCCGGCGCAGCAGCACCGGGAGTCTCGACCTGGGTCGTTTCCGCGCGCTGAAGCGCAGCACTCTGCCCATCAACAGGCCGAGGCATACGGTGACCGCGATGGTCGCGGCGAAGACGATCAGTGGACGTAGTACTTGCTCCAACGGGCGGCGCTCCTTGTCCGTCGTCGCCCGGCCACGGCAACCATCGCGTCAGCCGGGCGGTGTCGTTCAGCGGTCCTTCCAGGAGGCGTACCCAGGACCCCGCGCCGGTGACACATGATCGGCTGTGGGAAATCGCACCGCCGTGCCTGCCGCCTATCGCGCCTGTTCGCGATAGCTGCGGGCCACCAATGCCGCTCGCAGGTAACAGATTCCCCTGGCATCGCCGGGGTCGTGGCCGGTCAACCTGCCGATCCGGCGCAGGCGATAGTCCAAGCCGTTGGTGTGCAGATCGAGCATGCGGGCGGTGCGCTGGCGATTGAGGCCGTTGCCGATATGGCAGCGCAGGGTTTCGAGCAGTTTCGGTTGCGCGTCGAGAGGGTCGAGGACGGTGCCGAGATGGTCGAGACCCGGACCGGGGCGGGTGATCTGGTATTCGAGTGCCAGATCGGCCATGCGGTAGAGGCCGGGATCCATGCGCAGTCGGCGCACCATGTCCAGTAGTTCGTGCGCGCACTCGGCGGAGGCCGGAAGTTCGACGCGGGCGGCTCCGGTGACCACGGTGGCGATGATCGGGGCGCCTGTCGCCTCGGTCACAGCGTCGACCAGGCGCGCCACCTCGGGACGACCCGACACCGCGGTGGGCACGAGTATCGTGCCGCCGTCGCGGCCGAGCAGGGACAGCACGTTCGGACCGCCGCGCTCGGCGAGAGCAGCGCGCACTCGGCGCAACATCTGCCTGCCACCGGGCTCGCGCGGTCCGTCGGGAGCGGCGGACAGTACCGCTGCGGCCCGGATGGGCTGTGCGGGAGGGACATCGGCGCGGGCCGCGGACGGGGGCAGTGCGACGGCGAGTACCGAATACGACGCGGCGAGTTCGATGCCGCACTCGTCGGCCTCGGCCGGGTCGGCGATTCCGCCGAGCAGCGACGCGGTGACGGTGTCCACCGCGCTGTGGTGCGGCACGCCGAGGGTGCGCGCCTCGTCGAGATAGCCGGACGAGACGGCGACGGTGATGTTCTCCAGCGTCTCCCACAGTCTGCGGTCGGCTCCGGCCCGGGTATCGGTCGTGCGCAACCGGTCGAATTCGCGCCGGACATTGTCGAATACGGCCCGGTGCACCACTGCGAGCGTCACACCTTCGCGCGCGCACCCGGCGGCGGCTTCCACCAGGCGCGCGGTGGCGGCGGCCGGGTCGGCATCGGCCAGCGTTGCGGCGGCGAGATCATGGCAGGCGCGCGCCAGCGGTGTATCCCGGCCCGTCGCCGGTTCGGAAACCGAACCGGACGCACCGACCGAAAAGTGACCAACCATTCTTCCCGATCGGGACACCGCGCCGATCCCGCGTACGCCGTGGGTCCGTTCGTCGCCGGGCACCGGATCAGCGCCACGACCCCTAGCGGCTGTGGTCATCCGCCCACCCCGTCCATAATCGTCGTCGAGAATGAATATCAACGGTACGCCAGCATTACAGCCGGTACAACGGTCCACTGACAACGCGGTCCACCGGTCGGGTGCCGAATCGTCACCGCACGGGACACGAGCCGCTCATACGGCCGCCCAGCTGACGTCTCGACCGGAACAAGTGAACACATATTCCGCACCGACACCGACCACGTCGACGGCGTGTCGCGCTCCGGCAAGTTGGTAGCACCCGATTCCCCCGGGCCAGAATTTGCAGTAACTTGTCCGCGAGGGCCGTTGACGCGCAGCACCGGATCGCATCGCGGAGGCTCGCCGAGAATTGTGGAGGTTTGCGTGGGCGTCGAGGTCAGAACAGAGGGTGTGACGAAGTCCTTCGGTTCGCAGCGTATTTGGCAGGATGTCTCGCTCACGATTCCCGCCGGTGAGGTCAGCGCCCTGCTCGGTCCGTCGGGTACGGGTAAGTCGGTGTTCCTGAAGTCGCTGATCGGGCTGTTGCGGCCGGAGCGGGGGTCGATCTTCATCGGCGACACCGACATCACGACGTGTTCGAACTCCGAGCTCTACGAGATCCGCAAGCTGTTCGGGGTGCTGTTCCAGGACGGTGCGTTGTTCGGGTCGATGAACCTGTTCGACAATGTCGCCTTCCCGCTGCGCGAGCACACCAAGAAGTCGGAGTCGGAGATCCGGGCGATCGTGATGGAGAAGCTCGAGCTCACGGGTCTGCTGGGTGCGGAGGGCAAGCTGCCGGGGGAGATCTCCGGTGGTATGCGTAAGCGCGCGGGGTTGGCGCGGGCGTTGGTGTTGGATCCGCAGATCATTCTGGTCGACGAGCCGGACTCGGGTCTGGATCCGGTGCGTACCTCGTATCTGTCGCAGTTGTTGATCGATATCAACGCTCAGATCGACGCGACGATCCTGATCGTGACCCACAACATCAATCTGGCGCGGACGGTGCCGGACAATATCGGCATGTTGTTCCGCCGCGAGTTGGTGATGTTCGGTCCGCGTGAGGTGTTGCTGACCTCCGATGAGCCGGTGGTGAAGCAGTTCCTCAACGGCCGGATGATCGGTCCGATCGGTATGTCGGAGGAGAAGGACGAGGCGCAGATGGCGCGCGAGCAGGCCATGGTGGATGCCGGTCATCATCACGGCGGCGCCGAGGAGGTCGAGGGCATCATCCCGCAGATGCGGGCTACCCCGGGCATGCCGGTACGTCAGGCCGTGGGCCGTCGTCAGGCGCGGGTGCGCGAGATCATGCACAAGTTGCCGCCGGCCGCACAGGCGGCGATCAACGACTCGCTGACCCACAGCGACGACACCCAGGTCCTGCCGAGGTACTCCGCCGCCCAGCTGCGCCCTTGATCTCCCCCGGCCTTGCGCGCCGCCTCACGTAGCGATGCGCGGGGCCGCCCCCATCCGATGCGGCCCGGCGCGGATCCGGATCTTGCCCGTGGGCAGCGGCACGTCCGGATGGTCCGCCACCTCCCGACAGGTGCGCCCGCGCAGGCCCCGCACGAACCCCCAGGGCTGGTCGCGCGGTAGCACTGCGGGAAGGCCTGCTCGTCGCACCGGGCGACATCGGCGAGCAGATGCTCAGTAGCCGGTGTCCCGGTGGCGGAAGCCCGCGATGCCTGCCACGACCGACACCGCCGCGATCGCCAGCAGGACCGCCGCCGAGGTGATCGACGCGCTCTCCAGCGGGGCCTGCGGAGTATGCGACCACGGGCTGGCCTCGTCGAACCACGACGGCAGGTCGAAGGCTTCGGCGAACAGGACCGACACCACGCAGTAGGCGAAGAATGCCCAGGTCACCACGGCGCCGAGCCGGGGCAGCCACCCGAAGACGAGTACCGCCACCCCCAGCACGATCCACACCGCGGGCAGGTGCACCAGGGCCGCGATGGTGAGACGCCACAGCTGCCGCGCGTCGTCGGTCGTCATGCCGTGCACCAGCCCCTCTCCCAGGCCGCCCGCCGCCGTGACCACCGCACCGCCCAGGAAAGCCACCATGAGGTGGCTGCCCAGCCACCTCGTGCGACCGACCGGACCCGCGAGGAGCGGTTCGGCGGAGCCCGCGGTCTCCTCCGAGCGAGCCCGCAGGGCGGAGGAGATTCCGAAGGCCGCCGCCAGCAGGGTGGTCAAACCGAGGGTCAGCGCGAGATAGGAATCCACGGCGTCCTCGACGCCGCCGGGCAGGTACTCCGCGATGGCCGGATTGTCGGCGAGGAATTCCTCGATGTTCTGCGCGAAGGAACCGTACGCGACGCCGAGCAGGAAAACTCCGCATGCCCAGGCGATGAACGCGCCGCGCTGCAGACGCCAGGCCAGGCCGAGCGGCGAGGACAGCCACCGGCTCGCCTCCGCGCGCCCGCGACCGGATCGCACCAGGCCCGCGCCGAAATCGCGGCGCTCCAGCAGGACGAACGCCAGCGCGATCAGTACGGCGCTGACGATCGCGAACAAGGCCACCGGCCACCAGCGGTCCTCGACGAACGGATAGGTGCGCTGACCCCAGCCGATCGGGGACAACCAGGCCGCCCGCCCGTCGCCCACGTCGCCGATCGCGCGCAGCACGTAGGCCGCGGCGATGAGGAAGGTGGCGGTGCCGTAGACGACCCGGGAGGCGTCGGCGACCTGCGCGGCCACCACTGTCGCCGAGGCGAAGGTGATACCGATCCCGGCGATGGCGACCCCGGTCAGCAGTGCTCCCGAGACGGGCAGGCCGGTGGCCACGCCGACGGCGAACAGCGTCACCCCGACCGCGGCGTTCCCTATCCCGGCCAGCGCCAATGCCGCTGTGACCGGGGCGCGGCGGCCGACGCGGGCCGATCGCAGCAGTTCCGCACGTCCGGTCTCCTCGTCGGCCCTGGTGTGCCTGCCGATCAGGAACATGCTCATCAGGCCGGTGACCACGGCGATGTAGGCGAAGATCTCGAACAGCACTTCGCCGCCGATGCTGTCGAGCAGCCCGGTGGGGCCGCCCATCGCCACCGCGGCCGCGTTACTGCCCATGGTGGAGCGGAGCTGGCGGAGTTTTTCCGCCGTGTCGTAGAGGTTCTGGCTACTGACCGACTGGAATGCCAGCAGGGCACCGATTCCCGCCACCCAGCACGGCAGGGTGACACGTTCACGGCGCAGCGCGAAAACCAGGAGCGTGCTCCAGCCGGCCGTGCCCTGCGGGGCGATCTCGCCTGCCTGCGCCTGCGCGGCCGTGGTGGCCGCGGCGTCCGCGCCGGTTCGCACGGTCATGAGGTCGCCGCCTCGGATGTGGAGTCCGCGGTCTGCGAACCGGGCGCGCCCTCGGCGGCGTAGTGGCGCAGGAAGACTTCCTCGAGCGTGGGCGGGGCGCTGGTCAGGGAGCGCACGCCGGCGGCGGTCAGCACCCGCAGCGCCGCGTCCATTCCTGGACCGTCCACCTCGAACCGGACTCTTCCGTCTTCGCGCACCAGGTCGTGCACGCCGGCCAGGGCGTCCAGGCCTTCGACCGGGCGCTGGGTCTCGGCGGTGACCGTGGTGCGCGTCAAGTGGCGCAGCTCGGAGAGGGTGCCGCTCTCTACGATGCGTCCGTTGCGGATGATGCTCACCCGGTCGCACAGTGCTTCGACCTCGGCGAGGATATGGCTGGACAGCAGGATGGTCCGCCCCTGCGCGACCAACTCGCGCACGTACTGCTGGAATTGCGCTTCCATCAGCGGGTCGAGGCCGGAGGTGGGCTCGTCCATCAGGTAGAGCTCGGTCTCGCAGGCCAGAGCCGCCACCAGGGCGACCTTCTGCCGGTTGCCTTTGGAGTAGGTCCGCGCCTTGCGGCTGGGATCGAGATCGAAGCGCTCCAGCAGTTCGGCCCGCTTCCGGGGATCCAGGCCGCCGCGCAGCCGCCCCATCAGGTCGATGACCTCCCCTCCGGTGATGCCCGGCCACAACGTCACGTCGCCGGGGACATAGGTGAGCCGGGCGTGCAGAGAGACGGCATCCCGCCACGGATCCATATCCAGCACGCGCACGTCACCGGCGTCGGCGCGGTAGAGCCCGAGCAGCACCCGGATCGCCGTGGTCTTGCCCGAGCCGTTCGGGCCGAGGAAACCGTGGACCTCGCCGGCGCTCACGTGGAGATCGAGGCCGTCGAGGGCGCGGACCGGTCCGAACGTCTTGACGAGACCTTCGATCGAGATCACCACATCGTCCATGACTCGATAGTGCACCCGCGGGACCGCGCTGGACAGCGGACGCGGCGGGCGCACCCGTATCAGGACTCGGCGAGCGCTGCCTCGGCGAGCACCGGTTCGGCCTGCTTGGGGGCGGCGGGCACCCACTCGCGCAGAGATTGCACCACCGCCCCGTAGAAAGCGTCGGTCGCCGCGGTCACCGAGGCGACGAAACTGGCCGATGTTCCCGAGCGCCTGCTGCCCAGCGGGAACGACTGCTCGACGGTGAACGACACGATCGAGCCCGATCGCCCCTCGGTGAGCGCCTTCGGTGTCGCGCGCACAGTCGACAGATGCTCGCATGCCTCGTTGCCGCGTTCGGAGAACACCGCCTCCACCTGCACGTCGCCGGGCGCCTTCTCCAGCTGGCGCAGCAGCCAGTTCACCCGGCGGCCCGAGGTGCCCTCGTTCGGGGCCTCGACGGTGGTGCGGCAGCGCACTCGATTGGTGCGGACGTCGGCGACGACCACCAGGTCCCCGGCCGTGTCGGGGATGCGCAGGACCGCCTCGAACGTGCCGTCGCCGGCCAGGCGCTCGGCGACCGCGGCACTGCGCGCGGCCGGATCGGTGCGGAACTTGCGCGGCAGCACGTGCTTGACGGTGACGCCGAGTTCGGCGGTCAGCCGCAGGGCGAGATGACGCGACAGCGACGACCAGGTCTCCGCCACCGCCAGCGCCTTGCGGTCACCCGCCCGCAGCGTGCCCGCGGTCACTGCGTCGCGCACGGCCACCCAATGCCTGCCCATGTCGGTGAACTCCGCGGCGCCCGAGCGCGGATGGTCGAGATAGCGCAGGAATTCGGTGAGAATCCAAGCCTGCAATTCGTTGTCGATGCCGCCGTGGCCGACGAGCATGCGGGCCTCGTGCGCGACCTCCGCCCACGACAGGTGCCGCAGCGAGACTTTGGTGAGCTTGCGCCGATCCACCTCGACCGGCAGTTCCCCCGGACTCGCGGGCACATCATTGGAGAGGCTGACGACCACGTCGTACTTCTTGCGGCGCGCCACGTCCAGATAGTTCTCCAGCTGGGTGCGGTCGAGTTTGCCGTTGCCCGTCTTCACCTCGAGCAGTGCCGTCCATATGCGCCCGCCTCGTGCGACCCGGAGCACGGCGTCGGGAATCACCTTGGATTCGCCTCGCTCGTAGGGCACTTCGATGAAGCCCTCGAACAGGCCGGCGGGTGCACCGATACGGGCGCAGATGGCGCGGGCGAACGGGCGGACGGACTGCATGGTGGCGATCAGTGCGGCGGTGGCGCGGCGCTCCTGTTCCTCACCCGCGCCGACGCCGATCACCGAGAACAGGCGAGCGGGTTGCCAGGTGTCCTGCTCGGCCAGGGTGAATCGCAGCGGCTGCACCTTCTTCGGGGCACGCTTGACGGTGCGCACGCCCCGCCTGCGGGGCGCGGCGGATGCGGGGTCCGTTCCGGCCGGGCGGTCCGCCTCGGGCGCCGCGACGGTTCGCGGCTCGGTGGGCTGGGCGTCGATCCGCCCCCGCCCGGCCGGCGCACTGCCCGCGCTCTCGGCAACGGCCGCGGGCTCGGCTTCCGCCGGACCCGCCTCGGTCTCGGCACCGCCGTCATCGGCGCCGTCGTCATCTGTGCCGTCGTCATCGATCTGGACGCCGAAGTTCGTGGCGACACCGGCCAATCCGGAGTCCCAGCCCTGGCCGACGGCGCGGACCTTCCATGCCCCGCCCCTGCGATAGATCTCTCCGAAGACGAAGGCGGTTTCGGTGGTGGCGTCGGCGGTCAGGTACTCCGCCAGCGAGTGCCCGGCCGCGTCGACGACCCGCAGCGAGAGCTTGCCCAGATCCCCGAACGCGCCCGCACCGAGGCTGCCCACCAGGGCCACGCTGTGGACGCGCTCGGGCACGGCCGTGAGGTCGACGGCGATGCGGGCCTGCGCACCCTCCTCGGTGGTGCTCACCCCGAGGAACCGAACCGCGCCGTCGGCCGACTCGGGCTGGTTGTAGAACACGAAATCGGCGTCGCTGCCGACCTTTCCGTCCTCGCCGAGCAGCAGCGCCGAAGCGTCGACCTCGATCTCGGACTCGCTCCACGCGAGCACGACGTCGAGACGTTCCACATCGTCGGGCAGCGGGACGTTCTGCCCCTTGGAAAGCATCGTGGACATCGGTGGTGCACCCTTCGACGATTCGGCTCGCTTCGATGCGGGCTCGGCCGGTTCGGCAACGTGCCCGCGCACTGGTCGCCCGGATCCGGGCGGACGAGAGCGCTATCGAGACTCCCCGACAGCCTGTTACATGGCTCACAAAATGTTTGACCAGTTGTCGACATAGGGTCGGAGGCATGACGAGCAATCCGTTCTTCGAGCGCAGTGCGCTGCCCTACGAGTTGCCGCCGTTCGCGCAGATCGAGGAAGAGCACTATCTGCCCGCCTTCGAGCGCGGCATGGCCGAGCAGCTGGCCGAGGTCGCCGCCATCGCGGAGTCCGGCGAGGCCCCCACCTTCGAGAACACGATTGTGGCGCTGGAGCGTTCGGGATCATTGCTCACGCGAGTGAGCGCGGTGTTCTTCAACGAATCCTCCTCGGACACCACGCCGGGGATCGACGCGATCGAGGCGGAGGTGTCGCCCCGCCTGGCCGCGCACCGCGACGCGATCCAGTTGGATCCCGGTCTGTTCGCACGAATCGAGTCGCTCTACGAGCGGCGCGGGGAACTGGGGCTGGACGCGCAGGACGAGCGCCTGCTCGAGCAGTACCACCTGAAGTTCGTGCGGGCGGGCGCCCGGCTCGACGCGGCGGGTCAGCGCCGCCTCCGCGAGCTGAACACCGAACTGGCCACGGCGGCAACGCGATTCGGACAGAACCTGCTCGCCGCCAGCAATGCCGCGACCGTGCTGGTGACCCGCGAACAGGAACTGGCCGGGCTGGATCCGGGCGCGGTCGCGACCGCCGCCGAGAACGCACGCGCGCTCGGCCGTGACGACGCGTGGGCGCTGCGCCTGCAGAACGTGTCGAACCAACCGGTGCTGGCCGAACTGTCCGATCGGGAGCTGCGGCGGCGGGTGCTGCAGGCCTCGCTGACCCGCGGGTTCGAAGGCGCCGCAGCCGCGGACATCCCGGCGAACGACGCGACGACCGACTACGCCGACCGCTCGGCCGATTCGGTCAATGCCGTCCTGGCCGCACGCATCGCCGCACTGCGTGCCGAGCGCGCCGCCCTGCTCGGGTACCCGGACCATGCGAGCTACGCGGTGGCCGATCAGACCGCGAAGACCGCCGACGAGGTGGAGCGGATGCTGGCCCGGCTCGTGCCGCCCGCGGTGGCCAATGCCGAACGCGAGGCGGGCGAGCTCGCCGAGGCCATGCGCGCGGCGGGCGCCGACGGCGAGCTACAGCCCTGGGACTGGCAGTTCTGGTCGGAAAAGCTTCGGGCCGAGCGTTTCTCGTTCGACAGCTCGGCGTTGCGCCCCTATCTGGAGCTGGAGCGGGTGCTGCGGGAAGGCGTCTTCCACGCGGCCGAACTGGTCTACGGCATCACGCTGCGGGAACGCGACGACCTCGTCGGCTACCACCCGGATGTCCGCGTCTTCGAGGTGTTCGACGCCGACGGCTCACCGCTGGGACTGTTCCTCGGCGACTACTTCGCCCGCCCGTCCAAGCGCGGCGGGGCGTGGATGAACGAGCTCGTCGCGCAGTCGCACCTGCTCGGCACCCGCGCCGTGGTGGTCAACAACCTCAATATCGCCCGTCCTCCGGAGGGCGAGCCCGTCCTGCTCACCTGGGACAACGTCCGCACCCTCTTCCACGAGTTCGGCCACGCCCTGCACGGCTTGTTCTCCGACGTGCGGTATCCCTTCTTCTCCGGCACCGAAGTACCCCGCGATTTCGTGGAGTTCCCCTCCCAGGTCAACGAGATGTGGATGGATCGCCCGGAGATCCTGTCCCGCTACGCCCGCCACGTCGGCACCGGCGAGCCGATGCCCGCCGACCTCGTCGAGCGCATGCGCGAGGCCTCCCGGTTCGGCGAAGGCTTCCGCACCGTCGAATACCTCGCCGCCACCCGGCTGGACTGGGCTTGGCACCGGCTTCCAGCCGGTGAGAATCCCGGCGATGCCGAGGAATTCGAGCATCGCGCCCTGCACGCCGCGGGCCTGACGCTCGACGCCATCCCCCCGCGCTACCGCACCGGCTACTTCGCCCACATCTTCTCCGGTGGATATTCGGCCGGCTACTACTCCTACATCTGGAGTGAGGTGCTCGACGCCGACACCGTGCGCTGGTTCGACGACGGCGCGGGCACGATCCGCGAGAAGGGCGAGATCTTCCGCCGCGAACTGCTCGCCCGCGGCGGGTCGGTCGATCCGATGGAGGCGTTCGCCGCCGTGCGCGGACGGGGGCCCGATATCGAGCCGCTGCTGGAGCGGCGCGGACTGCTCCCGGCATGAGCAGGGCGGATCCGCCGGCCTGCCGTCGGTTGCGCGAGCGGGGACCGCTCGCGCAACGCCTCCGCCACCGGGCCGGGGAAATCCTCGACGCCCAGGCCTATTACATCTCCGGCGAGTGCGCTGCCCGCACCTGACCGGCGTCGACAGCGGGACTGCGCAGGCGCGTCGACCGCTCACCCGCGCGGGTGGGCGACGACGCCGCGCGGTCAGATCAGTCCGTGCAACCGCAGGTCGCTGACGTATTTGCCGATCAGCTCGGCGGACAGGTGGGGCACGTCCCCGCCGGTGGCCGGACCCGCCGCACGCACGGCGGCCAGGAACTCCGAGCCGGGCAGGGCCGAGCCCGCCGACGCCGGGGAGGGGCGGCGGTAGGCGTGCAGGAGCGGCAGCACGGAGTGCTTGCGCTGCTGTTCCGGCAGGGCGTGCAGGGCGGTTTCGAAGCGGGTGACCCAGTCGCGGTGGACAGGGATGCGTTCGATGGGATGGCCCGCGTCGACGAGCCAGTCGACGAAGGTGTCCAGGCTGATGCCGTCGTCGTGCGGATTGAGCACGTTGTAGGTGCGGAAACCTTCGGTGCGGGCGCCGAGTTCGGTGATCGCGGTGGCGGTGAAGTCGGCGGGCAGGCCGTCGTAGTGGGCGCGGGGGCGCCGGCCTTCGACGGTGTCCGCGTAGAAGGACACGGGGGCGACGCCGGTGGCGAGGATGCTCAGCAGCAGCCGGGTGAAGACATCGGGGATGTTGAGCTGCCCGGCGAAACGGCTGTGCGCCAGGATCATGTCGGATCGGAAGACGGTGACCGGCAGCCCGCACAGGTCGTGGGCTTCGCGCAGCAGGACCTCGCCCGCCCACTTGCTGTTGCCGTAGCCGTTGGCGTACCCGCGGTCGACGGCGCGCTCAGGGCTCATGAGCCGGATGTCGCCGTCCTCGGTGAAGCGGCCGGGCGGGATCTGTGCGGCGACGGCGACGGTGGACAGGAAGTCGACGGGCTTGAGCCGCTCGGTCAGGGCCAGGCGCAGGATTTCGGCGGTCCCGACCACATTGGGACCGAACAGCTGCCGGTACGGCAGCACATGGTTGACCAGGGCGGCGGGGTGCACGATGTGGTCGATGTCGGCGGCCAGACGCTGCCACACCGCCGGGTCGAGGCCGAGGCCGGGTTCGCCGATATCGCCCGCGAGAACTTCCAGCCTGCGGCCGGCCAGATCCTTGAAATGCCGGGTCAGCTCGGCATCGCCGGTGTCGAACGCCTCCTCGAGGCGGGCCAGTGCGGCGGCGCGGTCGGCGCCGCGGACCACGCAGATCAGCCGTCCGTCGATACGGTCCAGGCGCTCGAGCCACTCCAGGCACAGGAACCGGCCCAGGTAGCCGTTGGCGCCGGTGAGCAGCACGGTGCGCGGAGTTTCCACGGGCCGAGGCAGGCCGGGCGCCGCGGCGAGGGTGGCCTCGTCGAGGAACGCGGCGAGGGTGAGTTCGGCGACGGTCACCCGTGCCTCGTCGGCATGGACGCGGTCGAAAACCGCTCGGCTGGAATCTGTTTCGCGTTCGGCGCGGATGTGCTCGGCCAGTGCGCGCAGGTCGGTGGCCGGGCCGGTGATGACGCCGACGGGCACCTCCACGGCGAAGATCTCGCGCAGCAGGTTCGACAGCGACAGGGCCGCCAGCGAGTCGCCGCCGAGGTCACCGAAATGGGCGGCAGCGGGCAGGCTCTCCTCGGAGCCGAGGATCGCGGCGGCCGCACGGGTGACGGTCTCGAGAACCGGGCGGTCGGCGGCGTCGCGGCGCAGGGCGAGCAGTTCGTCGTTCCGGGCCGCGGCGAGATCGCTGTAGAGCTGCTCGAGGCGATCGCGGTAGCGCGCTTCCACGGCGGGGCGCAGGATCTTGCCGATGCCGGAGAGCAAGCCGGATTCCACCGTGAACGGCTCGGTTTCGACGATCACGTCGCGCGGGATCTCGTAGGACTCCAGCTCGGCGTCCTTGGCGATCTCCCGCAGCGAGGCCATGATGCGGGCCTTCACCTGTGCCGGGTCGCCGCCGCGCGCTTCGTCGGCTGGGACGACGACGGCCAGCAGGAAGGAGCGTTCGCTGTTGCCGTAGACCAGGATCTGGTGCACCAGCGGGCTGTGGTTGAACACGGCCTCGAGCCGCGCGATGGTGACGAACTCGCCTTGGGCCAGCTTCAGCACATTGTTGCGGCGATCCAGGTAGACGAGGCGGTCCGGCTCCAGCTCGGCGACGATATCGCCGGTGCGGTAATAGCCGTCCTCGTCGAAGATCTGGGCATCGAGCTCGGGGCGCTTGTAGTAGCCCGGGATCATCGAGACGGTCTTCAGCAGCAGTTCGCCGCGCGGATGCGGCTGGTCCGTGCGGAAGTAGCCGAGTTCGGGAACGTCGGCGAGGCGGTAGTCGAGCACCGGTGGGCGGCGCACCTTCGACTCGATGACCACGCTGGCGCCCGCTTCGGTGGAACCGTAGCCGTCGAGCAGGGCCAGGTCGAGCACCGATTCCATGAACGCCTTGAGCTCCGGTGCCAGCGGTGCGCTGCCGCACACCACCGACAGCAGCCGGTCGCCGAAGAGCTGTTCGCGCAGCAGCGCTTTCACTTCCCGCTCGACGTCCTCGCGGTCGGCCTCGGTGACCGTGCGACGCTGCATCTCGCTCTGGAAGCGCTGGAACACCATCTCGCAGACGCGCGGCACCACGAACATCTCGGTCGGGCGGGCCAGCGCGAGATCCTCGAACAGGGTGGACATGTCACTGCTCGCGGTGAAGTAGGCGACGCCACCGCGGGCGAGCAGGCCGAACAGGCTCAACCGGCCGGCGACGTGGCTCAGCGGCATGTAGTTGAAGTTCACGGCGGCGAGCGGCAGCTGGCCCAGCCACATGATCTTCACCAGGCGCTCGGTGTACATGGCGCCCTTGGGAGTTCCGGTACTGCCGGAGGTGTAGACGAGCAGCGCCAGCGGGTCGTCGTCGGTGCGGTCGTCGGCGGGCACCGGCGGCAGGGTGCGGCCGCGCTCCTCGATCTCGGACAGGGTCTCCAGCCGGATCGGGCTGTCCGCCTCGGCGAGGCGGGCGCGGGCGGCGGCGAGGACGGCGCGGTGGTCGTCGAGGCCGGGGTCGTAGTCGAAGACGTGGACGGCGCGCGGCGCGACGCCGGTGCGGACGCAGTCCACGGCGTGCGGCAGCGAGTCCAGGCCGACGGCCAGGATCGTCGGCTCGGTCTCGGCCAGAATCGCCGACAGCCGCTCCACCGAGGCGCTCGCCTGCAGCGGCACGGTGACCACGCCGGCTTCGGCGCAGGCCAGCTCGACGACGGCGTAGTCGACGCTGTTGAAGCCCAGGGTGGCGACGAAATCGCCCGCACGCAGCCCGAGGCGGTCATCGTGGCGCCAGGCGCTCGCCACGGCGCGCATCCGCTCGCCGAGTTCGCGATAGGTGATCTTGTCGAAGGAGGGCAGCAGGCGGCGGATCCGTGTGCCACTCCCCTCGTCGACGACGAGTTCGCTCGTGCGGCGGGCCAGGGCGGGCCGGTCGGCGTAGGCCTCGAAGACCGTGGCGATCAGCTCGCGCAGACGCAGACCAGGCTGGTTGATCGCTTCGGTGACGGCGGGATCCGGGGTGGCGCCGCGCACCTCGGTGTCGGCGGCATGCAATTCGGCGACGCGCTGACGCAGTCGCGAAGATCGGGTCTGATCCACCGGTGGACCTCTCGGGGGTGACGCGGACAACTCCCCCGATACGTTAGCCCACCTAAGAATCCCCGATAACATTCGCTCCGGGGTGCGCGCTGCCGCGCACCCCGGCGGCGAACTCACTTCTTGTTGCGGTCCCGCTTCTCGCGCACGCGCACCGAGATGCGCACCGGCGAACCGTCGAAACCGAACTCTTCACGCAGCCGCCGCTCCAGGAACCGGCGGTAACCGGCCTCCAGGAAGCCGGTGGTGAACAGCACGAACGTCGGCGGTCGGGTCGAGGCCTGCGTCGCGAACAGCACGCGCGGCAGCCTGCCGCCACGCATCGGCGGCGGGGTCGCGGCCACGACCTCCTTGAGCCAGTTGTTCAACCGGCCGGTGGAGATGCGCTTGTCCCAGGACTCGAGCGCGGTCTCCATCGCCGGCACCAGCTTCTGCACGGCCCGGCCGGTGTGCGCGGAGATGTTCACCCGCTGCGCCCACGGCACCCGGACCAGGTCGCGGTCGACCTCCTTGTCCAGCTGCAACCTGCGGTCCTCGTCGACGAGATCCCACTTGTTGAACGCCAGCACCAGCGCCCGGCCGGAATCGGCGACCAGGCTGATCACCCGCAGATCCTGTTCGGTGATCGGCTGGGAAGCGTCGATCAGCATGATCGCGACCTCCGAGGCCTCGAGTGCCGACTTGGTGCGCAGCGAGGCGTAGAACTCGGTGCCGCTGGCGTTGCCGACCTTGCGGCGCAGGCCCGCGGTGTCGACGAACTTCCAGATCTTGCCGCCGAGTTCGACCAGCGAGTCCACCGGATCGACGGTGGTGCCCGCGACATCGTGGACGACCGAGCGCTCGTCGCCGGCCAGCTTGTTGAGCAGGCTCGACTTGCCGACGTTCGGCTTGCCGACCAGGGCGACACGGCGCGGTCCGGTGCCCCCGGTGCCCTCGCGCGGGGTCTCCGGCAGCACCGAGAGCACGTCGTCGAGGAGATCGCCGGTGCCGCGGCCGTGCGCGGCGCTGACCATGCGCGGCTCACCGAGCCCCAGCGACCACAGTGCCGCGGCCTCGGCTTCCACACGCTGATCGTCGACCTTGTTGGCGACCAGGACGACCGGGATCTTCGACCGGCGCAGCTTCTTCACCGCCGCCTCGTCGGTCGCGGTCGCGCCGACGGTGGCATCGACCACCAGCAGGATGGCGTCCGCGGTCGCCATCGCCAGCTCGGCCTGCCTGGCCACGGCCTGCTGCAGGCCCTTGGCGTCGGGCTCCCAGCCGCCGGTGTCCTGTACCAGGAAGCGCCGCCCGGCCCAGTTCGCCTCGTAGGAGACGCGGTCGCGGGTGACGCCGGGAATGTCCTCGACGACCGCCTCGCGGCGGCCGAGAATCCGGTTCACCAGGGTCGACTTGCCGACGTTCGGCCGGCCGACCACGGCGAGCGTCGGCATGGCGAGTTGTTCCTCGCCCTCGTGCTCACCCTCGAAATCGACCAGTTCCCATTCGGATTCGTCGGTCCAGATGCCGTCTCCGGCCAGTACGTCTTCGCTCACTGTGCACTTCCTGTCGCGATACGCTGCGCCACGACGCGATACAGCTCGTCGATGACCTCGTCCATGGTCAGCTCGCTGGTGTCCACGAGCACCGCGTCCTCGGCGGGACGCAGCGGGGACACCGCGCGGGTGGAATCGAGGGTGTCACGGCGCTGCACGTCGGCCAGCACGGCCGCGTAGTCGTCGCCACGGCCCTCGCGGATGTTCTGTTCGTTGCGCCGCTGCGCGCGGGCCTGCGCGGAGGCGGTCAGGTAGATCTTCGCGTCCGCGCCGGGCAGCACGACGGTGCCGATGTCGCGGCCCTCGACCACGATGCGGCCCGCCTCCGCGGCGATCTCGCGCTGGGTCGCGACGAGCACCTCACGCACCTCGCCCACCGCCGAGACGGCGGAGACGGCCTTGGTGACGGCGTCGCCGCGAATCTCCGCGGAGACGTCCTCGCCGTCGAGTTCGACGAATTCGCGGGTGGGGTCGGTGCCGATGCTCAGCGGCAGTTCCTTCACCGCGGCGATGATGGACGCCGGATCATCGAGGTCCGCGCCCGCGCGCAACACGCGCAGCGTCGCCACCCGGTACATGGCGCCGGTGTCCAGATAGCGGGCGCCGAGCCGCAGCGCGAGCTTGCGGGAGACGCTGGACTTGCCGGTGCCCGACGGACCGTCCATCGCGACGGTCAGCGGACCGTCGCCGGACACCGCGTTGTCGAGTTCCGCCGGGACCTGCACACCGTTCACAGCTGGACCGCCTCGTAGAGTTTGCCGATTTCGTCGCGGCCGAGCACCCGCAACGTGCCGGGCCGTTGATCGCCCAGCACCACCGGGCCGATATGGGTGCGCACCAGCCGGGTCACCGGATGGCCGACCGCGTCGAGCAGCCTGCGCACGATGTGCTTGCGGCCTTCGTGCAGCACGATCTTCACCAGCGAACGGCCCTCGCCGACCTCGAGCACCTGGAAGCGGTCGACCTTGGCCGGGCCGTCGTCGAGTTCGACGCCCTCGCGCAGGCGCTTGCCGACGAGCTTGTTGTTCACCTCGCCGTGCACGGTCGCCAGGTAGGTCTTGGAGACCTCGTAGGAGGGGTGCATGAGCCGGTGTGCGAGGTCGCCGTCGTTGGTGAGCAGCAGCAGACCCTCGGTGTCGGCGTCGAGGCGGCCGACGTGGAACAGGCGCTGACCGGCGGCGATCCGCTCGGCCACGATGTCACCCACGCAGGGGCGGCCCAGGTCGTCGGACATGGTCGACTGCCAGCCCTTGGGCTTGTTGAGCGCGACGTGTACCAGTTCGTCGCGCACCACCACGCGGGTGCCGTCTACACGCACCACCGCGGTCTGCGGGTCGATCCGCAGGCCCTGCTCGCGCACGATCACGCCGTCGACCTCGACCCGGCCCTGGTCGATCATCTCCTCGGCCGCGCGCCGCGAGGCAACACCGGCCTTGGCCAGCACCTTCTGCAGCCGCTCGCCCTCACCCCACGGCAGCTTGACGGGGCCCTCGGTGTGGGCGGGCTCGACGTTCTGGCGACGGGCCGGTTTGGCATTGCTCAGCAGCGGGGCGGCGGCCGTCTGGCGCTGCGGCTTGGGATTCTTCGCCTTCTTGCCGGTGGGCTTGGCTGCTGCGGCAGCGGGCTTGAACTGGCCGGCGGGCTTGGGTCGCCCGGCGGTGGATCCACCCTGGGCGG